>CAWDXT010000015.1:0-259521 GCA_963806265.1 uncultured Chloroflexia bacterium
CGCGACAGCCGTGCCCCTCGTTGAGAGCCAACCGCTCCGTGCCATCCGGTCAATCGCCCGTCGGCTGACCGCGCACATGTCGGCCAGCTCCTGACGGGGTCCCGTCCACGCCGGGTCGTCGTCCGGGCCGCGGCGATCTCAGTGGTCACTGACTCGGCCTGGGCACGTTGCCCAGCGCCTTGATCCGTCCACGCTCCGCGGTCGCAGCCGGCGCGGCACACCCACAGGAACTTGCCGCCCCGGATGTCCACGTCAAGCGACGGGTCCTGGTCGTCGTGGGCCGGGCACCTCGCCTTGAACCCCGAGTGGCCGGGCTTCCACTGCACAGGCGCGAGGAGGCCTGCCCACCGATCGAGCCGAGCCTTCGGATCGACGGCGACCTTCATCGATCGCGTTCCCGGTTGCGAGCAGCCCCGGCCGCTGCACTAGCCTCGGTCGCCCGCGGGTCCAACCGTGACGGCCCGCGGGCACAGCTAGCGAGGATCATCATGGGCAGGCAACCGTCGGCGTTGGCGTGGCTGGCACGCGTGACCGGCCTGACTGTCGAGGACCTTCATCTGCTGCGAGAAGCAGCGCTCCGAGCACGTATGGGCGAAGCCCGCAGTCGCACCCCCAGCGAAGCTCTGCCAATCGACCCAGCAGGGTTTGCGTGGCGACCAGCGCCACAACCTCGTCGCTGAGCGAGGCATCGAGCTCCAGCGCCCAGTACAGGTAGGCGCCGAGGACCAGGTCGATGGTGAAGGTCCTCGTGATCTCGTCCGACCGCACCGCGCCGTGGTCGCACCGCAGCGTCCAGCGGTCATCGCCTTGCCCGGTCGGCTCGGCGTAGAACAGCACCTCGCCGGTCATCGCATCGCCCTCCGCTTGGCGACGGCCCGGAGTGCCAGCCGCTGATAGTGCATCGACCGGAGGTGCCCGGCGAACTCGCGGCGCTGCTCGTCAGTCGCCGTCTCTGGGACCACGATCCTGTCCGGGCAAGCGCGGCACAGGCCCACGGGTCGAAGTCGCTGGGGGAGGTCGGCGTACGTGCGCGTCGCCGCCGTGGGCAACCTCGAACGACTGGCGGTAGGCGCGGCGGGCTCAGCCGCCTCAGCCATCGATGGCCCGCCGAACATCAGGTGCTTCTTCGCGGCGCCGATCCTGCCACCGAGCGATTGCCGGCGCCGGATCTCGCCGGCGCTCGCTCGCCCATCGGAGTGCCTCGCGAAGCCGCCCCAGGTGGTCCGGACCTGGCTTCAGGCGCGAGTTCTCGTATGCGGAGATGTAGCCGGTGTCGATACGCGTAAGCGCCGACAACTCACGCTGCGTGAGGCCCGCTTCGATCCGGCGGCGGGTCAGTTCGACGGCGAAGGGCGAGCGCTCGGCCAGGAGGTCAACGGGTGTGAGATACGGCCCGCGTCGAGCGGAGTTAGGCATGTCGGGCTCCTTCCGAAGAAGAAGCCCGGTCTCCGCAGCGGCACCAATGGCGCCGGGGCTGTGACGTGCGTTCGGCGGACTTCGCCTACTAGCCTTCGGTCAACGTCTGACCGGGTTCCAAGTAACAAGATACAGACCGCCGAACGGCCTATGTCAACACCAACATTCGAGCGGACTTCAACCCAGCTCGGACACCGTGGATTGCGCCCGTAGACGCGAACGAGGCGCGGTGGTGACCGTACTCTGCGCCTCGTCATGTCGGAACGCGCGGCAGCGACCGCGCTCTGGGGACTCAGGCGGTTTCCCCGAACAGGCTTCCGCGCGGCCTCGATCGCACGGTCGGCACGCCGGGCACGCCCGTACCGGAGCGCCGTGCGCGTGTCCGACCAACCGCCCAGCTCCAACATCGAGTCGAGCGGCAGCCCGTTCGACATCCAGCGGTCGGCCCAAGATGGCGCAGCAGGTGCGGATGAAGTGGCCGCCCATCGTCGCGCAGGACCCCGGCCATCTCCGACCGCCGACGGACAACCTCGGCAACGCCGTCAGACATTGAGGGGCCCGTTGTTGCCGAGCCACAGGAACCGGCGCTCGGGCACGGTGCTTGTCGCGGACCGGAGGTAGCGGTCGAGCGCCTCCGCGGTCCGGGACGAGTAGGTCACGGTCCGCAACTTGCTGCCCTTGCCGGTGACGCGGATCGTTTGCTCGTCCAGATCGATCGCGCTCGAGGGTCATGCACGCCACCTCGGTGCGACGGCAGCCGGTGTCGACCATCACCGACAGGAGCGCGCGGTCACGACGCTGCCGAAACGACGGGCCGGCGCAGGCCTTGAGCAACGCCTCCACCTCCTCCTCCGAGATGACCTTGGGGTTGGTGTCGGGCACGGTCGGGGCCTGCATGCCGTCGAATGGGTGCTTGGTGATCTCGTCCTCCTGCATCGAGCCAGCGGAAGAAGATGCCGAGCGCGACGTGAACCGGACGGACGCCGTTGACGGCGACAGCCTCGTCCCCTGGTCGTCCTCGATGAACGCCTCAAGGTGGGCGCGTCGGATCTTCTGGGGGATCGCGCGGGATACCCGTGCGCCGCCGCGAACCGGTCGTACTCGAGGATGGCTCGCAGGTAGACCTCAATCGTGGTCGGCGCCTTGTTGCGGGACCTGAGCGACCGAGTGAAGGAGGCCGCGAGGTCAGCAAGGGGCGACTCCTCGGGCAATGAGGGGTAGGGCGTGCATCCATGGCCGTGACTCCTTGGAACGCGTACGGCCCGGGCACCGATCAGAACGCCTGTTCGGTTATCCGGAGCGGCCGCGATTATCGGGGCCGAAACCATTGGTGGGTCAACCGTCGGCGCAAGGTCGAGCCGAACGGCCTCCGGATAACCCCGGACACGGATCACCTGTTAACGAGGCCTTAACCGATCACACACCAGCCGTTGACGACACCGATCGAGAGTTGCAGCGGCAGTGAAGTCAAGACGTCATGGCGGTGCGTTCGTGCCGCGCGTCAAGTGGAGGAGTCCTCTGTGACACTCAGCTCAACCCGGCGGGTTGGCGCGATCGCCCTCGCCGCAGCGCTGTTCGCGGGCGCGTGCAGCTCCGGCTCCACCGCCGAGCCGACCCAGGCTCCGGCGGCCGCTGGATCCATGGCACCCGACAGCCAGGCGCCCAGCGGGACGGCACCCGAGCCGAGCTCCGCGAACGTGATCCTCCAGGGCGCCGGCGCGACGTTCCCCGCGCCGCTGTACCAGGTGTGGTTCGAGGACTACACGGACAGCACGCGAACATGCAGTTCGACTACCAGGCGATCGGCTCCGGCGGCGGGATCAAGGCGATCACCGAGCAGACCGTCGACTTCGGCGCCTCCGACGCCGCGATGAAGGACGAGCGAGATCGCCGCCCTGCCGGCCGGCGTCGACGCTGCTCCACGTCCCCACGGCCCTCGGCGCGGTGGTCGTCGATCTACAACGTCCCGGGCGTCGACGAGCTCAACCTCGACGCGAGACACGATCGCCGGCATCTTCCTCGGCAAGATCACCAACTGGAACGACCCGGCGATCGCGGCCCACAACCCGGGCGCGACCCTGCCCGACCTGGCGATCACGCGTCGTCCATCGCTCGGACGGCTCGGGCACGACCAACGCCTTCACGACCTACCTCGACACCGTGAGCACCGACTGGCACAGCCAGGTGGGCGCCGGCAAGGAGGTCAACTGGCCCACCGGCATCGGCGCCCAGGGCAACGACGGCGTGGCGGGCGGCGTCAAGCAGACCGACGGCTCGGTCGGCTACGTGGAGCTCAACTACGCGTCGCAGACCGGTCTGACCTCGGCCAACGTCAAGAACGCCGACGGCAGCTTCGTGGCCGGCTCCACGGCCGGCGTGACGGCGGCGGCCGAGGCGGCAGCGCCCGACTTCCCGGCCGACTTCCGCCAGGCGCCGATCATCAACGGCCCGGGCGCGGACACCTACCCGATCGCCTCGTACACCTACCTGCTGATCCCGGTCGAGTGGTCGGACGCCGACAAGGCGCAGGCCATGGTCGCGTTCACCTACTGGGCGCTGACCGATGGCCAGGCGGACGAGGACGCGCTCGGGTACGCGCCGCTGCCCGCGCCGATCCAGGCAGAAGGCCATCGACGAGCTCCACCAGATCACGACGGGCGGCTCCGCCGTCTGGCCCTGACCGCCCCGCCCGACCTCGCTCCGGCCGACCGACCCTGCAGCTCGGAGCAGGGTCGGTCGGCTCGCTACCCGGACGCTACCCTGCGCGCCACAGCCCTCGAGGGATAGCGCCGATGACCGCCGCCACGCAACCCGGCACGCCGGCTCGCGCCCGGTCGAGCGAAGCTCGCCGATCGACTGTTCCGTGGCGTCTCCGGCACGAGCTGGTCGTGATCATCGCGATCCTGGTCGGGCTGGCCGTGATGCTCACCCTGAGCAGCCTCCTGGCGTTCCAGACGTTCGGCATCTGGGACTTCGTCACGGGCACGGTCTGGGATCCGGTAGCGGGCATCTACGGGGCGCTTCCGTACATCGTGGGCACCCTGCTCTCGGCGCCGCTGGCGCTGCTGTTCGCGACACCGATCGCGCTGCTGACCGCGATCTATCCTTGCCGAGCTCGCGCCCGCGGCGGGTGGCGCTGCCCGCTCACCTTCCTGATCGAGCTGATCGCCGCTATCCCCTCGGTCGTCATCGGCCTGTGGGGCGTGTTCATCCTCACGCCGTTCCTCAAGGCCACCGTCGAGTCGTTCCTGACCAGCACGCTGGGCACCACCATCCCGCTGTTCGAGGGCCCGCCGCTGGGCGTCGGGCTGTTCGCAGCCGGCGTGATCCTCGCGATCATGATCCTGCCCACCATCGTGGCCGTCTCGCGCGAGGTCATCACGCAGCGTGCCGATGGCGCAACGCGAGGCGATGTACGCGCTGGGCGCGACCCGCTGGGAGGTCGTGACCAAGGCGGTGCTGCCCGCCGCGCGGTCGGGCATCGTGGGCGCCATCATCCTCGGGCTCGGCCGGGCGCTGGGTGAGACCATGGCGGTGACCATGGTGATCGGGAACGCCCAGGCGATCCCGACCTCGCTGTTCGACCAGGCCCAGACGATCGCGTCCAAGATCGCGACCACGTTCAACGAGGCGTCGGTCGGGCTCCAGACGTCGAGCCTGATCGCCCTGGGCCTGATCCTCCTGGTGATCACCGTCGTCCTCAACGTCGTCGCCCGACTGCTGGTGTGGCGGACATCCGGCGCCGTGAGGCGCGGACTGACGCCATGACGACCGCGACCCCGGCGATCACCGCGCGCCGTGCTCTCGTCCGCACCGCCGGGACCGGCGCCGAACGTTCGTGCGACCGGCTGATGCGCGCCCTGGCCCTGCTGGCCGCGGTGGCTGGCGTCGTGCCGCTGGCGGCGATCGTGCATCTTCGTGACGCGTCAAGGGCATCGCCGCGATCAACCTCGACCTCCTCGACCAAGCCGCCGCGCGCGCTGGGCATCGGCGGCGGGGCCGTCGGCGCCATCCTCGGCACGCTCCAGATGGTCGGCCTCGCCACCGCTCATGGCGGTCCCGATCGGGATCCTCGGCGGCGTCTACGTCAACGAGTTCAGCGGCCGGCGCTCGCGCGCGCATCGTCCGCTTCGCGGCCGACGTCCTGGTGGGCGTCCCGTCGATCCTGGTCGGGCATCTTCGTGTTCACGTTCCTGGTGCTGCCGTTCAAGCAGTACAACGCGTTCGCCGGGAGCGGTCGCGCTGGCGGTGATCATGATCCCGGTCATCATGCGGACCACCGAGGAGATCCTCAGGCTCGTCCCGGGAACGCTCCGCGAGGCGTCGCTGGCGCTCGGCGTCCCGGTCTGGCGAACGGTCCTGTCGGTCGTCATCCCGACCGGCCTCGCGGGCATCCTCACCGGCGTGATGCTGGCCGTGGCCCGGGCCGCGGGCGAGACGGCGCCGCTGCTGTTCACGGCGCTCGGGCAGCCGACTGGTCAACGTCGGCGACTTCGGCGACCCGATGGACGCCCTGCCGCTGTTCATCTACACCAATGCCCGCCAGCCGTACGAGCCGCTCAACGACCAGGCCTGGGGCGCCGCGTTCCTGCTGCTCGTGTTCGTGCTGACCGTCAACATCCTCGTCCGCTATCGGACCTGGGGCCGACGGGCCGGCTGAGGGAGAGATGTCCGTGAACCTGTCCGATCCGCCCGTCGCCGAGACGCCCGCTCCGCCGGCAGCGCCGAGGACGGCCGTGGCCCCGCGTGCCGACGGCCGGAGCACCGCCGCCGCCGGGATGGCACGTGCGCGCCCGGACGTCCGCTCCGGCCGGATGCCCGGCCGCGCTCGGCACCGAGACGCCGGTCACGGGCCAGATCGAGGTCCGCGACCTGTCCGCCTACTACGGCGCGTTCCGGGCCGTGCGCGAGGTCTCGATGACGATCCGGCCCCACGCCGTGACCGCGATCATCGGTCCGTCGGGCTGCGGCAAGAGCACGTTCCTCCGCTCGCTCAACCGGATGCACGAGCTGATCCCGGACGCCCGCGTCGAGGGCACGGCTGATGCTGGACGGCCTCGACCTCTACGGCCGCGACGTCGATCCGGTGCAGCTGCGGCGTGTCGTGGGCATGGTGTTCCAGCGGCCGAACCCGTTTCCGACCATGTCCATCTACGACAACGTCGTGGCCGGCCTGCGGCTCACGGGCCGCCATGCCCGGAGCGTCCTCGACGAGACGGTCGAGCGCTGCCTCGTGAACGCCGCCCTGTGGGACGAGGTCAAGGACAAGCTCAAGCAGCCGGGCACGTCGCTGTCCGGCGGCCAGCAGCAGCGGCTGTGCATCGCACGGGCGCTGGCGGTCGACCCGGAGGTGCTGCTGATGGACGAGCCGGCCTCGGCGCTCGACCCGGTGGCCACGCTCCGGATCGAGGAGCTGATGGCCGAGCTGCGCGAGTCGTACACGATCGTGATCGTGACCCATAACATGCAGCAGGCGGCGCGGGTCAGCGACCAGACCGCGTTCTTCAACATGGGCGACGATCGAGCCGGATACCTGGTGGAGATGGCCGACACGACGACGATCTTCACCAACCCGACCAACCAGCTGACCGAGGACTACGTGTCCGGCCGGTTCGGCTGAGACGGGAGGCCACGATGACCGAGAATCGCGAGCCGCCAGCGTGGGGACGAGCACGACCGACAGGTCGCCGCGGTGGTGGACACGCCCGCGCCTGGGGTCGCGCCCGTGGCCCCGCCCGTGGGGCGTCCATCCGCGACGGCAGCAGTACGACCTCGAGCTCAACGAGATCAAGGACGACATCCTGCGGATGGGGATGCTGGTCGAGAGCCAGATCCAGGCCGCCATCGCGGCGCTCGTCGCACATGACGCGGACGCGGCGCTCCAGGTGATCCTCGACGACCGCAAGATCAACGACGTCCAGCGTGAGGCCACGGCGCGCATCGCGACCACGATCGCGACCCAGGCCCCGGTGGCGCGCGACCTGCGCTACCTGCTGACGCTGGACCACGTGTCGTACGAGCTGGAGCGGATGGGCGACCATGCGGGCTCGGTCGCCAAGCAGGCACGCAAGCTGGCGCCCCACGCGCCGCTCAAGAACTACGTCCGGATGCCGCAGCTGGGCGAGCGGGTGGCGTCGCTCGTCCGCGGGCATCATCCGGGCGCTCGTGGACATCGACGAGCAGGCGGCCCGCGCGGTGGCCGCCATGGACGACGACGTCGACGAGCTGTACCACGGGATCTTCGACGAGGTGCTCGAGCTCATGCGCGACGACCCCGCCAACGTCGATCCTGGAACCCGGATCCTGTTTGCCGTCGCATTACCTGGAGCGGATCGGCGACCGGGTCACCAACATCGCCGAGGACATCGTGTTTCTCGCCTCTGGCGAGGTGGAGGACCTCAACCCATGACACAGCCCGGCCCGACGCCCATTGCCGAGACCGATCCCGGACCTGCCGGGAGCTTCGCCGCCCAGCGGCGGCCCGTCGAGCTTCGCTGACATGGCCACCGAGTCCGATCTGACCGAGCTGCACCTGTTGCGCCACGCGCATGCCGGCAATCCGGCGCGCTGGCCCGGAGACGATGACGCCCGTCCGCTCTCCGACAAGGGCCGTGCGCAGTGCGAGCGCCTCGGTGCCGTCCTCGCCGCGAGCGGCGAGGCGCCCGATCTGTTCGTCACCTCTCCCAAGGTGCGGGCGATGCAGACCGCCGAGCTCGTGGCCGGGACCGTCGGCGCGCCGGTCTTGGTGGACGAGCGCCTGGCCGGCATGCTCGACGCCGATGTCGTGGCCGCGATCATCAGCTCGGCCCCACCTGCCGAGCGCCCATGCCTCGTTGGTCATGACCCCGCCTTCTCGGAGGTCATGGCCGAGCTGCTGGGCGTGGCGCACCTGCCCATGCGCAAGGGCGCCATCGCGCGGGTCGACATCCCCGGCCCGCCGTTCCGGCCGGGCAGCGGCGTGCTGCGCTACCTGCTGCCGCCCGACGTCGTCCCGGGCTAGTCGTCCTCGGCGGCCGGGCTATCCTCGGCGGCCGGCCCGTTCTGGGCGGTGCGACCACGACCAGCGCATCGAGTGCTCGAGCGTCTGGCCGGCCTCCACGATCACGGGGCCAAGGTTGGCTGCATCGGGCGGTCCGCTCTGCGGCTCCACGCACAGCGCGTGCTCGGGCTGCGTGTACGCGACCCACCAGTCGCAGCTCGATGCGAGCTCGAGGCGGAGGCGCCCGGGCCACTCGAGCACCGGGTTCGCGCGAAGACCGGTGAACGCGTCATCCCACGGGCCCGCTGACGGGGCCACGAGCTCACCGGTCGGGATGCCGGTCGCGTCCCGGACCAGCATTCGGCCGGGGTCGAAGTGGAGCACGACTCCGGACTCGTCGCGGGTACCGGGCGTACCGGACGCCGCGGGCGTACCGGACGCGGCGGGCGTACCGGGCGCGGCGGGCGTGGCGGTCGTGCCGGGCGGCCCGGGCGTGCCGAGCACGCGCCGGAACCATGGGTGCCAGCCCATCGTCACGGGCATCGACTCGTCCGCTTCGAGCCTGAGCACGGCCTGGAGCCGGTCCGGTTCGAGCGAGATCCGCTGCGTGACGCGGCCGCGGAACGGCCACCGGTCGTCGAGCTCGATGCCCATTGTCACGGACGCCGTCGACTGCTCCATGACCGTCCAGGGCCGATCGAACACCACGCCGTGGATCGCGTGGGGCGGCATGTTGCGGGGCAGCTGGTGCTCCCGGCCCGCGAACGAGAACCGACCGTCCCGGATCCGGCCTGCCCAGGGCACCATCGGAAAGGCGCCCCAGTAGATCGGCCCGTCCGGGCTACCGGTCACCAGCAGCTCGGCACCGTCGACCTCGACCGAGCCGAGCCGGGCGCCGTCATCAGGGCACACGGCGACGCGCGCCCCACCTGACCGCAGCACGACCCGGTCCGGCCGCTCCGTCCCGGGTCCGACCTCGCCAGCCATGCTCGTCTCCTGTGTCCGTCCGCTGTCGCCGGGGCGCCTCGTCGCCGAAAGCCTACGCCGAGCGCTACCCCGCGGTGCCGCCGTCGAGCGCGGCGCCCTCCACGCAGCAGGCGACCACGCCGAGCGCCGAAAGCCGGTCGAACGTCGCAGGCCGGCGCACCGGCCACGCCGCCAGGTCGAGCCCGGCCGCCTGCGCGCGCCGGACCGACGCCGGGGTGACGGACTGCCACCGGCATGACACCGCCGCGCACCCGAGGTCTCGCGCGGTCGTAAGCGCGCCGGGCTCGAGCCCCTCCACGTTGAGCCAGCAGCGCCAGCCGTGCAGGCGCCTGCGCATCGAGGCCAGCGTCTCCGGATCGAACGACGAGATGACCGCTCGGTCCGACGCCTTGCCCAGGGCAGCTCGCAGAACCGACGCGGTCGCCGCGCCGTGCCCCTCTCCCTTCAGCTCGATGTCCAGGAACGCGTCGACGGGCAGGGCGTCGAGCACCTCCGCGAGAGATGGGATGCCGAATGGTCGCAGGTCGGCGGCGTCGAGCTCCCGGACCGCGGCCGGATGACCCTGCACGCGCTCGAGCGACGCATCGTGGAGGAGCACCGGTACGCCGTCGTGGGTGAGCCGCACGTCGAACTCGACGCCGTCGCAACCCGGGATCCCGGTGGCGAGCACGAGCGCCTCGAGCGAGTTCTCGGGCGCAATCCGGACGTCGCCGCGATGGGCCAGCCGAAGCGTGTGGTCCGGCTGAGCTTGCGATCGCCGGCCTCGTCCCACGGGCGGTGTGGGCTTCGTGCCTCGTCCCACGGGCGGCTGTGGGCTTCGTGCCTCGTCCCATGGGCGGCGTCAGCTGCCTCCTTCGCTCACCACCGGCTCGGGATCCGCCGATGCCGGCTGGGATCCCTCCGAGGCGGGTATGGAGAACGCGAACGTCGAGCCGCGGCCCTCCTCGGACTCGACCCAGATCCGCCCGCCGTGACCCTCCACCACGTGACGCGCGATCGACAGGCCGAGACCGGTCCCGCCGCCGCGAACCCGCGCCCGGTCGGCCTTGTAGAAGCGCTCGAAGATGCGGGCCTGGTCGGTGCTCGAGATGCCGATGCCATGGTCGATCACCGACACGACCACCTGGCCGCGCTCGAGCCGCACGACGATCCGAACCTCGCCGCCGTCCGGGCTGAACTTGACCGCGTTGTGGACGAGGTTGACGACGACCTGCCCCAGCCGCTCCTCGTTTCCACGCACCACCGGGAGGTCGGGCTGGATGTCGGTCACGAGCGTCACTTGTTGGCGCTCCGCGAACAGCCGCAGCCGCTCGACCGACGCCTCGGCCAGGCGACCGACGGCGACATCGTCGTCGATCCGGAGCTGGGTGCCGCCTTCGATGCGCGCCAGGTCGAGCAGCTCGTTGACCATCTGGACGAGGTGACCCGTCTCGACCTCGACCTTGGCGATGCGCTCCTTCATCCGCGGTGGGACGTCGGCGCCCTCGGCATCGCGTGCGAGCGTCTCGGCGAGGAGGAGCACCGTGCTGAGCGGCGTCCGAAGCTCGTGGCTCACGTTGTCGATGAACTCGGATCGGATCTGCTCAAGGCGACGCAGCTCCGTGACGTCATCGAGCACGACAAGTGCGCCGGCCCCCGCCACGCGATGCGCGCGGACAACGACCGCGCGGCGGTCATCGTCGCCGGAAGCAGGGTCGCCGGCCTGTGTCAGGAGCTCGCCGGTCGCCGATCCTCCCTCCGGGACGGCATCGATCAGCGACTCGATCCGCGCGTCGAGGAACGACTCCATCACCGTGCGGCCGACAAGCCGCCCCGGCGCGACCCCGAGCAGGAAGTGGGCGCGCGGGTTCGCGTGCTCGACCTGCCGGTTCGCGTCGAACTGGATCACGCCGACCGGGAGCAGGTCGTAGATCGGTTCCGGGCGATCCGGCTCCGGGGGCGTCGGGCCGGGCCGGCTCGAGGTCAGGGCCTCGAGCCGCAGGGCATCGATCTCGCCATCCCGCCGCCGAATGACCCACAGTGCCGCAAGCAGGGCGAGCACCAGCCCGACCGTCACGATCGCGGCGATCGCATCCATGGGATCGAGGATCGCACACGCGCGACCGTGCTGCGACCCGTTCCGCGACGTTCGCCGGCTGACGTGCACCAGCGCCGCCATCCGGCATCGCCGTCCGGCATCGCCGTCCGGCTCTCGATGCCCGCCCGCGCCCAGGGTCAACGAGCGCGGCGAACCCCTGGTCGGGTGGACGGGCCGGCTCCGCTGCGCCGGCCACCCACCGAGGCGGTCCACGGTGCGAGCAGCTCGTCGAACACCGCCGCCGGATAGGCATGCCGCAGCGCGGTCACGTGCCCGATCCGCGCCACGATCCGAGCGGCGCGGGTGGCCGTGGGCTGGGCGAGCCCGGCTGACGGCAGGACCGCCGCGGCATCGCGGGCCGCGAGCGTGGCCGAGATCCGGAGGGCCTCGTCGTCCTCGCGGTCGAGCGACGCAGGCCACGGGCGCTCGTCGCCATCGACCCCGCGCGAGGCACGGATGAGGGCGGCGATCTCGGCCGGTGCCAGCGTCCGGACCCGGGCGATCAGGCGCGTCACCCCGTCGCGTGTTCGGCCCGTATCGCGGCTGTGCCACCGACGCCTGCCACGCACGCAGGAGCCGCTCGCGAGCCCGGCTGCGGAAGGGCTCGTCGAGGGTCTCGTCGAGGAAGCTCAGCGAGCACGAGCTCGGCCAGCACGCCCAGCAGGCCCTCGCGCAACCCGGCCTCGGCCCAGCGCTCGCGCGGAACCCGGCTCGCAAGCCGCCGCTCCGCGGCCTCGAACGAGGCCCGCGCGGGCTCGGGGACGAAGCGCCGGATCGTGGCCAGGAACGCGATCGGCGGTGGCTCGGCGGCGGCAAGACGGTCCAGCTCGTCGGGCGTGAGGCGCGACACCTCGTCGAGGAACCGGGCGAGTCGTTGGGCCGGGTCGCCGCGCGCGAGGTCCGGCCGCCGGGAGACCCGCGGCGGCCCCGTCGTGCGTGGTGCGGGCCGCCGCGGCCGGTGACCCTGGGCCTCACGCGGATGGGCGCCGTAGCGCACACCGACCGATCCGCGCCCACCGACTGATCCGCGCCCACCGTGACCGGACGTGACGAGCCCGAGCCGCTCCCGGTCGTAGCGCGCGCGCAGGGACGGATCGCTCAGCCAGTCGTGGGCGACGTTGATCCGCTTGGCCCGCTCGAGCGCGGCGTGCCGATGCGGCTCGCCGGCGACGTCCGGGTGGTGCTGCTTGAGGAGCGCGCGCCAGGCAAGCTCGATCGCCTCGGGCGAGGCGTCGACCGAGACCTCGAGCCGCGCGTAGAGATCGTCCTCGGGGACCAGCGGGCCGGGCATCGGCCGCCGCTCCGGCTCAGACGGGCGAGGCTGCCCGGCCGGTCAGGAACGCCTCGACGTCCTCGATCGGCCGCACCACCCGGTCGCCGGTCTGGCGGTCCTTGACCTCGACACCTCCTGCCTCGAGCGAGCGCGGGGAGACGGTCAGGATCCAGGGCATGCCCAGCATGTCCGCATCCGCAAACTTGACGCCCGGCGACTCGTCGCGGTCGTCGTACAGGATCTCGCGATCGGGCCCGGCATCAGCGGCCGCCTGGTGAAGGCGTTCGGCGACCTCGGTGACGCGCGCGTCCCGACCGGCGCCCAGGGCGACCAGGTGCGCCGGGTACGGAGCGACCTCGGCCGGCCACTTGATTCCGCGCTCGTCGTGATGGGCCTCGACGATGCAGGCGACGTTCCGCCCCAGGCCGATCCCGTACGAACCCATGACCACGGGGTGCCGCTCCCCGTCCTCGCCCAGGTAGGAGGCACCCATCGGGATCGTGAAGTCGGTGCCGAGCTTGAAGATGTTGCCGACCTCGATCCCCTTGCGCAGCTTGACGGGCTGCCCGCAACGCACGCACGCATCGCCCTCGCGGGCGTTGGTGATCTCGGCCACGACGTCCGGCGTGAAGTCGCGCGGGACGTTGACGTTCCGGATGTGCCAGCCGGGGCGGTTGGCGCCGGCCACCAGGTTGGGCGAGCGCATGACGAGCTCGTCGACGACGACCACGGCATCACGCGCGCCGATCGGCGAACCGTAGCCCGCCTCCATGCCGCGGGCCGTGATCTCGTCCACCTGGGCGGGGCGCAGGCCACCGGTCGCCTTGATCGCATTGACCAGCTTGGTCTCGTTGACGTCGTAGTCGCCGCGCACGATCGCGGCCACGAACCGGCCGTCGCCGGTGACGAAGAACGCGGCCTTGGCGGTCCTCGAGCTCGGCACGCCGAGGAACGACGCGAGTGCCTCGATCGTCGTCGCACCGGGAGTCTCGACATCCTCCATCGGGAGCGCGGCCTCGGGCTCCGGATCCGCCTTGTGAACCTCGGCGATCTGCTGGTTCTCCGCATAGCCGCACTGGTCGCACAGCACGAGCGTGTCCTCGCCGAACTCGTTGAGGACCATGAACTCGTGGGCGCCCGATCCACCCATGATGCCGACGTCGGCACCCACCGCGATCGCCTCGAGTCCCAGCCGCTCGAAGATGCGCGCGTAGGCCTCGTAGTGCTTGCGGTAGCTGACGTCGAGGCCAGCCTCGTCCAGATCGCACGAGTACGAGTCCTTCATCACGAACTCGCGGACCCGGATCAGGCCGCCCCGGCTGCGGGGCTCATCCCGGAACTTGGTCTGGAAGTGGTACACGATCGCGGGTAGCTGGCGGTAGCTCCGGACGATGTCCCGCAGCAGGTCCGCGACGACCTCCTCGTGCGTCATCGCAAGGACCATGTCCCGGCCGCCGCGATCCTTGAAGCGCGCCATCTCGGGCCCGATCTTGTAGTACCGCCCGCTCTCCTTCCACAGGTCCGCCGGGTGCACCACCGGCATCTCCATCTCCTGGCCGCCGATGGCGTTGAGCTCCTCGCGGATCACCTGCTCGACCCGCTTGTTGACCCGGAACCCGAGCGGCAGCAGCGAGTAGATCCCGGCCCCGAGCTGGCGAACGTAACCGGCCCGGAGCAGCAGGCGGTGCGACGGCATCTCCGCTTCGGAGGGATCGTCGCGAAGCGTGGTGAAGAACAGCTGGGAAAGGCGCATGGCGCGAAGGATACCGGTGCAGGGCGTGCCGGCGTGCATCCTGCTTCGCGGATCCGAGGAGCTGGGGACACCTCGCGCAGACGCACGGCCCACGCTCGGCGTCCGGTGGCGCGCCGGGCAACGCCAGCTGGAACGCCCAGCGTTCAGTAGCAGGGCTGGACGAGCCCACGACCGCCAGTTCGAACGCCCAGCGTTCAGTAGCGGGGCTGGACGAGCCCACGACCGCCGGTTCGAACGCCCAGCGTTCAGTAGCGCGGCTGGACGAGCCCACGACCGCCGGTTGGAACGCCCAGCGTTCAGTAGCGCGGCTGGACGAGCCCACGACCGCCAGCTGGAACGCCCAGCGGTCCGGCGATGGCGTTC
The DNA here is from genome assembly GCA_963806265.1 of uncultured Chloroflexia bacterium. Taxonomy (GTDB): domain Bacteria; phylum Chloroflexota; class Limnocylindria; order Limnocylindrales; family CSP1-4; genus CAIXZV01. Next base: position 14,849 of record CAWDXT010000015.1, read on the forward strand.
AGCCGCCAAATGGAACGCCGGGCGAGCCGGAGAGACGTCCAAGGCTGCTGCAACCGCTGTACGGAACGCCCAGCGTTCAACCCGAGATTCCGGCGCCCGGGCCCGCACGTTGGACTCGGTGGCCCGCACCGCTGACCCGCCCGTGTCGGGCGCGGCCGCGCTCAGCCAGAAGCCTCGCTCAGCCGGTGGACGCCAGCCGGACCAGATGCCCCGCTCAGCCGGAAGCACCGCCTGGCCAGAGCCCGCTCAGCCGCCCAGCTCAGGAAGCCCCGCTCAGCCAGACGCCTCGCTCAGCCGGCGGCCGCCAGCCGGACCAGAGCCGCCGCTCAGCCGGAAGCACCGCCTGGCCGGAAGCCCCGCTCAGCCAGACGCCAGACCCGACGAGAAGCCCCGCTCAGCCAGACGCCTCGCTCAGCCGGCGGCCGCCAGCTTGCCCGCCTTGTCCTCGATGCGGTCCATCAGCGAGGTCCACGATGCCACGAACGACTCGGCGCCCTTCACCTGGAGCTCGGCACCAACCGCCTCGACGTCGACGCCGGCGGACGCGAACCTGGCGAGCATGGCATCGGCCTCGGCGGGATCGGCTGCCAGCACGCGATCGACCTTTCCGTGATCGGAGAAGGCGAGCAGGGTGGGCTCGGGCGTGGTGTCCACGGTGTACGGCGCGACCAGCCCTGACACGTAGAGGGTGTCGGACGCGTCCGGGTCCTTGGTGCCGGTGCTCGCGAACAGCAGCCGCTGGGGTCGCGCACCCTCGTTCATCAGCCGCAGCCAGCGATCGGTCGAGAAGTACGCGCGGTACTCGGCGTAGGCCTTGCGTCCGATCGCGATCCCGAGCCTGTTCCGGAGCTCCGCAGGGACACGATCAGCGACCGCAGGATCGAAGCGGCTCACAAAGATCGAGGCAACCGATGCCACGGCGGGCGACAGCCCGGCGTCGATCCGCCGCTCGATGCCGCGGGTGTAGGCCTCCATGCACGCGCGGTACTGCGACATCGAGAACAGCAGCGTGACGTTGACCGGCACCCCGGCAGCGATGGTGTCCTCGATCGCGCCCAGCCCCTCGGGTGTGCCCGGGATCTTGATGAACAGGTTCGGGCGTCCGCCGAGGCCGTGCAGCCGGACCGCTTCGGCGTGCGTGGTGGCCGCGTCGTAGGCGAGCAGCGGGGAGACCTCGAGCGACACAAAGCCGTCGACACCGTCCGTGCGCTCGTGCACGGGGGCGAACAGGTCAGCGGCCCGGCGCAGGTCGTCGAGGGCGAGCGAGAAGAACAGGTGCTCGGGCTCGGTCCCCTGCTCGGTGCCGGCCCGGATGTCGGCGTCGTACGCGTCCGACCCGCCGATCGCCTTGTCGTAGATGGTCGGGTTCGAGGTCAGGCCGGTCACGCCCAGGTCGGCGATGTAGCGGGCGAGCGTGCCGTCGTCGAGCATCGTGCGGGTGATGTTGTCGAGCCACAGGCTCTGGCCCGTCCGGGTGAGCTGCTGGGTAAGGTTCATGTGCTGCCTCCAGTCGATGCCGTGCCGTGCGCAGCGCCGCCATGCGGGTTGGATCGACCCACCGGCTCGCTCCCACGTGGCGCCGGCGCGACATCACAAATGTAGCCCAGCTGGAGTCCAGGCCCTCCCGGCGGCCGGCTCCGGCGTGGTCGCACCGACCATCCGGGTCGAGCCCGGACCCGCGCATGGGCAACCGTCCCGAGGGTCGGAGGAGCATCTCGATCGAGCCCGCCATGGGACCGTCCGGAGGGCCCACACCCCCGCCCGGGCGGAGGAGATGCCCGGACGGGAGCGGACCCGCGACTGCCGGAGCGACGTCGACCGGGGACGGAGCAGGGTCCCGATCGGAGCGAGCCCATTCGGCATGGGGGCACCGTGCCCCATGCGTGTGAACGTGGGTGCATCGGCCCGTTAACACGTCGTCGCGCGTGTCGCTATGCTGGCCGTACGCCGCCGGTCCGAGCCGGTCGGCCTGCCCAAGTCGAGGTCCCCCGCCATCGAGCAGTTCACGCTGGCGCTGCTCGCCGTGGTCGTTCTCGCCGTGGTGTTCGACTACATCAACGGCTTCCACGACACGGCGAACGCGATCGCCACCTCCGTTGCCACGCGGGCGCTTCGGCCTCAGTACGCGCTGCTGATGGCCACTGCGTTCAACTTCATCGGTGCCTTTGCCGGAACGGCCGTCGCCAAGACCATCGGCGCGGGGCTGGTCAATGAACAGACGACCACCCAGGCCATCGTCGCGGCGGCCCTGATCGGCGCCATCGCCTGGAACCTCATCACCTGGTGGCTGGGCCTGCCCAGCTCCAGCAGCCACGCCCTCATCGGCGGTCTCCTGGGAGCAACCATCGCGGCGGTCGGGACCGGGGCGCTCAACGTCGACGGCATCGTCAACAAGGTGCTGGTGCCGCTGGTGACGTCGCCGTTCGTCGGGTTCGTCGGCGCGTTCGTGCTGATGGTGATGCTGTCCTGGGTGTTCCGACATGCCGCGCGCAAGCCGCTCGGCTCGATCTTCCGCCGCCTCCAGGTGTTCTCCGCGGGGTACATGGCGTTCGCCCACGGCTCGAACGATGCGCAGAAGACGATGGGCATCATCACCCTCGCCCTGTTCTCGGCGGGTGTCATCGACAGCATCGAGGTCCCGGTGTGGGTCATCGTCATCTCCGCCAGCGCGCTGTCCCTGGGCACTGCCGTCGGTGGCTGGCGGATCATGCACACCATGGGCCAGCGGGTCGTGCAGCTGGAGCCGATCCACGGCTTCGCGGCCGAGACCACGGCAGCCACGGTGCTGCTCACGACGGCTCACCTGGGGATGCCCGTGTCCACGACCCACGTGATCTCGAGCGCGATCATGGGCGTCGGCGCCAGCCAGGGCGTTCGCGGCGTCCGATGGGGCGTCGCCCGCAGCATCGTCGTGGCCTGGGTGCTGACCATCCCGGCAGCGGGCATCATCGGCGGGCTGGTCTGGTTCGCCCTCAACGCGATCGGCATGTCATGAGCCAGCCCGTGCCGCGGCTTGCCACGGTCTCCTCCCTCCTCGCCGGCGAGCAGCATCTCCTGACGACTCGATCGATCACCACCACCGGAGGCCCGCGATGGTTCGCCTGATCCCACGCGACGAGAAGTTCTACGACCTGTTCATCAAGGACGGGGAGAACCTGCTCGAGGCCGCGCGACAGCTCGAGATCATGGTCGGCAGCTATGACCGGCTGGACGAGCGAATCGCCGAGATCCAGGCGCTCGAGAAGCGCGGTGACGAGATCGATACCGAGATCGCGGCCCGGCTCGAGCGGGCGTTCATCACGCCCTTCGACCGCCAGGACATCCACGAGCTGATGACCCACCTGGACGACGTGGTGGACGGCATCCAGGCATCGGCCGAGACGTTCCTGATCTATGGCATCGAGCAGCCCGGCGACGAGGTCCGGCGGATGGTCGGCATCCTCGCGGCCCAGGCGGCACAGCTGATGGAGGCGCTCAACAAGCTCGAGCGGGGCAAGGGCCTCACCACCCATCTCGCGACCGTCCACGAGCTCGAGCACGAGGCCGACGGCCTGTCGAGGGCCGCGATCGGGCGGCTGTTCAAGGGCGGCCTTGATCCGCTCGAGGTCATCAAGCTGCGCGACCTGTACCAGGCGCTGGAGGAGACGATCGACGCGGCCGAGGACGCGGCCGAGGTGATCGAGCGCATCCTGGCCAAGTCGTAGGATCGTTGCTGCGCCGGCCCCGGCGTGGCAGCCTCGCCACGACGGCCATCGCCGGGCGCCTGTGCGAGGGAGACGCGTGGACGAGATGGCGAGGCCCGAACCCATCCCACCCCGGCGCGATGGCGAGCGACCGGCCAACCCCGCGACGTCCGCGGCCGTCAGGGGCGACCCACCTCACCTCGCGGACGGGCGGGCGCTGACGATCCTGACCACGGAGCACTGGAGCCTGCTGAGCGCCCGGTCCCTCGTCTACAACGAGGCGTTCGTGCGCGCCGGCATGTTCCTGACCTTCCTCTCCGCGTCCCTCGTCGCCCTCGGCTTCGTCTACCAGGGTGGCGCACTGGGTCGCGACTTTCCGCCGATCGCGGTGGCCGTGCTCGCCCTCGACCTCGTCGTCGGGCTGGCTACGCTGGGGCGGCTGATCTCGACCAGCGGCGAGGACCTCGTCGCCCTCCAGGGGATGAACCGGATCCGCCATGCGTACCTGGAGCTGGTGCCGTCACTGGAGCCGTACTTCGTGTCGGGACACCACGACGACCTGCCGGGCGTGCTCATGATGTACGGGACCGCCCTGGAGCGGCCGGGCGCCCTGTCCACGCTGCTCCACGGGCTCACGACCACGATCGGCACGGTCGCCGTCCTGGACGCGGCGCTGGCCGGCACCGTGGTGGCGGGCGTCGCGGTGGCTTTGGGAGCGGGCGCGACCGCAGCGTTCATCGTGGGCCTCGCGGCCGGGCTGGCGACCATGGCGGGCATGCTTGCGCTGTCTGCCCGACTGTTCGCGCGGCAGGGACGGCGGGTGGTGTCGCGGTTCCCGACGCCGCAGCAGGAGGCCTGACGCGGGCCGGCCCGGCTCCGGCCCTGGTGATCCTCCGGCCCTGGTGATCCTCCGGCCCCGGGCGTCTCGCGCTGACCGCACTGGCGGCTCGCGCTGACCGCGCTGGCAGCTGGCGCTGACCGCTCCCCTATCGCTTGCGTGCGATGGTCATCCCGTCGGCGATGGCGAGCAGGACGTGTCGTACCCGCTGGTCGGCCGCCACCCGTTCGTTGACGGCTCGGATGGCGCGCGTGCTGGCGTGGTCGTCGCCGGGGTCTGCCACCCGGCCTCCCCACAGGACATTGTCGATCGCGATCACGCCGCCCGACCGGACGAGCTCCACGCAGCGCTCCCAGTAGTCGAGGTAGCCGGTCTTGTCGGCGTCGATGAAGGCGAGGTCGAACGTGCCCGCAGCCCCATCCGCAAGCAGAGCGTCCAGCGTCTCGAGCGCGGGGCCGACGCGAAGGTCAACCCTGTCCGTGACACCGGCCTCGGCCCAGTAGCGGCGAGCCACGCTCGTGTACTCGTCCGACACGTCGCAGCACATGATCCGTCCATCCGACGGCATCGCCAGCGCCACGGCAAGCGACGAGTAGCCGGTGAACGTCCCGATCTCGAGGCAATGCCGAGCATCGGTCAGCTCCACGAGCAGCGCCAGAACCGCACCCTGCTCGGGTGAGATCTGCATCGACGCGTGAGGATGAGATGCCGTCTCCTGGCGCAGGCGAGCGAGGACCTCCGGTTCGCGCACGCCCCAGCGCAGGACGTACTGGTGGATGTTGTCGGTCATGCCAAGGGTGCGGGACGTCATCGCGCCATGGTGGCAGGTCAGGCCGGACGGCGGAAGACGTAGCCCACGCCGCGAACCGTGTGGAGGTATTGGGGCGCCGCGGGATCGGCCTCGATCTCGGCCCGCAGCCAGTGGACATGGACGTCCACCGTCCGGGACTCGCCCGCGAAGTCATAGCCCCAGACGTGTTCGAGCAGCTGGTCGCGGGTGAACACCTGGCCCGGATTTCGGAGCAGGAAGGCCAGCAGCTCGAAAGCCTTGGGCTTGACCGGCAGCGTCTGTCCGTCGCGGAGCAGCCGATGGCCCGCCAGGTCGACCTGTACGCGCCCTAGATCCACGGTCGGGGGGGCCTCGGTCGTCCCCACCTGCTCGGCGCGGCGGAAGATCGCCCGGATCCGCGCCGTGAGCTCGCGCAGGCTGAACGGCTTGGTCACGTAGTCGTCGGCGCCCAGCTCGAGGCCGACGACCTTGTCCACCTCGGAGTCCTTGGCGGTGAGCATGATGATCGGCACCGCCAATTCGGCCCGCAGGATGCGACAGACCTCGACGCCGGACAGCTCCGGGAGCATCAGGTCGAGCAGCACGAGATCGGGACGCTGTGCACGGAACTCGGCCAGCGCCTCGCGGCCGTCGGCTGCCGGGACGGCACGATAGCCCTCGGATTCGAGCGCCTCCACCAGGGTCTCGCGCAGGGTGGTCTCGTCGTCCACGACGAGGATCGTGCGTGCCATTCGCTGGGCAGGATGCCCGGGACCTGTTAACGCCGTGTTCATGACGTGCCGGACGGCATCATGGAGCGCTTGGACGGTGTCATCGCGCGTTGGACGGCGTCATCACGCGTCGGACCGCGTCATCGCGCGTCGGACGGCGTCATCACGCGTCGGACGACGTGATCGAGCGCTTGGGCGACGTCATCGAGCGACCCAGGCGATCGTGGCGACACGAACGAGCCATGGCGAGCTGGGTGCCTACGTGCCCACCAGGTCCGACAGCCTGTCGATCGCGGTGTCGAGCCGCTCCAGCGTGCGCTCGCGGCCCAGCGCGACCAGCGTGTCGAACAGCGGCGGTGTCGCCGTTCGTCCGGTCGTCGCCATGCGGATCGCCATGAACAGGTCGCCGGCCTTCCAGCCTCGCGCCTCGACCAGGGCGCGGAGCGGTGGCTCGAGCTCATCGGCCTCCCAGGTCACCGCGTCGTGGGCGGCGAGGACGGCCCGGGCGGCAGTCAGCCCCTCGACCGTGGTCGCCACGTCCCAGCGCTTCGGCGTGACCATCGCCGGGTCGAGGTTCAGCTCGTCCACCCACAGGTAGCCCACGACGTCCACGATCGCGGACAGGGTGGGCAGCCGCTCCCGGACGATCGGCAGCAGCGCCCGGACCTCGTCGCCGGCCGGCATTCGATCGATCTCGCCCGCCGCCTTCGAGGCTTCGATGAACGGCAGCAACCGGTCGATGAGGTCGTCGTCCTCGAGCCGCCGGATCCACTGGCCGTTCAGCCACTCGAGCCGATCCCGATCGAACCGGGCGCCGCCCTTATGGACCTTGTCCAGCTCGAACCGGGCCGCGAGCTCGGGCAGCGTCATCAGGTCCTCGTCCGTGCCCGGCGACCAGCCGAGGAAGGCGAGGTAGTTGACGAGGGCCTCGCGAATGAAACCCTGGGCGATGTACTCGCTCACTGCCGTCTGGGCCTTGCGCTTGCTCATCTTGGTGCCGTCGGGGTTCAGGATCAGCGGCAGGTGGGCGAAGACCGGCGGCTCGTGACCCAGCGCCTCGAACATCAGGATGTGCTTCGGCGTGTTGCTCACGTGATCCTCGCCCCGGATCACGTGGCTGATCTCCATGGCGGCGTCATCGACCACGACCGTGAAGTGGTACAGCGGTGTGCCATCTGCCCGGACGATGACGAAGTCGCCGCCCAGGTTCGAGGTGTCGATCTCGACCCGGTCGCGAACGAGGTCGGTCCAGCCAACGACGCCGGGGCGGACGCGGAACCGGATGACCGGTCGCCGTCCCTCCGACTCCCTCGCCGCCCGCTCCTCGCTGGTCAGCGCCGCACAGCGACCGACGTAGCGCACCGGCTCATGAGCGGCCTCCTGCGCGCCGCGGTCGGCGGCCAGCTCGACGGGCGTGCAGTAGCAGGGGTACGCGCGATCATCGGCCAGCAGGCGCGCCGCGGCCTCCGTGTAGGTGCCCAGCCGCTGCATCTGGCGGTACGGGGCGTATGGCCCGGCTTCTTCGAGGCCGGCCACGCCCGGTCCCTCGTCCCAGCCGAGACCCAGCCAGTGGAGGTCGTCGAGGATGTCGCGCTCGAACGCCTTGGTGCTGCGCGCCACATCCGTGTCCTCGAGGCGCAGCACGAACGTCCCGCCGAGGTGGCGGGCAAACAGGTAGTTGAACAGCGCGGTTCGCGCGGTACCGATGTGGAGGGGGCCGGTGGGGCTGGGCGCGATGCGCACGCGGATGTCGGCTGGCATGGCATCGATTGTATGGGTGGCCTCGGCCGCCGGACGCTGCGCATGAGGGAGCGAGCGCCTGAGAGCGGTGCCGGGGCGGCGGCTTGGAGAGGTGGCCGGGGCGGCGACTTGCCGGTGCGACGGCCGTGCGAGTGCCTGCGGCCGCGGCGCGGGGCCGGGCGGTGCGACGGCCGGGGTCCAGCGGCCCGGACGCGGGCCTGACGGTGTGACGGCCGGGTCCAGCGGCCCGGACGCGGGCCGACGGGTGACGGCTGCAGGACAGGCCGCGGGCGCGGGCCTGGCGGTGCGACGGCTGTGGCGCCGGCCTGAGAGCGGTGGCCGGGGCGGCGGCTTGCCGGTGCGACGGCCGAGGACATCCGGACACGGGCCTGGCGGAGCGGCGTCCGCGGCGCGGCTCCGATGTCGCCCGGCTGATAGGTAGCACCCTTAGCGGGGCGGCTCGTGGCCGTCGCCGGGCCGCTTGCTACTGCTCGCGAAGCACGACATGGCCTGAGATGCTGCGATCAGGCCGCATCTCATCGCTGCTACCGATCATCCGGTCTCCAGCTCGGACGACCAGCCCCACCAGGCCGCCTGCTAATGGTGTCACCGATCGAACCGCCGTCACCCCTCGCAATCTGACCGGAACGTTCGGCGACCCGGGGTCAGGTGATGGCGCGTTCACCGGTCAGCCGGAACAGGCGGCGGTCGATGGCGACGGGCGCGTGTTTGTGACGCAGATCCCGTCGTCCGCGCCGAACCAGGGCGTGCACGCGTTCGCCGCGGACGGCTCGTATCTCGGGTCGTGGGGCGAGGTCGGCAACGATCCCGGTCAGCTCGGTTTCCCATGGGGGATCGTGCTCGATGGCACGGGCAACGCCTACGTCAGCGAGTACGGCGGGGATCCGGCCGGCCCGTCATCGAGCCGCCCCAGGAGTTCCAGCTCGCGCTTCCGTAGGCGCGGGTCAAGCGCGGCGCCGGCCTGCCTCCTCCGGCGGGCGCCGCACCATGTCAGTCGCCGGCGAGGGGCGGCGGGACGTGGTGGAACAGCGCCGGGTCGGCCTCCCCGGGGATCACGCGAATGAGCGCCGCCGGCCGAAGCCCGAGCGTCGCCAGCCCCCGCGGCCCCTCGAGCGTCAGCGAATCGAGCGACTCGGACCGGGACAGGATCGTCACGTGCGCCCCGGGCGTCAGCGCGCGCGCCTCGAGGTACGACAGCAGGCCTGCGTCCTCCTCGGCCTCCTCGGTGATCCGGTAGACGGTCGCCTTCGAGCCGGACTCCATCTCCGAGAGCAGCGTCCCGGCCGGCCGCCGGCGCGCCGTCGCGAGATCAATGGGGTTGCCATGTGGGCACGTCTCAGGATGGCCGAGCAGGTCGTCGAGCCTGGCCTCGACACGTGGCGATAGCGCGCCCTGGAGGCGCATCGCCTCGACATCGCTATCGGCCCAGCTGAGGCCCACGATCGAGGTCAGCAGCCACTCGAGGAGCGCATGTCGCCGGAAGATGGCATCCGCCGCGGCACGGCCGGCGGTCGTCAGCACGAGCCCGCGGCCGCTCGCCTGGCCCACGAGACCATCCGCCGATAGGCGGCGGCACATCTCGCTCGCCGCCTGGGTGCTCACCCCGACGTGACGGCCAAGCTGGGCAGCGGTCGCCACCCGCCCGTCCGATCCCATGACGCGCAGCGCCAGCAGGTACTCCTGGGCGGCGGCGGAGATGTCGGCGGAGTCGTGGCGTCGCTGCATGACGCCCCCGAGTCTACGGCTCGCGCGCCGGGCGCCACAGGGCGATCGCGCCGCCGACGATGGCCGCGAGGTAGACGGCCGCGACCGTCACGGCCAGGACCGGGGCGCCGGCGTGGCCACTGGGGCCCGTGCCGACGGCGAGGACCGCCGCGAGCGGAACGGAGGCGACGAGCGCCACGATAGTTCCGAACGCTGCCACGGCGGCAATCGGCGGGACCAGCACCAGGGCCAGCGGGATCAGCGGCTGGACGAGGAGCGCCACGGTGGGCACCGGCTCGGGACACGAGGCGGCGAACTCGGCGCACCCGGTGACCGAGGTGAGCAGCGATCCGACGGCCAGGCCGATCGGCGCCCAGCCGATGATGGCCATGAGCCATCGCCAGCCCCAGCCGCGGTGCGCGAGGCGGAGCAGGTTCCGTGGCGCCAGCCGGCGAGCAACCGACTCGAGGTCAGGGACGATCGGCGCCCCGGGAGAGGACGCCACCGGTCTCGCCGAGGGAGCATCCGTCGCCGTCGCGTCCGAGGGCGACGTCCAGGTTGCATGGGGTGCCGCGGCCGCGCCTGTGCCAGGGTCATGATCTGACTCCTGGCTGGCCCACGCAGCGTCGGCATCGGCCGCGTATGTCCAGGTGCCCGCATCCTGGTCCCGGGCCTGCTCACGGGTGCTCGCGGCATCCTCGGCGGGCTCGGCCTGGGCGGTGCCATGTCGCCCGGCTCCTGTCCGGGGCGGTCGCTCGCCTGCCCGGCGGGCACGGGCCTGGTACTCGGGGCCGTGCTTGCGCGGGTCGGCGTACTCGCGCGGGTTGATCGTCCAATAGGTGCCCAGAGACGGGCCGTACCAGGAGCCACCGTCCCAGCGCGGATCGCGCGTGGCGTCGGCGGCCTCGTCGTAGGTGGTCGATCCCGGGGTCGCACGTCGCTGCCGATGCCGGCCGGCCCGATCCTCGCGAGATGACGATCGGTGCGACGTTCGCCCCTGACTGAACCACCCGGGATCGGCTGATCCGTGCCGGCCGTTCTCCTCTCGCCCGGACCGGTCCCGATCGGCGAGCCGGGCCGGGGCCCCTTCCCCGACCCGCTCGTGGCACGTCCCGCCGACCCCTCGCCGTCGGCACCCCTGGACTGTCGAACCCGCCCGGCGTGCCCGCCACGCGTCCCGCGACGCCCTGGCCCTCGATGGATCGGCCCGCCATGGCTCGGCCGGTCGCGGTCCAGAGGCGGCACCTCGTTCCGTGCCGCGCGGTCGCAGCTGTCCCTCCCCATCTACCAGCCGCTCGTATGCCGCCTGGATGGCCAGGAAGCGTGCCAGCGCCCGCTCCCCGGCTGCGTCGGGGTGGTATCGCTTCGCCATCCGGCGATACGCGGCCCGGATCTCGTTGAGCGACGCGCCGGGCGGCACGCCGAGGATGCGATACGGATCTCCCTGGAAGCTCACGGGACGCTCATCATCGCCCGGTCAGCCGATGAGCTCCCCGACTGGCGCGAGCTCGAACGACGGGATCGCCTCGCCGCCCGTTCGCCCATGGGGATCGAGCGTCTGCGGACGGTGGTAGCGGGCAAGCATGCGAAGTGGCTGGCCGGACAGCACGCCGGCCTGCCGAGCCGCCTCCACCGATGCCGACCATGTCGCGCGGTCGTGACCATCGCCATCTTCGATCTTGAGCGCGATGCCCGAGGCCGGGACCTCGCCACCGTTGGTGCGCGGCCCGCGCAGGATGCCGATTGCCCGCAGCGCCTCCATGCCACCCTTGCTGACCAGGCGGCCCTCCGCGGCCTTCATCAGCGAGGTGTCCAGGCGATCCCGGGTACCGCCGACCAGGTCCGGAAACGCGAGCATCGCGTCACGGATCGTGATCAGGTGGCGTGCGAGCGCGGCACGGGGATCATCGGCCGGAATGGCGTCGGGATCGGCGAGGATCGCGTACGCACGGGCGACCTCGCGAAGCGGGAAGGCATAGGTCGGGATACCGCAGCCGTCGATCCCGGTCTGGAGCGAGCTCGCGGGCACGTTGTAGGCGTCTGCCACCCCATCGCGGTAGGCGACCTGGGCGGGATGGTCCGCCTGCCAGTAGGTCTCGAGCTCCCACCCGCCGAGCTTGGCGAGCAGGATCATCGCCGAGTGCTGCCCCGAGCACATGTGCCGCAGGACGCTGGGCCGCTCGCCGTCACGCGCGAGCCTCGCGGCGGTTAGCGAATCCAGGGGTGCGTCCTCGGTGCCGCAGGCGAGGATCGTCTGCGGGATGCCGAGCCGCCGGAAGAGCGCCTGGATCGTGCGGACGTGCAGATCCTCGCCCGAGTGACTGGACACCATCACGGCAATCTCGTCGGGGGTCAGATCGAACTCCTGCTGCCCGCCCGCGCGCAGCAGCGACACCATGCCGAGCGGCTTGACCGTCGAGCGCAGGTAGACCACCCGGTCGGGATCGCCGAGCAGCCGTAGCATCCGCCCGGCGGCGTTGACCTCGACCACGTCGCCCCGGTGCACCGACTCGACAACCCCGTTCCGAACCTGCCGGACGAGGACAGGGGGCACAGGCCAGCGCGGTTGCCGGGGCGCGCGTCGTCGCGCGTGCGGCGCCGGGTCGCTCGGCCGGCGGCACCGGTGGTGCGGGTGGCTGCTCCGTCGGTCATTGAGCCCCGAGCATAACGCGGCGTCGATGGCCCGAGACATCATTGGTGCCACCAGCCGGGGGTGGGATTGCTCGCGCCCGCGACAGGTGGTGCTCGAACGCACCATCGCAACCATCACGCAGCAGCATGGCCGCGTCGCGCCAGCGTCGCAGCGCCAGGCCGTCGCGCAGCGCCGGGGCCCGTGGCCGGGCGAGCCGACGTGACCGCGCCGGCGAGACCCCGGCCGGGCGGTCGGAGGCGTAGGATTCGGCCGCGCCCGGCGGTCGGCCGCCTCGACGGCCAGCCTGCCCGCCCTGTCCGATCGGAACAGACTGCGAGGAACCCCGTGGCAACCTGGCCCAATCTCCACGTGTCGCAGCACCCCGCGGTGCGCCACAAGCTCGGCATCCTGCGCGACGAGTCCACCGAGCCCAAGAAGTTCCGGGAGGTCGTCCGCGAGCTGTCCTGGCTGCTCGGCTACGAGGCCCTTGCCGACGCGAGGACCCGGCCTATCGACGTGCCCACGCCGCTCGAGACGATGCAGGGCGAGGAGCTCGCCGACCGGATCGGGCTGATCCCGATCCTGCGGGCGGGCCTGGGCATGGTGGACGCGATGCTGGAGCTGATGCCCACGGCCGAGGTGTGGCACCTGGGGTTGTTCCGCGACGAGCGGACGTTGCGGCCGGTCGAGTACTACAACAAGCTGCCCGACACCACCAGCGTCGACTTGTGCCTGATCCTCGATCCGATGCTTGCCACCGGTGGCTCCGCGACCGCGGCGATCGAGGTCCTCAAGCGCTGGGGCGCTGTCCGGATCAAGCTCGTCAACCTGATCGCCGCGCCGGAAGGCGTGGAGGCCGTGCTGAAGGCCCACCCCGAGGTCGAGATCCACACCGCGGCGCTCGATCGCCAGCTCAACGACAAGGGCTACATCATGCCCGGCCTCGGGGACGCCGGTGACCGCCAGTTCGGGACCGGTCACCCGCGCTGAGCCCGTCGCGCGCCCGGACGCGAGGGGTGCCGAGTGGACTGCCGGCCTCAGGCGCGTGGCAGGCGCACGGTGAACGTGGTGCCGCGACCCGGACCTTCGCTGGACGCGGCAACCGTCCCGCCCATCGCCTCGACGAGCGATCGTGAGATCGTCAGCCCCAGGCCGCTCCCGCCGGCGTCTCGCGAGCGTGACGCGTCGGCACGGTAGAAGCGCTCGAACACGCGGGCCGCCTGCTCGGGCGTGAGCCCCGGTCCGTCGTCGCGAACCGAGATCGTGGCCCAGCGATCGTTGGCGGCCAGGGCAAGCTCGACGTGTCCGCCAGTCGGCGCGTACCGGATGGCGTTGCCGACGAGGTTGTCGATGACCTGGCCGATCCGGGTGCGGTCGGCTCGCATGCTCACCGGATCGGCGTGGCCGAGGTCCAGGCTCACCGAGCGTTCGGCGGCCAGCGGACGGCCGCGCTTGAGCGCCTCGCCCACGATCGCCGGGCCATCGAGCACCTCGGGCTCCAGCCGGAGATCGTTGGACTCGGCGCGCCAGAGGGTCGCGAGATCGTCGACCAGCCTGGCCAGGCGAGCCGTCTGCTCGTCGAGCACCCGCCACGTGTCGGCGCCCGGCTCGAACACACCCGCCTCGAGGCCCTCGACGTAGCCCCGCACCGAGGCGATCGGGGTTCGGAGCTCGTGCGCGACGTCGCCGATCAGGTCGAGTCGTCGCTGCTCGTTCGCCCCGAGCGTCGCCGCCATCGCGTTGAACGAGGCCGCCAGCTCTCCCAGCTCACCGTCTGCCACGGGCACGCGCTGGTCGTATTCGCCCTCCGCAACGCGCCGGCTGGCGGAAGCCAGCTGGCTGAGCGGGCGCGAGATATAGGCGGAGAGGAGAACGGCGACGATGATCGCGACCACGACGGCCGCCCCAAGCCCGAGCAGCAGGGCCGTTCCCACCGCATTGCCGAACGCAGCACGAAGCGCCGGGTCCATCGCGCCGCCCATGCTGCCGCCCATCATTCCGCCGCCCATGCCCATCGCGTTCTCGAACGCCGATGGCGCCGCCAGCCACACGCCGGCGGCGACGGCGGTGACGCCCACGGCGGCGACCGCGAGGTTGGCCGCGAGGATGCGCCAGCGAATGCTGCCCAGGCCGTGGCTGCTCATCGATCCGCCCGCAGCCGGTAGCCGACGCCGCGCACGGTCTCGATGTAGCGCGGATCCCCGGGCTCGTCGCCGAGCTTGTGCCGCAGGTTGCCGACGTGGACCTCGAGAACATGGTCGTCACCGACGAAGTCGATCCCCCAGACCGCGTCGAGGAGCTGCTGGCGGGTGAGCACGACGCCTGGGTCGCGGGCCAGGGCCTCGAGGATCCCGAACTCGAGCGGTGTGAGCTCGACCTGGCCGGCCGCGACGGTTACCTCCCGACGGCGTCGGTCCACGACGAGGTCACCGGCCCGCAGGATCGCGTCCGCGGTGTCCGGCGTCCCGCTACGCCGGCGACGCAGCAGCGCCTGGACACGGACCGTGAGCTCGCGTGGCGAGAAGGGCTTGGTCAGGTAGTCGTCGGCGCCGACGGTGAGTCCCACGATGCGGTCGACCTCCTCGGCCCGCGCGGTGAGCATCAGGACGTAGGGGTCGGCGAAGCCACGGATTCGCCGGAGGACCTCGAGCCCGTCGAAGCCTGGCAGCATGATGTCGAGGACAACGACGTCCGGCGCGAACGCTCGCACCGCCTCGACCGCCCCTGGTCCGTCGATCGCCTCGGCGACCTGCATCCCCTCGCGCTCGAGAAACCCTCGAACCACGCTGCGGATCGGCGGCTCGTCATCGACCACGAGGACGCGGATCGGGTTGGACGGACTGGTCATGCGCTCCTTGGCTCCGACCGCGGCGCGGGGCTGTGTCACGCGGCACGCGGGACGGGCGGTGCCCATCGTAGCCGCGTCTGGCATGGGAGCTCCGGGCTGCGCCGTTGTCCTCAGCCGAGCTCGGGGTGTCCTCAGCCGACGACCGTGATCGTGCCCGCCATCCCTGCCTCGTAGTGACCGGGCGCGTGGCAGGCGAACGCGAATGGGCCAATGCCGTCAAAGGTGTAGGTCAGCGACCTCGTTTCCATCATCCCGATGTCCGCGATCTCCGGAGTGCCCTCCTGGTCGGCGGCCACCGAAGCGGCGGGGCCGACCATGAACTCGTGTGTCATCGGACCCATCGTGGTTACCTCGAATGTGACCGTCTCCCCGCGCTGCACCGCGATGACGGCCGGCGTGAACGTGTAGCCCGGACCCGCGATGACCCGGATCAAGCGGGGCGCGTCGGCCGTGCCGGCCACGAACCCAGCGTCACCCGGCTGTGGGCCGACATTGCTCCAGTCCCCGGCCGAGCCACCCATCGCGCCCGGGCCGTACCGGCTGCCGCCCATCATGCCCGGGCCATATCCGTCGCCACGCATCGTGCTCGGGCCATACGCGTCGCCACGCGTGGCGCCACCGACCCAGCCGGAGCGCCCTGTCCACGCGCTTGCGCCCAGCACTGCGCTCGTCCCGATGAGCACGACCCCGACGATCACGAGCACGGCGCTCGCGAGACCGACATGTCGCCCGCTCATCGCCCGTCCTCAAGGACCTGCTTCGCAGACCGGTACTCGTCCTCGGTGATCTCCCCGCGAGCAAAGCGCATGCGGAGCAGCTCGATGGCGTCGAATCCAGCGGGCTGCGGCACGCAAGCCGTGTGCTGCGTCGGGGTCGACAGGCGGGCCCGGCCAACGAGCCACGCGACCAGCACGATGATCCCGATGACCAGGAGGACCATCCCGATCAATCCCAGCAAGCCTTCGGGCCCGAACCCGACGCCCGTCCCATATCCGTACATCATGTGAACGACTCCCTGTTCCGTGGTCCCCGCTCAGGGGCCGGGGACCACGATGGGGGTCCTACCTCAGGTCGGTCGCCTGGGATGCGCAAGATTGGCTCAAGAATTCCGGCCGCAGGCGCATGCTGCGTGCTCGGCCGGGTGCGATCGTGTTGCCGTGCTGGCCGTGGGCTCGACATCGACGGCCATCGATGGACGCGTGCGCCGTCCGTCGCCGACGTACACCTGGCGACCGCGGCGTGACCGACATCGGCGTCGAGGCCCGGCTCCGGCCGGGGCGGCAGCATCGTCCGCGGGCGGCAGCAATCGGTCGACGGGCTGGGTCAGGTCGGATCGCGCCTCGTACCGCGATGCCACGGCACCGTGCCTTCGAGCTCGATCTCGAGCGAGAAGCTCAGGAAGGTTCGTACGAGGACGATGAGCCCAAGCGTGAGGGCGCTGTCGATGGTCTGGTCGATCGTCACCGTGAGCACGATGTCGGCGATGATCAGGACCTCGAGACCGAGCAGGATGCAGCGGCCGAGGTTCTGCCGGAACCGTTCGTACGCGGGCCGCGGCGGACCACGGAACAGGTCGCGGACGTACGCGGCGAGGGACGCGAGCCCGCCGCCCGCGAGGATCACGACGCCGGCGATCTCGAACGACCGCACCACGCCGTCCATGGCCTCGGTGAACGTCATGCTCGCCCTCCCGGGCAACCGCCAACGGCAGGTCGCCTGCTCACGTCAGCCGCCGTCCCTCAGCGAGGCGCGCAGCTCCGCGACCTCCCTGCGCAGGGTCGCCAGCTCACTGAGGATCGTATCGGTCGCGGTCGTATCGATCGCGGTCGCAGCGGTCGCGGTCGTATCGGTCTCGGTCGTATCGGTCTCGGTGGCGGCAGTCGCCGGCTCATCGGATGGCGAGGACCCATCCGATGTCGGCGATGAGACCAACAGGCTCGCCAGAATGCTCGCGAGCGCGCCGATGATCCCGATGCCGGCGAACATGACGAAGACGCCCGTAAGGCGCCCCATCAGCGTCACCGGGTAGAAGTCACCGTAGCCGACCGTGGTGATCGTCACGAGACCCCACCAGATCGCCTCGCCGCCGGTCTTGATGTTGCCGTTCGGCGACCGGCTTTCGAACTCGAGCACCAGGATGCTCGCAACGCTGAGCACGATGCCGGCGAGCAGGATCGTGATGAACGTCGCGTACTGGCCTCGGTTCCTGAGCACATCGAGGACGACGTCCCTTCCGGCCTGGCCGCGCAGCAGCCGCGTGATCCGCGCCAGCCGGCTGATTCGAGCGAGGCGGAACAACGCAGTGAAGCGGATGAAGCCGAAGCTCGGGATGGAGCCCAGCAGGTCGAGCCAGCCGCGTTCGCCGACCAGGTAGGCGCGTCGGGGTCTCGTGCCGGCAAGATTCATCGCGAAGTCGATCAGGAAGATGATGCAGGCCGTGTTGTCGTACATGGTCAGCAGATCGCGCTCGGCCTGTGAGACCGGAAGCAGCAGCAGGACCATGATCGCCAACGAGAAGATCGTCAGCACGAGGATGAAGATGTTGTAGGCGTTGCCGTGCACGCTCCGCACGGGAGCCCGTGTGGTCATGGCTGCTTCACCTCCAGCCTCCAGGACGGACCAGGGACCGCATCAGTCACCTGGGTCACCGCTGGCGAGCGGCAGCCCGTAGAAGGGCTCGAGCAGGCCGAGCTCGATGGCGCGCTCCACCGCATTCCCGCGCGAGGTCGCCTGGACCTTGCCATAGATGGACATCGCCTGGGTCTTGACCGTGTGGCGGGAGATGCCCAGGCGATCCCCGATCTCCACGAACGACAGGTAGGTCGGCAGCAGCGGCAGCAGCCGGAGCTCGGCATTGGTGAGCGAGGACGCGCCCGCCAGCGTCGTTGACGCGCCGGCAAGCCGCTGGCGCATGTCGATCAGATCCGTCGTCAGCGTCCCCAGGCTGGGGCGCTTCCGAATGATCGCCTCGGCCTCGCGAACCACCAGTTTGGCACCCGCAGGATCCGAGATGGCGAGATACGACCGAGCCAGCTCGAGGAGGGCAGTGACCGCGAACCAGGGCGCGACGTAGGTTGCCGTCGGTCGGACGAGCTGGGCCCGCACCAGGTGTGCGCGACCCTCGGCGATATCGCCTCGCCTGATGGCCGTCCGCGCACCGACCGCGTACACCATGAGCGACGGCAGGATCTCCCTGAGGTACTCGGTGTGGAGGTCGGCACGGGCCGAGCGCGCGAATCCGTCGGCTGCCTGCCAGTCACCACCAGCCATCGCGATGCTGGCTCTGCCCGCCTGGGCGATCGCCTTCGTGGCGCCGGCAGCCGCTTTGGCGGTGGCAGCACCCTCGAATGCCGCGTCCGCCGCGTCACGGTCACCGAGCATCAGCCGTGCCGACCCGAGGAGCCATAGGGCGGTGGGCCGCCAGAGGCTGTCCTGGGCTTCCTGCGACACGGCATATTCGGCCTGCGCGAGCACGTCTGCCGGACCACGACGGGCAAGGATCGCCTGAAGCATCGCCCATTCCGACTCGAAGGAGGCGGCGCCGAGACCGGAGGGTCCAGGCACAACGGATCGTTCGACGATGTCACCCATCCGATCCGTGGCATCGGCTCGACCGTGCATCAGATGGACCCACGCGGCGGCGACGGCAAGCGACGGGTGCCGGCTGAAGGTCTCGGCATCGAAGCTGTTCAGCCATCGGTCGAGGGTCCGCCCGTTGCCGGCATAGAACATCGTGATCGCCGCGGCGGCCACCATCCGTGCGGCACCATCCTCGTCGCCGCCCGCGATGAGGTGCTCGACCGCGCGGTTGTGCTGGCCGGCGGCCAGGGACCACGATGCAGCCCGCCGGTGCGCAGCTTCTACGCCTCCCGGCTCCCGCCGCTCGAGCTCCGCCAGCAGGAAGTCGCGCAACAGGTTTTGATAGCGGTACGCGCCGTCCGATCCGCTGACCTCCTGGATGAGGAGGCTTGTGAGGGCCAGCGCGTGCAGCCTCGGAGCGGCGGCCGGCAGGAGCGAGACGGCCTCGGCGATGCCCGGGGAGACCGTCTCGAGGATGGCCGTTCGGGTCAGGAACGTCAGCTGTTCATCGTCGAGATCCTGCTCGAACTCCAATCTCAGGTACGCGGCGATGAACTGATCACGACCCGACGCGGACCAGGTCCCGAGCTCCGGACCGCGGCCGCGTTCACGAGCCATCCCGGCCAGGTAGATCCCGACGGCCCAGCCCTCAGTCTCGGTCAGCAACCGGCTCGCTTCCTCGGAGGTCATCGCAAATCCCGCGGCTGCGCCGAGCGCCCGTATCTCGGCATGGTCGAGGGCGAGGTCATCCTGGCCGATCTCGAGCAGGCTGCCCTGCGCGCGGAGCCGGGCGAGCGGGATGCCGGGTTCCGTCCTGCTCGAGATCCCGACCTGAAAGCCCGGCGGCAGCTGGTCGATGAGCGTGGTCAGGACGTCAAGGCATGTGCGGTCGGTGAGGCGGTGGGCATCGTCGAGGATCAGCACCGCCGGGCGATCCCACCCATACAGCTCGGATGTCAGCCGCGGGACGGCGACGGCAAGAATGCGATGAGGCGGCGCGGCGAGTGCCGACAGCCGGATGGATCCGGGGAGTGGCCCGATCCTGTCCAGCGCGGCGGCAAGGTACGACACCAGCACGGTCGGGTCGTTGTCACGTTCATCGAGGGTCAACCATGCAACCGGCCGCCGCTCGGACGCTGCCCATTGCCTGAGCAGGGTCGTCTTCCCGTATCCGGCCGATGCGATGACCGAAACGACCGGATGCCCGACCGCCGCGGAGATCTCGCCCAGAAGGCGGCTACGCTCGATCGTCGCATGCCGAAGGACCGGCGGATTGAGCTTGGCCTCGACCAGCGGGATGGCGGGCCGGAATCGTGGGGTCGTGGTGGTCAATGGTCGCGGCCGAGGAGAACCATGCGTCCCGCGGGCGTTCGCCTGAACGTGAGGCGAGCTGACGAGGATCAAATCCTAGCAGGCGGGACAGGCCGCTACGTCGTCGGCGTTCTCGAATGTGGCGTGCGTCGCGTCTCTCGCCGCGGCCAGGCCCACCACCGCTCCACGCCTCTCCGAGCCACGGATCCAGGCATCGTCACCGATGCGGCGTTGGCGCGGGCACGGCCTCTAGTGCAGCCTCGACGTCGTAGCCGGCAGCGAGCGAGATCTTCGGTGCCGCAGCGATGACGCGCGCAGAACCGACGATCCCCGCCACGGCGATGAGCAACGCCAGCAGGTCCTCGAGTCGCACGCCATCACGCGTCGCCTCGTCGACCACCGCTCGATAGGACGAGTCAGGCGCATCGAGAGCAACCAGCGCGCTCAGGCGCACCAGCGCATTGACCCTGGCGTCGAGTCGGTCGGGGGATAGGGCCGCGACCGCCGGACCGTCCAGCGCGTCGAGGAGCCCCGGATCACCGATCGTGAGTCTGCGAAAGCCTTCTTCCGCGATCGACATCTTGCCTCCATTCGCCCGCGTTGGCGGGAGTGGGAGCCAGATCCCCTCGAAAGCCCATCCAGCACTGCCTGACTCGCTCGCACCAACCCTCCCGGGCGATGGCGGGCCAGACGCGAAAGATCGTGGGTTCAGGACACGCTACCCCGCGCGACACGATGTCCGCACGGCGCAGCGTCGGTCGAGCGCCGGGCGTTGCCCGGCGGCGAACAGCCAGTCGCCGGAGGTGTCCGGCGGCCGATCCGACGTCGGCCACCGGGCAAGGTGGGTGGCTAGAAGCGGCGGCGGCCGGGGGTGACGGCGGCGCCGACGACGGCGGCCTTGGCCACCGGCGATCGGCCTGGAGTGACGGCGGCGCCGACGACGGCGGCCTTGGCCACCGGCGACGGGCCGGGCTTGACGGCAGCCGTCACGACGGCGGCCCTGGCAACGCGGGAGGGTCGAAGCGGCATGTCAGGCTCCCTGGGCCACGAGCGCGGCCTCGTCCGCCTCGACGGCGGCGATGATGGCCTGGACGGGGATGCGGCCATTCGCGATCAGCTGCCCGCCGGCGCGGCGGACAGCGGACCCGAACTTCGCAGCCCACAGGTTCTCGAACACAAGCACGGCGCCCAGGCTGCCCGGGGCCATGACCTCACCGAACTTGAGCACGTCCTCCTCTGCGAGCGTCTCGGCCAGCTCGGTCTCGAGCCGGGCGAACTCGCCCATGTCCTCGAGGTTCCCAAGCTCCTCGGCCATGACCGTCCCGTCGTCGCCCTTCCCGATGAACACCAGGTCCATCACCCGGATGACCCCGGCATCGTGGAGCCGCAGGAGCTCCTCCGCGGCCTCGCCGGTGAAGTTCTGGTGCCCCGCGGGAAACTCGACCACCAGGTAGTCGACGGGCCCCAGCTCATCGATCGATCTGTCTTCCATGATTCCTCCCGTTCACAAGGGGTGCAATCTGCCAGATGTTCGTCACGTGCCGCCATCAGACCACGGGACAGGTGCGGGCGGCATCGCCCCAAACGGATGACGAGACGTGGCCCGCGCGTCGGGAGACATGGGCCCGGTCATCGACGGTCAGCCAGACGATGGCGGGACCGCTCCTCGCCGCTCAGCTTCGGCACGTGCCGACTCCGCCTCCCGCAGGAACGCCTTGACCCCGTCCTTCACCGAGCCGTAGAGGTGCCCCTCGTCGATCATCTGGAGGAGGCCATAGCGCACGATCGTGTCCCGGACCTCCGACTGGAGCTCGGCGAATGCGAGGTGGATCCCGGCGGCATTCAGCTCGAGGTCGAGGTCGGCGAGCATCGCCCCGGCCGTCACGTCGATGTCGGTGATCGGCTCGGCGGCGACGAGGACCCACCGCGGGGGCGGCGTCGCGGCCTTCACGAGCTCGCGGATTCGGTCGCGGAACTGGGTCGCGTTCGCGAAGAAGAGCGGCGCCGACCAGCGAACGATCAGCAGTCCGGGGACCTGCTCCACGTCTGGATAGCGTCGGATGTCGTGCCAGCCTGGAACGGCCGGCGTCTTCCCAAGAACGGTGGAGTACGGGGACCAGGCCCGCTTGAAGATGTAGGTCACCGACAGCACCACCGCCACGACGATCCCCTCCAGGACGCCGACGAACATGACCCCCAGGGCGCAGGCGATCGCGAGCGCGAACTCCGTCTTGCGCACTCGGAAGAGGCGCCGCAGCTCGGCGACGTCCAGCAGGCTGACCGATGCCGCGATCACCACGGCGGCGAGCACCGGCTGGGGCATCGCCTGGACGAGGCCGGGGACGAACAGCAGCATCGCGATCACGAGCGCGGCGGCGACCAGGCCCGTCAGCTGGGTCCTGGCGCCGGACTGAAAGGCTACCGCCGTTCGAGAGCCGCTGGTGCTCACCGGAAAGCCGCTGAACAGGCCGGCTGCCAGGTTCGCCGAGCCGATCCCCGCGAGCTCCTGGTTGCCGTCCACCTCGTAGCCTGCCCGCGCCGCGAAGCCACCCGACACCGAGATCGTGTCGCCGATCGCGACCAGCGAGATCCCGAGCGCGGCGGCAAACAGGATCGGCAGGTCCTCGGCGGCGGCGGCCGGGAAGGTCGGTACCGGGAAGCCCTGGGGCAGGACCCCGATCACATCGACGCCGTGCGCGGCCAGGTCGAGCCCGATCGAGAGGCCGATCGATACGACAACCGCCACAAGGATGCCTGGGGTCCTGGGGCGAAACCGCCCGAGGCCCTCGATGATGCCGAGGCTCAGGAGACCGATCCCGAGCGCCCACACGTTCGTCAGATCGAGGTTCTGGAGAAACGCGCGCAGCTCGTCGATGAGGCCGCTGGCGTCGGTCGAGAACCCGAGCAGCTTGGGCAGCTGTCCGATGAAGATCGTGACCGAGAGGCCTGCCAGGTAGCCGGTGCGCACAGGGCTCGACAGCAGGTCGGCGATGAAGCCGAGCTTCGCGAGCCCCGCTCCGACCGTCACCAGGCCGACCATCAGGGCGAGCATCCCCGCGAGCGCGATCGCCATCTCCTCGCTGCCGGCGGCGAGCGGCAGGATCGTGGCCGCGATCATCGGGCCCAGTGCCGAATCGGGGCCCAGCACCAGGATCGGCGATGGTCCGACGAGGGCATAGGCAACCAGGCAGATCACCGTGGTGTAGAGGCCCGTGATCGCGGGCAGGCCGGCGAGCTCGGCGTAGGCCATGCCCTGCGGGACGAGCAGCGTAACGAGGACGACCCCCGCGATCAGATCTCGTGACACCCACGACCGTTCGTAGGTGCGAACGACGCGGATGCCGGGCATCCAGCGCTCGATCCTGGCCAGGGAGGAGATCGGCCGTGCTTCGCTCGTCACTCGGAGCCAACCCGGTCCGCGTGGCGTCCGGCACGCGGGCGCGTCGCGGCGGTGCAGGCCCGCGGCGGGTGGTTCACAGTCTCGCGATCGCGCGGCCGAGCGCGCGCCGATAGCTCGGGGCGACAATCGGGCGCCACGTCGCTTCGAGCGTTCGCCCCAGTCCGTCGACCCTCTTCTCTAGGTGCGCGTCGAACCTGCTCATCGACCGCGACTGCGCGACCGTCACCGCCGTCGACGTCGCGAACTCGCGCGCAAGGACCGCGGCGACGTGCTGGTCGTGCTGAATCCCCAGATGGTCCTGGAGCGCGACCATTCGGCGGATGAGCCCGCCGGCCTCCGGCTCCAACGGCCCGCGAACGAACTCCAGCGTGTAGCGGAGCCACTTGGCCTCGATCCGAAGGCGGTGGAGCGTGGCGAGATCGGCGGTCCCGAGATCGTCGTCGAAGGCCCTGACGGCCTGGTAGGCCGTCCAGATCTTCGCGGGTATGCGGTCGCGCACGAGCCCCGGCGCGTGCGGTGGGACCGCGACGGCCGCATGCCCCGGAGTCTCGACGAGCCGCTCGTAATCGACGACGAATGTCGCGAAGCGTTCCGAGCCGAGGGCCGCCGCAAGGTCGAGGCGGTGCGCCTCCCGCTCTGCGTGCCATGCCCCGAGCAGCGGTGCCAGCCCGGCGCGGTAGCGCGCGCTGCGACGCTCCCCGTCGACAATGAGGATCCCGATCAGCACATCGAGGTCCCGGACGGCCCCCAGGCGCCGGCCGATGTCGCGCAGCTCGGCTCGATATCGGCGCGCCGCATCACGCTCGAACCCGTCGCCGAACACCCGCCACGCGGCGCGCAGACGGCGTGTGGCGACGCGCATCGCGTGGACGTCCTCGGGTTCGTCCCCGGAGAGGACGCCGGGCACCCGGGCAAGCATCCTCGCAAGGTGCAGACGCAGGACCTTGCGCCCCGCCTCCGCCCACGCATCGTCGGGCCGCACATCGAGCCCGGCGCCCTCGCCGAGGCGGTCGGCCGCGACGGCGACGGCCTCGGCAGGCAACACGGCACCAGGCTCGACCGAGATCGCCTCGGTAGGGCCGGGGTCAGGGATCGCTTGGTCCATCATGGTCGGATCACCAGCCACCGGGCTTGCGGCCGGAGCCGCGACGAAGACCCGGTGGCCGGCGACTTCTCCGTCAGGCGCCGGCGCCGACCGGAGCGGTCTGCGCTGTGGCCGGCTCGTCACCGGTCCGGACCTTGAGCAGCTTCCTGGCTTCCTCGGCCACGATGACCGCGAGCGAGACGAGGATGCACACGACCCACTGGTCGATCGACAGGCTGGCCGTGCCCAGGATCCGCTGGAACAGCGGGAGCTCGGTCGCGAGGACGATCGTCAGCACGGACAGGGCCGTTCCGATGAGCAGCGGTCGGTTGGCGAGGATCGACCCGCCGAACATCGACTCGGACTCGTCCGCGGTCTCCAGCGACGACCACAGGCGGAACAGCGAGAAGGTCGTGACCCCCATCGTGCGCGCGATGACGTCGCCGTAGGCGTCATTGGCCCAGGCCAGCACCCCGAGGGTGCCTGCGGCCATGACCAGCCCGATGAACACGAGCCAGGTCGTCAGCCGCCGGGGCATGATCTTCTCCGCCTTGGGCCGCGGCGGGACCTCCATGAGGCCCTCTCGAGGCTTGCCGTAGCCGAGCCCGATCGCCTGGAACACGTTGACGGTGAAGTTGAGCCACATGGTCTGGAGCGGCAGGAACGGGATCCCGCCCAGGATGTTGAGGAGCGATGAGCCCAGGAACGTGGCGATGAACCCGAACAGACCCGCCATCTGGAACCGGATGAACCGCAGCAGGTTGTCGTACACGGCACGCCCGAGACCAACGGCCTTCACGATGGTGGCGTAGTTGTCGTCGGTCAGGATCATCACGGCGGCCTGCTTTGAGACCTCCGTTCCGGTGATCCCCATCGCGATCCCGATGTCGGCCTTCTTGAGCGCCGGAGCGTCGTTGACGCCGTCGCCGGTCATCCCGACGACGTGACCCTTCCTGCGCAGGACGTCCACGAGGTGGACCTTGTCCTCCGGGGAGACCCGGGCGATGACGCCGATGCCGTCGATCTCCCGTATCACCTCGTCCTCGCTCATGGCGCGGAACTCGGCGCCGGTGACGGCGCGACCCTCGATGCCCAGCTGATGGGCGATTGCCTCGGCGGTCACGGCGTGATCACCGGTGATCATCCTGACCTGGATCCCGGCCGCCTTCGCTCGAGCGATGGCATCCTTCGCGGCCGGCCTCGGCGGGTCGACGATCCCGACGATGGCAAGGAGCGTCAGGCCATCGAGCGCCGGCAGCAGATCGGCATCACGGTCGAACGTCGCCGGGTCGAAGTCCTTCTGGCCGGTCGCCATGACCCGGAGGCCCATGGTGCCGAGGCGCTCGTTCTCGGCGAGGTAGTTGTCACGCACCTGCGCGACGGGCACCTCGACGCCGTCAGGCCCATGGGCAGTGGTCGCCCGCGCGAGGAGCTGGTCTGGCGCGCCCTTGATGTATGCGCGGATGACGTCCTTGCCCTTCGCGTCCTTCATGGCGTGGAACGTGGCCATCATCTTGTAGGCGGCGTCGAACGGCAGGGTCGCGACGCGGGGGTACTGCTCACGGGTGAGCGCGGGATCCACACCGCCCTTGGCGGCAAGCACGACGAGGGCGCCCTCGGTGGGGTCGCCGACGAGCGAGCCGTCGCGGACCTCGGCATCGGCGCACAGGGCCATCGGCAGGAGGTACTGCTCGAGCGGAACGTCGGGCTGACCACCGGTATGGGAGATCTGCCCGATCGTCGAGTAGCCATCGCCCGAGACCGCGTAGCGGCGGCCCACGATCGCCATCTGGACGGCCGTCATCTGGTTCAGCGTCAGGGTGCCCGTCTTGTCGGAGTTGAGCGCCGAGGTCGACCCAAGCGTCTCGACCGAGCGGAGGCGCTTCATGATCGCGCCGGCGTCCGCAAGGGTCTGCGATCCCTTCGACAGGATGGCCGTGACGACCGCCGGCAACGCCGTCGGGATCGCGGCCACGGCGAACGCCACCGCGCTGAGGAACAGCGTCTGCAGGTCGACGTCCCGATACAGGCCGAGCCCGATCGAGACCACCAGCGCGATGCCGGCGATGACCAGGATCTGGTTGGTCAGGGCGTCAAGCTGCCTGGTCAGCGGCGTCTTCTCGACCGCGGTCGCCTGGAGCATGCCGCTGATGTGACCGACCTCGGTCGCCATCCCCGTCGTCACGACCAGGATCGTGGCTGCCCCCCGCGTGACCTGGCAGTTCATGAACGCCATGTCCACCCGATCACCGAGGGCTGCGTCGGATGCGACGGCCTCCACCTGCTTGGGCGTCGGGATGCTCTCGCCGGTGAGCGCGGACTCGTCGATCTCGAGCGTGGCGGCGGACAGGATGCGCGCGTCGGCCGGGACGAGGTCGCCGGCCTCGATGTTCACGATGTCACCGGGGACCAGCTGGTCGATCGGGATCTCGACGAGGTCGCCGTCGCGGCGGACCTTGGCCTTGACGACCATCATGCTCTGGAGGGCCGAGGCGCTAGCCTCTGCCTTGCCCTCCTGGTTCATGGCCATCCACGCATTGAACACGGTCAGGAGCAGCAGGAACACGCCGGTGTAGAACTGGCCGGGCAGGAACAGACACACGACGCCGGCCACGAGGAGCACGAGCTGCATCGGATCGGCGTACTGGCGGACGAACAGCTGCACTGGCGACGCCTTCTTCGCCTCGGCAAACGCGTTCGTCCCGTACTTCGATCGCCGGGCATCGGCTTCGACGTTGGTCAGGCCAGCCGAGGGATCGACCCCGAGGCGGCTCGCGACCTCCTCCGGTGTCAGCGCATACCAGCTGACGTCCGATCCGGCCCCCGCGGGTTCGGCGACGGCTGTCATGAGTTCCCTCCTGTTCCTGGTCTTCTCGCTCGTCCGACCCGGCCGGGCTGATGCACCACCCGTCCGAGGGCGGGTCCGTCGCGCCGCCGAACCCCTTGCCGGGAGGCCTCGCGTCGGTCGCCGTCGCTCAGAACGGCGTCGGGATGTCCTTCAGCGGCAGCTCGGACTTCGTCCGCCTCGCGGTCACCCTGCGTTTTGGAAGCTGGACCTCGCGGGGCTCGGGCGGCGTGTACGGAACCTGACCGAGGAGGTGGCTGATGATGTTGAGCCGGCCGCGCTTCTTGTCGTCGGTGCGCGCGATCCACCATGGCGCCCACGGCGTATCGGTCGCCGCGAGCATCGCGTCCCGAGCCCGCGAGTAGTCGTCCCACCGGCTGTACGACTTGAGATCCATGTCGGTCAGCTTCCAGACCTTGCGCGGATCGTTGATCCTGCCCTCCAGCCGGCGCGTCTGCTCCTCGGGGCTGACCTCCAGCCAGTACTTGATCAGGATGATCCCCGATTCGACCATGGCCTTCTCGACGGCGGGCACCTGCTCCAGGAACCGCTCGGACTGCTCGGGTGTGCAGAAGCCCATGACCCGTTCGACACCGGCGCGGTTGTACCAGCTGCGGTCGAAGATCACGACCTCGCCCGCGGCCGGGAAATGCGCCAGGTAGCGCTGCACGTACATCTGGGACTTCTCGCGCTCGGTCGGCGCGGCAAGTGCCACGACCTTGAACACCCGGGGGCTGACCCGCTCGGTGATGCGCTTGATCGTGCCGCCCTTGCCCGCGGTGTCGCGGCCCTCGAACACGATGCAGACCTTGGCGCCGGTCGCCTTGACCCACTCCTGCATGGCCACCAGCTCGCCGTGGAGGCGACGGATCTCGCGCTCGTAGTCCCTGGTCTTCATCTTCCCTTGCGGCTCGGGTTGGGTCGCGTCAGGCTCGGCATCCGCAGCCACCACTGGGCTGCCGCCGCCGGCCTCTGCCTCTGCCTCGGGCCCGGGGTCATGGGCCTGCTTGCGCTTCTTCTTGCTCATGCTCGCTACGCTCCCTCCTCGGCGGCCGTTCAGATCGCCGTGCGGCGGCCGAAGCCATGCGCCCGTGGCTTCGCGCATCCAGTTGCTGGTGACTGCTTCAGGTCAATCAACGTAGCGGCACATCGTGGCCCGACATCGTCCGATCTGGGCGATATCGGCGAGCGTGCCAGGCCGTTCGTACCCGGGCTGGAAGCCGGACGATCGGCATCGCTCGCCCTGACGCCGTGCGCGCAGGCACTCATCCAGATCGGGTGATGTCACCGCTCCCGTCCAGTGGTGTGATCAGCGCGCGGACAGCCCCGGGCGTGCCGCGGAATGGGCGCTGAACCGGGAAGATCGCGTGCGATCCGCGCACCAGCAGGAGGCCACTGTGACACTTGGACCGCTTGAGTACGTCGTCGTCGGCTTCGACGGCAATCACTTCGACGGGAGCATCGCCCGGGAGATCGGCAAGGTCGTCGAGAGCAAGGTGATCCGGCTGGTCGATGTCGTGTTCGTCGGCCGCGGCTCCGATGGCAACGCCACGATCCTCGAGGTCGACAACAAGGACGACCCCCGCTTTGCCAGCTTTGCTCCGCTGCTCGCCGACTCGATGGCGCTGTTCACGCCCGAGGACCTGGAGGCCATCGCGGACTCGCTCCCTCCGGACACCTCCGGCCTCGCGCTGCTGTTCGAGCACCGATGGGCCGAGGACATCAAGGATGCAATGACCGCCGCCGGCGGCTTCCTCGTGACTCGCACGGTCGTGCCGCCCGAGGTCCTCGAGGAGGTATCAGCCGAGCTCGATGCCGCTGCGTCTGCGTAGCGACCACAACGACAGGAGGACCCAACCATGATGATGCGACGCCGCGGACGACCGCTCATTCGGGCAGCTGCGACCACCGCCGTGGTGGCCGGGACGGCAGGTGCCGTGAGCCACCATCAGCAGCAGAAGTACGCGAACCAGGCAGCCGAGCAGCAGGCGGCGTACGACCAGCAGATGGCCGAGCAGCAGGCGACCTATGAGCAGCAGATAGCGGCTGCCGCACCGCCGGCTCCGGCTCCGTCGGCCGGGATCGACATGGAGCAGCTCAAGCAGCTCGGGGAGCTCCATTCGTCGGGCGTGCTGACCGACGAGGAGTTTGCCACCGCCAAGGCCAAGCTCCTGGGCAGCTAGGAAACGCCCGCCCAATCTCAAACGGACAACACCAACAAGAGGGAGGAACATGCTCATGAGGAATCCACCGATCCTGATCTCGGTCATCGGCTTCTTCGCCGCGCTGGCCGGGTTTGCCTACCTGTTCTTCGGGCTCCGCGTCCTCGGCTTCGACTGGTTCGGGGCGCTCGGTGACCTGCCGGCTCTCGAGTCCGTCGGTCTCTGGGGCTGGCTGGCGATCGGGATGGCGGTCCTGTGGCTGCTGATCGCGTTCGGGCTGTGGGCGCTTCAGCCGTGGGCCTGGCTCACCGCGGTGATCATCGCCGGGGTCAGCCTGTTCGAGGCGTTCATCGCCTTCTTCCAGTTCCCGGGCACCGGGATCGGCTTCGGGATGGCGATCCTGCCGGTGGTCATCCTGCTGTACCTGAACTCCGGGGCCGTCAAGGCGGCCTTCGGAATCGGCGATCCGCCACCGGCGGCCGCCTGACCCATTCGCCGCTGCGCCGTGGTCTCACCCAACGAGATCGCGGCGTGGTGGGGGCGGCTCCGGTTCAGCTCGCCGCCTTCCTCACCAGCTCGACGAGGCGCGCCTCGTCGTCGGCGGTGAGCTCCGTCAGCGCGAAGGACGTGGGCCACATCGTCCCCTGGTCGAGATGCGCGTCGGGCTGGAACCCGAACGTCGCATACCGCTCCTTGAACTTCGACGCTGCCCGGAAGAAGCAGATGACCTTGCCGTCCTTCGCGTAGGCGGGCATTCCGTACCAGGTCCTCGGCTCAAGGACCGGCGCGCTGGCCATGACGAGCGCATGAAGCCGTTCTGCCATGGCGCGACCGGGCTCGGGCATCTCCGCGATCTTTTCGAGCAGATCGGCCTCACCGTCCGCTCTGGTCGCGCTGCCTCCACGGCGCGCAGCTGCCTTCCGCTCCTTCACCGCCTCCTGCATCGCGGCCCGTTCCTCGGCCGAGAAGCCGTCGGCTGCCTTCGTACCCTGCATCTCTCGAATTCTCCCTGCATGTGATCGCGTGCCGCGACCCTTACCGAGTCGCGGCGCCGGGATGTCTCGTGCGCTCCGGGGCGGCGTCAGCCGGCCTGCAGCGGCTCGCCGGTCTCGAGCAGCGTCTTGAGGCCCGCGATGATGAACGGCCAGCCGGCGGCCACCTCGGCGATCTGCGTCTTCGTGCCGGGCTCGGTCTCGTGGATCACCGAGAGCTTCTGGATGCCGGGGCCGGCACCCTCGACCTCGAACGTGACCCGCGAGGGGGGCTCGTCGACCCCTCCCCAGGCCTGCCTGTAGGTGACGACCAGGCGGTTCGGCGGGTCCGACTCGAGAACCTCGCCGGTGATCCCCAGCTGGCCCTGGGCGGTGTGGAGCTCCCATGGGGCACCGACCGTCCAGTCGGAGTGCACCGTGGAGCCATACCAGTACCGCGTGGTGAAGTCGGACTCGGTCAGCGCACGCCAGATGGCCTCCGGCGTGGTGCGAATGAAGGTCGAGAAGACATGGCGCGGGGCCACCCGCTCGGTGGCCGCGGCGGTGTCGGGGGACGTCATGGGATCGATCTCCAGCATGGTCTTGAAGTCGGTGAGGAGGTCGGCAGCGCGGATCGCGTAGCGGTCCAGCCACCGATCGTGGATCCGGCGGATCGGCACCGGATTGAGGTAGTGATGCCGCTCGCGACCAACCTTGCGGCTGGTCACGAGGTTCGAGTTCTCCAGGACCCGGAGGTGCTTCATGACGCCGAACCTGGTCATCTTCGGCAGCGCCGTCTCCAGCTCTCCCAGCGTCTGGCCATCGCGCTCGAAGAGCCGGTCGAGCAGCGTCCGTCGACTGGGATCGGCCAGCGCCCGGAACACCTCGTCGTCCATCGCCGCCACAATATGTGACCAGACGGTCACTTGTCAAGGCAAGGTGTCCAGCTTGTGTGTCATAGGCGTTTGGTCTCATTCCTCAATCGATCGGCCGGTGGCCTGCGGCTGGAGCTGGTCCGGCGCGTGCCTTGACCGCGCCGTGTCTCGCTCGTACGTTGGGTCCATCGGGCCGGTCAGGCAGTGGGAGGGGGCATGCGCGTCGGTCGATGGGTGATCGCCGCTGTCGTGCTGGCCGTGATGGCAGGCTGTGGCTCCAGGGCGCCCGGCCCCTACAACCCTGAGGTCACCGGGGTCATCGACGCCACCGAACCGGGCGGACCGAGCATCACCCGCTACGTGCTCGAGGACGGCGCGACCTTCGACGCCAACATCCTCAACAGCTCGGCCACGACGATCGTGTATCGGGCTGGTAACAACGGCGACGTGATCGGCGACCTCCTGCTCGGTGGATCCATCGACGATCACCCGTGGGTCGCCTTCCTCGCGCCGGACGGTGGCTCCGATCTTCCCGATGAGTGCTATGCGCTGTACGGGCCCGCGACCGACGAGGGCGACACCATCCTGTTCGACATCGGGATCCGCCTGCCCAAGGCGCCCGCCTTCGACGCGGGCTTCCTGGGCAATCCGTACGAGCAGCCCTATCCGGGTCGCCGTTACGACGCGCCCCTTCAGACCTTCTGCGTCAATCGTGAGGGCCTGGTGTTCCTGCGGAACGCTTGAACCTGACCGGCCCTTGGGAGGTTCGACCGGCGGAGCGCGACCGGCGTGGCGGGGAGTCGGTCGAACGGACCAAACGCGTATAACACGTAGGGGGTCCAGCCTGTGGGTCTCGTGTGCCCGAAGGGTCGCGAGACAGCATGATGGCCCGGGATCGGCGTGTGGGAGGATGGCCGTGAGCCAGATGGCGGGCGGCCGCCGGACACGGCTGCTCGCGTGCAGCTGCAGCCCAGGGGATCCCCGCGAGCCGCGATGAGCGCTGCGGCGCCCGGCGATCCTATCGTCGTACCCGCCACGTGGGAGGACTGCGGTGCACAGCGTGATCTATTCGATGGGCATGTCACTCGACGGCTACGTCGTCGGGCCGGACGGCAGCTTCGACTGGGCGCCACCCGACGACGAGGTCTTTCGCTCCCACGTCGACGAGATCCGAGGGGTCGGCACCTACCTGTTGGGACGGCGGTTGTACGAGACGATGCTGTACTGGGAGACCGCCGACCAGGATCCATCCCTCGACGATTCCAGGCTCGAGTGGGCCGCGCTGTGGAAGGCCCTTCCAAAGCTGGTCTTCTCCACGACATTGTCGGCGGTGGAGGGCAATGCTCGTCTGGTCTCCGGCGGCCTGGCGGATGAGGTCGCGCGGTTGCGAGCGGAGCCCGGAGAGGGCGACATCTGGATCGGCGGTGCGACGCTGGCCGCCGACGCGGCCGCGTCGGGGCTGATCGACGAGTACCGGCTCCGGGTTCACCCCGTGCTGGTCGGCGGTGGCATCCCGTTCTTTCCCCGGCGCGAGCACCGGTTGGATCTCGCGCTCGTCGAGACCCGCACCTTTGGGTCCCGGGTCGTCTACCTCCGCTACCGCGTGGCGCGCTAGCCGGCTCGCAGCCGAAGCCAGGTACCGATTCCAGGTGCACCGGACAGTCCGTCCACCATATACTCCCGCCCTGTCCAAACGGCGTCCCGCCGATTCGAAAGGAACCCATTGATGCGTCGGTTGCTCGGCCTGGTCTCTGTCGGCGCGATGGTCGTGCTGGCCGCGTGCTCATCTGGCGGCTCCAGCGGCGGCACGGGCGGTGCGATCGAGGGCATGACCTGGAAGCTGACGTCGCAGTCGGTGAATGGAGCGACGACCGACGTGCCGGCGGACGTCGTGGTCGATGCCAGGTTCTCGAGCAGCAACGTTGCCGGCTCGGGCGGCTGCAACGTCTACCATGGCAGCGCGGTCATCGTGGACGCGACGATCAAGGTCGGTCCGCTGGCCACGACGCAGATGGCGTGCCAGGGACCGGCGTCCGACACGGAGACCGCGTATCTCGCCAACCTCGCGAAGGCGTCGACCTACACGGCCACCAGCGACGCGCTCACCATCTACGACGATTCCGACGCGGTGATCCTGACCTACGCTGCCGGCGCCGCGAACCCGCTCGAGGGCGAATGGGTGGTCACCGGCTACAACAACGGCAGCCAGGCAGTCGTATCCCCGGTCGAGGGAACCACGCTCACGGCGACCTTCACCGCCGACGGCGTCTCGGGCAGCTCGGGCTGCAACACGTACACCGGTGGCTACACGCTCGACGGCGACCAGGTGACGATCGGTCCCGTTGCGGGCACGCTGATGGCATGCGACGAGGCGACCATGACCCAGGAGACGCAGTTCCTCACCGCGCTCCAGACGCCGGCCACGGTCGAAACGACGGGCGGCACCGTCACCCTGCGTGATTCGTCGGGCGCGATCCAGGTGACGCTCGCTCCGAAGTCCTGAACCGGATCGTCTCGCCGCGGATCTCCCGGGCCTGTCGGCCGCGGGCGTCTGCACGTCGCCCGCGGCCCGTGGCATGACGATCCACACGGGCTCCTGCCCGGCTCCATTCAATGCCCGAAACGGCTTCGACCTTGCCGGGCCTGATGGCTCACACCCGCTGCACGCCATCGGGATCCCCGACCTGATCACGCCCAGCTCGGGCTCGGTCACCGGTGCCATCCGGATCGACGCGCCCGTCGTGGTCGGTCAGGTCATCCGCGGCCACCTGTCCGTGGGCGCGACCCACGATCTGCACGCACGCGGGGCGGGCGTACGGCTGCTCGGCCTGCGGCTGGTCGAGCGTCGTGCGAGCGAGACGCACGAGGAGGGTGTGGGCGAGACGCGGCACACCGTGACGGACTCCTGGGTCGAGGCGAACGGGACGCTGTTCGAGATGCTCCCATTCACCGAGCCCGCGGTGTCCACGAACCTCACCGCGGGCGAGTCGATCGAAGCGGACTTCACGCTGCCCGCGCCGCGCCTCGGACCACCGACAGCCCACCTCGGCGAGGCCGTCATCGCGTGGGCCCTCGAGGCGCGGTGGGACGTGGCGATGGCCGAGGACAGCTGGGTCGCGACCCCGCTGGAGGTCCTCCAGAATGCCGATCTCATCCGCGCCGGCGTCGGCCATCAGGGCGGCCTCTCGATGCTGGACGAGGTCACGGTCGCGGACGGCGCCACGCTCGGCGTCGTCGGTGACAAGCCGCTGACGGCCGGATCGAAGCTGATCGTCGAGGTCGCCTGGCCCGGTGCCTCCGATGGCCGCGCCCGGGTCGAGCTGCATCGGCGCACGAATGCCCCGAACGGCGAGAAGGTCATCGTTGCCTCGGCCGAGAGCGCGGGTGCCGCGCTGCGCTCGGGCAGCGCAATTGACCTGGGCACCATCCCGCACGGCCTGCCGCCCTCGTTCGACGGGGCCGACCTGGAGAACAGCTACGTCGTTCGGGTCCTGATCGACCGTCGCTTCCGGACCGACCAGGCGATCGAGCGTCCGATCGCCATCATCTGAGCTGACCGAAGCTGCGCGCGTCGTCCGGAGGCCGGCCATTCGCGGGGGCGCATTGCCGGCACCGCGCATGAGGCAGGCGAGGTCAGGCGCAACCAGCAGGCTTCGCGTATCGTGATCTGAGAGCGAACGAGGTCGCTGTCGTGCATCTGCCTGACGTCGTGATGCGCCTCCGTGGGGTGTCCGGACCGCCAACCGTGATCATTCGCGAGTACGGCCGGGACAGCCTGCTCGTCTGGGCAAACCTGCTGCTCGCCCCTTTGCTCTCCGCGCTCGGCCTGCGGGTCGGGCTGCAATCCGAGGCGCAGCTTTCGGCCCGCATCGAAGCCGACTCGGCCGCGATGCGAGAGCAGGGCTACCTGGTTGCCACGGTTCAGACGTTCACGCTGCCGGGCCTTGCCGGGCGCCGAACGGACGCCCACTGGTATCGAGTCACCTTCGAGCGCATCCCGCCACCGTCTCGGACCTGACGCTCCCCCGCCATGCGGGACCTGCGCCCGTCGTGCCGACCCTCGTTACGAGGCCGGCGATGCTGGCGGCCCCGGGGTCGTGAATGGCAACCCCGAATCGGACGGCAGCGGCGACTCGCCCGGGCCGGGTGGGGACGGTGCGACTGGGGTCCGCGTGGCGCTTGGCGCGACCGTGGCGGTCGGGGCAACCGTACGGGCCGGGGCCGAGGGGGGTGCTGCCGTCGCCATCGGCCCCGGACCGCTGGACACCGTGTACGTGATCGTCGTGCCCACGGCGACGAGCGCGTCCGATGCGGGCTCGGTCGAGAGCACGTCTCCGGCGGGCATCTCCGGATCGTAGGCCGATCCGCCCCGACGGACGATCAGTCCGGATCCCGTCAACCGCGCGATCGCGTCCGCCTCGCGCAGGCCGATCACATCGGGCACGAGCACCTGCTGGCGGCCGGTGCTCACCACGGGCGTGATCGCGGCCCCGGCATCTGCCAGCGTGCCGGCCTCGGGATCCTGGTCGATGATCGTGCCCTCGGGCCAGGTGGCCGACCGCACGTACACGCTGGTCCCCAGCTGGAATCCGGCGTTCGAGGCCGCGATCGAGCCGCGATTGACGGACAGACCGACCAGGTTGGGCACCTCGCGTGGCCCGGCCTTCGGCCCCAGGCCCTGCGAGGCCAGCAGCGCGGCCACGACGGCGGCGCCGACGACGACCACGATGCCGGCACCGATCACGCGGACCGGGAGGTTGCCCATCGCCGTCGCGATCGACCCACCTGCAGACGCACGTGTCTCCGCCTCCGGCCGCGCGGGCTCGAGCGGCGGCGCCGGCTGCGTGGGGTCGATCCCCAGCCCGCGCAGGGCGTCGTCGACCGATCCCCGCAGCCCCTCGGTCGGTGCCATCAGGTCTGCCAGCCCGTACATCCGAAGCTCGTCGCGGACGCGGCCCATCGGGCCAGCGACGGCCAGCCGATGGCCGGCCCTGGCGAGCTCCACCGCCAGGTTCCGGATCTCGTTGCCGGCCGTGAGGTCCACGTCGGCGGTCGGTTCGAGGTCGATGACGACGGCGTCAGCATCCGGTCGCAGCTCCAGGAGCTCGCGGATGCGGACCGCCAGCGCGCTCGCGTTCGCGAAGAACATCGGTCCGCTGAAGCGCACGACCACGACACCCTGCACACGCGTGCGGCCCGACCGGCGCTCGAGATCGCGCCAGCTGCCGGACTCCGTGCGCCCCAGCTCCGCGATCTGCGGCCACGCCGCGCGGCGCACGATGTTGAGGGCGGCGAGCAGGACCGCGAACCCGACACCGGCCAGGGTCCCGTACAGGACCACGCCCGCCACCGCGAGCAGCGCGATGATCCCCTCGCTCCGTCGCAGCTGCCAGATCCGCCGCAGCTCGCGGATGTCGATGAGGCTCAGCACCGACATGAGGATCACGGCGCCCAGGGCCGGCGTCGGCAGATAGGCCAGCGGGCGCGTGAACAGCACCAGCACGACGGCCAGCGTGAGCGCGGCCACGATGCCGACCATCTGGGTTCGCCCACCGGATTCCTCCGACGCCGATGTCCGCGACGGACTGGAGCTGATCGGGTAGCCACTGGTAACGCCCGCGGCGGCGTCCGCGACAGCGAGCGCGACGAGCTCCCGGTTGGCGTCGGTCTGCTCGCCGCGCCGCGCGGCGAAGCTCCTGCCGGTCGCAGAGGTGTCGGCGAAGCTCAGGATCGCGAGGCCGAGGGCGCCGGGGATGAGAGCGATGAGCTCGCCCGGCGTGGCGCTCGGCACGCCGATCGGCGGAAGTCCGCCGGGAACGGGACCGAGCACGTCAACGCCCCTGGATCCCAGGTCGAGAACCGCGCTCGCGAGCAGGGCGCCGAGGATGGCAATCAGCGCCATCGGCAGCCGCGGCGCCAGGCGCCGACCCACGTAGATGACGGCCATGACGCTCCCACCGACCGCAATCGACCAGGCGTTCACGCCGGAGCCGCGGACGGCGATCGCGATCGCGTCGATCACCGCCGCAGGGTTGGCGGCGGTCCAGTCGATCCCTCCCATGACACCCGCCGTGGTGGCGATCGCCGGACCGCCCAGGATCTTCTCGATCTGGCCGACCGCGACGGTGATCCCGACCCCGGTCAGGTACCCGACGAGGATCGGCCGCGACAGGAAGTCGGCCAGGAAGCCGAGGCGGGCGAGGCGCATCGCCAGGAACACCACCGCGACCATCAGCCCGAGCATCGCGGCCAGCCGCGCGCGTTCGTCGGCGGCGACCGCGAGCGGCCCGATCGTAGCCCCGATCAGGGCCGCGGTGGAGGCGTCCGGACCCACGATGAGCGTCCGCGACGAGCCGAAGACCGCATACGCGAGCAGCGGGGCGAACGACGCGTAGAGCCCGACCTCCGGCGGCAGCCCGGCCACGCTCGCGTAGCCGATGCTGAGCGGGACGATCAGCGACGCGACGGTGAAACCGGCAACGAGATCGCCTCGGAGCAGGTCGGGCGTATAGCCACGGAGGGTCCAGGCGAGCGGCTGGCCGCCATGGCCTTCGATCGCGGACACGAGGACGTCGATTGCATCGCGCAACCGGCCAGCCCTCGCACCCATGGTCCAAGCGTACCGGCCGCGCCATGCCACGGTCGACGCAGCCGGCACGGTCTTCACCCCATACGGGTGATGCCACGGCGCGACGTTTGCGGTGTCATCCACAGGCTGAGGCTCGGGACATGTTCAGAGCAGGCACCTCATCGTCTGTTCGAAGCGCTCCTCGCGGTCTTCCGTTCCCGGCACGTTGGAGGGTTGCGTCGTGGCATCGACAGCGCGTCCGAGGCGGAAGCCCCTACCGATCCTGAGCGGGATCCTGCCCATCGATCCTTCACGAGTCGCCCCGGACCTGATTGCTGGCGCGACCCTGGCAGCGCTGGCGATCCCCGAGGTGATGGGCTACGCGAACATCGCGGGCACGCCGGTCATCACCGGTCTTTACACGCTGCTGCTGCCCGTGCTGGCATTCGCCATCCTCGGTTCG
This sequence comes from uncultured Chloroflexia bacterium, assembly GCA_963806265.1. GTDB lineage: Bacteria > Chloroflexota > Limnocylindria > Limnocylindrales > CSP1-4 > CAIXZV01. The sequence continues at coordinate 53,073 of CAWDXT010000015.1, forward strand.
TCGCGGCATCTCGTCGTCGGGGCTGACTCGGCGACGGCGGCGATCCTGGCGGCCGGGCTGATCGGCATGGGGGCCACGAGCGGCTCGGCCGAGTACGTCCAGCTGGCGTCGTTCGCCGCGTTGATGTGCGGCGGCTTCCTCCTCCTCGCTCGACTGCTCGGGCTGGGGTTCATCGCCAACTTCCTGTCCCGGAGCGTCCTGATCGGGTTCCTGACCGGCGTCGGGATCCAGGTCGCGCTGGGCCAGGTGGCCGGGATGTTCGGGATCACCGGCGTCTCCGGCGGCACCATCGAGAAGTTCGTCCAGACGCTCCAGGCCATTCCCACCGGGACCAGCATGGCAACGCTCGCGGTGTCAGCTGCCGTTCTCGTGGTGATCGTCGGGCTCGAACGGGTCAACAAGGCAATCCCCGGGGCGCTGATCGCCGTCGTCGGGACGATCGCCCTGAGCTACGCCCTTGACCTCAGCGCCCAGGGCGTCACCACCCTCGGTGCCGTCCCGGGCGGGCTCCCCACCATCGCCCTGCCGACCGACGTCATCACCCGGGCCAACGCGGCCGCGCTGCTGCCGACCGTGATCTCCATGGTCGTCGTGATCCTCGCCCAGAGCGCCGCGACCTCCCGTGCCTATGCGATGCGCTACGGCGACAGCTTTGACGAGAACGTGGACCTCGTCGGGCTCGGCCTGGCCAATGCCGGGGCCGCGATCACCGGGACGTTCGTGGTCAACGGCAGCCCGACGAAGACCGAGATGGTCGACAGCGCCGGCGGCCGCAGCCAGATCTCGCAGCTGACCGCGGGGGCCGTGGTCGCGATCGTCCTGCTGTTCCTGACCGGTCCGCTGTCATACATGCCCAACGCGGTCCTTGCTGCGGTCGTGTTCCTGATCGGGTATCGGCTGATCGACCGCGCTGGCATGGCGGACATCCTTCGTCTCCGACCCGGTGAGTTCGCGGTCGCCGCCATCACCGCGGTGACCGTGGTCGTGCTCGGCGTCGAGCAGGGCATCATCCTCGCCATGGCGCTCTCGATCATCGAGCACATCTACCACTCGTATCGACCGTACGACATGCTGGTCGTCCGGCGCCCGAACGGGGACCCCGAGCTGGTGCCGCTCGCCGATGGCAGGCAGATTGCCCCCGGTCTGATCGTGTACCGGTTCGGCTCCGGCATCTACTACGCGAACGCCAGCCGGTTCACCGAGGAGATCATGGACCTCGTCGAGAACGCCGACCCGCCGGTTCGCTGGCTGGCCATCGCGAGCGCCTCGATCTCCGACATCGACTACTCGGGGGCGGATGCGGTCCGGCAGGTCGCGAAAGAGCTCGTCCGGCCATGGGGTGACGCTGGCCCTGAGCGAGCTGAGCCCCAAGGTCCGCGCACAGCTGGATGCCTACGAGCTGACCGACGTGATCGGCAAGGACCACATCTTCGAGACGCTGCGCGAGCTTGCTGCCGCGTTCGCCGCCGAGCCCGGCTCGACACCTTCAACGGAGGGGGACGGAGCCAAGGCGCCCCCATCCGAGACTGATGCCGGACAAGGCTGAGGCGACGGCTCGCGGGGCGGCGGCCCAACGGCGCCTGCCGCTGACCGAGCTCGCCACGTGGCAGGCGGGGCCGGATCGGGCCGACCCCGTCACGCTGCTCGAGGAGCAGGCCATGACGCGGCTGCCCGAGCTCGTCCCGATCCGGCATGGCCGGATGGCGGTGTCGCCGTTCACCTACTTCCGCGGCGCGGCCCTGCCCATGGCGGCAGATCTCGCCCGCCTGCAGAGGACCGGGCTCGACGTCCAGCTGTGCGGCGACGCGCATCTCTCGAACTTCGGCCTGTTTGCCTCGCCGGAGCGCGACCTCGTGTTCGACGTCAACGACTTCGACGAGACGCTGCCTGGACCGTTCGAGTGGGACGTCCGGCGCCTGGCGACCAGCCTCGTCGTGGCCGCCCGCTCGAGATCCTTCGACGACCACGTCGCACGGCATGCGGTTCACCGCATGGGCAAGGCCTATCGAACCCGGCACGGCCGGGTATGCGGCGATGCGGGCGATCGATGTCTACTACGCCGGCGTGGACGTCGCCGGCGTGCTGTCGTACGTGGACAAGCGCGCCCGACCGTTCCTCGAGCAGACTGCCCATGCCGCTCAGCACCACGACGCGCTGCACGAGCTGCCGAAGCTCACCGAGGTTGATGAGGCGGGCAGGCGGCGGATCGTCGATCACCCACCCGTGATCACCCATCGGGACGAGGCGACGGTGGAGCGCATCGACGCCGTCCTGACCGACTATCGGGAGTCCCTCCAGGAAGACCGGCGCGTGCTGTTCGATCGCTATCACCTCGTCGATGCCGCCCTCAAGGTGGTCGGCGTCGGGAGCGTGGGCCTGGCGGCGTTCGCCGTGCTGTTCATGAACGGGGACGACGATCCGCTGTTCCTCCAGTTCAAGCAGGCCGAACCGTCGGTGCTCGAGCGGTACCTGGGCCCCAGCCCGGCCACCAGCCCGGGGCTCGCGTCGTCGCCGGCCAGCGCCGGCTCCAGGCAACGAGCGACGTCCTGCTGGGTTGGGCAACGGGGTCGCTCGGCCGACACTGGTACGTCCGTCAGCTCCAGGACCAGAAGGGCAGCGCGGTCATCGATGCGATGACCGAGGAAGACCTCCTGACGTGGGGCGAGCTGTGCGGCTGGGCGTTGGCCAGGGGGCATGCCAGGTCGGGTGAGCCGGCGGAGATCGCCGCCTATCTCGGATCAGACGCGACCTTCGAGCACGCGCTCGCCCAGTTCGCGTCGGCATACGCCGACCAGAACGAGCGTGACTACGCGGCGTTCGTGGCGGCGATCGACGGCGGCAGGCTCGCGTCCGAGCGCGGCACGTAGCGGCGGTCTCCTGGTCGACCTCCCGCGAACGGTTGCGGCCGCCGCCGGGTCCGGGGTCCTGCAGCTGCCGCCGGGTCAGCGGGGCCTGCGCCCCGCGGCGCAGTCATGCCCCGGCGAACAGCTGCAGCTCCAGCCGCCGCCGAGCCTCGAGGCAGGAGTCGCTGACCGGGGGTACCGTCAGACGCATGACGCGGACGGCAGCAACACGGGAGGCACGATGCAGGTCGGTTTGATGGCCCCGCAGGGCTGGAAGGGCGAGTACGACGGCTGGGATGCGGCGGCTGCCTGGTCGAGAACGGTCGAGCTGGCGACCCAGGCCGAGTCGCTCGGGTTCGAGTCGCTGTGGGTGTTCGACCACTTCCATACCGTCCCCGACCCGACCGACGAGATCACGTTCGAGTCGTTCTCGGTGCTGTCCGCACTCGCGATGGCCACCCAGCGGGTCCGCCTCGGGCACATGGTCGTCTGTACCGCCTTTCGCAACCCGGGCCTCACCGCCAAGCTCGCGTCCACGATCGACGTGATCTCCGGCGGCCGCTTCGAGCTCGGCATCGGCGCCGGCTGGAAGGAGGACGAGTGGCTCGCCTACGGGTACGGCTTCCCGCCGATCCGGGTCCGGCTCGACCAGCTCGAGAACCACCTCGAGGTCATCACCCGGATGCTGGCGCCCGGCCGTGCCACCTTCGAGGGCGAGTACGCCCAGGTCAAGGGCGCCATCAACGTCCCGAAGGGGATCCAGCCGCACATCCCGGTGATCGTGGGCGGCAACGGCCGCCAGCGCACGGCCGGCCTGGCCGTGCGGTTCGCCGATGAGCTCAACTTCGTGTTCCTCGACGCCGGCCGAGATCCGCGAGCGCATGACGAGGTCCGCGCGAGGTGCGAGCAGGCTGGCCGCGACCCGTCGACGATGCGGTTCTCGCTGTACGCGAGCGACGAGGACATGCGCGAGCCTGGGCAGGCGCGGGTGGACCAGCTCGGCGAGCTGGCGGCCGTCGGGCCTGGATCGCGTGGTGGCGTTCCCGACCCGCTGGGATCCGACGACCGACGCGCAGGCGGCGTTTGCCGATGACTGCCGAGCGGCGGGGATCAACCTCGAGCACGCATGATCGATGCCGCACGCATGATCGATGCCGGGCGGCTTACGGCCGCCCTGATCGGCGACGCCGAGCTCGGCCGCCGCGGGTCTGTCACGCAGCGCCGTTGCAGCCCCTCCGGCGAAGCATGCTGAGCAGCACCGGGTAGCGATCGCCTTGGCGCCCGGCGCCGGCGCCCGGGCCCGGCAAGCGGGCAGGGTCAGCTCTCCGCGAGCAACTCCCGGATGACCGCCTCGGATGCCGCGTAGTCACCCTCGCCGTAGTGGACGTGCCGAATGATGCCCTCCCGGTCCACGAACCAGAATCCCGGCCAGAACCGGTTCTGATACGCGTGCCAGGTATCGAACCGGGGGTCGAACCCGACCGGGAACGTCACGCCGTCGTCGGCGACCGCCTGGCGAACGTTGTCCAGGTCGCGCTCGAACGACAGCTCCGGGGTGTGGATCCCGACCACCACGAACCCGTCGTCCCTGTACTCGTCATACCAGGCCTTGACGTACGGCTGGACGTGGATGCAGTTGATGCACGCGAAGGTCCAGAAATGGACCAGCACCACCTTGCCGCGCAGCGACGCCATCTTCAGCGGATCGCTGTTGATCCACGCGGTGATGCCCTTGAACTCGGGGGCTGGGCCGAGATCCTCGAGCGGGACCACCAGACCGGGGCCGTTCGATGCCGCGGAACCGCCCGCGTCCGGTGATCCCGGGCCAGCGCCGGACGATCCGCCATCCGCGCTCCCGGCAGTCGAGGTCATCGCCGCCTGCTCGAGGTCCGCCGATGTCGCGGCGACCGCGGACTGGAGCCGCAGGTCGAGCCCGGAGATGACCAGGAGACCGGCAATCACCATCAGCATCCCGTAGCCCTGCCGCAGCCGCAGGCTCCGGGTCGCGCTGCCAAGGCGCGACGCAAGCGACCGACCGCCGATCGCAAGCGCCGCCAGCGGCACCGTTGCCCCGACGACATACGCGGCGGCGATCGCCACGCCGCTGGGCGACGGACCCTCCACCGCGGCCGCTGCGATCACGCCGGCCATCAGCGGTCCGACGCACGGTGCCCACAGCACGCCGATCCCGGCACCGAAGGCGAGCCCCGCGACGAGGTCACCACGCGACCCGAGTGCGCGCGGGCGTGCGCCGCCGCTGGGCAGGTGGCGGGCCAGCCACGCCGCACCGCTGGGCCACAGGAGCAGGCCGCCGGCCACGATGAACACGAGCGCCGCCAGCGCTCGCAACGGCTGCGTCGTGAGACCGAGCGCCGCGAGCACGGAGGCGATCGCGACGGCGGTCAGCAGGAACGTGGTCGCGAACCCGACGAGCACGCCGGCGACGCGGACCACGCGACCGGTACCGGTCACCCCAACGACCAGTGGGACGATCGGCAGCGAGCACGGCCCCAGCACCGTGAGCACGCCGGCGACGAACGCGATCGCCAGCAGGCCGGGCGCCAGCAGTGGTTCGATCATGCGTGGAACCCTAGCGGGTCGTCGGTGACGGCTCGATGACGTCGCCGCTTTCCTGATGGGCTGCCACCGGCATGGTCGCCCCGGATCGGCGCCCGCCCGGCGTCCGCCAGGCACGGCTGCCAGGCGCGCCCGCCACGCGCGCCCGCCACGCGCGCCCGCCATTCAGTCAAAGAACGACTGACGGACGGCGCGCGGCTGCTTCGGCTTCGGCCGCTCGTGCGTGCCGGTCGCCTGCCGGCCCGGCAATTGGTGCCACGCAGTCACGACACGACTGGATGACCTTGATGCCAGGGTCTCTTACCCGTCCCAAGACTAACTGGCAACACTCGACCGACTGCACGCTCGAACCCGGCCCGAGGGGCGTTCCGCCGTCGACCAGCGCGCTCCGCAGCGCCCGAACGCGCTCCTCGAAGCAGCACCCGCCCCGCCGGCGCGGTCTCCCGCCGACTCCGCCGTCCAGCCGAACCGCGGCCCCGCCGACTCCGCCGTCCAGCCGAACCGCGGCCCCGCCGACCCGGGCCGCGGCCGGTGGTCTCAGCCGCGTGGGCCGGTGAACGCCTGGTCCGCGATGTCGAGCGCGCGATCGATGATGTCGAACCCCTCGGCCAGCTGGTCCTCGTTGATGCACAGCGGCGGGTTGGTGTGGATCGAGTTGTTGGCCATCAGCGTGTACAGGCCGTGCTCCCGGAAGAACTTGCCGATGGCCTTCATCTCGTCGCTGGTGCCGTTGAACGGCGTGAGCGGCGTCCACGGGTCGCGCGACCGCACCAGGTCCAGGATCCCGAACAGGCCGATGCTCCGGTGCGCACCCACGCTCGGATGCCTGTCCGCCAGCCGCTCGTGATGCCGGCGCATCACCTCGCCCATCCGAGCAGCATTGCCGATCAGATCGTCCTCCTCGTAGACCTGGATCGTGGCCAGTGCGGCGGCGAGGCTGACCGGGTGCGAGGAGTAGGTCAGGCCGCCGTAGAACATCTTCGACTCGAGCGCCTCGGAGATGTGGTCGCGCATCGCCACCGCGCCCAGCGGGAGGTAGCTCGAGGTCAGGCCCTTGGCCATGGTCATCAGGTCGGGCACGACGTCCCAGTGATCCACGGCGAACCAGCGCCCGGTGCGTCCGAAGCCGGCCATGACCTCGTCGCACACCATCAGGACGTCGTAGCGGTCGCAGATCTCACGCACGCCCTGGAGGTAGCCATCGGGCGGGATGAGGATGCCGTTGGTGCCCACGATCGTCTCGAGGAACACGCCCGCGATCGTCTGTGGCCCCTCGTACTTGATCACGTCCTCGAGCCCCTGGAGCGACTCCTCCACCGGTCGCGGCTCCGGCTCGCCCCAGCGATGGGTGTCCGGGTAGCGGACGACGCCGACCAGCCCGGGCTCGTTGGCCCAGCGGCGATAGTCACCGGTCAGCGTCATCGCGCCATGAGTCGCGCCGTGGTAGGAGCGATAGCGCGCCAGCAGCTTGTAGCGGCCCGTGTAATGCCGCGCGAGCTTGATCGCGTTCTCGATCGCCTCGGCGCCACCCAGCGTGAAGAACACCTTGTTGAGATCGCCGGGCATGATCTCGGCCATCTTGGCGCCGAGCCGCCCGCGGATCTCGGTCGCGAACGCCGGCTGGACGAACTGCAGCCTGGCCGCCTGCTCGTTCATGGCCTGGACCACGCGCTGGTCGCCGTGGCCGATGTTCACGGACATCAGCTGGGCGTTGAAGTCCAGGATCCGCTTGCCCTCGGGCGTGTAGAGGTAGACCCCCTCCGCATGATCGATGGCGATCGGGTCGATGGCTCCCTGGACCGACCACGAGAACAGCGTGTGGGCCCGGTTGAGGGCGACGATCTCCTCGCTGGTCATGCCGGGCGCGGCGCTGATGCCCATCGGATCCTCCGTTCCGGGCCACGATCCGTGGCCCGCGTGCAGGGAGCTTCGCAAGCCCCGCGGCGGACGTCGAGCCGGGGGCACGAGCGTGGCCACCATTACAACACACGGGCCCGACCTCAGCCCGCCCGCGCCGGATCAGCCGGCGTGGCCGATCAGGCAGCCCTGCGGATATGTCAGCGTGGCGAATCAGCCGCGTGGCGGATCAGGCGGTCGGCGATCAGCCGGTCGGCACCTCGCGCGCGACGCGGCGGAGCAGCTCGACCACGAGATCCGCATGCTCGCCGGTCGTCGCCCAGTTCGACACCGAGATCCGCATCGCACGCATCCCGTGCCAGGTCGTGCCGCCGAGCCAGATCGAGCCGTCGCGCTGGACGGCGTCGATCACGGCGAGCGTCCGGGCATCGCCGGCCTCGGAGGCACCGCTCGGGTCATCGAACCGGACGAGCACCTGGTTGAGGACGACGTCGTTCAGCACGCTGGACACCATCCGTGGCGGCCAGACCGGCCGCGATGCGTGCCGCGCACGTCGCTGGTGCGTCCGATCATCTCCGCGAGCCCGTAGCGACCCAGGCTGCGCAGCGCCGCCCAGACGGCGAACCCGCGGGCCCGCCGCGACGACTCGGGCACCCAGTTGTAGGCGTCCCGCTCGGCGCCGGCCGTCTCGACGTAGTAGGCGGCACCGAGCGTCATCGCCGCGTGATGCGCCGCCGGCGTCGCGCACGAACGACAGCCCCGAGTCATACGGCACGTTCAGCCACTTGTGGGCATCGGTCGTCCACGAGTCGGCCAGCCCGACGCCGTCCACGAGGTGCCGTCGGGCCGGGTCGGCGGCGGCCCACAGCCCGAACGCCCCATCGACGTGGAGCCAGCCTCCGTTGGCCCGGACAGCATCGACGATCGGCGGCAGTGGGTCGAACGCGCCGGTGTTCACGTTGCCGGCCTGCGCGCTGACCAGCGCCGGGCGCCCGAGGTCCCGCAGCGCCGCGGCCAGCGCTGTCGGGGCGCATCCGTCCCTGGTCGTCGGTCGGGATGCGCGTGACCCGGTCGCGGCCCATGCCCAGCATCTGGAGCGCGGCGAATATCGTGACGTGGGACTCGTCGGAGACCACGACGGGCAGGTCGGGGGCGCCGAACAGGCCCTGCCGCTCGACGTCCCAGCCCTGCGCCGCGAGCAGCGCGTGGCGGCCCGCGGCGAGGCCGGTGAAGGTCGCCATCGTCGCGCCGGTCGTGTATCCCACGCTCACCCCGGCCGGCAGTCCGAACAGATCCGCCATCCAGGCCCCGGCAACCTCCTCGACCACGGCTGCCGCAGGCCCGATCACGTACAGCCCCGCGTTCTGGTCCCAGGCGCTCGTCAGCCAATCAGCAGCCAGGGCTGCGGGCACGCCGCCCCCGATCACGAAGCCGAAGTAGCGCGGTCCGGCACTCCGGATGAGGCCGCCGTCCACCTTGGCGACGAGCTCGTCGATGACGTCGGCCGGATCCGCCGGGCCGTTCGGCAGCGGCCCCACGAATCTCGGCGCGAAGCTCGTCGACCGTCACGCTGGGCCCAACGGGGATCGCCTCCGGATCCGCAACGAAGCCATGCGCGTGGTGCGCAGCGCGGTCCAGGGCCAGGTCGGCCGATGGGTAGGCCGGCGCGGTGGCAGGTCGCTCGGTTGGGACGCTCATATCGGACTCCTGGGCTCACGCCCGACTGCACGATTGGACCGGTGGCACAGGCCCGGCGGTGCGGGCAACGAGCATTCTCATCTCGGTGCCATCGGGCCGGAGCTCCCGTACCCGACCTGGCTATTGTAACCTCGAAAGCACCTTTTATCGGTTACACTTCCGCAACGTCGGCGAGGCCGGCGCCCAAAGGGAGGCACGCACATGACCCGCGACGACTTCGCCCGCTGGCTCGACGCCTACGTCGAGGCGTGGCGGACCTACGATCCGGCCGCGATCGGCGACCTGTTCAGCGAGGACGCCGAATACCGCTACCAGCCGTGGGCGCAGCCGCTGGTCGGCCGCGACGCGATCGTGCGGGACTGGACGGACCACCCGGACGAGCCCGGCACGTGGTCAGCCGAGTACCGGCCCTGGATCGTCAACGGCGCCGACGGCGTGGCGACCGGTGTCTCGCGCTACGACGACAAGGACGGCAAGCGCGAGTACCACAACGTGTTCCTGTGCCGGTTCGACGGCGACGGACGGTGTCGCGAGTTCACCGAGCTCTATCTGCAGCGACGCGACCCGGGGGCTGAGCCGGCGACCACTGGTCGGGATCACCGGTTGCGGGAAGCACGGCACGCCGTCGATCGATGGTCTCGCACGGCGCGGCCGGCCCGAGGCCCGCGCCGATCGAGTCGGAGGTCGGGGTTGAGCGTCACACCGTCGCACGCCTCGCCCGGGGTCGGTGGCACGAGCGCTCGCCCGCGCTGCTGCCGGCGCTGATCCTGGCCGGCATCGGCGCGGCTCCGGCGACCCTGGCGGCCGATCGCACCGCTCCCGTCGGTCACGATGCCCACCACGACCCTCGCGCTCCGGCACGGTCACCGGGTCGAGCGTGCCGGTCGAAGGTCGCGTGGCGCGGTTCGGACCCATCGGGCATCCGACGGTTCCGGTTCCAGCAGCAGGTCGACGGCGGCTCGTGGGAGAAGGTCCCTCTCGCTCGGCGACGGCGAGCAGCGCAACGGTCCGGGCCCGGCCCGGTCACGACTATCGCGTTCCGGGTCCGGGCAGTCGATCGTGCGGGCAACCGAAGCAGCTGGGTGCCGGGCCAGGTCGTCCATGTCCGGCGCAAGAGCGAGCGCACGACCTCGCTCTCGACGAGCGGTCCATGGAAGCTGATCTCGGGCTCGGATCTGCTGGGTGGTCACGCCCTGCGATCCGGAGCCCGGCGGCGCCACGGCGACGCTCCAGTTCACGGGCAGCTCGGTCGCATGGTTCGCGACGCGCGCGCCGTCGCGCGGCCGGGCGAAGGTCTACCTCGATGGCGTCCTGGTCAGGACCGTGGACCTGCACCGGTCGCGCCGGGCGGCGCGGCGCATGGTGTTCAGGCACGCCTGGCCGGCCAGCGGGCCGCACACGCTCACGATCCGCGTGGTCGGTACGCCCGGTCACCCGGCGGTCGACATCGACGGGTTCGTGATCCTCGCGCCCCCCTCCGGGGACCCGGTCCTGGTCGGCGCAGGCGACATCTCGTACTGCTCCACCACCGGTGACTCCCGGACGGCAGCGCTGCTGGACCGCATCGGGGGCCGGGTGTTCGTGGCCGGAGACCTTGCCTACCCGAGCGGCACCACGGCCCAGTTCCGCGACTGCTACGGACCGACGTGGGGACGCTGGAAGCTGCGCACCTCGCCAGTGCCCGGCAACCACGAGTACCAGACCGACGGGGGCGGCGCCCGTACTTTGCCTACTTCGGGTCGCGAGCCGGCACGGCCGGCAAGGGCTGGTACGCGTACGACCTGGGGGCGTGGCGGATCTACAGCCTCAACGCGAACTGCGACCAGGTCGGCTGCGGCGTCGGCTCCGAACAGCTTGCCTGGCTGACGGCCGATCTCGCGGCGAACCCGCGACAGTGCGTGGCAGCCGTCTGGCACCAGCCCCTGTTCTCGTCAGGCTTCCACGGCAACGACGCGGCGGTTCGGCCGCTGTGGGAGGCACTCGACGGCGCGGGCGCCGAGCTCGTGGTCAACGGCCACGACCACGACTACGAGCGGTTCGCACCGCAGACAGCCGACGGGATAGCGGCCCCGAGGGATCCGCGAGTTCGTCGTCGGCACCGGGGGCGGCGCGCTGCGCCCGTTCGCGTCGACCCGGCCCAACAGCATCGTTCGCAATGCCGTCGACCTTCGGCGTGCTCAAGCTCACCCTGCACCCGGGAAGCTACGACTGGACCTTCGTCCCGGTCGCCGGCGCAACGTTCACCGACAGCGGCACGGCCGCCTGCCACTGACCGGTACCGGCATCGTCACGCATCACCGATAACGGCTGCACGTATCGCTCCGGTCGCCGACTCACCGCGGCAGCACGCACTCGAGCGAACCGTAGGCTGCCGGCTCAGGACGGGTAAAGTTCGTCGCCCGCGTCTACCTGAACGCGAACCGCGTTCGGACTGCGAACAGCGACGAGCACGATCTGACGTCACCGGGAACCCTCCGGCTGGCAGGCAACGACGTGGCAGCAGACCTACAGGCCGAGATCACGTGACGCATCTCAGGACACGATGACTATCATCGAGAACGTGCCTCGCGACGCAAACCTCGCGTTCATCGGACGCCAGGCCGAGCTCGAGCAGCTGGAGGCGGCTGGGAGCACGCAGCGCACGGCGAGCCGCATCTGCTCCTCATCGGCGGCGAGCGGGCATCGGCAAGACCCGCCTGCTGCGCGAGTACCTGGCCCGGCCCGCCGACGAACGGGTGACCGCGCACGGGTGGCTGCGTCCCGATCGCTGGTGGCAGCCTGCCCTACACGCCGTTCACCGAGCTCCTCCGGACGCTGGCGCGCATCGAACGAGGCAGGATACGACCCGGCAGCGGCGCTCGACGCTCTCGCCCCGGCGTCGCGTGCCGAGCTCGGTCGCCTGGTGCCGCGCTGCGAGCCGCCCGCCGCCGCACCGTTGCCGACCGCCACGACGGAGACGCGTCGCTCGCCCGGGCCCGCCTGTTCGAGGCCGTCCTCACGTACCTGCTAGGGCGTCGCCGCCCAGGGCGCCACTGCTGCTGGTGATCGAGGACCTCCACTGGGCCGACGGCTCGAGCCGCGACCTGCTCTCCTACCTGGTCCGCAACCTGCGCACCGAGCCGATCCTGGTGCTCGCCACGTACCGCACCGACGAGCTCCACCGCCGCCACCCGCTCCGACCGTGGGTGGCCGAGATCGGCCGGCTCGAGCACGCCGAGCGCCTGCGAGCTGCGCCCGCTCGCCGCGGACGACCTCCGCGCCGATATCGCGCGACATGCTCGGGCCGGACGCGGACCCTGCGCTCGTGGACCGGATCGTCGAGCGATCCGAGGGCAACCCGCTGTTCGCGATCGAGCTCGTGGCCAGCGCCCGCGAGGACACCGACCCGGATGCGTTGCCAGAGACGCTCCGCGACGGCTTCCTCGACCGGCTCGAGCGCTGGGGCCGGACGCCCGGCAGGTCGCCCGCCACGTCGCCGTCATCGGGCGACCGACGTCGGAGCGCCTGCTCGGGACCTCCACGGGGCTGCCGGCCGACCGGCTGGGGCCGGGGATCCGCGAGGCGCTCGACGCCCAGGTGCTCACCACCGTCCGCCACGAGACCGGGGAGCGGTTCGAGCCGCGCCACGCGCTGCTGGGCGAGGCGATCGTCGACGACCTGCTGCCGGGCGAGCGAACCGCGCTCCACCGCCGGATCGCCGAGCTGCTCGCGGCCGGGACCGACGCTGATGGCGACCCGGCGCGGATCGCCGGCGAGATCGCCCACCGCCGCTGGGCGGCGCACGACACCGAGCTCGCCGTCGCCGCCAGCGTGCGGGCCGCGGTGGCCGCGGCCGATGCCCGCGCCTATGCCGAGGCTGATGCCCACTGGACCCGTGCGCTCGAGGCGTGGCCGGCCGAGGGCGAGGTCGAGGGCTTCGACCACCCGGCGGCGCTGCTGCGAGGCGGGCGAGGTCGCGGCGAATCTCGGGCACCGTGGAAGGGGCGCGGACCTGGCCACCCAGGCCATCGCGGGCATCGACCCGCGAGCCGATCCGATGCGGGCCGCGCTGGCGCACCGGCAGCTCGGCCTGCACCTGAACACGGTCGACAGCCGAGCCGCCAGCTTCCATATCGCCCAAGCGGCCCGTCTGGTCCCGGCAGTTGACGCACCGCCCGTGGCGGCCCGGGTCCTCGTCGCGCGCGCGGCTGACCTGAGCTGGCGGCTGCAGCTCGACCGGGCCGAGCCGATCGCCCGGCGCGCCCTCGAGCTGGACGCGCGGCACGAGTTCGCGGAGGTGGAACGAGTAGCGCTCGGGGTGCTGGGTTGGTGCCATCTTGGGCGGTCGGAGCACGCGGCGGCCATCGAGCTCCATGACACGCCTCTTCGAGCTCGCGGAGCAGGTCGACGAACGGAGAATCATGGTCTATGCGGGGCATGCGGTGTGCGCTGGCCTGAACAGCACCGGCCTCTGGAGCCAGACGCTCGAGTACCAGGATCGGTACGAGGCGCGCATGGCGGAGCTCGGTATCGGCCGCGCGTGGGGCTGGTGGATGCATGACGCTCGTGTGGCCGCCCTGCTCGGTCTGGGGCGATGGCGGGAGGCCGAATCGGTCGGGGGATTACCTGCTCGCCGAGCATGACGTTGCAGGAGCACCCTGGTTCCGCCGCGATCGCGGCCGTGGTCTGGGCGCGCCGGGGGCGGGTCGAGGAGGCCGTCGAGCTGGCGGCGATCGCCGACGCGGAGCCGAACATGGCGCCGATCGACCAGCTGACACCGGTCGGGTGCCTGTCGGCCCGTGCCGAGGTGGCCCTCGCGCAGGGCAACTGGCTCGAGCTCCGCGAGACGGTTGCGAAGGCGTTCGCGTCGGTGCCGGCCAGGGTGCGTGCCGACGTATCCCGACCTGCGCGCGTTCGCGCTGATCGGGCTCCAGGCCGAGGCCGAGCTCGCGTTCGAGGCCCGGATCCGGCGGGACGCCGAGGCCGAGGCTGAGGCGCTGGGCATCGCCCGCGAGCTCGCCGCTTGGATGCGGAACCTCGCCCAGCGGGTGACCGAGGCAGGCGAGCCGCTGGCGGCGACGACGCTCGCCGACGCGGCGATGGCCGAGGCGCTGCTCACCCGGGTGGAGCATCGACGCCGACCCGGACGCTGGCGGACCGCCCTCGAGCGCTGCGAGGCGCTCGGCAACCCGTACGACATCGCCCGGGCGCGCCACTGGCTGGCGGAGGCTATCCTCGACGCCGGTGGGCTCGCGGCCGGAGGCAGCGGCGCGAGCTAACGCCCGGCGCTGGCGACGGCGCGCGAGCTGGGCGGCGCGAGCTCGAACAGGACATCCGCGACCTCGCCCGCCGGGCACGCCTGGAGCTCGGCTAGCCACCGAGTGGCAGCGACCGATGCGTCAACCGCCGACGGAGTGGACAGCCGCGAGGCCGCCGATGCACGACCGGCCACGACCGCCACCGCAGAGGCTCGTCGAGCCGCTGACGCGACGCGAGCGCGAGGTCTGGGCTATCTCGCCGGCGGGCTGGACCAACCGGCGGATCGGCGAAGCGTTGTTCATCAGCGACAAGACGGTGAGCGTCCACGTGTCCAACCTGATGGGCAAGCTGGCGGCGTCGAACCGGCGCCGGAGGCCGCGCTGCATCGGCGACCGGCTGGGGCTGCGCCGCGGCCGATAGGACCAGCCGGCTGAGCTCGCTTGCGGTATGGGCCGTTCGGTCGGTACAAGCGCCCGAGACGTCGTACGCTGACAGAGCGCCACATGCGTCCGCGCTCGACCGGTGCCAAGCCGCCGCGCGCCGATCACGGCGCCCGGAGACGAGGAGGAACCCCGCATGCCCCGTAACGTCCGTGGCGCGCTCCTGCAGGCGACCTGGACCGGCGACAAGGAGTCGATGATCCAGAAGCACGAGGGCTATGCGCACGAGGCGGCCAAGGCCGGCGCCCAGTTCATGCTGTTCCAGGAGCTGTTCTACGGGCCCTACTTCTGCCAGGTCCAGGACGCCCGCTACTACAGCTATACCGAATACATCCCCGACGGCCCGACCACGAAGCGGATGCAGGCGCTCGCCCGCGAGACGGGCATGGTGCTCGTGGTCCCGATGTACGAGGAGGATGCCCAGACCACCGGCATCTACTACAACACCGCGGCCGTGATCGACGCCGACGGCACGTATCTGGGCAAGTACCGCAAGACCCACATCCCCCACGTCGAGGGCTTCTGGGAGAAGTTCTACTTCCGGCCCGGCAACCTCGGCTACCCGGTGTTCGAGACCGCGGTGGGCAAGGTGGGCGTCTACATCTGCTACGACCGCCACTTCCCCGAGGGTGCCCGGGCGCTGGGCCTCAACGGCGCCGAGATCGTGCTCATCCCGTCGGCCACCAGCCGCGGCCTGTAGCGAGTACCTGTGGCGGGTGGAGCAGGTCAGCCACAGCCTCGCCAACGGCTACTTCGTGGGCACCATCAACCGGGTCGGGATCGAGACCGAGATCGGGCCCGACGACTTCTACGGCCAGAGCTACTTCTGCGACCCAAGGGGCCAGTTCATCGGTGCCGTGGGCAGCCCCCATGACGAGGAGCTCATCGTCCGTGACCTCGACCTCGACATGATCAGCAAGGTCCGCCAGACCTGGCAGTTCTACCGCGACCGGCGACCCGACATGTACGGTGACCTGACGAAGCCGTAGCGCGTGCGGCTCGACAAAGGGAGAAGATCAGGCCAAACAGCACCCTCGACAGCGAGCCGACTTCGGGTATCATCCCGCGGGCTCGGCTGCCAGGAGGAGGGCGGCCGAGCCGTTCTCGTTCCCGGGGGTGGTGGCGGAAGGAGGACGGCCATGGAGTTCGGGTTCACGCTCAAGCCCGAGCACTCGATCGAGCGCACCGTTTCCCTGGCGCGCCAGGCGGAGGCGGCAGGCTTCGAGTACGGCTGGCTGTTCGACAGCCACGTCCTGTGGCGCGATCCGTATCCGCTGCTGACGGTGATGGCGCAGGCGACGAAGCAGCTTCGCCTGGGCACCTGCGTCACCAACCCCGCGACACGCGAGCCGTCGGTGACCGCATCCGCGCTGGCGGTCCTCGATGAGCTGTCGGGCGGCCGGATGGACCTGGGGATCGGGCGAGGCGACTCCGCCCGCCGCGTGCTGGGCAAGAACCCGACGACGATGAAGGATCTGGAGCAGGCGGTTCACGTGATCCGGGCCCTCGTGGAGGGGCGCTCGATCGAGTTCGAGGGCGCGATGCTCCAGCTCCCGTGGACGAGCGGCTCATCAGCTGCCCGTGTGGATCGCCGGCTACGGTCCGGTGGCGCTCAAGCTCACCGGGCGGATCGCCGATGGTGCGATGCTGCAGATCGGTGATCCCGACCTCATCCGCTGGTTCGTGTCCCAGGTAAGGGACTCGGCCGCCGAGGCCGGGCGCGATCCCCACGCCGTCCAGGTGATGGCCGCGGCGCCGGCGCACGTGGGCGACCTCGCCGACACGCGCGACCGCACACGCTGGTTCCCGGCCATGGTCGGGAACCACGTCGTGGACCTCGTCAACAAGTATCCGCGCGAGGATCTGCCCGAGGAGCTGACGACCTACATCCGGGACCGCGAGGGATACGACTATCTCCATCACGCGGAGGTCGGCAGCGACAACTCGACCTTCGTGAGCGACGACATCGTGGACCGCTTCTGCCTGGTCGGCTCGGTCGACCAGCACGTCGGCGCGCCTGCGGGCCCTTGCCGATGCGGGCGTGGACCAGTTCAACCTGTACCTCATGAGCGGCGACGAGGAGTCGCAGCTCGAGATCTACGGGCGCGAGATCATCCCGGCGCTGCGAGACGTCCCGGCCGTCCGCGCCTGAACCCGGTCGCCTCCCCTCGCCATGGCGCGCCTGCGCACCACCAAGGTCCGTCCTCTCGGACGACGGTGACCGAACCCGGTGCGGTGCGGGATGGTGGTGTGCGGTATCTGCGACCGCCGATGACCCGGAGGTCACTCTCGACCGGGGCGCGTGACCCGGCGACACTGGGAGCGATCTGGAGGATGCCGATGCCAAGCCTGTCCCTGCGTCGTCGAGACCCCTGGTGGGAGTCGGACGGCAAGGCCGCTCGCCGCGCCCGCCGTCAGCGGACGGTCGTCTCGAGCCTGGCCTTCGTCGCCGCGCTGGCCGCGCTCGGCGCCGCCGCGTTTGCATGGTCCGTCGAGCTGGGGCTTGCGTCGATGATCGGCGTGCACGCCAGGCTGCCCTTCGGCTGACGATCCCTGACCGCCCCTGCCTGACGCCCTCACCTGACCGTCCTGACAAACCTCGCCTGACGGCTGCTGACGGCCTTCGGCCGACGGATGCTGACGGCCCTCGGCCGACAGCCCCTGGCGCCGTTCCTTCGGCCGTCGCGAACCCGGGTACGATTCGTCGCCGGAGGTCGCGATGTTCGTCACGCTGGTTCATGTCCATGTCAAGCCCGAGCACATCGATGCGTTCATCGATGCGACGCGCGCCAACCACGAGGCGTCGGTGCGCGAGGCCGGCAACCTTCGCTTCGACGTGCTGCGCTCGGTGGACGACCCGAACCGGTTCATCCTCTACGAGTGGTACGCGGACGAGGCGGCTGCGAGGGCCCACAAGGAGACGCCGCACTACGCGACCTGGCGCGATGCGGTGCGCCGATTGGCTGGCCGAGCCGCGCCACGGCGTGCGCTATGAGGGGCTGTACCCGGAGACCGCCGCTGGATGAGCGCGAATGATCGCGGGCCGCTGCCCGCGTTCAGCCTCGGCCGGCTGCCGAGGATCACCTTCGGCGCGGGCAGCCTGACGCGCCTTCCGTCGATCGTGGCCGGCCACGGTCGTCGCGCGCTGCTGGTCACCGGCAGCCGCTCGCTCGCGGCGTCCGGCCGGCTGGACGACATCCACGCGAGCCTGGCCGGCGGCGACATCGAGGTCGCCGGCACGGTCGGCATCTCAGGGGAGCCGTCGCCGGCCGTCGTCGACGAGGCCGTTGCCGCCTGGCGTGACCGGGAGATCGAGGTCGTGATCGGGATCGGAGGCGGCAGCACGCTCGACGCCGCCAAGGCGATTGCCGGTCTGCTGCGCACGGGGACGAGCATCACCGATCACCTCGAGGGCGTCGGGCCCGGGCTCCCCTACCCCGGCCCGGCCGTGCCGTTGGTCGCGGTCCCAACGACCGCCGGCACGGGCAGCGAGGCGACGCGCAACGCCGTCATCAGCGAACGCGGTCCGAACGGCTACAAGCGTTCCTTCCGTGACGAGCGGCTGGTGGCGGCCGATGCCGTGGTCGATCCCGACCTGCTGGCGGGGCTGCCGGCTGACGTGATCGCTGCCAACGGCATGGACGCCGTGACGCAGCTGCTCGAATCGTTCGTATCGCTTCGGGCCGGACCGGTCACCGACGCGCTCGCAATCGCCGGGCTCGAGGCCACCCGCGACGGCCTCGTCACATGGCATGCCGATCCCGACGGGCCGGACGCTCCAGTCGCGCGATCGCGGATGGCGTTCGCCGCCCTGCTGTCGGGCATCTGCCTCGCCCACGCGGGCCTGGGCGCCGTCCATGGGCTCGCGTCGCCGCTCGGCGCGTTGCTGCCCGTCCCCCATGGTGCTGCCTGCGGATCCACCCTTGCCGCGGTAACGGTGGTCAACATCTCGGCACTGTCGGACCGCGATCCGAGCTCCGTGTCGCTCGCGCGCTACGCGACCCTGGGGCGGCTGCTGGCGAACCTGCCGGCGGACACGTCGGACCCCGAGGCGCGAGCGGCGCTGGTCGCCGTGCTCACCAGCTGGACCGCGGCCCTCCGGATCCCTCGGCTGCGCACCTTCGGCCTCACCGAGGACGCCATCCCGGCGATCGTCGCCGACGCCCGCGGAAGCTCGATGCGCACCAACCCGATCGTGCTCACCGATGACGAGCTGACCGCGGTCCTCGCAGCGTCGCGCTGAGGACCCCGGGGTCCCGCTGCGGCCCCCGGGTCCCGCTGCGGCCCCCGGGTCTCGACCGCCGCTAGCCCTGTCCCAGCAGGGCGGAGATGTCGCCGCGGATCGCCGTCAGGTCCGGGTCCTCGAGCGCCCAGTCCCGCAGGTCCGGGCGACGGCGGAGCGCGTCGGCGATCAACCGGCGCGCATCGTCCAGACGCCCGTTGAGCGAGGCCGTGCAGGCGAGGTTGTAGATCATGACCCCGGCGTCGCGGTCCGCGATCCGACCCCGACCGAGGATCGCCTCGATCCGTGCCTCGAAGGCGGCCTCGTGGGGACGGGCATCCGGGCCGGCCAGCGCGGCAACCTCGGGCAGGTGGCCGAGCGCGTGATTGGCACCGTTCGCCCCGATCCCCGCGATCGTGTTCTGCGAGCGCTCCAGCGTCTCGGCGGGCGTGCCGGCGATCGCCTGCTCGAGCGCGTCGATGCTGGCATCGGCGGCGGCGGCCACCTGCTCCCACGACCATGCCGCTCGCTCCGCCTGGACGCGGGCGTTCACAGCATCCTCGGTCTCGCCGGCCTCGTTCTCGATCGAAGCGTCCCCACCGTCGGCGCCCTGGCGCTCGCGCCACCCCGTCCGCAGCCGGTTCGTCTCCACCTCCCGCCACGAGGCAAGATGGGCCAGGACGTCCTTCGCGGACCACGCACCGATCGTCCGAGGCGCGTCCCGGGTCGCTGGATCCAGCAGCCCGTAGACGGCGTGCTCCGCCTCGCGGGTTGCCTCGAGCATCTCGACCAGGTCGCCGTGCAGCGTCCCGCTGCCGGCCCGCTCGTCATCCATTCGTTCGCCTCCAGGGCGGCCCCCGGCGCCGGCGGAGTCCCGTGGCGCCTGGTGCGCGAGACCTACCGTGTTCGCGGGAAGCCGAGATCGACGCTCGACGTGCCGGGGTCGGGCCAGCGCGACGTGACCACCTTGGCCCGGGTGTAGAACTGGACCCCGTCGGGCCCGTACATGTGCTGGTCGCCGAACAGGGAGGCCTTCCAGCCACCGAAGCTGTAGTAGGCAACCGGCACGGGGATCGGGACGTTGATCCCGACCATGCCGACGTTGACGTCGAACTGGAACTGACGGGCGGCGCCGCCGTCGCGAGTGAAGATCGCGGTCCCGTTCCCGTACGGGTTCTCGTTGACCAGCTTGAGCCCTTCCTCGTAGGAGTCGACGCGGACGACGGTCAGCACCGGCCCGAAGATCTCGTCCCGGTAGGCGTCCATGTCGGGGGTGACCTGGTCGATCAGCGACACACCGAGGAAGAACCCGTCCGACCCCTGGTACAGCGGGTGCTCGCGTCCATCGGCCAGCACCCTCGCCCCCTGGTCGGCCGCGCTGTCGAGGTAGGACGCCACCTTGTCCCGGTGCTGCCTCGTGATGAGCGGGCCCATCTGGGCGTCGGGATCCGAGCCGGGACCGACGGCCACCTTCGGCAGCCGTGCCCTGATCGCGTCGACCAGCGGCTCGGCCACCCCGCCCACGGCGACCACGGTCGCGATGGCCATGCAGCGCTCGCCCGAGGAACCGTATGCGGCGGATACGGCCGCGTCGGCTGCCATGTCGATGTCGGCGTCGGGCAGCACCAGCATGTGGTTCTTGGCACCGCCGAGGGCCTGGACGCGCTTGCCATTGCGGGTCCCGGTCTCGTACACGTAGCGCGCGACCGGCGTGGAGCCCACGAACGAGACCGCCGCGATGGACGGGTGCTCGAGGATCCGGTCAACGGCCTCCTTGTCGCCCTGCACCACGCTGAACACGCCAGCCGGCACGCCTGCCTCGCGGAGCAGCTCGGCCATGAACAGCGATGCGGACGGGTCCTTCTCGGACGGCTTGAGGATGAACGCGTTGCCGCACGCCAGGGCGTTCGCGAACATCCACATCGGCACCATGGCCGGGAAGTTGAACGGTGTGATGCCGGCCACGATCCCGAGCGGCTGGCGGATCTGGTACACGTCCACGCCGGTCGAGGCCTGCTCGGTGAAGCCGCCCTTGAGGAGGTGCGGCACCCCGCACGCGAACTCGAGGTTCTCCAGCCCCCGCGCGATCTCACCCAGCGCATCCGACGGGACCTTGCCGTGCTCCGCCGTGAGGTAGCCGGCGAGCTCGTCGCGGTGCTGCTCGACGAGGTTCCGGATCCGGAACAGGATGTCGGTCCGTCGTGACATCGACAGGCTGCGCCAGGCCGGGAACGCGGCCTCGGCCGCCGCCACCGCCTGGTCCACCTCGGCTGCCGACGCGAAGTCGACCCACCTGGCCTGCGCCCCGGTGGCCGGGTCGAACACCGGCCCGCGGCGGCCAGAGGTGCCGGGCGTGTGGGCACCCCCGATCCAGTGACCGATGGTGGGCAGGGCAACGGCGGTGGAGCCGGAAGGCTCGGCGACCTGGGCCATGAGGCGACCTCCAGGGGAGCGTGATGGTGCGCGGATGGAGCTCCAACTCTAACGCCGTCGCCCAACCCCGGCCCGGCGGGATGGATCGCGCTGTGGATCGCGAGGGTGGATCGTGCCGGTGATCGCGCGAGCGATCGCCGATCGCATGCGGGCGCACGCGCGGACGCCGATCGGATGCGGGCGAGGCTACGGTCAGATGCGCGGTCGCGATGCCGGGTCGGGCCAGTCGGCGGTGCTGTCACCCCCGTCGCGCGGCGCGGCCGGGGCGTCGCGGAATGCCTGCGTGCGTCGAGTGGCAAGCGTCGCGGCCAGCAGCAGCACCAGCGCACCCGTGGCCACCGCCAACGCGATCAGCTGGCCCATGTTGAGCGAGCCGATGACGGCCGGATCACGCCACACGGTCGCCACGCCCGCGCGCGCCAGCGCCCACAGCGCGATGCCGAGCAGGAACAGGCGGCCACCGCGGCGGGAGAACGCGCCGGCGGTCAGCAGGAAGATCAGCACGAACACCACGAGGAACGTCGCCACGCCTTCGTAGACCTGGGCCGCGTGCGATGGGATCCCGGGCGCCAGCGAGCCCCAGGGGCCGGTCCCCAGGTAGGCGGTCGCATAGGCACCGTCCCAGGGAACGCCCTGGCCGGACCCACCCAGAGCCATGGCGAGCTTGCCGGCGCCGATGGCAAACAGGACGGGCAGGATCAGGGCGTGCATCCAGCGCCCCAGCGTGCCGCCGAGCATGGTGGCGACGATCGCGGCCGTGAGCGTGCCGCCGACCACGGCCAGCGCCAGCTCCATCCCGCCCTGACTGACGTCGAGGACGGCATTGGGGTTCGCCCGGTAGTAGTCGAGGTGCAGCAGCACGTAGCCGATGCGCCCGCCGACGACGGCTCCGGGCAGCGCCCCGACGGCGAGGTACAGCAGGTCGTCCGCGCGCAGGTGGTTGGGCTCGCCATCTGCATCGACCGTCGACCTGCCCAGGTTGAGGTCGATGGGCGTGCGCCGGGCGATCAGCGCCGCCAGCACGAGGGACAGCAGGATCACGATGGCGAGCGCCACGGTCTCGAGTCGCACGTCAACGCCGCCGATCGAGACGATCGGTGAGAACGTGAGCTCGATGACGGCCGTGACGGGGCTCAGGGGTGGCACGACGGCCGAAGTCTACCCGCCGCGCGCCGGCTCCCGGTGCCTCGCGCGCAGAACGGGGCTCGGGTGCCCGAGGGAGGCAGGCCCTCGTTCAGGCGCCCAGCGAAGCCAGGGTCTCGACCAGCTCCTGCACGGCGGCCGCCGACTTGTCGAACGCCGCCTGCTCCTCGTCGGTGAGCTCGATCTCGAACACGCGATCGACGCCGCCCCGACCCAGGACCACCGGCACGCCGACGAACAGGCCGTCGACCCCGAACTCGCCCTTGAGCTGCACCGCGCACGGGAGGACACGCTTCCGGTCGCGCAGGATCGAGTCGACCATCTCGAACGTGGACGCGGCGGGCGCGTAGTACGCCGACCCCGTCTTGAGCAGGCCCACGATCTCGGCGCCGCCCTTCGCGGTTCGCTCCTCCAGGGCATGCACGCGGTCCTCGGAAAGCAGCTCGGTGATCGGCACGCCGGCCACCGTCGAGTAGCGCGACAAGCGGCACCATCGTGTCGCCGTGGCCGCCCAGCACGAACGCATGAACGTCCTCGACGGAGACGCCCAGCTCCATCGCGATGAACGTGCGGAAGCGAGCCGAGTCGAGGACGCCCGCCATG
The DNA here is from genome assembly GCA_963806265.1 of uncultured Chloroflexia bacterium. Lineage (GTDB taxonomy): Bacteria > Chloroflexota > Limnocylindria > Limnocylindrales > CSP1-4 > CAIXZV01. The sequence continues at coordinate 76,127 of CAWDXT010000015.1, forward strand.
CCGATGACCCGCTCGCGCGGGAAGCCCGAAGCCTGCATCGCCGCATGACACATCGCGTCGAGCGGGTTGGTGACGATGATCAGGATCGCGTCCGGGGAGACGGCGGTCGCGTCCCTGACGACGCCCGACACGATGCCGGCGTTGGTTGCCAGCAGCTCGTCGCGGCTCATTCCCGGCTTGCGAGCGATCCCCGACGTGACCACGATGATGTCCGAGCCGGCGGTGTCCGCGTAGTCGTTGGTGCCCACGATGCCGGCGTCGTGCCCGACGACCGGGGCCGCCTCGGCGAGGTCGAGCGCCTTGCCCTGGGGCATGCCCTCGACGATGTCCACCAGCACGACGTCGGCCAACCCGGCCTCGGCGATGCGCTGCGCGGTCGTTGCGCCGACGTTTCCCGCGCCGATGACGGTGACCTTGTTACGTGCCATGAGCGTGATCGCCTCCCTGGGGTGCATGGTTCCGGGCGCGTCGGCGGGACGAGGCCGGGAGCGACCGGTGATGGTGACCGGTGGTGTCGGCCGGTGTGGTCGGCTCAGCCCTCCGTGCCGCGAGCGGCGTCGACCGGAGCCGGCCCCGCGTCACGGATGGCATCGCTGACCCCATCAGCGTACTTCGCGAAGTTGTCGTGGAACATGCCCGCGAGCTTGCCGGCCGCCTTGTCGTAGGCGTCCGGGTCGGCCCACGTGCCGCGCGGCATCAGGACCTCCTCGGGAACGTCGGGCACGTGCGTTGGCACGGCCACCCGGAAGATCGGATCGACCTGGGTCTCGACGCCCTCGAGCTCACCGTTGAGCGCAGCCCGAACCATGTTCCGGGTGTGCTTGATGTTCATCCGGTGGCCGGTGCCGTACGAGCCACCCGTCCAGCCGGTGTTGACCAGCCAGACCGGGACGTCGTGACGCTCGAGGCGGTCCACGAGCATCGCCGCGTACTCGCCTGGATGGCGCGGCAGGAACGGCGCCCCGAAGCCGGCCGAGAAGGTGGCCGTCGGCTCCTGGACGCCAACCTCGGTGCCGGCCAGCTTGGCGGTGTAGCCGCTGATGAAGTGGTAGGCCGCCTGCTCGCGGGTGAGCCGGCTGATGGGCGGCAGCACGCCGAACGCATCGGCCGTGAGGAACACCACGTTGCGCGGGTTGCCGGCCACGCCTGTCGGGTCTGCGTTGCCGATGAAGTGGAGCGGGTAGGCGCCGCGGGTGTTCTCGGTGAATCGCTCCGAGTCGAGATCGAGGTCACGGGTGACGGGATCGATGTCCACGTTCTCGAGGATCGTCCCGAAGCGCTTCGTCGTCTGGCGAAGATGTCTGGCTCGTACATGGGCGAGAGGCGGATGGTCTTCGCGTAGCAGCCGCCCTCGAAGTTGAACGTGTAGCCCTCGCCCCAGCCGTGCTCGTCGTCGCCGATCAGGCTGCGCTCCGGGTCGGCCGAGAGCGTCGTCTTGCCGGTGCCCGAGAGGCCGAAGAAGATGCACGTGTCGCCGGCCTCGCCGACGTTGATCGACGAGTGCATCGGCAGCACACCCTCGTCGGGCATCAGGTAGTTCATGACCGTGAACGCGGACTTCTTGATCTCGCCCGCGTACATCGTGCCCACGATGATGATCTCCATCCGCTTCAGGTGGAGCAGGATCGCGGTGCCGGTACGCGTGCCCTCGGTCTCGGGGTCGGCCTCGAAGCTGGGCACGTTGATGATCGTGAAGTTCGGCTCGAAGGTCTCGAGATCCTCGCGCGGCGGGCGCCGGAACAGGTTGCGCGCGAAGATGCTGGCCCAGGCGGTCTCGGTGTACACGCGCAGGCTGCGCCGGTGTGACTCGTGGGCGCCGATGTACATGTCCTGGGCGTAGAGCTGGCGGTCCGCGACATAGTCCATCAGCCGCGCCCGCAGGCGGTCGTAGTGGGCCTCGCTGATCTCGTGGTTGACGTCGCCCCACCAGACCTTGGCCTCGCTCCATGGCTCGCGTACGACGAACTTGTCCTTGGGCGAGCGACCCGTATGGGTGCCGGTTCGAACCACCAGCGGGCCTTCTGCGGCGATCGTCCCCTCGCCCGCCGCGATGGCGCGCTCGTACAGCTCGGCGACCGACAGGTTGGCCACGATGTGGCCGCCGATTCGGGAGGTGTGGGGTGGGGTCATGATCGCCATCATCGGTACCTCGACTGCGACGCGGACGCGAGGCCACGCTGGGCCCGTGTGACCGGCCGCGCGTGACGGGCACGTCACGTGCCCGGGAGTCGGCTTCCGCAGTCAGGGTTGCGATTCGGTTTCGGCCATTGTAACCGGTCGATCGGAATGGCAGGCAGCGGCCGAATGTCACATTGGCCGGCGCGGTGCGCGATGGCATGGCCGGATCGCGGGCCGCGACGGGCTTTCGAGCGATCTGGAGCCCGGCTGACCGATCAGGAGCCGAACCACCACGCGGCGGGAGATCCGGTCCAGGGTGGCGTGGGATCGATGCCGAAGAGCTGCTCCAGCACGACACGGCGCCCATCGCCGAGACTGCCGATCACGAACGTCGCGGTGGTCATGGGTTCGCGAAGCCTCGGTGTCGACCACCGAAGCTCGACCGGCTGCCCTGCTCGCATGTCGGTTGTGGGCAACGTCGCGCTCGCGGCGATCGGAGCCGCGCCGAGCGTGATGACGTCGTTCCGGAGCCGCGCCGGCCAGACCTCAACGCGAACGGCACGAACCGATGTCGCGAGCGATCCGCTCACCGACGCGTCACGTACGCTCGCCACGCCGTTCCCCGCACCGTCGAGACTGCCGTCGATGCCGAACTGGTCGAGCTGGATCCCCACGTCCTCCGGGGCGGCGCCGATCGCGGACGTCTCCATCATCCACGACGCTTCGCGCGACGGTGTCGTCGTGAGCAACGCCAACGCGGTCATCGGCACCACCAGGATGCCCGCGAGGAGAACGGCTGACACGAGCCCGAGCCTGAAGCCCGGCCGATCGGGTGCGTTCCAGGCCGTGATCGCGAATGCGAGCGGCGCCAGCGGAAGGCCAATGGCGAGCACAAGGTCGAGCTGGATGTCGGGCACCAGCCAGACGGCAAGCGAGCCAAGGACGAGTCCCCCGACGGCGATCATTCGACGGACGCCGCCGACCGATCGGACCGTACGCGGCGCGACCCGTGCCGGCAGGACATGACCTACGTAGGCGAAGATGCCGATGACGGCCAGCGAGGTCGCCGCACTGCCCAGGGGGCCGCCGAAGAAGCTCGACGTCGATGCCCCAATGGCATGCAGGATCAGGGCCGCGAGCTCGATGGCGACGAGCGCGGCCAGCAACATCGCGAATGCCACGAGCAGCGACGCGCGGGTGCCTTCGACGAGCGCGCCCCAGAGCCCGCTGCCGGCAAGGGCCAGCTGCGCCCGGCCGCCGCGGCGGGCACGGCCGAGCTCGTGCGCCAGAACGGCGGGATCCCCGAGGCGTCCGACGGCTCGACGATCGGCGTCCTCGGCCGCAAGCCCCCCGGCGCGCAGCGCCTCGGCCTCATCGTCGATGTGACCCGCCAGCTCTTCGATCACGTCGTGCGCCATCGCGGGAGGCAGGTCCAGCTCGACCGCCACGCGGTCGAGGTACGCGGCGCGTTCCGCGCGATCGAGGTGTTCGCGTTGCCTCAGCCGCTCAGGCACCGGACGGCTCCGGGCGCGCCGCGACCCGCTCGACGGCCGTCGCGAATGCCGCCCACTCGCGCCCCATCGCATCGAGCGCCCGCAGGCCCGCCGGCGTGATGCGATACCAGCGGCGGCGGGGACCTCGCTCACCGGCGCGCCAGGTCCCGACCAACGCACCGTCCTTCTCGAGCCGGTGAAGCGTCGGGTACAGCGATCCCTCGCTCGGAACGAACGCACCCTCGCTGCGCTCGCGGATCGCGGTCGCAATCTGGTAGCCGTACTGCTCGCCCTCGCGCAGCGCGGCCAGGACCAGGTACGACATCGCCCCCTTCAGCAGCTCCGTCCGAACGGGATCACGACGCACCGGGCTGGCCTCCGCAACTACCTCTGAACCCGAGGTACCACGGCGCGATCCTGGGCGCCTCGAGCCTGCCTGTCAAGACTCGGCTGCCATTCTTGACGGCCATGACGTCGGCGTGCTCCGACCTGGACCGGGAGCTACGTGGCGTCGAGCGCCTGTGCAAGGTCCGTCGATCAGATCGTCCATCGGCCTCGATCCCGACCGAGAGCCGGATCAGCGCCGGGTCCACGGCGAGCGGCGACGCCGCGACCGACTGGTGCGTCATCGCGGCCGGCAGCTCGAGCAGCGACTCCACGCCGCCCAGCGACTCAGCCAGCATGAACAGGCGGGTTCGCTCGCAGACCGCCGCAGCCCGGTGCGCGGCGGATCCGCCCCCGGACGACGGTGCCGGAATGAACGAGATCATGCCGCCGAACGCCGGCACGTCGCCGAGGCGCATCTGGTGGGCCGCGATCGCCGCGCCGGGATGCTCGTGGGGCCCGTCGGTCAGGCCCGGGTAGCGGACCTGCGCCACGTCGTCACGCGCAGCCAGCCAGCGCGCGATGCTCATGGCGTTCATCGAATGACGCTCCATCCGCAGCGCCAGGGTTCGCAGCCCGCGCAGCACCAGGAAGCAGTCGAACGGGCCGGGGACGGCACCCATCGCGTTCTGGAGGAAGCGCAGCCGGGAGGCCACCTCGTCGTCGCTGGTGACGACGACCCCGACCACCGTGTCCGAGTGACCCGCGAGGTACTTGGTCGCCGAGTGAAAGACGATGTCGGCGCCCAGCTCGAGCGGCCGCTGGAGCGCCGGCGAGGCGAACGTGTTGTCGACCACGACCCGCGGGGCCGGGCGCCCGGCCTGGCTCGCCCACTCGCGGACGGCCGCGGCCGAGGCAGCGATGTCGGTCACCTTGAGCAACGGGTTCGAGGGCGTCTCGAACCACACCAGGCGAGCGCGGTCGGTCAGAGCCTCCCACAGGCGTCGGTACCGGCCGAGAGGTCGAGGTACCGAGCGCTGCCCGCACCGGACGGCCGATGGACGGACTCGAGGTAGCGGAACGTGCCGCCGTAGACGTCGTCGCCGACGAGGATCTCCTCATCGGCAGCAGCGAGCTGCGCGATGGCGGCCGTGGCCGCCGACCCGCTCGCGAAGGCCACCCCATGGCGGCCGCCCTCGAGCTCGGCGACGGCCCGCTCGAGCCGCTGCCGGGTGGGGTTCTGCGTCCGGGCGTACTCGTAGCCGCGCCGTGGCCGACCGATGCCATCCTGGGCGAAGGTGGAGGTCTGGTAGATCGGCGGCGCAACCGCACCCGTCAGCTCATCGGGCTCCTGGCCGGCGTGGACGGCCCGGGTGGCGAACGTGTTCTCTGCCGTCGGCGTCGTGCATGGCGCGATGATCGCACGCTGTGGCCCGAAGCCAGGCCGGTCGCGCTCGCGGCCCGTCGCGCCGACGACCGCAGCCTGACCGGGAAGGCTTGCGCGCGCCGGCCCTCGACGGGTAGGCTCGGCGCTCAACCGCAGGAGACAAGCTGACCGGCGATGCGACGCGTCCCCGTCGAGCCCCAGCCAGGCAACGTGCCGACCGGCCACCTCGCCGTCCTCGACGCTTCGCCCAACGCGATCGTCGCGGTTGATGCCGAGGCACGCATCGTGTACGTCAACCCCCAGGTGACGCGCACGTTCGGCTACGCGCCCGAGGAGCTCGTCGGCCGGTCCGTCGAGGTGCTCGTGCCGAAGCACGTCGCGGGCGACCACGTCCGTCACCGGGCGGCGTTCATCGGCCAGCCAACCGCACGACCGATGGGCATCGGGCTCGACCTCGCCGGGCGGCGCAAAGACGGCACCGAGTTTCCGGTCGAGATCAGCCTGTCGCCGGTCGAGACCGAGGACGGCTGCCGCGTGTTCGCCACGATCGTCGACATCACGGCCCGCAAGGCCGCCGAGGAGCAGCTCCGCCAGGCCCAGAAGATGGAGTCGATCGGCGCGCCTCGCCGGCGGCGTCGCGCACGACTTCAACAACATGCTGACGGTGATCCGCGGCTACGCCGAGATCCTGCTCAGCGAGACTGCCCGGCCGGCGACGCGTCGGCGCGCGAGCTGGTCGGCGAGATCGCAGGCCGCGGTCGGCCCGGGCGACCGCGCTGACCCGCCAGCTCCTCGCGTTCAGCCGCCGGCAGGTCGCTGAGCCCCGGGTGCTCGACCTCAACGACGCCGTCGTCGACATCGAGAAGATGCTGCGGCGGCTGATCGGCGAGGACGTCGACCTGGCGTCTCGCGCTCGGCCACGCGACTCGGCCGCGTCCAGGTCGATCCCGGCCAGCTGGACCAGGTCCTGATGAACCTCGCGGTCAACGCCCGCGACGCGATGCCGCGCGGCGGCCGGCTGACGATCGAGACCCGCAACGTCGATGCTCGACGACGCGCTACGCGGCGCGCACCCGGGCGTGCGCGGCCCGGCCGCTACGTCCTCCTCGCGGTCAGCGACACCGGGCTGCGGCATGGACGCCCGAGATCCGGGCGCGCATCTTCGAGCCGTTCTTCACGACCAAGGAGGTCGGCCGCGGCACCGGGCTGGGCCTCGCCGACGTGCACGGCATCGTCGAGCAGCGCGGCGGCCACATCGACGTCTACAGCGAGCCGGGCGACGGCACCACGTTCAAGATCTACCTGCCCGCGATCGACGCCGCGGCCACCGAGGCGCACGCCGGCGGCGCAGCGCCGCGCGCGGCGACGAGGTGATCCTGCTGGTCGAGGACGAGGACAGCCTGCGCCGGGTCGAGGCCCGCAGCTCTCGAAGCCCACGGCTACACCGTCCTCCAGGCCGGCGGCGGGGCCCAGAGGCGCTGCGACCTGCTGCGCGCCCACGCCGGCCGGGTCCGGCTCCTGGTGACCGACGTCGTGATGCCGGGCCTGTCGGGGATCCGAGCTGGCCGAGCGCGTGCTCGACCACGACCCTGGGATCCGGGTGGTGCTCCTGTTCCGGCTACGCGGCTGAGACGCTCGATCTCAAGCGCGTGATGGGCCGTGGCGCGCGCTTCGTCCCGAAGCCGGTCTCGCCGAGAGCTCTCTCGGCAATGGAGGACGACCGCTAGTCGGCTGGTCCCCGGCGACCTGAGCGACGTCCACCGACGGCTCCCGGACGAGGCCGTGCGTCAGACGACCGGCTCGTGGTCCGGGAACGACCAGCTTCCATCGAGGATCTCGGGCACGCGGCCGGTACGAGGCGGATCGCGTAGTTCCAGCCGTCGGTGATCGGCAGGCAGTTGCGCCGTCCATCGCCACGCCCCACCGAAGTGGACGCTGACCGCCCCATCCGGATCACGCTGGGCGGTGAGGCTGTTCACGCTGTACACGCCCTGGTCGTTCGGCTCGAAGAACCCGTCGCGGTTGTAGACCGAGATCGACCAGAAGGCATCGACGGGCACGTCGCCCACGGTGCAGCCGATACTCGCCCGGCGGGAGATGTCGGCACGGATCACGTAGCTGGCCTCGTGCTCGGGCAGGCCGCCCCAGCCGAGCGCGGTCCCGACGCAGGTGCAGCTTCGGATCGACGTCCTCGCGGCGCCCGAAGGCGCCCGCGGCGCTGAACGAGCCCTCCGCCATGGCCGTGATCCGGGTGCGCGTCGCGTCGAACGATCCTGGTCGTATCGGGCATCACGAACGGACGCGCGCGATGTCGCCTCGAGGCCGAGGCCATCCTGCAGCGCATGGACCGCTGCCAGGTCCGCCGGATCCGTGGGATCGACCAGGATGCGGGCCGCAGCAGGACGTACGGGGTGTCGAACGCGTCCATGGTCACGCGATGCTCGCCGACCTCGTGGAAGATGTCGTTGATGTAGTGATCCTCGTTGACCACCATCACCGACAGGTATCGGTCGCCCGCGTCCGGCAGGGTCGCCAGCGCGTCACCGGCGATGTCCACCACGGCCACGCTGTAGAGCGTGTCCCGGTTCATGCGAATGACCGGCTGGTTCTCGATCGGCGTCGGCTGCCGGTTGTGGAACCAGCGGTTCACGCCGCCTGCCTGCTGGACCAGGCCGGCGAACATCCGGTCGGTCTCCGCACGGGCGAAGTTGTCCAGCGTGACCTCGATCGCCATCGGTATCGCCTCTCCGTCGGATCCCCTTATGGGTTCGGCTACCCTACACGCCCGCTGGACCCGTGGCTAAGGTATTCGAGCAGGTCGAGCTTGGTGATCACGCCGACCGGTCGCCCGGCCCGGATCGCGAGCAGCGCCCGCGGCGCCTCCGGACAGCAGCGCGAACGCGTCGTCGAGGACCGCCTCGACGTCGAGGATCGGCAGCGGACGGTCCATCACCTCGCCCACCGTGCCGGCCCACGATCTCGGGGTCGCGGTAGGCGCGGTCGAGGAGGCCCTTCTCGCTGACCGAGCCGACGATGCCGGCCAGGTCATCGCCGTCCGGATGCTCGGACACCGGGAGCTGGCTGATGCCGTACAGCTGGAGCAGGTCGATCGCGGCGCCCGACCCGGTCGGTCGTCCGGGCCAGCACGACGTCCGGGATCTCCTGGCCCTGGTGGCGCTCGCGTCAGGACCTCGACGACGCGGACCACCGCCCCGGTGGTCGAGAGCAGGCCGTTGGCCCGCATCCACTCGTCGTTGTAGAGCTTGGACAGGTAGTTCCGACCGCCGTCCGGCAGGATGACGACGCACGGCCGCGACGCCGCGGCGGCGGCCTCGCGCAAAGGCGGCGAGCCTCGTCGAGCGCGGCGAGCATCGCGGTGCCGCACGACTCGCCGGCCAGGATCCCCTCCTCGCGCGTGATCCGGCGGGCCATCGCGAACGCGTCACGGTCGCTCACGCGCACCCAGCGGTCGACGACGGACGGGTCGTGGGTGCCGGGCATGAAGTCCTCGCCGACACCCTCGGTCAGGTACGGGCGCGCGGTGTCACCGCTGAAGGACGCTGCCCTCGGGGTCGGCGCCGATCACGCGGATCGCCGGGTTCCGCGACTTCAGGTAGCGCGCCGGCCCCGCTGACGGTGCCGCCGGTGCCGGCCGACGCCACGAGGTGGCGTGATCCGGCCCTCGGTCTGGTCCCAGATCTCGGGCCCGGTCGTGCGCTCGTGGGCGGCCGGGTTCTCGGGGTTCCAGTACTGGTCCGGGCTTGAACGCGCCGGGGATGTCGCGGGCCAGGCGCGCCGCGACCGAGTAGTAGCTCTCGGGCGACTCGGGTGCGACGTTGGTCGGGGCACAGCACGACCTCGGCGCCGTAGGCGCGCAGCAGCGCCTGCTTCTCGGCCGACTGCTTGTCGGCCATGACGAAGATGCAGCGATAGCCCTTGAGCGCGGCGGCGATCGCAAGGCCGTGGCCGGTGTTGCCCGACGTGGGCTCGATGATCGTGCCGCCCGGGCCTGAGCAGACCCGCACGCTCGGCGGCCTCGATCATCGGCAGCCCGATCCGGTCCTTGACCGAGCCGCCCGGGTTGAGCATCTCGAGCTTGGCCAGCAGCAGCGGCTGGCCGTCCGGCGGGGCCAAGGTCGCGGGTGAGCCGCGAGATCCGGACCAGGGGCGTGTTCCCGACCAGGTCGAGGATCGTATCCGCGTACTGCATCGGAGCCCGAGCATACCTGGCGTCGATCCGGGCTGCCGCTCGCGTGGCCGGTGCCCGCCCGGGCCTCAGGAGATCGGCTCAGCGCTCGAGGCGGCCCGGGTCGCAGGAGCAGCCAGGTGAGCCGGCGACGGAGCCGGCGCGGTCGGTCCGGCGGATCGACGGTGCCGGGTGGATGCGCCTCGACCACCGGCCCGAGCCGGCCGTCGAAGCGCGCCGTCAGGCGGCGCGCGAGGTCGAGCTCGTCGCGCTGACCCGGCCGGCGGGCAGCGCGCCGTCCCACGCGTCGCTCGAGCAGCGCGCACGCGCATCGGTCGCGGGCAGGACCCGCGAGGCCATGCGCCGGCCGAGGTACAGCTCCTCCGTGCCCGCCATCGCGAGCAGGCACGATCGGCGCCCCGGTCCGGAGCGCGATCAGCGCCGCGCCCGTGGCGGAATGGCCCGATGCGGCCCGGGCGGTCCGCTCACCGTTCCCTCGGGCATCTGGACGAACACGCCGCCGCTGCCGGATCACGGCCTCGGGCGGCAGCGACGTGCTGGTCGATCCCCAGGCCGCCGCGCCACACGGGCAGCAGACCGCCGAGGCGATGGATCAGCCGCTCGCGCCACCGGGCGGTGAACGTCGACGGGCCGCTGCCGAGGAACCAGCACCGGGGCTCCGCGGGCAGCGCGTGCATCACGACGAACGGGTCCATCCAGCCGCGATGGGCCGCGGCGATGAGGAGGTAGCCGCCCGCCGGCGGGCAGGTGCTCCCGCCCGCGGTGCGTCGATGCGGAACCGGAAGCGCGCCGAACAGGACGGCGCGCGCCACGAGCCGCAGCAGCGCGGTAGAGCCGCGAGCGCGCGCGACTCAGGCTCGCGTCCCAGCCACGCGAGGCCCTCCTCGATGCCACCCCGCGCCGCGGCGAGCGCCTCCGGTGAGGTGCGCGCGGCCGGCCGGCGGCGGGACGGGCGGCCTGCCGTCGGGGGCGCGGCTCGGTCCGGCCGGCTCAGGCGGGGTCGCGGCGTCGTCACCCTCGTCGCCCGGCGCGCCCTCGCCGGGCGGCCTCGTCGCCCGGCCGTCGTCCTCCTCGTCGACCTCGCCGTCCGCCGGCGTCCTCCTCGTCGCCCGTCGACCCATCTTCCGTCGTCGTCATCCGGGCGTCGTCGTCGCGGCCCGGGCGGCTCACCCCAGCGATCGCCCCCGGCCGCGCCCGGGCCGATGCCGATACGCGAGCACCAGGATCGAGCCGACGATCGCGATCGCCGGACACCAGCATCGCCGTCGGCGACCCCGAAGAACGTCCAGTTGCCCGTCCGGAACGTCTCGAGGGCGAAGCGCACGGCGCCGTACCAGATGAAGAAGATCAGGAACAGGTCGCCGGGCCGCATCCGGCTGCCCCACCGCCGCGCGATCCAGAGCAGCGTGATCGCGCCCAGCACGCCGCTCAGCGACTCGTACAGGAACAGCGGGTGGAAGCCCGTCGTGGCAACCGGGTACTGGTCGCACGGCCACTGCGCGATCCCGTGGTCGCCGACGCGGTGCGCGCAGTCGATCGTGATCCCCCACGGCAGGTCGGTCGGCGGGCCGTACAGCTCCTGGTTGAAGAAGTTGCCCCAGCGGCCGATCGCCTGCATCACGAACAGGCCCGGGGCGATGACGTCCGCCCAGCTCCAGAACGACTGGTGCCAGCGTCGGGTGAGGTACCAGGCGGCGAGCGATGCCGGTGATGATCCCGCCGTAGACGCCGAGGCCCGGTGTAGGGCGGCAGGAAGATCTTGAGCGGGTTGTCCTGGTACAGGTGCCACTGGTCGATGACGTGGTAGAGCCGGCCACCGAGCAGCGCCGCGATGCCGACGATGATGATCCCGTTGTCGACGAGCCGCGCGTCCAGGCCTCGGCGCCGTGCCTCCCGCGTGATGACGACGTAGGTCGGCCGCCAGCCCGATCGCGTAGCAGACCCCGTACCAGAACACCGGGACGGGGCCGAGATGGATGGCGATCGGATCGGGCGTGACCGCGATCAGGGCGAGCACGGACCCGAGCGACAGCACGAACGGCGTGAGGGGAAGCATGGAGCGAGAGTGTATCCGCCGCGAGCGCCGTCCATCGCCGGGTCCCGGTCCGGGGCCGTTCCCGGAAGGGTCGGCTATCCTCGCGCACAGGCCGGCGACCGTCGCGGGATGCGCCGAGGTCGGGCCGGGAGCACGGAGTGCCCATGGGCGCTGAGTTCAACTGGTGGCTGCTCATCGTCGGTGTCGTCGCGGGAGGCGTGATGACCTGGCTCGTGATCGCCGACTCGAACCGCCGTGACCGCGAGATCGACGACCGCGAGCGCACGGCCGAGGCGGCATGGATCGCCCGCCATCTCGACGACGAGCGGATCGACGCCGGGACGGCGGAGCGCGTCCTGCGCGCGCACCGCGCGTATCTCGGCTTCCCGCCGCCTGACGTGCTGCTCGCCCCCGACGAGGTCGACCCGGTCGAGCACCAGCCGGACGAGGAATCGGCTGTCCCGAACGAGGGATTGCAGGCCTGAGGTTCGGCGCGGTCGACGTGGCGGGCGCGGCGCGCGTGGCGAATGACCGACCGCTCTGCGACCGCGGCTAGAGGGTCCCCGTGAGCACCGGCATCGGGTCGGTGCGTCCATCGATCGGCCCGACCGAGACTCCGAACGTCGATCCGGCCGGCAGCGCATCCAGGCCCTGGGCGGAGCCGGCCCAGGTCCAGACCTTGCCGGCCGGGTACATCCGCCCCAGCCGGATGCGTTGACCGGCCACCTCGGCCCAGCATCCGTACTCCTCGCCGTCGTCAAGCGCCGGGAGGGCCGTGGCGGTCGCGACGAGCCGGCCCGCGGCCGCCGAGAACAGGATCGAGCCCGCCGCACCCGGGGCAGCCGCGGTACCGACGAGCGCCACCCGCTGGGCATCGGGCTGTGACTGGATCACGACCGCCGTCGTCGCGGCGTCGGCCAGGAGGGCGATCTGCTGGTCCCGATCCTGCGGTGCGTTGCCGCCCGGCCTCGTGCCGGCGAGGTAACCCGCGCCGGCCGACACGACGATCAGCACCGCGGCGGCGATGGCCGCCCAGCCGACCAGGCGACGACTCCCGGATCGCGACGGCGCTGGTAGCGGGGCCACCGGCATCGAGCCCGGCGACCTGCTCGCAGCGTGGCTGTCGCCCGCATCGCGCGGCCGACCGACGGCCCGCACGTAGGCCAGGGTGCGCTCGCGGAGCGCCGGATCCGGCTGGGTCCGGATCACTTCGCGGGCCAGCTCGGTGGTTCGCCGGATCTGCCCCACCTGAAGCGCGCACGACTCGCAGCCCGCAAGGTGGCCCGCCACCGCCGCCGCCTCCGGCGTATCGCCGGCCATCAGTCGATCGAGACCACCCGGCTCCACTGCCGCGATCTCGAGCAGCTCCAGCGCCTCGGCGTGGTCCATCAGGCCGGCACCCCGCGCTCGGGTCCCGGCCCGCCCATCACGTTGCCATCCCGCTCGAGCGCCTGTCGCAGATGCCCCAGCGCGCGCCGGGTTCGCGTCTTCACGGTGCCCAGCGGCCACGCCAGCTGCTGGGCGATCTCGGACTGGCTGAGACCGTCGCGGTAGGCAAGCACGATGACGATGCGCTCCTCCTCGGGCATCTCGGCGAGCGCCATCCTGACGGCGGCCCCGACCTCGTTCGCAATCGCGTGGTCCTCGGGAGCGATGGGCGGCAACGCACCGCCGACGACCGTGGACCGGGCAGCCAGCAGCTCGAGCTCGGTCTCGGCGTCGAGCTCCGCCCGCCGCCCGATCGTGGCCGTCGTCGGGCGGCGCCCGGCGGCACGCAGCCGGTCGATGGTCCGGTTGCGCGCGATCGCCCGAAGCCACGTGGACAGCGAGCCCGCGGCCGGGTTGAACAGCTCGGCCCGGTTCCACAGGGCAAGAAACGTCTCCTGCACGATCTCCTCGGCCAGCTGCCGGTCCCCCGCGACCCGCAGCGCAACGGCGTGGACGACCTCGACGTACCGGTCGTAGAGCACGCTCAGCGCCGCCTCTGATCCGTCGGCGACCGCCCTGACCAGGACGGGATCCTCAGGTTCGTGCGGCGGCTCCATCATCGCCCTACGTCGCCGGGCCGCGACCGGTTTCCGACGCCTGGTCCTGCTCCTGCGCGAGAGGGATCGGGCGACCCTCGAACCCGGTGCTGAACACCACGTCCGTCTCGGTCGAGAACACGTGCCGCGTGGTCTGCACCTGGCGGACGATCTCGCCCAGGTGCTCCATGTCGCGCGCCCGGATCTTGAGCAGGTAGTCCGCCTCGCCCGTGATGTGGTGACACTCTTCGATCTCGGCGATCCGCGCGAGATCGGGAGTCAGGTCGTTGGCGATCGTGCCCGGCGCCTGGGTGACCCAGGTGAATGCGAGCACGGTGAGCCCCATCGAGCCCGGATCCACGACGGCCGAATAGCGGCGGATGACTCCCCGTGCCTCCAGCTTCTTGACCCGCTCGTGGGCGGACGGACCCGTCATCCCGACGTCGGCGCCGAGGTCGGCGTACGAGCGGCGACCATCCTCCTGGAGGATCTCCAGGATCCGGGCGTCGTTCCGATTCAGGCCTGAACTTCTTGCCATCTAACCGTCAATCATCAGGCAATTTCCATTGCTCGCCTTAGAATCGTAGGTATACTCGAACTTGCAAGGGGCATCGGGACGCCGACCCCGCCGGGCCGTCCGGCGGGACCGACCTCGGTCCGCGGCAGTCCCCGCAGCAAGAGGTGCACGAGATGGTCGTCGTTGCCGTGTTCGCGCTCCTGGCGCTGGTCTCGATCGTCAGCATCGTGGAGAGCGCCGAGGACATCGAGCGTTCCAGCGATCTCTACGAGAACCCGCGACTCTGGGCGCTCCTGGCTCGCCGCTAGGCGCTCCCTCGCCGCCAGCCGCACCCTCGCGGCCAGGCGCCACAGCGTACCCCACTGAACGCCTCGGTCCGTGACCGGGGCGTTCGTCGTTTCACGAGCACCCGCGGGTCCCGCTCCCGGTCACGGCCGCTCCCAGGGGTACGAGCTGCACGGCGTCGTCACCGGGCCCGTATGCTTCCCGGGCGATGCATGCGCAGGTCGAATGCCCGGGGACACGCATGTTGCGAGCAGGGACGTCGCGACCCGGTTCGTCGCGGGCATGAGCACGCTCGAGCTGGTCCGTCCCATCCGTCCGATCGCGGCTCCCAGCCATCGCCCGTGGGCCGGGAAGCGACTCGGCGACGCCGGCATCGGTGAGCTGTGGCTGGCTGGTCCCGACTCGATGGTCGAGCTGGCCGACGGTCAGGCAACGCTGGACCAGCTCGCCCGGCGCCACGGAGCGCTCCTCGTCGGCGATCGGGGGCTTGCGCTCCTCGGATCACGGTTCCCGCTCCTGATCAAGCTCATCGACGCGGCGGACTGGCTGTCCCTCCAGGTCCATCCCTCGGACGCGGTCGCGGCCGAGCTCCACGGCGAGGGCAGCGTGGGCAAGGCCGAAGCGTGGGTGGTGCTCGCTGCCGATCCCGATGCCCGGCTGATCACCGGCCCACGCCCCGACCTGGCCGCGACGGACCTCCGTGCCGCGATCGGCAAGGGCACCCTGGGCAGGATCGAATGCGAGGCACGCGATGGGCGACCGGGCGACGCGTGGCTGATCCGCGCGGGCACGATCCACTCGATCGGGGCCGGGCTTCTCGTGTACGAGATCGAGCAGCCATCCGACCTGACCTACCGGATCTCCGACTGGGGCCGGCCGTCGGCGCCGGGCCGGTCGCTGCATATCGCGGAAGCCCTGCGGGCCGTCGTGCCCGGGGCACACGCGATCCAATCCGGATCCGGGTTCCGGCTCGACGGCGACGCCCTGACGACCCCCGAGTTTCGCCTCGAGATCCTCATTGGCGCACCGGACGGCGTCGGACGCCGCCGAGCGCCGGCCGGCCGCACTCTCGAGGTCGTGACGGCCGTGGGCGGTCGGATCACGGCCGCAGGTGACGGCTGGCGAGAGGACGTCGAGATCAACCAGTCGATCGTGGTGCCCGCCGCCGTCGAGGAATACGAGCTTGCGCTCGAGCCCCCGGCGATGGCGTTCGTGGGCAGCATCCCCTGAGGCGTCGATGACGCCGGCCGACGCCGATCACCGTCGCCCGGGCACGCCCGCCCGGGGGAAGGACAGGAAGCGGGACGACCGACGGGCGCCGGCCCTGCGGGTCCAGCGCCTCGCCAGCCACCTCCTGGACGACCGGTCCGACGAGCCGCTCGCCTCGGACATCGTCACGTGGCTCGACCGCTCCGCGCCGTTCATGGCCTTCGCGGAGCGGCACCGGGACAAGATCCGCAAGAAGGTGCGGGGCGCCGTTGATCTCGACGCGCGGCTCGACGTGCGGGCGGAGATCAGGGTCGCCCAGCTGCTGCTCGAGGACCGACGGATCGACGTCGCCTTCGAGGCCTACGGCTCGCGCCACGTCGGGCCGGATCTGACCGTGACCCTGCGCGGTGAGCGGCCGTTCAACATCGAGGTGACGCGGCTCCGCCGCCTGCCCGACTCGGTGGCACTCGGGGGAGCGATCGTGGCGAAGCTGCGGCAGCTGCCGCCGTCGGTCCCCAACGTGCTGCTCATCGCCGTTGACGGCGATGACGCCGGTTCGATCGATGTCGCCGCTGCGGTGCTCGAGCTGCGCGCGCTGGCCGATCACCGGGACGAGGCGTTCCTCGCCCGTGCCCGGATCGAGAGCCGGCGGGCGTTCTACGACCGGTTCCTGCGACTCAGCGCGGTTCTGATCTGGTGTGAGCGGGCGAGGAGCGAGGGCCGCGCGAATGCCTGGGTCAACGGGTCGGCAAGGATCGTCGTCCCGCCACGCGCCATGCGGGCGTGCCTTGCCTGCCTGCGGGTCGGCTGAGGGCCTCGGCTGCCCACGACGAGCCTCCCGGCCGGACCCGGCCGCGTCCGGCCTCGCTACCAGTCGCCCGCGGGCATTCGGCGCAGGGACGGGAGGCTGCGCGCCGGAAGGTGCGCCTCGAGGCAGGTGACCCCGTCGCCACCGACGATCGCGTCGTGTGCGGTCCCGGCCGGCAGGTCCAGGCGATCGCCGACGGCAAGGTCGACGCTCTGCCCCGTGCCCGGGAGACCGAACCGGATCGATCCCGAGGCGCACACCAGCACCTTGTCGTATCCATGCTCGTGGGCGGCATAGCGGGCACCCGGACCGTTCGACCACGAGCCCGGATCGAGACCCTCGCCGCGCAACCGGTCCATGAGCTCGGCCCCTCGTGCCGCCATGGCTAGCCGGAAACCCCCACGCCGATGATCCGACCCACCAGGAACGTCACGGCGGCAGCGGCCGCGCCGAGGCCCGTCTGACGGAGCCCCGAGAACAGGGTGGATCGACCCGTGAGCAGGCTCACGCCGGCACCAACCAGGAACAGGGCGCCGAGGCTCAGCACGAGGCTCGCGACGAAGCTTGCGGTGCCGCCACCGAACAGGTACGGGATCACCGGGACGGCAGCGCCCACGCAGAACGCCGCGAACGAGCCGGCGGCCGCTCCCCACGGCGAGCCGAGCTCGGTCGGATCGAGGCCGAGCTCCTCCCGGACGAGCGCGTCGAGGGCCGTCCCCGGATCCTCGAACATACGCTCGGCGATCCGCTCCGCCTCGGGTCTGGTGAAGCCCTTGCCCATGTACAGGGCCGCGAGCTCGCGCCGCTCCTCGTCGGGCATCGCCTCGAGCTCTGCCCGCTCGAGCTCGATCTGGCGCTCGAACAGCTCGCGCTGGCTCTGCATCGACACGTACTCGCCCGCCGCCATGCTGAACGCACCCGCGAGCAGGCCGGCGATCCCGGCCAGCAGGATGAAGCTGCCCTGGTCCGATGCCCCTGCCACGCCCATCACCAGGGACAGGTTCGACACCAGGCCGTCCGACACGCCGAAGATCGTTGCCCGCAACGTTCCCGACCGACCACTTCGATGCCAACGCTCCCGGCGCTGGATGTCCTCCGGCTCCTCGGCCCGGGAGCCATCGACCTCCGGGTGCCCGGCGGCCTGGACCGTGTCCAGCGCTCGCTTCCGGCGGCCCACGTCCTGCGGCGGCGCCGTCACGGCCGCCGCGTCGAGCTCCTCCCAGATCTGGGCATGCTCGCGCTCGTCCGCGGCGATCGACTCGATCTCGGAGCTCTGACCCTGCGCCTCGTAGGTTGCCTCCTCGTCCCCCTCGAGGCTTTGCACCAGCTCGGACACGGCCCGCGTTCCGAAGATTCGGGCGATCAGGATGATCAGCCGGATGCGCATCCGGGGGCGTGCCGGAGGCGGGACCGTCGCGCCCAGCTCCTCGAGGCGCTCGGCCCAGATCGCCGCATGGCGTCGCTCGTTGTGCGCGATGTGGCGAAATGCCGCCGAGCGTTGCGGGTCCTTCTCGATGTCGGCCAGGGCGTCGTACAGGACAACCGCATCCTGCTCGAGCTTCAGGTTCTCAAGGCTCCGGACGATGCTCACGGCGTCAATCTAGCGGAAGCGGAGGATGGCTAGACTGCAGCCATGTCCGACACGCCCGGGCTTCGCTACCTCGACGCCGACGACGTGGCTGCATCGATGCCCCCGCTGCCCGAACGCCTGGCCCTGGCCGAGACCACCCTGCGGGGCCTGGCCGGCCGCGCCGAGCTGCCCGCGAAGATCGCCGTCCACCCCCGACCCGACGGGGCGTTCGCCCACGCGATGCCGGCGTTCCTGCCGGGGGCCGACCCTGACGGGGCGGACGATCAGCTGGGCATGAAATGGGTGCTCGGCTTCGGCACCAACAGCGCGCTCGGGTTGCCGGCGATCAACGGCGTGCTGCTGCTGAACGATCCCGAAACGGGCCTGCCGACGGGCATCCTCGACGCGGGACCGATCACGGCGCAGCGCACCGCAGCCGTGTCGGGGGTCGCGATCCGCGCCTGGGCACCGCCCGTGGTCGGACGGCCGTACCGCGCTGCCCTGATCGGCGCCGGGGTGCAGGGCCACAGCCACGTGCCGGTGCTGGGGCACGTGCTTCCGGGCGTGAACCTGGCCCTGTTCGACCGCTCGCCGGAGCGGGCCGAAGGGCTGGCGGAGGAAGCGCGCAGCGCCGAGGGCATCGGCGCGGCACGGGTGGCAGCCTCAGCGCGCGAGGCCGTCGACGGTGCCGACGTCGTGGTCACCGTGGCCTCGTTCGTGGCCCCGCCCGAGCGACAGGTGATGACCAACGACTGGCTTGGCCCGCAGGCGCTCGTGGTACCCGTCGACTACGCGACGTACTGCGCCGCCGAGGTGGCACGTGACGCGGCGATGTTCGTCGTCGATCACCGGGATCAGTTCCTGGCGAACCGGGATGCCGGCCAGTTCGACGGCTATCCGGATCCCGCGGCCATGTTCGGGGAGCGGCTCGACGCCGACTCCCCCCGACCGGCGGGCCGCATCGTGGCGACGCATCTCGGCACCGGCCTGGCGGATGTCGTGTTCGGCACGGCGATCCTGGCCGCGGCGACGGCGGCGGGACGAGGAGTCGTCCTCCGCCGCTGAGCCATCGCGGCCTGCAGCATGCCGGCATCATCCGGCCGGCGTGCGGTACGACGAAGCCGGGCTGCCGCGAGGGGTGACCGCGCCGCGCACCGGCCCCGGGCTACCATGGGCCGCCATGTCACGCGACCGCGCGCTCCTGCTCGGAACCGCCAATGCCCTCCTCGCGGCATCGCTGTTCGGCACCCTTGGCCCACTGTCGCGCTTTGCCGGTGAGGCCGGCGTCGGCGCCATCGCGTTCACGGCCTGGCGGGCGTTGCTGGGCACGGCCTTCCTGGTCGGCGTCATCGCGGCCCGGCGCTCCGCGAGAGCCGCGGTCGCCTCGGTCACGAGCCTGGATCGGCGTGGCCGGGCAACGCTCCTGATCGCTGCCCTCATGGGCCTCGGGATCAACGCCGCGATGTTCAGCGCCTTCAGCATGGTCCCGATCGCGCTGGCCCTGCTCATGTTCTACACGTACCCGGCCGGCGTGGCCGTGGTCGACGTCGCCACCGGGAACGAGCGGGCCACCGCCTCCAAGCTCCTCGCCCTGGCTCTCTCGTCGCTGGGCGTCGTGCTCGTGCTCCTGGGCAGCATGGGCTCCGGGGCCGGGGCGTCGATCGACGTCCTGGGCGTGATGCTCGGGCTCGGCGCCGCGGCCTGTCAGGTCGTGTTCGTCACGATCAGCCGGGATGGCTATCGATCGGTCCCGGCCGACGTCGCAACGATCGTCATCCTGCTGGCGTCGGTGCTCGGGGCGGCCGTGATGGCCGTGCTCATCGGCCAGGGCTCGCAGCTGGCGGCGCCGTTCGGGGATCCCGATACATGGGCGATCCTGCTCGCGTCCGGCGTTCTCGCCGGCGGGGTCTCGACCGTGCTGTTCCTGCGGGCGATCAGGTTCGTGGGCGGCACGCGCACCGGGATCCTGATGCTGTTCGAGCCCGTGGTCGGGGTGTTCCTGGCGGCGCTGCTGCTCAACGAGCCGATGGTGCCGATCCAGCTCCTGGGTGGCGGCCTCGTGCTTGCCGGTGCGGCCGTGCTCCAGCTCCGATCCGCGCCCGAGCACGAGCCGCTGGTCGAGGTGGGTGCGAGCCCAATGGTCTAGCGGAACCCGCATCACCGGCCGGGCCGACCTACCATGATCGAGAACGGCCGCTGGGACGTGCCGGACCGAGGAGGCGCACCGATGCTCCGAGTCACCGCCCTCGACGGCCGCGTTGCCGTCGTCACCGGCGCCGGTCGTGGGATCGGGCTGCGAATCGTCGATTCCCTCGTCGCCAACGGCTGCCGCGTGGCCGTCCTGGACCTCGTGCCACCGGAGCGAGACGACGTCCTGGGCATCGAGTGCGACGTCAGCGACGAGGCGGCCGTCGGCGCCGCGTTCGACCGGATCGAGGCCGAGCTGGGCACCACGTCCGTGCTCGTCCTGGGTGCGGGCATCACACCGCTGGTGCCCTTCGAGGAGACCTCGACCGAGCTCTGGGAGCGAACGATCTCCGTCAACCTCACGGGCGCCTTCCTGACCGTGCGCCGTGCGGCGCCCGGGATGCGCGCACTTGGCTATGGGCGGATCGTGGCGCTGGGCGCAGCCGCGGGGAAGTCGGGCGGCGCGAGGTCCGCGGCGTACGCTGCATCCAAGGCCGGGCTGATGGTGCTCATCAAGTCCATCGCCAGCGAGTACGCGCGCGACGGGATCACCGCCAACGTCGTGGCACCGGCGCTGATCGACACCGGCATGCTCCCCAATGCGCGCGAGCTCGTGGACAGGATCCCGGTGGGTCGTCTGGGCACGGCGGAGGAGGTGGCCGCGCTGGTGACCTACCTCGTGTCGGGTGATGCCGGCTACGTGACCGGCGAGACGGTCGACATCAACGGTGGCACGCTGATCGACTGACCGGCGGGGCGACCGGCAGTCACGGACACGGCCGTCAGTCACAGGGCGCGGCGCGCCGGGCGCAGGAACGCTCGCGAGGAGCGTCAGGCCTCCTCGTTGACCTCCAGCGGGCCGTCGGCGACCTCGATCGTGACCCGCCCGTCGATGATCTCGACCGGGTACACGGCCAGGGGCAGCTCGGCCGGCGGGTCGAGCGGCTCCCCGTTGGCCAGGTCGAACCGAGACAGGTGGAGCGAGCAGGTCAGCGTACCGGCCGTCAGAAAGCCGCGATCGAGCTCGAAGTACTCGTGCGAGCACGTGCCCTGGAGGGCATGAAAGTCGCCGTTGACGTGGACGACGAGGACAGGGTCGGTCTCCTCGACCCAGACCATACGCATCTCGCCCTCGGCGAGCTCATCGGCGGCGAGCAGATCGATGCGACGACTCACGCGTCGATGGTAGCCGGACCGGCAGGGGCCCGGGAGCGTCCGAGCCGGGGACCGCAGCGGTCGGGGTGTCCGAGCCGGGGACCGCAGCGGTCGGGGTGTCCGAGCCGGGGACCGCGGCGGTCGGGGTGTCCGAGCCGGGCACACGCAGGGGGCTCTCCCAGCCGTTACCCGCAGGGAGCGGGACTCTCCCAGCCGATTACCCGCGGCATCCAGGCCCGCGCAGGTGGGCGACGGTTCAGGCGTCGCCGGTCGAACCGACGGACCACTTCGCCTCGAGGGCGTCCCGCAGGCGTTCGCGAGAAGCCTCGAGGGGCACCCGTGCGACCACCGGCTCCAGGAAGCCCATCACGATGAACTTCCTCGCGTCGGCGGCGGGAATGCCGCGACTCTCGAGGTAGAACAGCTGCGCATCGTCGATGGGGCCGACCGAGGAGGAGTGGGCTGCCCGGCGGCAGTCCGGCTGATCGATCTCGAGCGACGGGATCGCGACCGCACGGGCCGTCTTGGTCAGGTTCATCCCGAACTCGCCCAGGAAGCTGTCGGTGCCGATGGCGCTGCGCTCGATCGTGATCAGGCCCTTCATGTAGCTTCGGGCCCTGTCGATCAGCACGCCCTTGGACATCAGCTCGCCGGTCGTGTCGCGCCCGAGGTGACGGGTGTACGAGGTGAGGTCGTGCAGCTGCTCGGCGGCGCCGAACACGATCTCGACCTGCTCCACGATGCTCCGGTCGCCGGCCAGGACGTTGTCGACGCGGGAGCGCACGAGACGGCCGCCCAGCTGGGCCAGCGCCCAGCGCAGATCGGCGCCCTCCCCCACCGTTGCTCGCCGCTGCTGGAACACGATCTGGTCGGGCCCGCTCTCCTGGAGGCTGGCCATCGCCAGTCGGGCGTGCGCCCCGAGGCGAACCTCGCTCGTCGACGTGAACAGCGACTGCTCGCCGGCCAGCGCGGCCCCCGAGGGCACGATCTCCTCGACGAGCGACGCTTCGGCGCCCTCCCCCAGCACCACGATCGAGCGGGCGTGGAGCGCCCGGCCGGGCGCGCCCACCGACCAGCGCACGACGATCGGCTGCTCCAGCACGACGCCGGCCGGGACATGGACGAAGGCGCCCTGGCTCCATGCCGCGCGGCTGAGCTGCGCCAGCCGGTCGTCGGCCGGCAGCGAGTCGGCATCGGTCAGCAGGGTCCGGGCCAGCTCGGGATCGCGCTCCACGAGGGCGCCCAGCGGCTCGACCGTCACGCCGGCTGCGCGTGCGGTCGGATCGAGCGCAAGCGTGGCCACCCGGTGATCGTCGAACGAAAGTAGCGCCGAGAGGCCGGGCTCGAGGTCGGTCGCCGCGTCTCGGCCGTTGTCGGTGCCATCCCAGGCGACGACGTCTGCCAGCTGCGCGGCCCGGAGGTCGACGTAGCCCGTGTACAGCTGGTTGGGCTCGATGGGGAGCACGTCGAAGGCGGCCAGCGCGGCCGTGCGATCCGCGGCCAGCCACGAAGGCTCGCCGGCGGCCCGGCGCTCGATCAGCGCCCGGTCGGGGCGATAGCTGAGGTCCCCGGGTGCCGCCCGGCGGCGGCCCCGAGCGGCGGTCTGCGCCGGAACCGGCGAGCCCGCCTCGGTCGATGCTTCGGCCACCCCGCTCACCCGAGCGACCCTTCCATCTCGAGCTTGACGAGGCGATTGAACTCCACCGCGTACTCCATCGGGAGCTCCTTGGTGAACACCTCGAGGAAGCCCTGGATCACCAGGTTCTGGGCCTCGTTCTCTGTCAGGCCGCGGCTCATCAGGTAGAAGATCTGGTCGGCGCTGATCTTGCCCACGGTGGCCTCGTGGGTCATCGTCGTGTCGTCTTCCTGGATGTCGATGTAGGGGTACGTGTCGCTGCGACTCTCGTCATCGAGCATCAGCGCGTCGCAGCGCACGCTGGCGGTCACGCCGGTCGCACCCGGAGCCACCTTGAGCTGACCGCGATACGTCGCCCGGCCACCGTCCTTGGACACCGACTTGGACACGATCCGGGACGTCGTGTTGGGCGCCAGGTGGATCGCCTTCGCCCCCGTGTCCTGATGCTGGCCGCGGCCGGCGACGGCCACAGAGATGACCTCGGCCCGGGCGCCCTCGCCGCGCAGGTAGATCGCCGGGAACTTGACCGTCTTGCGCGAGCCCGTGTTGGCGTCGACCCATTCCACGGTGGACCAGGCGTGCGCGTGCGCCCGCTTGGTGACCAGGTTGTAGACGTCGTTCGACCAGTTCTGGATCGTCGTGTAGCGGACCTTGCTGTGCGGCAGGGCGACGACCTCGACCACCGCCGCGTGCAGCGAGTCGGTCGCGTAGATGGGCGCCGTGCAGCCCTCGATGTAGTGGACCTTGGCGCCCTCCTCAACGACGATCAGCGTGCGCTCGAACTGGCCGGTGTTCTCGCCGTTGATCCGGAAGTACGCCTGCAGCGGCAGCGGGACCTCGACCCCCTTGGGCACGTACACGAACGAGCCGCCCGACCAGACCGCGCTGTTGAGCGCGGCGAACTTGTTGTCCTCGGGCGGAACGACGGTGCCGAAGTGCTGCCGGAAGATGTCCGGGTACTCCTTGAGCGCCTGGTCCGTGCCCATGAACACGACGCCGATCTTGGA
Source organism: uncultured Chloroflexia bacterium (assembly GCA_963806265.1). Classification (GTDB taxonomy): domain Bacteria; phylum Chloroflexota; class Limnocylindria; order Limnocylindrales; family CSP1-4; genus CAIXZV01. The sequence continues at coordinate 100,089 of CAWDXT010000015.1, forward strand.
CAGCTCCTCGCGAACCGAGTGATACACGACCTCGGAGTCGTACTGGGCGCCCACGCCGGCGAGGAACTTGCGCTCGGCCTCGGGGATCCCGAGCTTCTCGAACGTCGCCTTGATCTGCTCCGGAACGTCGTCCCAGGACTTCTCCTCGCGCTCCGACGGCTTGCGGTAGTAGACGATCTTGTCGAAGTCGATGTCGGTCAGGCCATCGGTCCAGGACGGCATCGAGCGCTTGACGAAATGGTCATAGGCGCGCAGCCGGAACTGGAGCATCCAATCCGGCTCGTCCTTGAACCGGCTGATCTCCTCCACGGTCGCACGGGTCAGGCCGCGCTTCGTCTCGGCGAGGTAGGTGATGTCGTCGTGGAACGCGAACTGGTCGCGTTCGTCGCGAACGAGGTCGCGGGTCGAGGTCATCGCTGCTCCAGTCACGGCCGTCGGGCCGCGGTCCGTTCACGGCCGTCGGGCCGCGGTTTGGGTCGGAAGGTCCGGGAACGCCGCGGCCGCGGGACGGGGCCGCGGGCTAATCCCGAGTAGAATTATCGGAATTCTCGGGCGAATCGTCAACGCGGGGTCTGAGGCACGCGTGAGAGGCCACGCGCGAGAGGCGTCGATGAGGGTCACACCCCTCGACGGCCTCCAGGCGGCGCACACAACGGCTGCCGCGAAGAACGCGTGGTCGAGCTCGTCCTGGCCGGCGTAGCCAGGCGCGAACGACGGCACGCTGTCCCAGGAGCGCCCGCTCCTGCCCATGTAGGCTGCGATCGAGATCGGCTTGCCGATCGGGCATGTGCGGGTTGATCGCGGTGTGACGCGAGGGCCGCGCCTATAGTTGGATCGCGCACGGCGACGAGGGAGACGCCGGCACCCGTGGGAGGCTGAGGAACATGGCACTAGTCATCGCGATCATCGCGCTGGTGGTCGGCGCGGCGTTCTGTTTTGGCGGCTTCAGGTTCTTCCTGCTGCTGCTGCCGCTGTGGGGGTTCGTGGTGGGCTTCAGCATCGGGACCGACGCGGTCACGACGCTGTTCGGTGACGGAGCGTTTGCCACCGCGACCAGCTGGGTGGTCGGCCTGGTGGTGGCGCTCGTGTTCGCCATCGCGTCGTACCTCTACTACTACCTCGCGATCGCGCTGATGGGCGGCATGGTCGGCTACACCCTTGGCGCCTCCGCCTGGGGCCTGATCGGCAACGAGTACGGCGCGATCGCGTTCGTGATCGGCATCGTCGTGGGCGCGATCGTCGCGATCGTCGTCCTCGCGCTCAACGTGCCCAAGTACCTGGTGATCGTGCTCACCGCCCTGGGCGGGTCGGCGACGATCCTGGCCGGCTGGTTCGTGCTCATCGGGACGATCCCGACGGACTCGATCCACTGGACCGAGGTCGGGGCCAAGATCACCGACAGCTGGTTCTACCTGATCGTGTGGGCGGTCATCGCGGCGGCCGGCATGCTCGCGCAGCTTCGGTCGACGAGCGTCGGGCCGGACAGCTACGAGCTCAACCGGGTGTCGTACCGCTACTAGCCCGCCGCGGGCCGTTCGGCCACCTGGCGCGACAGCGCTCGACCCGCGGCGGCGACGGCCACCGCGGGTCGATCCATGTCCGGGGTCGGGCGCTCAGAACCCGGTCGAGCACCACGGTTCGGTGGCGGTCCGCAGCAGCCGCTCGAGCTCGTGCACTGCACCCGGTCGATGCTCGTCCACGCCGGTCGTGATCGCGGCCCAGCCAAGGGGCACGCCGCCGAGATAGGCGGCACCGAGCGCCGTGACGGGCAGCGTCAGATCGGGCTCGCGGTCCGTGACATGACAGTCCGCACCGTCGGGCGCGGCGTCGAGCACGACACGGACAGGCGACGTCAGCTCGGGATCGACGACCTCGATCACCATCGAGCCCGCCGACTCGTAGGATCGCGCCGCGAGCGCGCGAGGCACGTCGAACAGGCGCACCCACATCCCGTCTCCGATGTCCGACACCATCGCAGCGCGCTGGTTGGTCAGCAGCCACGGGAGGCGCTCGGACGGGCTGCGCCGCTCCGCCCGCACGGTCGTCACGAGATCGATCTCGGCCAGGAACCGCCACAGGGCGTCGTACGCCGCATCGGTCAACGCGTGGAGGTCGTCGACCTGCACCTCGCTGCGCGACTGGCGCTGCTCCCACCTCATCGTCGTCCGGTAGCGCGCGTACCCGTCAACCTGGTCCTGCTCGTCGCGATGGAGCGCGATGAATCCCTTCCAGCGCTCCCCCCAGGCGACCTGGCGCTCCCCGATCGCGTAGGCCCAGGACGATGCCTCGCGGCGGATCTCACCCGGCCGTTGCACTCGCCAGGCCTCATACAGGGCCTTCATCGCATCCTTCGCCGTCGTGTCCGGGGGCACCAGCTCGACCCGGCCGCGCGGCTCGCCGTGGAACCGCGTGGCGCTCGCATCCAGCGCCCAGGTCGCGACACGGCAGCCCGCGCCGTAGCCGAAGCGCCCGTAGATCGGGTACTCCGACGCGTACAGCAGGCCGACGGCGTCGCCGGCGTCGCGCATGGCCGCGTGGGCCTTCGCGGCCATCCCGGTCAGGATGCCCCGCCGCCGATGGGTCGGACGTACGGTCACGGCCTCGACCGCGGCCGCCGGCAGCTGCGCGCCGCCGGGCACGGTGAGCTCGCTCGACGTGGACAGGAAGCTGCCGCACACGAGGTCGCCCTCGAACGCCGCCCATGTCCGCTCGGGCTCCATCTCCTCCTGGAGCTGCTCGACCATCCGGTCGATGTCCGGCCGGTCGAGGAAGGCAGCGGAGATCGTGTCTGCGTACCCGCGAAGCTCCTCGGGCCGGACCGTGCGGATGTCGATAGCCATGCGCCGGACTCTAGCATCGGGCCGGGGCGCCACGCCGGTCGGAGCGCCGAGCAGCCGGACGCAGGGCGGGTCCGTCATGGCGACGGATCTCGACGGTAAGGTGGACGCGATGGATGCCGTTCCGAGCTGCGCCAGATGACCGCCGGTGCCCATGGTTCGGCACCGATGGCACGCGAAGGCGCCACGCTGCCGCTCGCCGAGGGCACGCGCCTGATCCATATCGGGCCCCACAAGACGGGCACGACCGCGCTCCAGGGCGCGCTGTTCGCAGCCAGGCCGGAGCTCCTGCGCCAGGGCGTCCGGCACGCCGGCTGGAGCCGCAACCCGGCCAGCGCCGTGGCGTCGGTGGTCGGCAGGCGGTCGCGGTTCCGGGGCGCCATCGCCCCCTCGGTCAGCTCCTGGAACCGTCTCCTGCGCGAGATCCGGAAGGCGTCGGAGCCGCGGGTGGTGCTCAGCAGCGAGTTCTTCGCGGATGCCGAGCCGGAGGCGATCCGGCGGGTGATCGACGATCTGGACCCGGCGCGGGTGCACGTGGTCGTCACGTTGCGACCCCTGGCCAGGATCCTCCCGTCGCAGTGGCAGCAGTACGTGCAGGCGGGCGTCGCGGCGAGCTACCAGCGGTGGCTGAACGCCATGCTCCGGCCGGACCCGTCGCGACCAACCCGGCTCACGCCCACCTTCTGGCGCCGGCATCGCCACGACCGGCTGATCGCACGCTGGGCCGAGGTGGTGGGGCCGGACCGGATGACCGTGATCGCGCTCGACGATCGCGACCACGGCATGGTGCTGCGCGTGTTCGAGCAGCTCACCGGGCTGCGCGAGGGCACCCTGGTTGCCCCGCCCGACCTTGTCAACCGCTCGATGACGATGCCCGAGATCGAGGCCGTCCGGGCGTTCAACATCGCGTTTCGCGCGGAGGGCCTGGGCAACGACCTGCATGCGAAGGTCATGACCTTCGGGGCGAGCCCGTACATGAAGCTGCGCGAGCCGGACCCGTCCGAGCCACGCGTCGAGACCCCCCAGTGGGCGCTCGACCGGGCGGCTGAGATCGCGCGCGAGATGGTGGACAACATCGCGGCCTCGGGCGTGCCCGTCGTGGGCGACCTCGAGCGCCTGGCACGGCCTGCGGACCCGGGATCCGGCATCAAACCCGCGGGCGCCCCTGGCATCAGTCCCGAGGTCGCCGCCACGATGGCAACCGGCGTCGCGCTCGCTCTCGGCGCCGGGCGGCAGCGCGCAACCCCGTTCGCGTCGATCGACCCCCAACCGGACACCGCGAGCGCCAATGCCACGCCCGAGGGGCTCGCCTCGGTGCCTACGTATGTGATCGCGGGCGTGATCGGTGGTCGTCTTGCCGACGCTGGACGCACCGTGGCCGGCCGAATCCGCCGACGGATGCGGCGGTCGTCGCCATGAGGTGGCCGGGTTCGGGCCGGTCCACCGCAGGGGCGATGACCCGATTGCGACGGCTGGAGCCGCACACGTCCGACGGTCGGGGCCGGTATCGTAGGGTCGGCCCCGCCGTCACAGCCAGTGCAGGATGCCGACCAACCTGACAGCCGACACCGAAACCCTGCTGCTTCCGCCCGGGACCCGCCTGGTCCACATCGGGCCGCCCAAGACTGGCACCACGTCCCTGCAGGGAGCGTTCCACGTCGCGCGCGCCGAGACCGATGCCCAGGGCGTCCACTACGCGGGCGCGGCTCGCCACTCGGGGAGCGCGGTGCTGGCCGTGACGGGTCGCCCTTCCTTCTTCAAGGACGGCGAGTCTCCCTCCATCGCCCGATGGAACCGTCTCCTGCGCGAGATCCGGAAGGCGTCGGAGCCGCGGGTGGTGCTCAGCAGCGAGTTCTTCGCGGATGCCGAGCCGGAGGCGATCCGGCGGGTGATCGACGATCTGGACCCGGCGCGGGTGCACGTGGTCGTCACGTTGCGGCCCCTGGCCAGGATCCTCCCGTCGCAGTGGCAGCAGTACGTGCAGAGCGGCATGCGGGTCGGCTTTGACGATTGGCTGGACGCGATGATGCGCGCGCCCGCCGGCAAGCTCACGCCCACCTTCTGGCGCCGGCATCGCCACGACCGGCTGATCGCACGCTGGGCCGAGGTGGTGGGGCCGGACCGGATGACCGTGATCGCGCTCGACGATCGCGACCACGGCATGGTGCTGCGCGTGTTCGAGCAGCTCACCGGGCTGCGCGAGGGCACCCTGGTTGCCCCGCCCGACCTTGTCAACCGCTCGATGACGATGCCCGAGATCGAGGCCGTCCGGGCGTTCAACATCGCGTTTCGCGCGGAGGGCCTGGGCAAGGCCGGGCTGAGCCGCGATCATGCATTTCGGCTCGGCCCCGTACATGCGCCTGCGCGAGCCGGACCCGTCCGAGCCACGCGTCGAGACCCCCCAGTGGGCGCTCGACCGGGCGGCTGAGATCGCGCGCGAGATGGTGGACAACATCGCGGCCTCGGGCGTGCCCGTCGTGGGCGACCTCGAGCGCCTGGTCCACGTCAGTCCCAGCCGCCTCGACGGTGATCGCCAGCCCGTCGTCTCCGTTCCGCCGCAGGTAGCGGCCACCATGGCCATGGGCGTCCTGTTCGCGAGCGGCGGCGGCCGACGGGCGACCACCAATCCCGACGGCACGCGAGGGTCGGCACCCACGGCAGGTCTTCTGCCGATGACCGCGGAACCGCTCGAGACGATGCGGATCCCGACCTACCAGCTGCTCGGGGTGCTGGTTGGACGCGTGCGACGCGTGGCGACGCAGCGGCTCGGCCGGATGTTGCGGCGCGGGTCATGAACGCCGCCGCTTCCGGTCAGCGGCGCGCTTCGAGCTCCCGTCGGATCATGGCCACGGCGTCGGGAACGTCGACCGTTGTGGTGTCGATCGTCAGCTCCGCATCCACCGGGACCTCGTACGGTGACGAGATCCCCGTGAACTCCTGCACCTCGCCCGCCCGGGCGCGCGCGTAAAGGCCCTTGCGGTCCCGCTCCTCGCAGACGGAGAGCGGCGTGCTGACGTGCACCAGCAGGAACGCGCCGTGGGGCTCGGCCATGGCTCGCGCCGCACGGCGGCCATCCTCGAACGGCGCGATCGGGGCCGCGATCGCGATCCCGCCGTGGGCAGCGACCAGCGCCGCAACCCAGCCGATCCGGTCGATGTTCGCGGCGCGCGACTCGGCGTCGAACCCGAGGCCGCGCGACAGGTGGTGGCGCACCTCGTCGCCGTCGAGGAGCGTCACGCGTCTCGGATCGTCGTCCGCGAGCGCGTCCGCGAGGGCACGGGCGATCGTCGACTTGCCGGATCCCGACAGCCCGGTGAAGAACACCACGGCTCCCCGCTCGGGAACGGCGCGCTGGGCGCGAAGCACCTCGCGCGCGGCCGCCGGTGGGTACAGCTCGTCCAGCTCGCGCTGGAGGTAGCCGTCCAGATCCTCGATCCGCTCCTGATCATCGCCGCTGCGCAGATCCGTCACCCGCGCGCACGCCCCGATCCCGGCGGCAGCGATCACGTCTCCGACCCTGGCCGAGCCATCCAGCGGCCACGGCAGCGCGACACGGATCACCGGCCGTTCCGGGCGCGTCGCCTCGAACGAGTCGGCGAGGGCCCACGCGGCGCGCGTCAGCCCGGCGGCGCCGACCCTTCCCACCGGCGGCGTGGTGCGACTGACCAGCGCCATGACGACCGCGGCACCCGCATGTGCCCCGTCGAGCGCGGCCAGCAGCGCCTCCTCATCGGCGCGCGTGGGCACGTCATCGACGATGCACGCGACGACCTCGCCGGACACCGCCCCGGCCAGCCGCCGCAGCTCCGCCGCGGAATGGCGAACGCCATCGTCCCACTGGGGCCCGGCGCCACGGGACAGGGGTCGCAGCGGACGGACGGCCACGGGCCCGCCGTCCGTCTCAGCGGTCGCCACCCATGCCAGCGGGCTGTTCTCACGATCGGCCAGCACGTGCCCGCTCGCCTGGGGGTCGGCGGCCACCAGGGCCGTGGCAGGCAGCCATCCGCCGAGCACGAGCTCCAGCAGGTCGAGCCCGTCGTCGTCGAGGACGAGCCGCGGGACCTCGGCGAGCTGCGCCAGCACGGCCGCCAGATCTTCATCGCCGCCGCCGGTCGCCGGCACCGGCGCCGAGGTCACAGCCTGGCCCCCGTGGCGACCGGGCGTCGGCGCACACGATCGCGAATGATGCGCCAGGCGACGAACGCGAACAGGATCGCGGCCACGGAGCTGGCCAGCACGAGCTCGGTCGGGGCGCCCAGCAGCTTCAGTCCCGAGGCCAGCAGCAGCACGGCCAGGATGCGCCGGATGATGCCGCCCGGAGCCCGGCTCGAGATCTGGGCACCGAACCACGCACCCGGGATCGCACCCACCAGCAGCGAGGCGGTCACCAGCAGGGAGAACGAGCCGAACAGCAGGTGACCGGCGGCAGCCGCGCCGACCAGCGGGATCGCCTGGGCCAGGTCCGTGCCGACGAGCGACGAGGCCTTCAGCTTCGGATACATCAGCAGCAGGACGACGACCACGATCGATCCCGCGCCAACCGACGTCAGCCCGACCATCAGGCCCGCCGTGGCCCCCAGGATCACCGTCGGCAGGGGGCGGACGACGATCGCGCGCGGCGCCGTCGGGCGGGCCGGGCCCTCGCCCAGGGGCAGCCGATTGCGCCACATCTGCAACGCGGCGCGGACGAACAGGCCGGTCGTCGCCAGCAGCAGCGCGAGGCCCAGGAGGTGGCTCAGGAGATCGTCGAGGTTGGCCTCGGGCGGTGCCAGGGAGATCAGCCACGCACCGGAGAACGCGGCGGGCACCGAGCCCAGGCACAGCCAGCCCACGAGCCCCAGGTTCACGGTCCCACGGCGGAGGTGGACGAATGCGCCCGCGGGCTTCATGAACAGGCTCGCCACGATGTCGCTGGAGATCGCGGTCAACGGGTCGATCCCGAACACGAACACCAGCATCGGCGTCATCAGCGCCCCACCACCCATGCCGGTGAGACCGACCACGATGCCGACCGCCAGGCCGCCGACGGCGAGCGGGAGGTCGAAGGTCACGCCAACCCTGGCGCACAACGCCCGGCAGGCATGCAAACCATGCGGCGATGATAACTTCGAAACCAACCGATCCGCGGTCCGGCACGGAGGGGCAGCACGCGGGCCGGACGCGTGGCAGGCGCATGGTGCGCAAGTGGCAGTGCAGCGAGGCCCAGTGGAGGCAGTCGACCACCGGTGACGATCGAGGCTCCCCGCGACCTGGCCAGGCTGGGCGACGTGCAGCTGGCAACCGCCCTCGCGTCCGGCGCATCCGACGTGCTGCTGGCCCTGCGTGCCGAGGCCGATGCGGGTCGCACGGATGCCGGCACGCAGGCGCTGCGCGACGCGGGCGATGCTGCCGCCCAGGCGTGGCTGGCGACCGCGCTCGCCGATGCGCGCCCCGACGACGCCGTCCTCTCCGAGGAGGCTGCCGACGACCGGCGCCGTCTCGCCGCCGACCGCGTCTGGATCATCGACCCCCTCGATGGCACGCGCGAGTTCGCGGAGCGCGCGGCCGACGGCAGCTGGCGTGACGACTTCGCGGTCCACGTCGCGCTCTGGCAGCGGGATCAGGGCCTGACGGACGCAGCCGTTGCGCTTCCCGCCCGCGGGATCGTCCACGACACGTCCTCCGCCGTCCGGCCGGCTCGCGCCGCAGACCACGACCGGGACGTGGACGTTCTCGAGGGCCGCCGGCCGATGCGGATCGCCGTCAGCCGAAGCCGTCCGCCGGAGGTTGCCACCCGACTGGCGGGGCTCGGCCCGATCGAGCTGGTGCCGATCGGGTCGTGCGGGGTCAAGACCATCAGCGTCCTGGACGGCACGGTCGACGCCTACGTTCACGCCGGTGGTCAGTACGAATGGGACTCGGCGGCACCGGTCGCGGTGGTTCGCTCTGCCGGGCTGGTGGCAACGCGCCTCGACGGCTCCGAGCTTCGCTACAACCAGCCCGATCCGTGGTTGCCCGATCTCCTCGTCTGCCGGCCCCGACTCCTCGACCACCTCCACGCGCTGCTCGCGGCGGCTGCCGCCGGCAACGAAGGGACGACTCGCGGATGACGTTGCTGCCCCATGGTCTCAGCCAGCTCCGGAGCCTCGAGGCCGAGAGCATCCACATCTTCCGCGAGGTGGCGGCGGAGATGCAGAAGCCCTGCCTCCTGTTCTCGGGCGGCAAGGACTCGATCACGATGCTCCACATCGCGCGCAAGGCATTCGCGCCGGCCCGAATCCCGTTCCCGGTCATGCACGTTGACACCGGGCTCAACTTCCCGTCGATCCTGGCCTACCGCGACCGATGGATCGAGCGGCTGGGCCTCAAGCTCGTCGTCGCCTCGGTCGAGGACGCGATGCGTCGCGGCCTGGTGCGGGAGGAGCCCAACGGATCGCGCAACCGGATCCAGACGCCGGTCCTGCTCGAGGCCGCCGAGCAGAACGGCTTCGACGCCCTGTTCGGCGGTGGCCGGCGTGACGAGGAGAAGGCGCGCGCCAAGGAGCGGGTGTTCTCGTTCCGCGACGAGTTCGGGCAGTGGGATCCCAAGAACCAGCGGCCCGAGATCTGGTCGCTCTACAACGGCCGGGTGTTTCCGGGCCAGAGCATCCGTGTGTTCCCGTTGTCCAACTGGACCGAGCTCGACGTGTGGACCTACATCCGGGACGAGCAGATCGAGATCCCCGACCTGTACCTGGCAGCCGAGCGCGAGGTCGTGGAGCGGGGCGGCATGCTGTATGCGGTGAACCCGTTCATCGTCCCGCGCGAGGGTGAGAACGTGCAGGTGCGACGCGTCCGCTACCGGACCGTGGGCGACGCGAACCTCACCGCCGCGGTCGAGTCGGACGCCGACACCGTGGACAGGATCGTGGACGAGATCGCAACGGTGCGGATCACCGAGCGTGGCGCCACCCGCGGCGACGACAAGGTCAGCGAGGCAGCCATGGAAGACCGCAAGAAGGAGGGCTACTTCTGATGGCTGCGCCCGCGGGAGCCGCCTGATGCCCGGTGAGCTGCTCCGATTCGCGACCGCCGGCTCGGTCGACGACGGCAAGAGCACCCTCATCGGGCGCCTGCTGTACGACTCCAAGTCGCTGTTCATCGATCAGCTGGAGTCGGTCGAGCAGGTCAGCCGCGACCGCGGCGACGACTACACGGACCTGGCGCTGCTCACCGATGGCCTGCGCGCCGAGCGCGAGCAGGGCATCACGATCGACGTCGCCTACCGCTACTTCGCGACACCGCGTCGGAAGTTCATCATCGCCGACACCCCGGGCCACATCCAGTACACGCGCAACATGGTGACCGGGGCCTCGACCGCCGACGTGGCCCTGGTCCTGCTCGACGCCCGCCGCGGCATCACCGAGCAGAGCCGCCGCCATGCGTTCCTGGCCACGCTGCTCGGCGTTCCCCACCTCGTCGTGTGCATCAACAAGATGGACCTCGTGGACTTCTCCGAGGCCCGGTTCGAGGAGATCCGTGCGGAGTTCGAGGAGTTTGCCACCCGGCTCCGGGTTCGGGACATGACCTTCATCCCGATCTCGGCACTGCTCGGCGACAACGTCGTCACTCGCTCGGAGAACACGCCCTGGTACGAGGGATCGCCGCTGCTCAGCCACCTGGAGCGTCTCCACGTGGCCAGCGACCGCAACTTCATCGACGTGCGGTTTCCGGTGCAGTACGTGGTCCGGCCGCAGTCGTTCGAGGTCATCGACTACCGGGGCTACGCGGGCACCGTGGCGTCCGGCGTCCTCAAGCCGGGCGATCGCGTGCTGGCGCTGCCGAGCGGGCTCGAGTCCACGGTCGCAAGCATCGACACCGCCGACGGACCGGTCGACGAGGCGTTCCCCCCGATGGCCGTGATCGTCACCCTCGAGGACGACATCGACATCAGCCGCGGCGACATGCTGTGCCGGCCGGCCAACGTGCCGTCGGTCGTCCAGGATGTCGATGCGCAGATCTGCTGGATGGACGAGACCGCCCCGCTCACGGTTGGGCGCAAGTACGCGCTCAAGCACACGACGCGCTGGACCCGGGTGCTCGTCAAGGAGCTCGAGTACCGCATCGACGTCAACTCCCTCCATCGCGACGAGGGCGCGACCGAGCTGCAGCTCAACGAGATCGGTCGCGTCCAGCTCCGCTCGACGCAGCCGCTGTTCGTCGATCCGTACATCGAGAACCGGCAGACAGGCGCCTTCATCCTGGCCGACGAGAGCACCAATCGCACCGTGGCGGCGGGCATGATCGGGCGCATGCCGGGCGGCCACTGAGCCAGGGCCGGGACAGCCGACCCAGCGCCGGCGGAACAGGGCAGCGCCGAAGGGGCCGGGGAGGTGGCCACCGAACCGGCCGGCGCCCGGACCGGGGTGGCGCCACGCCGATCAGGGTTGCGCCACGCCGATCAGAGCAGCGGTCGCACCGACTTCACCAGGGCACGGTGCCGGAGCGTCCTCGGCAGCGTGATGCGACTGACGCCGGCGAAGTCGCGGTGCGCGCGCAGCGCCGCGGCAAAGGCGGTCGCGAACGAGCCGTCGTCCCCCAGGGGATCGAAGCCCACCTCCCACCACAGGCCGAGGATCCGCAGCGTGCCTCGCGCCCGATCGATCCGCGGCTCGATCCGACCCACGAACCGATCGCCGTACAGGACCGGCAGCACGTAGTAGCCCCAGCGCCGCCTGGCGGCGGGGACGTAGACCTCCCAGCGGTAGTCGAAGCCCCACAGGCGGGACAGCAGGTCGCGGTCCCAGACCAGCGGGTCCAGGGGCGCCACGAACGCGACGCCGGGGTCCGCACCCCCGGGTCGTGGCGGCCGGTCCGGACGCCCATCGGCCGTCGCCTCGTTCGCCACCTCGCGCTCGGCCTGTTCGAGGATGCCCATCTCGTCGGCCACGATGAGCCTCGGACCGCGCAGGCCCTCGATGGCGATCGGCAGCAGCGCGCCGGTCTCGAGGACGCGATCGAGCAGGGCGCGTCGCTCGGGCGCCTTGCCGAGGCCCATCCACAGGGTGTAGTCGCCGGTCGCCCCGAGCAGACCGTGCCCGCGGTAGCGCGACAGGAGCGTGTGACGGAGCTGCTCCTCGGGCGGCGGGCGGCGGGCCAGGAGCTTCGCCGGAAACAGGCGCTCGGTCAGGTCGTACACGCGACGGTTGCCGTCACGCCGTGCGATCGCCAGCATGCCGGCCTCCGCCAGCGCCTCGAGCAGGGCCCGGACCGGGTTGGTCGGTCGCCAGTACCAGTCGATCGCCGCCCTCGGCTCGACGTCGGTGGCGGACATCGGGCCGCCGACGCGGATCCGGTCGAGCAGCTCCTCGACCAGCGGCGCGTGATCGTCGAACGCGCCCCCGCGATGCTCTTCGTGCGCCCGGTCCCAGGTGATGCGATACCAGGGGAGCTCGGCGGTGGGCACCAGCGACATCTGCTTGTTGTACGTCTCGTACAGCCGCCGGTCGCGGTACAGCAGGTCGTCGGTCCACGAACGACGGTAGCCGTCAACCCGCGCGAGGAGCGTCAGGTCGTGGTTGCGACCCGCCACCTCGAGCGGATCGAACTGGAGCGACCCCAGGCGGTCGATGACGTGCATCACCGACTCCGGTGCCGCGGGCAGGGCGCGGGGTGGCGCGAGGAGGTGCCGGCTGACCAGGAAGCGACGCGCCGCGGCGGCGGAGATGGATCGGACGGGCGCGAACGACCCCCCGGGTCGCGGTGCCGGCGAGGGGTCGTTCATGCTCACGAGATCGGGACGCGGATCGGTGTCGTCAGGTCGTGCGCGGCTCGGCGAGCGACGTCCCCACGGGGACCGCTCTCGGGCCGCCATCGCCCGACGCGGCCGGCTCGTCGGTCGCATCAATCTCGACCAGCTCGATCATGAGCCGCCATGTGGCCGAGATGATCGCCGCGATCGGCACCACCAGGAACATGCCCAGGATGCCTGCGACGGCCCCACCGACTGGGACCGCGAGGAGGACGATCGCCGGGTGGAGGCTGAGCGCCTTGCCGTACACGATGGGCGCGATGCCACTGCCCTGGACCAGGTTGAAGACCACCGTGTACACGCCCATGATCACGACGTCGGTCGGCGTCCCGAGCGCCACGGCCACGAGGAAGGCGAGCGCCGTGGACACGAACGAGCCGATGTACGGGATGAAGCCACCGAAGAAGCTCAGCACCCCGATCGGGACCGCGAGCGGCAGGCCGAGCAGGGCCATGATGAGCCAGCTCGTGACCGCCCCGAACAGGGACACGACGGCGGTTCCACGCATGTAACCGGCGAGCACTTGGAGTGCACGCACGCCGGCCCGGTCCAGGCGTTCCCGGCGCGGTCCGTCAAGACCCGCCGTGAGCCCGGCCCAGGCGCGTGGACCGTCGCGCAGGCAGAAGAACGTCAGCAGCATCCAGAGCGTGACCGACAGCGCCAGCAGCAGCAGACCGCCGAGCAGCCCGCCCACGTTGATCGTCAGCGAGCTCGAGACCTCCGACACCGCGTCCTCGAGCCACCCGAGCTCCAGGTCCTGCGCGCCCGTTAGCGCGGCTGCGAGCACATCGCGCATCGGGCGCACCGTCCATGCGATCGAGGCCGCGAACGCCAGGAGGACGACCACCACGCTGCCGACCGTCACCGATCCGGCCGCCAGGGTCCGCGACCAGCCCGCCCGGACTCGCCATTCGACGATGGGCGCGATGGTCGCACCGATCACGACCGCCAGGACCGCGGGCACGACGACGACCGGGACGAGCACGATGATCTGGATGCCAACCCAGGCGACACCCCCGACCACCAGCGCCCGCCAGCCCCACTGGGCGAGCCGGTCCAGCCAGATCGGAACGCCCCACGCCACCCTTGCCGGCGCGTGCTGGCCGGGTGGACCAAGACCGAGCACGGCCACGATCGACCGGGCGGCCGTCAGCAGGAAGACCGTGACCGGCAGGGCGATGACCAGGCCGAGCACGCCGAACAGGGCGGCGGCGACGGGGATCGCCAGCATCACGATCACCGGGTTTGCGTCGGCGCCGTGGCCCAGGGTCGTTCCCGACAACGCCCGGGGGGCGAGGATCGCCGTCACGGACAGCGCCACGACCAGCAGCAGCGCCGGATACGGACCGGCGAGGGCGAGCGTCACCAGCGCCAGGGCGGCGGTGACGGAGATCCCGCCGATGTAGGGCACGAACCCGGCCAGGAACGTGACGGCCGTGAGGGCCATCGCATACGGAATGCCGAACCCGACCAGGAGCGTCGCCGCCACCAGGGCGTCGATCGCCGCCAGCACGGCCGTCCGACCCACGTAGCGGCTGACGTGGTCCATACCGCGTCGCGCGCTCTCGCTGAGCGTCTCCGCCTTCCACGGCGCCAGCATGCTCATCCCCCAGGCCCAGCCACGATCGCCGTCCTGGAGCAGGAAGTAGGTCAGGAAGAACGCGAGCACGGCGACGGTGCCGACCGTGATCGCGGTCTCGCCCAGCGCTGCCGGGTTGATCGCGATCAGGCCACGCACGGACTCCTCGACCGCCGTGAACGCATCGATGATCCAGCCCGGAGCACCGATCTCGGTCAGGCCGTCGCTCATGGCGGCCAGCCCCGCCTCGGCCGCGACGACGATGTCCCGAACCGACGGGGCGATCGCGATCACCAGGCCCAGCACGACCAGCACCAGGACGGTCACCCCGATGCCCAGGGCGAGCGCGGCCGCGATGGCATGAGACCGGCCCCGTGCGCGAAGCGCCTGGACCAGCGGGGCGAGGACACCCGCCGCCAGCATCGAGACCAGGACCGACGCCGTGACCGACGCAAGAACGACCGCGATTGCCCACAGGACGAGGGCAAGCGCGGCCGTCACGAGCAGCCGCCAGCCGACGCTGGCCAGCCGGTCAAGCCAGACCGGGACCAGGTTGCTGGCCGGTTCGGGGGTGGGCCCGGGCACCTCGGATCTCAGGTACCGGGCCACCGCTCCGCCAACGGATGGGCGATCAGCCGCCCATCGCCTTCTTCTTGAGCTCGTTGTACTCCGGCTCGGTGATCGCGCCGGAAGCCTTGAGCTGGTTGAGCTTCTCGATCTGGTCCGCGGGCGTGACGCCGGCCGCGGCCTGGGACGCCGCATCGGCCATCGTCATCATCTCGACGTCCTGGGCCGTCACCTTGGGCCGCGAGATGATGTAGATCAGCGCGCCCAGGAACGGGATGAAGAAGATCACGATGATCCAGATCGCCTTCCATCCGCCAGACAGGTCACGGCGCCGGAAGATGTCGGCGAAGATCGTGATGAAGATCCAGATCGCCATGAACCAGAAGAAGAAGACGACCATCGACCACACCACGTCCCAGAACGTGATGCTGTTCGTGCCGACCTGGGCGCAGCCCGCGGCCAGCAGACCGAGCACGGCCAGGGCCGGAATGACCGGCCGGCCGAACAGGCCGCGCACCTCGCGGATATGTTGCATGGGTCCAACCTCCAAGTTCATCGTCGACATCCTTCTCCCCGGGGCCGATCAGGGCAACAGTATCGTTTCCGACACGCCGGTGTGACGGGCGATTCGCATCTCCGCGAATGGCGCTGCTGGGAGAGCGGCCGCTGGAGCGCTCACCGGCCATGGCGATGGACGCGCTCATGCCCCCGTTTCCACCCGGCACACGACGGCCGCCCGCAGCCGCGCCCACCACCGCACGGCGCCGGCTTGCGCTGATCGGGTGTATCTTCTCTCGCTGATCGCTTCGGTTCCACCGAACCATCAGTCAGCAGCGAAGGAATCATCGACATCAGCCAGGCAGCCCGCTCCGTCACCATCGAGGCCATCGTGACCGCGTTCGAGACGCTCATGCAGCGTCTCGCCGGCAGCCATGCGCCCGAGTTCCTGGAGATCGACGTCACGATGCCCCAGGCCAAGGTGCTGTACCTGCTGTCAGCGGCGGGCGAGCTCCGGATGTCGGACCTGGTGGCCCGGCTCGGCGTCTCGCTGTCCACGGTCAGCGGTCTCGTCGACCGGGTGGTCGACCACGGCCTCGCCGCCAGGCGCCCGGACGTCGACGACCGGCGGCACGTCGTCGTCTCGCTGACGGACGACGGTCATTCGTTCGTGGATCGCTTCCGCGAGCTCAACGCGGCCCAGGTGCGCGCGCTGCTGGCCCGGCTCGCCGACGACGACCTTGGCCGGGTCGCGAGCACCATGGACGCACTCAACGCTGCGGCAGCCGAGCTGCTGGCGGCGACCGAGCCCGGGGCCCGATCGTCGGCCGACTCGGCCATCATCCCGACCGACCTTCCATATCCCCCCGCCACAGAGAGGATCCCATGAGCCGCATCTCGGAGTTCGCGGTCGCCAAGCGCAGCGTGACCCTGCTCCTCGCCGGAGCCCTGTTCATCGCCGGCATCGCCGCGTGGGGCAGCCTCAAGCAGGAGCTGCTGCCGGACATCGAGCTGCCGGTGATCACCGTGATCGCGCCCATGCCCGGAGCCGGCGCCGCCGACATCGCCGAGCAGGTCACGAAGCCGATCGAGAAGGCGCTCTCCGGTGTGCCCAGGCTGGAGCGCCTCCAGTCGACGTCCGCGAACTCGCTTGCCCTCGTCGTCGCGCAGTTCTCCTACGGGACCAACGTCAAGGAGACGCGGAGCGCGATCGACCAGAACCTCCAGAGCGCGGGCCTGCCCAGCACCGTCACGCCCCAGGTGAGCGCGCTCGACATCAACGCCTCGCCGGTGATCATCGCCTCGGTCGCCGCGACCTCGCCCGACGGCCTCAACGCCGCCGCCCAGGTCGCCGAGCAGGACATCGTCCCGGCCCTGCTCGCGCTCGACGGCGTGGCCAGCGTGGATCTCACCGGTGGCGAGACGCAGCGGGTGACCGTCACGCTCGATCCGGCGAAGCTCGCCGACACCGGGGTAACCGAGCAGCAGGTGACCGGCGTCCTCACGGCCAACAACCTGACCATCCCGTCGGGCGAGGTCCGGGCCGACGGCAACAAGACCTCCGTGTCGACGATCGCCGCGATCGGCAGCGTGGACGAGATCAGCAACCTCGTGGTCGGCGTCAGGATGCCTGCCGGCAGCGGCGGCGCCGGCTCCACGGCTCCGGGTGCTCCGGGTGCTCCGGGCGCCTCGGCTGCTCCGCAGGGTCCGGCAGCCTCGACGGCGCCGGGAACCACGGCCACCACTCCCGCGGCCCCTGTCCCGGTCACCATCGGCGACCTGGGCACGGTCGAGCTGGCGGGCGTCGCCACCGGCGGCTATGCGCGCACCGGCACCCCCGAGACCGGCGTCAACCCGGCCCTCTCGCTGTCGATCTCGAAGACCTCGAACGCCAACACGGTCGAGGTCGCCGACGAGGTCACGGCCAAGCTCGAGGAGCTGGGCCAGCAGCATGCGGACGTCGCCACGGTCACCGTCGTGTCCGACCTCTCGTCGTTCATCAAGGAATCGCGCGACGGTCTGCTCCGCGAGGGTGGCACCGGCGCCCTGTTCGCGGTCCTGACGATCTTCCTGTTCCTGTTCAGCCTGCGCTCGACGCTGGTCGCCGCGGTGAGCATCCCGCTGTCGCTGCTGACCGCGCTCGTGGTCATGCAGTTCGCCGGCATCACGCTCAACATCATGACCCTGGGCGGCCTCGCGGTCGCCGTGGGCCGAGTCGTGGACGACGCGATCGTCGTGCTCGAGAACATCTACCGGCATCGCGCGATGGGCGAGGACCGCTACACCGCGTCGATCAATGGCCCCCGCGAGGTCGCCGGCGCGATCACGGCGGCCACCGTCACGACGGTCGGCGTGTTCCTGCCGCTCGGCTTCGTCGGCGGCCTCGTGAGCCAGTTCTTCCTGCCGTTCGCGCTCACGGTCACGTTCGCACTGGTGGCCTCGCTCCTGTGCGCGCTGACCGTGGTGCCGGTGCTCGCCTACCTGCTGATCCGCAAGGTTCCCGCCAACGTGGACCCGGACGGCGAGCCCAGGAACTCGATCTGGATCCGGCTCTACACGCCGACCATCACGACCGTCCTGCGCAGTCGCTGGACGAAGCTGAGCGTGATCGCGGTGGCGATCGTGCTGTTCCTGTCGACCGCGCTCATCGCCCCGCTGCTGCCGACGCAGTTCATCAACGCCGGCGGCGAGAAGCTCGTCTCGGTGACCATCGCGCCACCGCCGGGCACCACCTCGGACGCCGTGCTGGCGCAGGCGACCAAGGCCGAGGACATCCTGCTGACCGATCCCAAGGTCATCCAGGTCCAGACCTCGATCCCGGGGGAGGGTGAAGCGGGCTTCCAGACCGTCGTGGCCGCCATGTCCGGCCGGCCCGCGAACAGCGCCCGGATCACCGTGCGCCTCGCGGACGATGTCGACCTGACCGAGTACTCGAAGCACCTCTCGGACGAGCTCGCCCCGGTCAAGACCGACGGCTACGACGTCGCTGTCGCACAGCTCGCCGGGTTCAGCTCCAACAACCTCAACGTCATCGTCTCGGCCGACGACCCGGCGGAGGTCGCCAAGGCGAACGACGCCGTCGTCAACGCGCTGGCCGACAACCCCGACCTCCTCAACCTCAAGTCGGACCTGTCGAAGGGCACGCCCGAGATCCAGGTCCGGCCCGACCCCAACAAGTCGATCCTGGTCGGCCTCACGGCGGCCCAGGTGGCCCAGCAGGTGCGGTCGGCGCTCGTCGGGAGCGCGGTCACCACCGTCCAGCTGGCCGACCAGAGCTCGCCGGTGGACGTCTACGTCCAGATCGATCCGAGCAAGGTGACGTCGGTCGAGGCGCTCCAGCAGCTGCCGGTCGGGACCGCGACCAAGGTGCCGCTGGGCCGGATCGCGACCGTCGAGCAGGTCGAGGCGCAGGGCTCGATCACCCGGATCGACCAGTCACCGGCGGCGTCGATCTCGGCCGAGGTCGCCAGCGCCGACACGGGCAAGGTGAGCCAGGACGTGCAGGCCACGATCGACGGGCTGTACGCCGACGGCTCGATCCCCGACCGGGTCGATGTGCGCCTCGCCGGTGTGACCCAGCAGATGAACGAGGCCTTCAGCGGGCTGTTCGTCTCGATGGCCGTGGCCATCCTGGTCGTCTACCTCGCGATGGTGCTGACCTTCAACTCGCTGGTCACGCCGTTCGTGATCCTGTTCAGCCTGCCGCTTGCGACCATCGGCGCCTTCCCGGCGCTGCTGCTCACCGGCCGGCCGATCGGCGTCAGCGCGCTGATCGGGTTCCTGATGCTGATCGGGATCGTGGTCACCAACGCCATCGTCCTGCTCGACCTCGTCGAGCGGCTGCGCGCGCAGGGCATGTCCACCCACGATGCGCTGATCGAGGGTGGGCGAACCCGCGTGCGGCCGATCCTGATGACCGCCATCGCGACGATCCTGGCACTGATCCCGCTCGCCGCGGGCTTCAACCAGGGTTCGATCATCGCCGCGGAGCTGGGCACCGTCGTCATCGGCGGTCTGTTCAGCTCGACGTTCCTGACCCTGATCGTGGTGCCGGTCGTCTACTCCCTCGTCGACGGGCTGCGAGAGCGGCTCACCGGCAGACGGTCGGAGGCGGCGGGTACCCCCGCGATGGAGCCCAACCCCGGCGTCTGACCCGCGAGCCGTCAGTCGGCCACGACCACCCGCGCCGGCCGCTCTCCCCTGACGGTTGGGGCGATCGGCGCGACACTAGATGCACCGCATCCGGAGGACTGCAATCAATGGTGACACGCTTCGCACAGGTGACCTGGGAGGGTGACCTCGTCTCGGGCGCCGGCTCGATCAACCACGTGAGCTCGGGGGCGATCAGCCGCCTGCCCGTCACCTGGGCCTCGCGGACCGAGGCGCATGGTGGACGCACCAGCCCCGAGGAGCTGGTCGCGGCCGCGCACGCGTCGTGCTTCTCGATGGCGTTCAGCAGTCGCCTCGCCAAGAACGGCACACCCGCGGCCCATCTCGACGTCAAGGCCGAGGTGGCGTTCGAGAAGGGCGATGCCGGCTGGAAGATCGCGAGCAGCGAGATCACGGTCAAGGGCAACGTGCCGGGCATCGATGGGGATCGGTTCGCCGCCCTGGCCGAGGACGCCAAGGAGAACTGCCCGATCTCGCAGGCGCTCAAGGGCAACGTCGAGCTGCGGGTGACGACCGAGCTCGTCGGCTGATCCTCGTGGGCCTTCGGGCCCGAAAGCCTAGCCGATCGTCAGGATCCGGCGCGGGTTGTGGATCGTGAGCTGCTCGATCTCGGCCTCGGTGACGCCTGCGTCGCGCAGCCGGGGCAGGAACGTGGTCTGCAGGTAGGTGTAGCCGTTGCCACGGTAGTGACGAAGCTGGCTGTTGTGGCACACGTCCTGGCTCAGCAGCACCCGGTCGCCGTGGCCGCGATGAAGCAGCTCCAGCAACAGCTCGATGACCCGTCCCTCCCCGTACTCCTCCACGGGCGTGAACGACATGCCCAGGAAGTCGAACTCGATCGCGGCACCTCGCGCGATCAGCGACAGGTAGTGGTCGAGGACGGGGTAGCTGTCCGAGTGACCGATCACGACCCGGCCGGGATCGACGCCCTCCTCCTCCAGGATGGTCAGCTGCGCGGCCCCCACGTCGGACATGACCGCGTGGGTGATGATCCCCAGCCCGGTGCGCCGTGACGCGCGGGCGACCGCCCGGAACACTCGCTCCTCGGCGGGCGAGACCCACGGCTTGTCGGTGCCGATCTCGCCCAGGATGCCGGTGCGGATGCCCGTGTCCCCCACTCCGACCGTCGCCTCGGCGACCAGCTCCTCGGCGAGCGAGTCGGCCGATCGACGGTCGATCAGCACCTCCGGCGGGTAGTACGCGGTGCGATACCAGCCACCGCCCATGACGATGTGCAGGCCGGATCGCTCGGCCAGCCCCTTGAGCCAGCCCGGGTCGCGGCCCATGCCGGGCAGGGTCAGGTCGGCGAGGGCCGTCCCGCCCGCCTCGCGATAGAGCCGCATCTCCTCGTCGATGACGGGCGCGTCGGCGGTGAGCTCCCAGTAGTCCCAGCGGTTCTGGATGTGCCACAGCGCGATCTGGGTATGCTCGTGTGGCAGCGTGAACCCGAGGGCGGTCGGCTCGACGGGCCCGAGAACGGTCATGACGTGCGACATGGGATGATCGTAGCCACGTAACGGCCACGACGCGCATCCTCGATCCACTGGCCGGTCCGCGATCCCGGCGGGCCACGTGTGGGCAGGCTCGTCGCGGAGAGCTCCGCCTGATCGGGGCGCGGGCAGTCGGCGATGCGGGTCCGGCGACGCGGGTCAGTCGGGGATGCCGGGGTCCGGTTCGCCGAGCACGCTCCACGGCTCGGACGGCGGGAGCGTGAACGCCGGGCGCTCGCTGGCGCATGCCGCGGCGAGCACCGGTCCGAGCAATGCGACCGCGCGACGCTCGGCGGTGTCCCGCCGGTACCGTTCACCCTCCTCGATTCGCCACACGAGCAGCCCGTCGAGGAATGACACCAGGGCCGCGGCCAGCGCCGGGGCATCGGTCCACGCCGGCAGCTCCCCGGTTGCCATCGCCTCCCGAAGCAGCAGCTCGCCGACCGTCTGCAGCTGCTCCCGGCGCCGGGACAGCGACGCGCGGACCGCGGGGTCCGCCTCGGCCATGCCCCACTGCATCACGAGGGCCGATGCCATGTCCGGCTCACGCGGCGCCCTGGCGAGCGCGTCGAGGAAGAAGCCGAGCGCGATGGCCAGCTTGTCGGCGGCGGAACGGCCCAGCGCGAGGCGGGTGCCGAGCTCGCCGAGGCCCTGGCCGGACGACAGCTCGCAGGTGGCCAGGAACAGCTCGTCCTTGCCGCTGAAGTGGGTGTAGATCGCGCCCACCGACAGCCCGCTGTCGCGCACGACGTCGTTGATCGTCGCGCCGTGATAGCCCTTCTCTGCGAACACGCGCAGCGCGGACTCGACGATCCGAGCCCTGACGGCCTGCTCGTGGGCAACGGTGATGCGCGGCATGAACCTACGCTAACAGAACGAGTGCTCGCTCTTCAAGCGGGCTCCGACCCGGGTCGGCGAGCGTATGACAGTTGACAAACAGAATTGTCGCTCTCTATGGTTCTCTACGCCGCCGGCCGCCCGGCGACCGCCGTCCCACCACGAGAGCCTGGAGCCGCCGATGTTCAGCCGCTGGGGAGCCTTCGTCTACCGTCATCGACGGATCGTGTTCGTGGTCGCACTGGCAGTCGGTGTGCTCGGCGCCACGTTCGCCGGCCGCGCCGCGTCGGTCCTGTCCGCGGGCGGCTGGTTCGATCCCGGATCCGAGTCCGCCCAGGTGACCGATCGCCTGGCGTCCGAGTTCGGCGAGGGCAAGGGGGCGCTCATCGCCCTCTACCACGGGACGGAGACCAGCGACGCCCGGGGCGACGCGTTCCAGGCCGAGGTGACGTCGTCGCTCTCGGGCCTGACCGCCGATCCCGATGTGGCGGGCGTGGTGGGCTACGCGCAGACGGGTGATCCACGGTTCATCTCAAATGACGGCCACGCCGCCTACGTGGTCATCAACCTCAACGTCACCGACGAGGCGTCCGTCCCGCTCCTCGACCGGTTCGAGAGCGAGATCCACCAGCCCGGCAGCGGCATCGAGCTGCAGCTCGGCGGCTACGCCCCGCTGACGCGTGACTCCGCCGCCCAGTCGGAGCAGGACCTGGTCCAGGCGGAGACCGTGTCGCTGCCGATCGCGGCCCTGGTCCTGATCATCGTGTTCTCGTCGATCCTGGCGGCCGGCATCCCGCTGCTCGTGGCTCTGCTCGCGATCCCGACCACGCTCGCGCTGGTGTACGTGGTCGGCCAGCAGGTCGAGCTCAGCATCTACGTCCAGAACGTGTCGACGATGCTCGGCCTGGCGCTTGCGATCGACTACTCGCTGTTCATGGTCAGCCGCTTCCGCGAGGAGCTCCGCCGCGGCCGCACGGTGGGCGCTGCGGTCGAGATCGCGGTCGCCACGTCGGGCAAGGCGGTGACCTTCTCCGGGCTGGCCGTCGCCACCGGCCTGGCCGGGCTGCTCGCGTTCAGCTCGCCGGCGCTGCGCTCGTTCGGCATCGGCGGCATGCTGACCGTCGGCGCATCGCTGTTCTTCGCGCTCACGTTCCTGCCGGCGCTGCTGGGCATGCTCGGACCGCGCGTCAACGTGCTGTCGGTCTCGACGCTGATCGATGCCGTCCGCTGGATCCTCCGCCGACCACCGCGCGTGACCGACCCGAGGACTGCCGTCTCCCGCTGGGAGCGGATCGCAAACGCCGTCATGGCGCGTCCCGTCCTGGTCCTCGTCCCCACCCTCGCCGTGCTCGTGCTCGCCGGCATCCCGTTCCTCGCCCTCAAGCAGGGCATCCCCGACGCGTTCACGCTGCCGCCCGGGCTCGAGAGCCGCGAGGCAGCGGTGGCCCTCCAGACCGAGTTCGAGGCCGGGACCACCTCGCCGATCGTCGTGCTCGCCGACGTCACCGGCGACCCGGCGTCGACGGCCAACGTCAGGCGCTGTCCGCCTACGCCCGGCAGCTGGCCGCGGTCGACGGCGTCGAGCGGGTCGAGAGCCCGTTCAGCGGCATCACCGACCCGACGACGGGCCAGCCGATCCCGCCTCAGCAGCTCGCTGCCCTGTATGCCACCCCTGAGTCGACCTGGCCCGCGCCGCTGGCCGGGCTGTGGGATCGCTACGTGCACGGCTCCACGGTTCGCTTCGATGCGATCAGCCCGCTCGTCGCATCCTCCCCGGAAGGGACGGGCGTCATCCCCGAGGTGCGCGCGCTCGATCCCGGGGCGGGCATCACCACCAGCGTCGGTGGCTTCGCCGCGACCGGCTATGACTTCCTCGAGTCGCAGTCGGCCAGGATCCCGATCGCGGTCGGCGTCGTGATCATCGCGATGGGCGCCATCCTGTTCCTGCTGTTCGGCTCGGTCGTGCTGCCGGCGAAGGCGATCCTCATGACGCTGCTCTCGATCAGCGCCTCGTTCGGCGCCCTGGTCTGGATCTTCCAGGAGGGCAACCTTGCCGACTGGCTGGGGTTCACGAGCCCCGGCTACACCATCGCCGGCAACCCGATCATCATGTTCAGCGTCCTGTTCGGGCTGTCGATGGACTACGAGGTTCTGCTCCTGTCGCGCGTGCAGGAGGCCTACCGGCGCAGCGGCGACAACCGGGCCGCGGTGGCCGAGGGCCTGGCAAGGACGGCCGGTGTGATCACGGGTGCCGCGCTGATCATGGTCTCGGTGTTCGCGGCGTTCGCGCTGGCCCAGACGATCACGATCAAGAGCATCGGCGTGGGCATGGCGATCGCGGTGCTGGTGGACGCGACGATCGTGCGGGTGCTGCTGGTGCCGGCCACGATGCGCCTGCTGGGCCACTGGAACTGGTGGGCGCCGAGCTTCATGTCCCGGATCGCCGACCGCGTGGGGTTCAGCCACGTCGAGGACGAGGCACCGGTGCCGACGGACGAGCCGGCGGATGGACCGCCGGCGCCCGGTGAGCGGCGCCCGGCCCAGGATCCCGCCGGCAGCGCGAGCACCGGGTAGCGTCCACCCGATCCCGGCCGAGGCAGGGCCCGGGCAGCGGGCTGCGGGCTGCGCGGACGGCCGCACAGGCGGTACGCTCAGCGCGGCCAGATCGCACGGAGGGAGGTCATGAGCGACCCCTACGACCGGCCCGTGAGCGGTGACGTGGTCGAGCCCGCCACGGTCCACGTCTACGGCTGGGAGTGGAACGACATCGGTGGCCCGCGCGGCCGGAGCCGGCTGCCCTGGTTCGGGATCTTCCTGGTCGTGTTCGGCGGGCTGCTGCTCCTCCAGCAGGTGTTCCCCAGCCTCGAGGCGGCGGGCTCGCTGCTGTTCCTCGCGGTCGGGCTCGCGTTCCTCGTGTCGTGGCTCGTCAACCGCGGCGTGGGCTCGCTCTACCTGGGCTCCATCATCACGGCGCTCGCGGCTCCGGGCCTGCCTCCAGGTCGCCGGGGTCGCCGAGGGTCCGGGCGTCGGCACCCTGTGCCTGGGCGTCGCGTTCCTGTTCATCGCGGTGGTGCGTGCGGCGAGCCACGGCGGCTGGGGCTGGCAGGCCGCGCTGGGCGCGATCCTGGTGGTGATCGGCGGCTCGTCGATGACGGTGCCCGCGATCAGCGACCTGGTGTGGCCCGTCCTGCTGGTCGTGCTGGGCGGCATCCTCCTGATCCGGGCCTCGACCGAGCGCCGCTAGGCCCGACCCGACCGCGGCGTCGTGGGGCCGCGGTCACGAGCCTGGTCCGGAGCACGTCGTCCCGCGCCACCTCGGCCAGCGCCAGGTCGAGCGCCTCGCCCAGGCCCGTGACGGCGCGCCCGAGCTCGTCGTCGGTGATCACGAACGGTGGCCCGAGCAGGATCGCGTCGCCATCGACGCCGTTGGCCATGCCGGTGCCCCGAGTAGAGCAGCAGGCCGCGCTCCCGGGCGATCCGCACGATCGTCTCGGCGAGCCGCGACGAGCGCGGGAATGGCTCGCGGGTCTCCCGGTCGCGCACCAGCTCCACGCCCAGCATGAGGCCGCGGCCACGGATGTCACCGACCGCCGGGTGGTCGGACAGCCGGTCGCGAGCAGGTCGCGAAGCCGCTCCCCCTTGGTGGCCGATGCCTCGACCAGCTCCTCCTTCTCGAGGAGATCGAGGACCGCCAGGGCGACCGCCGCGGCGACCGGCTGGTGCGAGTAGGTGAAGCCGTGGACGAACGGCCCGGCGGCCTTCACCTGGTCGTGGAGCTCGCCGGAGGCGGCGACGAACCCGAACGGCCAGTAGCCGGAGGTCGCGCCCTTCGCCGCGACCAGCAGGTCGGGCTCGAACCGCCTCCTGCTCGAGGCTGAACCACGTCCCGGTCCGGCCGAAGCCCGTCATCACCTCGTCCGCGATCAGCAGCACGCCGTGATGCCGGCAGACCTCCGCGATCCCCTGCCAGTAGCCCGGCGGCGGCGCGGCGGCGGCGAGCGACGCGCCCACGATCGGCTCGGCCACGAACGCGGCAACCGTGCCCGGACCTGCCGCGGTGATCACGCGGTCCAGCTCGTCGACCAGCTCCTGGGTCGTGCCCAGCGCCTGGGCGCCGGGGTCACCCGCCCGATACGGGTAAGCAGCGCTGACGTGGCGGAACCGGCCCAGCCAGCCCTCGTATGGACGGCGAAGGGGCTTGCGCCCGGACAGGTCGAGCGCGCCGAGCGTGTTGCCGTGGTAGCTCGACCAGCGCGCGATGACGACCCAGCGGTCCACCTCGCCCCGCGCGAGCTGGGCGGCGCGGGCCAGCTTGAGGGCCGTCTCGATGGCCTCCGAGCCACCCGAGACCGGGTAGATCGCGGGATCCCGGAGCGGAAGATGCGGACCGAGCGCCGCTGCGTAGCGCTCGAGCGGCTCGTTGGTGAACGCGCTGCCATGGGCGTACGAGATGCGCGCCACCTGGTCCGCGATCGCATCGGCGACCTCGCGCCGGCCGTGGCCCACGTTGACCACGATCGCGCCACCGGCTGCGTCGAGGTACTCGCGTCCGTCGGCGTCGACGATGGTGGACCCGTGGGCCTCCACCGCGACCGCCGGGTTGGGGTACGTCGAGCGACGGAACACGCGCCCGCTCACAGGTGCCCTCCGAACAACGGGATCACGCGTCGATTGTAGGGTCGGTGGCGCCGAATGCGACGAGCCCGGACCGTGGAATCCGGGCTCGTGGCGGCCGTTGGGTGCGGCTGGGGACGACGGTCAGACGCGACCCCGCGGCACGGTGTGCCAGTAGGTCTTGTTGAACACGATCTTGCCCAGGTGCCACAGCTGGTTCGGCTTCGGCGGCCGGGGCGGGTGATCGTAGTCGAACTGGAGCAGCGTGCCCTTGCCGTCACCGACCTCGAAGAAGCACATGACCTTGCCGGTGTAGCTCGCGTCCTTGCCCTCGGGCTTTCGCCCCAGGACGGCCGCGGCCACGCGCTCGGCGACGATCGGCGCCTCGAAGTGGGCTGTCGAGCCGGCCTTCGAGAGCGGCAGGTCGGTCGCATCCCCCAGCGCGTAGATGTTCGGATGGCGAGGGATGTCCTCGTCGGCCTGGCCGGGTGCCGGCTTGGCCACCGTCTTGACCTGGAGCGTGTTGCGGTCGGTCGGGATCCAGCCCGACCTGGGGGCGAGGCCGGAGTCGATCACGACCTGGGCGCCCTTGTGCGGTGGGACCACGATCAACAGGTCGTACGGGTGCTCCTCGAACGCGTCGGTGATCGCCACCTTGCGCTCCGCGTCGATCTGCGCGATCCCCGCCAGCAGCTCGAGCCTGATGCCCTTCTGCTCGAAGATCGGCGTGACCATCTCGGACACGCTCTCGATCGTGAACCCCCGATTGATGGGCGACAGGAACGTGATCTCTGTCTTGTCGCGCAGGCCCCGCTCGCGCAGCTCGGACTCGATCAGAAACGCCACCTCGAGCGGCGCCGGCGGGCACTTGTAGGGAATGCCCGCGATGCCGATCACGATCCGGCCGCCGGTGAAGCCGTCGAGCGCCCTGCGCAGCTTGGCCGCGGCGCCGGGCGTGTAGAAGTGGTGGGCCTCGGTTTCGAAGTTGTCGATCAGCTCGGGCAGGATGCGGGCACCGGTCGCGACCACCAGCTGGTCATAGCGGAGCGTCTCGCCCGACGCGAGCTCCACCTTCCGGGCCTCGACGTCGATGTGCGCGATCCGGTCGACCACGAGGTCGACGTTGCCGTCGAGCAGGGACTTCTCGGAGCGCACGAGCCGCTCCGGCTTCTCGTTGCCCATGGCGATGTACATGAACCCGGGCTGGTAGGTGTGGCGACCCGTGGCGTCGACCACGGTGACCCGCGCCTCCTGCCGGGCGATCGCGCGCTTGAGCTTTCGTGCGATGAGGTTGGCGGCGAGGGTGCCCCCCACCCCGCCGCCCAGGACGACGACCCGCTGCATCGTCCTACCGGACCTTCTCGACGATGATCTCGTCGTAGCCGTCGCGGGTGAACACGCCGATCAGGTTGTGGCCCGCCTTCTCGACCCACTTGGGGATGTCGGTCTTGCTGCCGTTGTCGGACGAGAGCACGGCGATCACGTCTCCGACCTCGGCCTCGCGCATGCCGCGGATGAGCTCCATCAGCGGGCCGGGGCAGAAGCTGCCGCGAGCATCGAGCGTGGTGTTGATGGCAGGGATGGCAGTGTCGGTCATTTGGGGACGTTCCTTTCGCGTGGGGCCGGTGAGGCCCGGCGCCGGTTGGGGTCAGATGAACAGCGGGGCGTAGCCCTCGCCGACGAACGACAGATAGGTCGCAGCGCCCACGGGCTCGCCCATGCCCTCGATCAGGTCCTCGCGCTTGAGGCCGAACATGTCCATGGTCATCTGGCACGGGATGAACTCGACGCCCATCGCCGCAGCGACCTCGAGCAGCTCCTTGGGGCTGGCGACGTTGTACTGCTTGGCGAGCTTGCGCATCATCCACGGGCCCATGCCCAGGAAGTTCATCTTCGAGAGCTTGCGGTGGCTGATGCCCGGTCGCTGCATGAGCGACATCATCTGCTGCATCCAGTTCTCGCCGGTGACGCGAACGTCGTCCCGTACGAAGGTCTGGAGGCCCCAGAAGGTGACGAACACCTTGGTCGGCATCGCCATCGCGCCGGCCGTCGAGGCCAGGATCATGGCCGCCCAGGTCTTCTCGAGGTCACCGCTGTAGCAGATGATCGCGAGACCCTTGGGCTTGGCAACCTGCTCCGGCTCCTCGGCCGGCTCGGGCATCGTCTCGGGGATCGGGGCTTCGGCAACGGTCATGACACGTCCCTACTTCTTGCGCAGGACGAAGTGGAACTCGCCACCGTCCGCCGTCTGCTCGATCATCTCGTTGCCGGTCGTCTTCGACCACGCCGCGAAGTCCTTCACGGACCCGGGGTCGGTGGCGATGACCTCGACCGTCTGGCCGGAGGCGAGTCCCTTGACCGCCTGCGCCGTGCGCACGATCGGCATCGGGCAGTTGAGCCCCCGAGCGTCGACCGTGAGATCCACGGAAACCGTAGCCATCGTGTTGTGCTCCTTCCTTCGGCGCCCGTGCGCCGTTGGCTGTCTGACTAGATGAAGACGACCTGGCCGTCGCCCGCGTTGAGATAGAAGGCGGTCACGCCCTCGGTGCCGTCGACCAGCGGGTCAAGGTCGTCGGGCTCGAGCTTGAGGATGTCCATCGAGAGCGAGCAGGCCTGGATGTCGACCGTGCCCAGGTCCTTGGCCTGGCGCAGGGTCTCCGCCCAGCTCGCCTGGCCAGCGGTGGCGGCCGCGGCGACCGCAGCCTTGCCCACGTCGCCGGCCTCGGGCGCCAGCCCCAGATCGGCGTCGATCCTGGCCTTTGTGAAGGCATCGAGCGCCCAGTACTGGAGGAAGATGTTCACGGGCTTGCCGAGCGCCGCGGCGCCGGCGGTGAGCACCGCGGCTGCCTGCAGCTTGTCCTCGGTGCCCGAGAACAGGACCAGGTTCAGCGAATCGTCCATGTTCTTGTCGTTCCCTTCCGCGTGGGCGATGACTACTGGATCTCCACCAGCTCCTCGGCCTGGTCCAGGTTGGACAGCCGACCGAGCCGGGTCAGGCGCCGCTGGAGGACGCCGCGCATGACGTTGCAGGCCACGACCACGTCCGGGTCGGCCAGCCGGTAGCGCATCTCCCGCCCGTCGCGCTCCGACTCGACGACACCCGAGGCGCGGAGGACAGCCAGGTGCTGGGAGACGTTGGGCTGGCTGATGCCGAGCTCCTCGGCCAGGCGCCGGACCTCGCACGGGCCCTGGGCCAGGCGATGCACGATCTCGAGCCGCCGGGGGTTGGCCAGCGTCTTGAGCACGTCCGCCTGGAGCGCCGTGATCTCATCCATGACCTGAGTATCGATACATGCGCAGATGCGCATGAGAGCCATGGGTCACGACCGGCCGTGCCATTGGGCATGCCCGGGGAGGGCTACACCTGACGGATGACGGTTTCGTTCCCGGAGGGCTGGGACTTCGAGGACCGCGGGCGCCTGGGCGTCGCGGGCTCAAGGCCGCGGGCGCGTGGGATCTTGAGCGCTTCAGGCCGCGGGCGCCTAACCTCGAGAGCTTCAGGCCGCGGGCGCGTGCCCTCTCGGCCACAGCCCGCCGGTGGCCGTCATCCAGTCCGCCACGGCATCGCAGGCGGCATCCACGTCGCCGTCGGACATGTCCACCTCCAGCACGGGCAGGACCGATTCGGCTGCCAGTCGGCGGAGCAGGTCCTGCTCCGACCGGAACACGTCCAGGTCGTCGTACTGCGCCGGGTTGCCCGAGACGAGCAGGCGCTCCGACCGGGCCGCCTCCCAGGTGCCGTCCCGCCGGGTGCACAGGACGAGGTGCACGTCGAGGGCCCGCATGCGGTCCTCGAGCGGGCCGAAGTCGACCTCGTGGTGATTGACGGCCAGCTGGTATGCGCGCGCCGAGAGATGGAAGCGATCGATGATCCAGGAGTAGTGCGGCTGGAGCTCGATCAGGCGCACCCAGGCATCGAACACCGCCATCGCGCGCGCCTCCTCGTCGCCGCCGGGCTCGAAGTTGATCGGTCCCCGACCCCACGGAACGGGCGTGAACCCACACCACTCGGCGGAGATCAGGGGCGAGTGGTACCGGTATCGACGGGGCCCGACGATGCGCGGGTGCTCGTTGAGCGCGAACGCCAGGTCCGTCTTGTGAGTCAGGCGGGTTCCCTCGAGGATGATCTTGGGGGTGAGCTTGGCCATGGCGTGACCGAGCGTACTGGACGGTGCCGCCTACGGGCCATCGGTTACCACCGGTCCGGACGGATGCCACTCGTCGGCGGCACCCAGGGCCCGCATGCTCGTCTCGGATCGGACGCCCTGCCGCCCGGCTCCGGGCAACAGGGCCCTGGAGAGGAGGCGCGCGATGACCGTCGAAACCCTCAGGCCGGGCCCCCATCCGGGGCTCATCGACTGGCTCGCCGGACGCCACGTCGAGTACGAGCTGCACGAGCATCCCGAGACGTTCACGGCCGAGGCGACGGCAAGGGCCGAGCATCTCGATCCGCGGCGCTTCATCAAGGTCGTGGGCGTGGTCACCGGCGACGGCCGTCGGATGATGCTCCTGGTCGATGCCGACGATCACGTGGATCTTGCGAAGGCACGGCGCGCCCTGGACGTGGTCGACGTGCGGATCATGACCGAGTCGGAGTTCGCGGCGCTGGCGCCGGAATGCGAGGCGGGCACGATGCCACCGGTGCCCGAGCTGTTCGAGGTGCCGATGTGCGCGGACTACGCCGTTCGCGACACGCCCGAGGTCGCGTTCCACGCGGGCAGCCACCGATACACCGTGCATGTCGACAGGCGTGCCTGGGAGCGCGCGACCGGTGTCAGCTACGCGGATCTTGCTCGGAGCACCGGACAGCCTGCCTGGGAACGGTAGCCGGAGGGCCACGATGAACCTGCGCTCGGTCAATGGGGCGACCACGCTCGTCTGGATCGACAGCGAGGAGGCGATCATCGTTCGCTGGGCTGATCGCGCGACCATCGAGCGCGTCCGATCGGAGGTCGAAGGCCGGCACCGATCCACCGGCCATGTGCGGGTGGACCCGGGCGTGCGCCACGGCGGCGGCGGCGCCAGCGGGTCGGCGCTGGCGCGGGCGCGCCGCGAGCACCTGCGCGCGTTCGTGGACGAGGTGATCGCCCACGTTCCCGAGCGGGACGACGTCACCGTCGTCGGCCCGGGCGTCGTCCGCCAGCGCCTCGAGCAGGGCCTCCGTGCGGACGACCGCCGTCACAGCCGCCAGCGCCGCGTGCGCTCGGCGACCTCGGACCGGCTCACCGAGCAGACCCTCGTCGCGCACGTGCGCGAGCTCGCCGGGGACGCCCCGCGACGGCGCTGCGTTTCAGCCTGAGCGCGACACGATCGTCCGTGGATGTAGGGCGGTCCGGCCCTCCCGGGGATGCGGTTCGGCCCTGCCGGGCCAGACGTGGCTTGCCCATCCTCGGAAGCGGAGGTGCCTGCATGGCCATGTCCGCTCCGCTCACCGACGCCCCACTTCGACGTCCGTCGAGCGCTACCCCGAACTTTCAACCCGTTCTCGTCGCCCATGAGCGATGCAAGGGTTGCGGCCTGTGTATCGACGTCTGCCCACCGCACGTCCTCGAGCTGGATGTGAAGGTGGTCAACGCGATGGGCCATCATCCGGTGCGACTCACCGACGCATCCCAATGCACGAGCTGCGCGAAGTGCGCGCGGGTGTGCCCGGACGCGGCGCTGACGATCTTCGCCCGGCCAAAGGGAGCGTGATGATGGACGTCCTGGATCGTCCCCCCACGACGCCGGGGGGCCATCCCATCGCCTCGCCGCCGGGGTCGCACGAGGGCGAGCGGCGACCGGCGACGACCGCCGACGCCCCGGCCACCGAGCGCGTGCTGATGAAGGGCAACGAGGCCATCGGCGAGGCGGCCATCGCGGCCGGCTGCGATGCGTACTTCGGCTACCCGATCACGCCGCAGGCCGAGCTGCTCGAATGGATGGCCCGGCGGATGCCCGAGGAGGGCCGGGTGTTCGTGCAGGCGGAGAGCGAGCTGGCCGCCATCAACATGGCGCTCGGCGCGGCGGCGGCCGGCGCACGGGTGCTGGTCTCGAGCTCCAGCCCGGGCATCAGCCTCATGGCCGAGGGCATGTCCTACATGGCCGGCTCGCGGCTGCCGATGGTGCTCGTCAACGTGATGCGCGGCGGGCCCGGGCTGGGCAGCATCGGCGCCGCCCAGGGCGATTACCTGCAGGCGACCAAGGGCCATGGTCACGGTGACTACCGGGTACCCGTGCTGGCACCCGCGTCCATCGGCGAGGCGATCGAGCTCGTTGGTGACGCGTTCGTCCTGGCCGAGCGCTACCGGACCCCGGTGATGATTCTCGCCGACGGCATCCTGGGCCAGGCGATGGAGCCGGTGGTCCCGGGCTTCCGGTCGGTCCCCAGGTCGACGCCCGACTGGGCGCTCGAGGGTGCCAGTGGCCGGCCACCGCGGGTGATCAAGTCGCTGCACCTGCTGCCCGAGGACCTGGAGCGCCACAACCTCACGCTGCAGGCGAGTCGCGCCGAGATCGAGGCACGGGAGCCGCGCTGGGCGAGCGAGTCGGTCGACGATCCCGACGTGCTCGTGGTCGCGTATGGCACCGCGGCCCGCGTGTCGCGCACCGCGGTCCAGCGGGCCCGAGCCGATGGGCTGCGGTCCGGCCTGTTCCGACCGATCACGCTCTGGCCCTTCCCGGCTGCCGCCCTGCGGCAGGCTGCCGCAGGCGCCCGCGCGGTGCTTGCGGTCGAGCTCTCCGCGGGACAGATGGTCGAGGACGTCCGGCTGGCGCTCGAAGGCGCCGTGCCGGTGCTGCACCACGGTCGCATGGGCGGCATGGTGCCAACCCCCGACGAGGTCGTGGATGCGATGCGCAGGGCATGGTCGATGACACCCGGCGCCGAACCCGTGGGTACGACGGGAGGTGCGCGATGACGGCGGTCGACGGACGGGACCGGACCTCGTCCACCGAGCCCGCGGCCGGCGAGGCTCGCACGATCTACCGACGGCCGGCGCTGCTTTCAAATCCGACCAGCTACTGCCCCGGCTGCGGGCACGGCATCATCCACCGGCTGGTCGCCGAGGTGCTCGAGGAGCTGGAGCTGGGCGAGCGGACGATCCTGGTCGGCTCGGTCGGCTGCTCGGTGTTCGCCTATGACTTCCTGGCGCTCGACTCGGTCGAGTCACCGCACGGCCGCGCCGCCGCGGTGGCAACCGGCGTCAAGCGCGTCCGGCCTGATCGCGTGGTGTTCACCTACCAGGGCGATGGCGACCTGGCCGCGATCGGCACGGCGGAGATCGTGCACGCGGCGGCGCGTGGCGAGCACATCACCGTGATCTTCGTGAACAACGGCATCTACGGCATGACCGGCGGCCAGATGGCGCCGACCACGCTCCTTGGCCAGCGAACCACGTCGAGCCCGACCGGGCGCGACCCGGCCGTGGCCGGGTACCCCGTTCCGGTGACCGAGCTGCTGTCCCTGCTCCCGGGCGTCGCCTACGCGGCCCGCACGGCCGTCGCCGACCCGGGCCTGATCGGCAAGACCAAGGCTGCCATTCGGCGCGCGTTCGAGGTCCAGCTCGAGGGAACCGGGCTGGCCATCGTGGAGGTGCTGTCCACCTGTCCGGTCGGCTGGGGCATGACGCCGACCGAGGCCATGGACCGCCTGGCGCACGACGTGATGGACGCCTACCCGGTCGGCACGTTCGTGGACCGCGCCAAGGGCATCGCACCGGCGATGCCGACACCGGCAACGCGCGGCGCGGCGGCGCCAGGTCGCGCCGACCGGGCTGCTGCGACGGAGGCGTGACGTGGAGCGCTCGACGATCTTTGCCGGGTTCGGCGGCCAGGGGATCCTGTTCGCGGGCAAGGTGCTGGCCGAGGCGGCCATGCTCGAAGGGCTCGAGGTGCTGTGGATCCCGTCCTACGGCCCGGAGATGCGCGGCGGCACCGCCTCGTGCACGGTCATCGTGGCCGACGAGCTGATCGGCTCGCCGGTCGTCGACCGTGCGGACCACGCCGTGGTGCTGAACCCGCCGTCGCTCGCGAAGTACGGGCAGGTCGTGGCACCCGGCGGGCTGCTGGTGGTCAACACCACGCTGATCGAGGCCGAGGCCGGTCGCGACGACGTGGATGTGCTCGAGGTCCCGTGCACGGCGCTCGCCAAGCTCGCCGGCGACGACAAGCTGGTGTCGGTCGTGGCGCTCGGCGCCCTCGTCGGGCGCCGGCCGTTCGTCCAGCCCGAGAGCGTCCGCCGGGCCCTGGAGCGGGTGATCGGCAGCAAGCACGCCGACCTCCTGACCGCGGATCTTGCCGCGTTCGATCGCGGTCGCGAGGCTGGACTCGCGGAGATCATCGCCTAGGCGGCTGGGCCATCGGCGGTGCCCATGAGCGACGGCTGGCTGTCGGCCCTGCGAGGCGATCCCCGACCGTGGCTGCTGGATCGGGCCAGTCCGGCCGTGCGCCAGGTCGCCCTGCGCTGGCTCGAGGACCGTGACGACCGCGACCGCGAGGTCGTGGCGGCACGGGCGGAGGCGATGACACGGCCACCGATTGCCACGATCCTCGCCGCGCAGGATCCAGCCGGCTGGTGGGTCAAGCCCGGGCCAGGCTACAGCCCCAAGTACACGAGCACCGTGTGGAGCCTGATCGTCCTCGAGCAGCTGGCTGCCGATCCGGCCGATCCGCGCGTCGCGGCCGGCTGCGATTACGTGCTGGACCACACGCCGACCTCAGCCGGCGGGCTGGGGTGCTCGGGCTCGACCCGGGCCGACCGTCCTCCGCCGCCGTCGTCGGTGCTCCACTGTCTCAACGGCAACCTCGCTCGCGCGCTGGTCGCGTTCGGCCGCTTCGAGGATCCGCGCGTGGCCGCCGCGATCGAGTGGCAGGCCCGAGCGATCCTGGGCGGCAGGGACGCACCAGGCTACTTCCCGTCCGGCACGTCCGGGCCGTGCTTCGCCTGTGGTGTGAACGAGGGGCTCCCGTGCGCCTGGGGGGCGTTGAAGGCGTTGCGCGGCTTCGCCGCGATCCCGGTGGCACGCCGATCACCGGGTGTCCGCGCCGCCATTGACGCCGGCGTCGAGCTGCTGCTGTCCGTCGATCCCGCGACGGCCGCCTACCCGGCGGGCCAGGGCGGGACGATCTCGCGCGCCTGGTTCCGGCTGGGCTTCCCCTCGGGCTACATCGCGGATGTGCTGCAGATCGCGGAGGTGCTGGTCGAGCTCGAACGAGCGGACCACGACCGTCTCGCGCACCTGATCGAGCTCGTGCTGGCGAAGCAGGACGCGGACGGCCGATGGCGCAACGAGCAGCCATATCGCGGCCGGCTGTGGGCGGACCTCGACGGACCCCGGGCGGCCAGCCCGTGGGTCACGCTGCGCGCCTGTCGCGTGCTGCGCGCGCTCCTCGACTGACGCGGCCGGCCGGCACCGGTGGGGTCGTGCTGCCGGGCGCGGCAGCTCGCGCCTAGACCGACGGGGTCGTGGCTCACCTCGATGCCGGTCAGCCGCACGAGCTCGTCGGCGATGGCGGTCTGGAACGCCTGCATGTTGAGGCGCACCGATCGCGACAGCGGCCGGCCGTAGCCGAACCGGCGCCCCCCGATGCCCACGAACGAGCCATCCGGCAGCCCGCCCGGCCGGAGGGCCTCCGAGAGGCCGAGCACCTGGTCGATCGGCAGCTCGTGCGACGAGCGCGGCGCGGGCGACGACTCGTCGGCCGTGATGCTCCGGATCGGCAGCGTGATCACGTGCCCCGGCGGGACGCCCACGGCCGCATCGACGACCACCGCGACCTCGTTCTCGGGCACGTCGAGCAGGTCCTCCACGCGCAGATGCCCGCAGCGACGCACCTCGAGCCGCTCGAGCAGGGTTGGCGGGAGGGCAGGCAGCAGCGTGGCCACCGCGCTGAGCGCGGCACCGTCGTCCCCCCGGTCCGCGTTTCCGCAGACCAGCAGCCGTACGGACGGTGGCGGCAGGTGGGTCATCGTCTCCCCTCCTCTCCCCGATCGTCGGTGACCCGAAGATCCAGGAAGTGGGTGGCGCAGCTGATGCACGGGTCGTATGCCCGGATCAGCATCTCCATCTGGTGCGTCGCCTCGGCGTGCGGCAGGTCGAGCACGGTGGGCGCGAAGGCGGCGAGATCGGCCTCGATCGCTCCCTGGTTCTGGCTCGTCGG
Source organism: uncultured Chloroflexia bacterium (assembly GCA_963806265.1). Taxonomy (GTDB): domain Bacteria; phylum Chloroflexota; class Limnocylindria; order Limnocylindrales; family CSP1-4; genus CAIXZV01. The sequence goes on from CAWDXT010000015.1 coordinate 136,590, forward strand.
CGGCACGATCTGCGCCGTTGTCACGTGGCCGTCCTCGTCGACCTCGTAGCGGTGATGCAGCAGGCCACGGGGGGCCTCGGTCGACCACGCCGCGACACCGGCCCGGGGCGTGAACGGGGCACGTGGCCGGGCGGGCGGGCGGTAGCCGTCGATCAGGTCGCGCGCCTCCGCGCAGGCGTGGAGCAGCTCCACGGCGCGGGCGACGATCGAGCGATGGATGTTGACCCGGATCTCGTCGCGCATGCCGGTGGCGGCCAGGGCCTCGGCGGCCAGGGGATGGAGCTGCTCGGCCGCCAGGGTGATCCTGGCGGTGGGCCCCAGCAGGTACACCTCGCCATCGCGGGTCCGTGCGTGAAGGGCGTTCGTGCCCTCGAGGTGGAGCTCCTCGAACTCGGTGCCCCAGGCGCCGAGCTCGATGTCCAGGCCATCGGTGGAGACGATCCGACCCTCGTTGTACGGGTACTCCTCCGGGTGCCGCATTGCCACCAGCGGCTGGGGATGCTCGAGGACCGGCGGGTCCCAGGTGGCGACGAGGCGGACGGTCGCCTGGGCCTGCTCGACCGCGGCGTCGAGCGCGGCCCGCACGCGGTCCAGGTCGGCCCGTCGCGGGACCTTCGAGAAGCCCCCGACCCGGACCGAGATCGGGTGCACCGAGCGACCGCCCAGCGTGGCGATCAGCTCGTTCCCGACCCGCTTGATGGCCAGGCCCTGCTCGACGACCTCGCGGTGGTCGGCGGCCATCGCCAGCGCGGACGGGTAGCCCAGGAAGTCAGGGGCGTGCAGCAGATACACGTGGAGCGCGTGGCTCTGGATCCACTCACCGCAGTACATGAGGCGCCGCAGCGCGCGCACCTCAGGGTCGATCTCGACCCCGTACAGGTGCTCGAACGCGTGCACCGCCGACATCTGGTACGCGACCGGGCAGATGCCGCAGATGCGGGCCACGATGTCGATCACCTCGTCGCCGGTGCGACCGACGACCAGGCGCTCGAAGTAGCGCGGCGCCTCGAAGATCTTGAGCCGTGCCTCGAGGACCTCGGTGCCCTGGACACGCAGCTCGAGGGTGCCCTCGCCCTCGACCCGGGTCAGGTACCCGACCTTGAACTCGCGTTCGGCGCCCGACGCGCCGACGGCGACCATGCCGTCATCCGCGTGCATCGCCAACGTCCTCCGTCGCTTCCGTCTCGATGCCGTCGGTTCGTGCCCGGCGGCCCACCGTGCTCGTCGATCACCGCCCGGAACGGCGCGGGCCCAGCCCGTGAAGCCGCTGAACAGGCGGCTGACCTCGACCCCCTCGCGGCCGCCGTACTGGAACGCTCGGCCAAGCCCGGCCGCGTTCGCCTGCTCCTTGGGCCCGTAGCAGCCATAGCAGCCACGCCCGAACTGCGGGCACAGGGCGCCGCACCCGCTCTGGGTCACGGGACCGAGGCACGGGATCCCCTGCGACACCATCACGCACACCACGTTGCGGCGCTTGCAGGCGAGGCACACCGACTCCTCGCGGATCTGCGGCCGGCGCCCGAGCGCGACCGATACCAGCAGCTCTCGCAGCTGCAGCGGGCTGATCGGGCAGCCGTTGAGCTCGGCATCGACCGGCACGTAGTCGGACACGGGAGACGCCACGGCCAGGGAGTCGATGTACTCGGGATGGGCATAGACGGCGGCCCTGGAACGCGTCGTGGTCGGACCAGTTGCGGAGCGCCTGGATGCCGCCCTGGTTGGCGCAGGCGCCGATGGTGACGATCCGCTTCGCCTGCTTGCGCAGCTCGATGATCTCGGCGGCCTGATCGGGCGTGCTGATCGAGCCCTCCACGAGGAGGATGTCGTAGGGACCGGCCGAGCGTGACGAGCTCGCCTCGGGAAACTCCACGATCTCGAACCGCTCGGCGAGGCCGAGCAGCTCGTCCTCGAGATCGAGCAGCGTCAGCTGACAGCCGTCGCAGGACGCCATCTTGACGACGCCCACGCGGAGGCGCGGACGAGCGGCCACGGCCGGCATCAGATGCCCTCCCTGCCGAAGATGTCGCCCAGCTGGCTGAGCGCGAACACCGGGCCGTCGCGGCAGACGAACAGGCGACCCATCTGGCAATGGCCGCACAGCCCGATCCCGCACTGCATGTGGCGCTCGAGGGTGACGAAGATGCGATCCGGGGCCAGGCCGCGGTCGTCGAGCGACGTTGACCGTGGCCTCCATCATCCGCTCCGGTCCGCACACGAATGCCAGCGACCGGGACCCGTCCCAGGTGGCATGGTCGAACAGGTGGGTGACCACGCCCACCGGGCCGGTCCAGGTGTCGTCGTCCCGGTCGACGGTCAGCTCGACGTCCACATCGCCGCGAGCCGCCCAGCCACGCAGCTCCTCGCGGAACAGCTGGTCGGTCGGCGTCCGGGCGCCGTAGTAGAGACGGATCGCGTCGAACCGGTCCCGCTGCGCGAGGAAGGCGTCGATCGAGGGGCCGCAGCGGCGCCAGCCCGATGCCGCCGGTGACGATCACGACGTCGTGACCCATCGCCCGCTCGATCGGCCACGGCGTCCCCAGCGGCCCGCGGAGGCCGAGCTCGTCGCCCGGCCCCAGCGCCGTGAGCGCCGCGGTCGCCGGGCCGGCGGCACGGATCGTGAAGTCGACCGTGTCCCGGCCGTAGCGCGAGATCGAGATCGGCAGCTGCGGGAAGGACGGCAGGTCGATCATCGCGAACTGGCCGGGCCTCCCGGCCAGGAACGGCTCGTCGCAGGTCGCCCACGGTCAGGGTGGTGACGTCGGCCGTCTCGGCGCGCACGGCGACCACCCGCCCGGTCACGTACGAGCCGGGCGCGGCGGCGACCGGCGGCGGACCCGAGGGCTCCTGGCGAGGCGCCAGCGGCGGCGCGATCGCCTGCAGCTCGGCCCGCACGTCGATGCCCACCGGGCACCAGGTGATGCAACGCCCGCAGCCGACGCAGCCGAAGCTGCCGAACTGGTCGACCCAGGTCGCGAACTTGTGGGTCAGCCACTGCCGGTATCGGTCTCGCGGCCGGCTGCGGAAGTTGCCGCCCGCGACGCGAGCGAAGCCGGCGGTGAAGCACGAGTCCCAGATCCGCTCCGAGGTCGAGGTCTGTCCGTCGAGCTCGGCCTGCTGGATGATCGTGTTGCAGAAGCAGGTGGGGCAGACCATCGTGCAGTTGGCGCACGACAGGCAGCGTTCCGCGATCCTCGCCCATTCCGGGCTGTCGAACTGGGCCATCAGCCGGTCGTGGAGCCCGGCGGTCGGGACCGGATCGCCCAGCTGGTCCGCCACGGCCGTCACCGCATCGCGCGCCGTCGTCACCTGCTCGCCATCGGCGGCCCGCACCGGGCAGCCGCGCCAGCAGATCGGCGCCTGCGGCGGATCCGACCCGGACGACGAAGCCGTCGTCGATCTCGGTCAGGGCGAGGTCGAAGCCCGAGGTCGCCTCCGGACCCGTCCCCATCGAGGTGCAGAAGCACGTCCCGCCGGCGGTGGTGCAGTTGACGGCGATGACCAGCGCGTTCTCGCGCCGGCCCCGGTAGTCCTCGTCGGTGTAGGGGCCGCCCAGCATGACGTCGTCGTGGATCCCCATGGCGGCGAGCTCGCAGGCCCGGAGGCCGAGGAACGCGAGTCGCGGCGGATCGGCAGGCGGCTGCTCGAACGCAACCGACCGGCCGTCGCGGCGGCCGACGTTGACGGTGAGCGGCGAGGGAAACAGCCATCGCTTGGGGCTGCCCGGGCCGACCGTGTACCCGAACACGCCGATCATCGTCGCGATCCACGATGCGGTAGCGGCCCGGTGCCTGCTCGTCGCCGATGCCCAGCGGGAGGTCGTCCAGCGGACGAGATCTCGTCGTACTCGATCGCGTTGTCGATGACCGTCGGGCCGATCACGGTCCGGCCGTCCTCGCGCAGGGTGTCGATCAGCACGCCCGAGGTTGGCGCGCGCGAGGAACCAGTCGCCGCGCCTCGGGCCGTGGGTGTCGGGCTGGGCCGGCCGGCTCTCGGCAGGGGTCGGGAGTCCCGGCGCGCGGCCGTCGGTCACCATGGCTGGATCTCCCGCCGGCTCCACTCCTCGCGAGCGAACAGGTCGAGCAGCTGCAGGCGGGTCGCGGTCAGCCGGCGAGCCGACCGCCTGGAGCACCCGTGGGTACACCGACGCAGCCAGCGCGTGGTCGCCACGCAGCAGGGCGCGAAGCTGGTCGCCATCGAGGAACAGGGCGTGCACCGGCTCGATCGCGATCGCCGTCGACGACGCGCGGTGCGGCGGCACCAGCGCCGACCAGCCCACGATGTCGCCCGGCTCGACGGTGAGGATGGTGACCATGCCGCGCTCCGGAACCAGCGTCCGCAACGCCACACGGCCGGCGAGCACGATCGCGAGGTCCTCGGTGACCTGGCCCTCCCGCGTGAGCTCTGTCTCGGGGGCGATGTCACGCAACTCTGCGATCCCCGCGAGCCGGGCCATGGCCTCGGGAGACAGGCCGGCGCCGAACCACGATGCGCTGAGGGCAGCGACAGGATCGGTCGGACGCTCTGAGACCTGCGAGACTGGCATCGATCCTGACCCCTAGCCGCGGCATCCGCCCGGCGCGACCTGCTATCGCACACGGGGCCGCGGCACCATGCTCGCCGGTGGCGCTCGTTCGCGGGAGTGCCGTCGGTCGCGGGCACCGCATGCCGGTCGGCCGGGGGGCCCTGCCGGACGGCCCGCGCTGGTCGGGACGCCGGGTTGCTGACGTCGACGACGCGCGACGCGTGGCGGGGCCGAAAGACGCCGCTGCCCGGTCGTGGCCGGCCACTCAGCCGGCGACACGGAACAGGACGACGTGGCCCTCCGGAATGTGCGGCCGGCCGGAGACAGGCCGCGTCTCGTCGTGCCACGAGTCGCCGGTGATGGACGCGGCGACGCGACGCCAGGGGCGCCCGCAGCATGGCTGCCCCGGCAGCGCTAGCCTTGCCGGGTGCGAGTCATGGCGCTGCAGCAACCCGGTCCGGCGTCCGAGGCGCCGCTGCGGGCAGAGGATCGACCGGAGCCCGAGCCCGGCGCGGGCGAGCTCCGGCTGCATGTCACCGCCTGTGGCGTGTGCCGGACCGACCTTCAGATCGTCGAGGGTGACCTCGCGGCTCGGCGCCTGCCGATCGTGCCGGGCCACCAGGTTGTCGGCGTGGTCGATGCGATCGGCGCCGATGTCACCGGGTGGTCGATGGGCGACCGTGCGGGGATCACGTGGCTCGCGGGCACCGATGGCACGTGCCGGTTCTGCGTCACGGACCGCGAGAACCTGTGCGAGGCGTCGACGTTCACCGGTTGGGACCGGGACGGCGGCTATGCCGAGGCCGTCCTCGTCCGGGCCGCGTTCGCCGTCCCGCTCCCCGAGTCCTATCCCGACCTGTCGGCGGCACCGCTCCTGTGCGGTGGCGTGATCGGCTATCGGGCGCTGGGCGTCGCCGGGATCGGGCCCGCCTCCGCGGGCGCGAGCCTCGGGTTGTACGGGTTCGGCGCCTCGGCGCGCCAGGCGCTCCAGGTCGCGCGGGCCTGGGACGTGGACGTGTACGTGGCCACGCGATCGTCCGCCGAGCAGGCACGCGCGCTCGAGCTCGGCGCGGCATGGGCCGGGGGGATCGAGGACCGGCCGCCCGTCCCGCTCGACGCAGCGGTCACGTTCGCACCCGTTGGCTCGGTGGTCGCGGCCGCAGTTCGCGCGCTGGATCGGGGCGGTGTGGTGGCGATCAACGCGATCCATCTCGACAGGCTGCCCGAGATGCCCTACGACGACCTGTGGTGGGAGCGATCGATCCGGAGCGTCGCCAACGTCACGCGCCAGGATGCCCGCGAGTACCTTGCCCTCGCGGCCCGCATCAACCTGACCACCGACATCGAGACCCACCCGCTCGAGGGCGCGAACCTCGCGCTCGAGCGCCTGGCGGCCGGGCAGGTCGCCGGGACGGCCGTGCTGACGATCGGGTAGCACGACGCCAGGTTCGATGCCCGGGATCGAACGTTTTCCCTCGGCCTGACGTCTGTCAGACCACAAACGATCCGCGGAGGGAGGCGCATGCTCGATCAGGCGGCGGCAACCGTGAGCCCGGAGGACGCCGTGCGGCGAATGCTGCTGGCCCGTGTCGACGACGCGTACCGGCTGGCGATGTTCATCCTGCGCGATCCCGCCGCTGCCGAGGACGCCGTCCAGGAGGCAGCGCTCCTGGCCTGGCGCCGGCGACGATCGCTGCGGGACAGCGCAGCGGTCGACGGCTGGTTCACGCGGATCCTGGTCAACGTGTGCCGCGACCAGCTGCGGAGCCGCAGTCGCCGGCCTCGGGTCGTATCCCTTGATCCGGCGATGGATCGCGGCGTTCAGGCTGCCGGCGACCGCGTGGACCTCGGCCCCGCCATCGGACGCCTGACGCCCGATGAGCAGACCCTCATCGCGCTGCGCTTCGGCCGCGAGCTCACGGTCCCCGAGATCGCCCATCGCCTCCAGGTCCCGGAGGGGACCGTGAAGTCCAGGCTCCATTCCACGCTCCAGCACCTGCGTGCCGCGCTCGACGCCGAGCGACGGTCCGAGGAGGCGACACGATGAACGACCAGGATCTCGAGATCCGCCTGCGCGACCACTACCGCTCGATCGATCCGGTCGTCGCCCCGCGTAGCCTCGTGGCCCGCATCGACAACGCCCTGGAGCGTCCGGCAGGTCGCCGGGCGGTGTTTGGCCGGATGTCGGTGCTCGCGGGCCTGGCGGCGGTTGCCGCCGTCGCCATCCTGGCCGTGATGATCGCCCCGGGCGTGATCACGGGGCCTGCCGCCCCAACGTCGACCCCGGCCGCGTCGGCGAGCCTGTCGGCATCGCCCACGGCAACGCCGCCCACGACACCGGCACCCACATCTACGCTGCCCGGCGGCACGATGCCGCCCATCTCGACCACCAACTGGCAGAACATCGAGATCCAGCCCGTGTCCGGCATCGGGCAACCCGTCCAGGTTGTGGCATGGTCCGGCGGCTACCTTGCCCTTGGTGCCGCGCCGAGCTCTGGGGGGAGCGCACCGGCCTGGATATCAGGTGACGGGCGAGCCTGGGCGTCGCTGCCCGGCGACCCCTTCGGCCGGGTGACCAGCATCGTGGCGACCCCGAGCGCTAACGGCGTCATGGTGCTTGCCACAGCGGCGGATGGGACGGGCCTCGCATGGCAGTCGACCGACGGCCTGACCTGGCTGCCGATCGCGGCGTCCGGGCAACGGAACCTCGACACCGGCTACGTCGCCGGCAACGACAGCGGTGTCATCGTGGCGGTCGAGAGCCAGCCCGCGGCCGTGGAGCGATCCGTGGACGGTACCAGCTGGCAGACGATCTCCATGCCCGGTGGCGGCCACGCGCAGGTGACCGGCGTCGCGGCGTCGGGCGATGGCTTCGTGGCGGTCGGGCACGTGTTCGCGGTGCCCGACGAGCCCACGGCGTGGTGGTCACCCGACGGCATGACCTGGCATCGGGCGCAGGTCCAGTTCCGGCCTGGTGACGTGTTCGTCGCGGTCCAGGGCGCGGCTGACGGCCTCGTGGCCCAGAGTCACACGTTCGACGTCGTACCCGGCACGACGACCGACTGGGAGAGCCAGGACGGCGGCCGATCGTGGGGGCCGCTCGACAGCCCGCTCGGGACGTTCCAGGGCGGCGAGGGTGCAGGCAGCGCGATTGGGACTTTCGTGGGCGACGGCACCAGGTTGCTGGGCTACGGCAGCGGCTCGTCGGGTCAGCCCGTCGACTACTGGGCGTCGACCGGTGCCAATGGCTGGACCCACCTCACGCTCACGGGTGACACGACCGCAGCCGAGGGCGGCCCGGATCTGGGGGTGTACCCGCTGCTCCTGCGCGACGGCATCCTGTTCGTCGGACCCGACGGCGCATGGCTGGGCGTTCCCTGGTACTCCGGGTAGAGAGGAGCGCGCCTCTCGCCGGAGGCAGGCACGGGGGACCGGTCGGCAGCCCTGGAGATGGACGGGGTCGGCCGCTCCCCTCTCGCGGCCGACCCCGTGCCCGGGACGCCCGTGATGAGCGAGCTCAGCTGGCTCCGACCAGCGAACCCTTCGCCCTGGCGACGATCGGCAGCAGCGCGTCGTCGAGCCCCGTGGTCTGCGGCTCGAGCTCGTAGCGCACCCGGACGATCGGCTTGGAAAGGGTGAGCACCCTGGTGAGGTCGATCGGGGTCGCCGCCAGCACGAGGTCCGAGGGGATCGCGGTGAGCGCCGTCTCGAGCTCGTGCATCTGCTTCGCGCCGTAGCCCATGGCCGGCAGCAGCCGCTCGAGCGCCGGGTACCTGGCCAGCGTCTCCGCCAGCTCGCCCGCGGCATAGGGCCGCGGATCGACGATCTCGGACGCGCCGAACCGGCGAGCAGCAACGATCCCGGCGCCATACGTCATGCCGCCGTGGGTCAGCGTAGGCCCGTCCTCGACGACGGCCACCGAACGGCCACGGATCTCACCGCCCTCGAGCGCAAGCGTCGATCGGGCATCGACCACGATCGCCGACGGGTTGACCTCGGTGATGTCGCCGTGGACGACCGCCAGCGCTTCGGGCGTCGCCGAATCGATCTTGTTGACCACCACCACGTCGGCCATCCGAAGGTTGGCCTCGCCCGGGTGGTACCGGAGCTCGTGCCCCGGGCGCAGCGGATCGGCGACGGTGATCATCAGGTCGGGCCGGTAGAACGACAGGTCGTTGTTGCCGCCATCCCAGAGGACGACGTCGGCCTCGCTCTCGGCAGCGCGCAGGATCTGCTCGTAGTCAACGCCGGCGAACACCAGCCGGCCTGCATCGAGGTGCGGCTCGTACTCCTCGCGCTCCTCGATCGTCGTGTCGTAGCGGTCGAGATCCGCGTACGTCTCGTAGCGCTGCACGCGCTGCGCAACCAGATCGCCATAGGGCATCGGGTGGCGCACCACCGCCACCTTGAGACCCTGGGCCTCGAGCGCCCGGGCCACGTAGCGGCTCGTCTGGCTCTTGCCGGAGCCGGTCCGGACCGCGCACACGGCGACCACCGGCCGGCTGCTGTCGAGCATCGTGCGGTTGGGCCCCAGCAGCTCGAAGTCGGCGCCGGCCGCGAGGGCGCGCGAAGCCGCGTGCATCACGGTCTCGTGGCTCACGTCGCTGTAGGCGAACGTGACGAGATCGACGTGCAGGTCTCGGATCAGCGACTCCAGCTCGGCCTCGGGGTGGATCGGGATCCCGGCCGGGTAGCGCTCCCCGGCAAGCTCGGGCGGATAGCGCCGCTCGGCGATGCCGGGGATCTGCGTCGCCGTGAAGGCGACGACCTCGACGCTCGGATCGTCGCGGTAGGCGACGTTGAAGTTGTGGAAGTCGCGCCCGGCGGCACCCATGACCAGCACGCGTGTGGTGCGCATGATCACCTCGCAGGGAGGGGCCTCGGCGTACGCCCGCGCCGATGCCGATCATGGACCAGCAGGCGGACGCAGCGGTCTCCACCTCCGCGTCCGATCAGGATGCACCCGGTCGACCCGGTCGGCACCCGGCCGGGTCGCCTTGTGTGACGGGCTACAGGTCCCGTCAAGCCGGTCCGATCGGCACTCACGGGTGCCGGTGGCGTACCCGAGACTCTAGCGTGAGGCGGGTGCCGGAGGGGACGCCCGGCACCCGCCCGAAACCTCACGACCCCGCCGGTGGCCGGGGTCGTTTCGATTCGTGAAGCGATCCGCCCGGCGGCCGGCCGGGCCGACGCGCGTGGCGGCCGCCCATGGGCCGCGAGGACGCCCTACATGTCGTAGTGGCGCCGTGCCTCGTGGGTCAGGTAGTCGCGGTGATCCGGGTGCGCGATCGCGATCAACGCGTGGGCCCGCTCGCGCAGGCTCTTGCCCCATAGCTCGGCGACCCCGTACTCGGTCACCACCGTCCGCACGTGGGCGCGGGTCGTCACGACGCCCGCACCCTCCTTGAGCGCAGGGGTGATCCGGGACACGCCGTTGTCGGCACCCGCCGTCGAGGGCAGGGCGATGATCGGCCGGCCGCCGGGCGCCAGCGCGGCGCCGCGGATGAAGTCCATCTGGCCGCCGATCCCCGAGTACACGCGGTAGCCGATCGAGTCCGCCACGACCTGCCCGGTGAGATCGACCTCGATCGCAGAGTTGATCGCGGTCATGTTGGTGAACGACCGGATGACGTGGGTGTCGTTGGTGAAGTCGACCGGGCGCATCTCCACCATCGGGTTGTCGGCCACGAAGTCGTACAGCTTGCGGGAGCCCATCATGAACGCTGCCACGAGCTTGCCCCGATTGCGGGCCTTGCGATCACCGGTGACGACGCCCGCCTCGACGAGATCGACGACGGCGTCGGTGAACATCTCGGTGTGGATCCCGAGGTCCTTCTTGTCGACCAGGAACTCGGCCGTGGCGGTGGGGATCGCGCCGATCCCGAACTGGAGCGTGGCGCCGTCCTCGACCAGGTCGGCGATGTAATGGCCGATGCGACGCTCGACGTCGCCGATCACCGGCTTGGGCACCTCGTGCACGGGCTCGTCGACCTCGACCCCGAAGTCGATCTGGCTGACGTGGATGAACGACTCACCCAACGTCCGCGGCATCGCGCGGTTGAGCTGGACGATGACGGTCCTCGCGGCGTCGATCGCGGCATGCATCGCCTCGACCGACACGCCCAGCGAGCAGAAGCCATGCGCGTCCGGCGGCGTGGCGTTGACGAACACGGCATCGAGCGGCAGCGCGCCCGAGGTGAACAGCTCGGGCACGTCGGACAGGAACACCGGCACGAAGTCGGCGCGGCCCTCGGCGACCGCCCGGCGCGCGTTGGGACCCACGAACAGCGCCCGATGCCGGAAATGGGGTGCCATCTCGGGCGCCAGGTGCGGGCCCGGTCCCTCGCAGTGGAGGTGAGCGATGCCGACGTCGTGGAGGTCCTGCGCCCGGTCGACGAGTGCCTGGAGGAGGACCTCCGGCGTGGCCGCGGCGCACTGCACGTAGATCTGGTCGCCGGGCCGGATGCCGGCCACGGCTTCCTGGGGGGTGACGATACGCATGGCCCGAGTCTAGGTTGGCCGCGGGGCGCTCAGCCCGGCCGGATGGCATCGTGCGCGAGGCCGGAGCGCCCGTCGTTGGCCGCGGACGAGCTCGTGACCCGACGCACCTCGAAGGCCGGGCCCGAGCCGAGGTTCTCCGATGGCGTGCCGTAGCGCAGGATGAGGTCGCGCACCGCGCTCGCGTGCTCGGGCCCCGCGAGCTCGCGCGCCGTGGCTGTCCAGCTCGCGTCGCCGATCGTGACCCCGCAGTCGGGATCCTCGAGCAGGTTGAGCGCCCAGTTCGCGTACGGGGAGCTGGCGGCGATCACCAGGCTGCCGTCGGCACGCTCCACGAACCCCACCGTGGCCCGCGCGGGACGGCCGGTGACGCGTCCCCGGGTCTCGATCCGGAGGACCCGCCCCCACCCGACGAGATCGTCCTCCAAGGTGGCTACGCGCCGCCGCGGTCCAGCCGGTGCTTGGCGACGAACGCCGCCGCCTGGGCACGCCGCTCGAGGTTGAGCTTGGACAGGATCGAGCTGACGTAGTTCTTGACCGTCTTGTCGGACAGGAAGACCTCGGCCGCGATCTCCTTGTTGGTCTTGCCCTCGGCCACCAGCAGCAGGATGCGCTGCTCCTGCGCGGTCAGCTGGGCCATCTCGTCGGTGTAGGCGCCGGTCGCGATCCGGCGTACCCGCTCGAGGACCTTCTCGGTGACGGCCGGGTCGAGCAACGACTCGCCGCGGCCGACCGACTCGAGCGCCGCCACGAGGTCCCGGGCCCTGATCTGCTTGAGCAGGTACCCCGAGGCCCCGGCCACGATCGCGGACAGGACGGCCTCCTCGTCGGGATAGGAGGTGAGCATCACGACCCGGGTCTCGGGCAGCTCCGCGCGGATCTCGCGACATGCCTCGATCCCCGACCCGTCGGGCAGCCGGACGTCCATGACCACGATGTCGGGCTGGAAGCGGCGCGCCTGCTCGATCGACTCGGCCGCGGTGCCGGCTTCCGCGACGACCTGGAATCCCTCTCTGCGGTCGAGCAGCGCGACGAGGCCCTGTCGCACGACCTCGTGGTCGTCGACGACGAGCAGGCGGAGTGGACGCGAGGCCAGGTCAGTCACGATCGGAGTCTCCGATTACGGGGGGAGCATGCTCCCCGATGTCGGCCTGGGACGAGGCCGGCACGCGGACGATGATACGCGTGCCCGGACCATCGGGGCGACCGATCGTGAACGTGCCGCCCATCCCGACGGCGCGCGCCCGCATGTTGGCGAGGCCCTGGTGGCGCCCGGCGGCGTCGGGTCCCGGCATCTCCGCGGGGTCGAAGCCGCGCCCGTTGTCCTCGATCGTGAGCACCAGGTCGCCGTCGTCCTCGTCGAGCCCGAGGAACAGCCGGGAGGCATCGGCGTGGCGCGCCACGTTGGACAGCGCCTCGCGCACGATGAACAGCAGGTCCGATCGGCGGTCGGGCTCGAGCGAGCGGATCGCGTCGGCCCCGTCCTCGAGGTCGAGGTCGAGGTCGACGACCGCGTGAAGCCCGAGCTCCTCGCCCAGGCGGGCGAGCGACGCGACGGGATCGTCCTCCGGGCCGGCGGCGGCGCTCAGCCGCAGGATGTACGAGCGGATGTCGGCGATCACGAGGTTGAGCGCATCGATCGCCCGATCCACGCGCGCGATCGCCTCGTCGCGGCCACCCTGCGTCTCGACCAGCTCGGGCACGTCCTCGAGGGACAGGCCCACGGCGTAGATCGACTGGATGATCCCATCGTGGAGATCCTTGCCGATCCGCTCCCGCTCGTCGACGACGGCCAGTCGCTGCACCTCGTCGTGGAGACGGGCGTTGTCGATCGCGATCCCGGCGTGGACCGCGAACATCTCCACCAGGCGCTGGTCCCCGGCCGTGAACGAGCCGCCGGGCTGCTTGTCGGCCAGGTACAGGTCCCCCACCGAGCGACCCTTGACCATGACCGGCACACCGAGGAACGACGTCATGTGGGGGTGGTTGGCCGGAAATCGGACATGGTCGGGATGGGTGGAGATGTCGTCGGTCCGGTAGCTCCGGCCCTCGCGGATGATCAGGCCCAGCAACCCCAGCCCGGCCGGCACGTGGCCGATGGCGGCACGGGACTCGGGGTCGATGCCGCTGGTCATGAAGCGCTCGATCCGACCCCGTGAGTCGGCGATGCCCAGGGCGGCGTAGCGCGCGCCGACCAGGTCACGGACCCGGTCCACGATCAGCTGCAGGACGCGGTCGATGTCCAGCTCGGCGGCCACCGCGCGGGTCGCCGATTTCGAGCGCCGCGAGCTGCCCGACCTGTGCGTGCACGACCGCGCGCGACCAGGCGGCGTCCACCGCCAGCCCGATGCTGCGGGCCGTCACGTCCCGCGCGGTCGAGGTTGCCGCGGCGTCCAGCAGCAGGCGACCGAGCGGCCGCTCGGCCTTGGACGAGGCGAGCTCGTGGATCGCAAGCCCGCTCGTGTCGGGATCACCGGCGCGCGCGACGAGATCGCCCGCCGCGACGCTCAGCGGCATCAGCGGCTCGGCCGAGACCTCGAGGATCGCGCCCTCCACCCCGGCCATCCGAATGACGCCCTCGAGAGCGCTTGCGACGGCGCCGCGCCGATCCGGCCCGGGCTCGCGCTGCCAGCCGTCGAGCGCCTCCAGGATCTCGATGATCGGGAATGCGGAGATGGATGCAGGCGAGGGTGACATCGATGGCAGACTAGCAGCCAGCCGTGGGCGCCGGGGCGTTCGGCCCCCGCCGTTTCGGCCATTCGTCCCTTCGCATCGGACTGCTGCCGCCCGGACCATTCGTGCACCAGCCGTCCCCCTGCACCGGAGAACGCGTGCCCGTGGAAACCACCGTCAACCCCTCGACCGACATGTCCCCGGCCGAACCCGACCTGGATTTCGCGGCTCCGGTCTCGAGCCACCTGACCCGTCGAGGGTTCCTTCGCGTCGCCGGTATCGCGGGCGGCGGGATCGTCGCCGCCACCGTCGCGGCGTGCCAGCCGGGCGGTGCCCCTGCGTGGAGCTTCGGTCCGGCGCCGGCCAACCCCACCGAGCCACCCGCGGCCCAAAGCGGTGCGCCGTCGGTCGCACCGTCCGCCGGGGCATCGGCCGTGCCGTCCGTGGCGCCATCCCCGACGCCATCGGTGGCGCTGCCGGCGGGCTGGACCGAGCACGACCTCAACGCGCAGATCAAGGTTCGGCGGTTCGTGGGCAACCTGTCGGACTCGCTGGGTCTCGGCGACATCCTGGACAACGTGCTTGGCCCGAACCCGGATGACCCGGAGTTCACGATGGTCCCGCAGGGCAACCAGCCGCTCGAGCCCACCGTCGACGCCGACGGCACCAAGGTGTTCGACCTGACCGTGGACGACATCGAGTGGCCGATCGACGCGGTCAACCCACCCGTTGCCGCGCTCGGCTACAACAAGATGTGGCCCGGCCCGCTGATGCGGGTGGTGGACGGCGACAAGGTCAGGATCAACTTCACCAACAACCTCACCGAGACGACCAGCGTCCACTTCCACGGGCTCGAGCCCGAGGACTTCCGCCAGGACGGCGTCGCATTCGTGAACCAGATCCCGTTCGGCCCCGGCGAGACGTACACCTACGAGTTCGTCGCCACGCCCGCCGGCTCACACATGTACCACTCGCACCACAACGCCACCGACCAGGTCGGCCGAGGGCTGCTGGGGGCATTCATCGTCGATCCGAGGAACCCGAAGCAGCGCTACGACACCAGGCACGGCGTGACCCAGGAGGTCGTGTTCATCCACAACGACGCGCTCGGTGGGTTCACGATCAACGGCCACGGCTTCCCGGCCACCACGCCGATCGTGGCCAAGGTCGGCGACAAGGTGCTCATCCGGTTCATGAACGAGGGCATCATGACCCACCCGTGGCACACCCACGGGTTCCGGATGCACGTGGTCGCGCGCGACGGCGCGGATCTCGGGACCGCCTCGTTCATGTGCGACACGCTGGGGGTCAACCCGGGCGAGCGCTATGACGCGATCATCGACTGCACCCGGCCCGGCGTGTGGGCCTTCCACTGCCACATCCTGCCCCACGCCGAAGGGCTCGACGGCATGTTCGGGATGGTGACCGCGCTCGCCATCCTGCCGGCGAGCTAGCCGAGCCTGCCGATGATCCGGAGCCGAGCGGGATGACGAGCGCCGCCTTTGCGACCCGGACCCAGGGGCCGCCGCCTCGGCATGACAAGCTGCTCCTTGCCACCGACCTGAGCGAGGCGTCTGCGGCTGCGACCGAGGAGGCGTTCGAGCTCGCCCGCCGCCTGGGCGCGCAGCTGTTGATCGTCTCGGTCATCGATCCCGGCACCCTGCTGCGGCCCGGCGGCCGGGCAGGCACCCGAATGGACCAGGTTCGCGCCCGTCGAGCGCAGCTGGCGCAGACGCTCGTCGAGCGCGGCCGAACCGAGGGGCTCACGGTCTCGTTCCTGGTCTGGGAAGGGGACCCGGGCAACATGATCGTCGAAGCGGCCGAGGCCGAGCGCGTGGACATGGTCCTCGTCGGCAGCCACGGCCGCGGCGCGGTGGGACGGTTCTTCCTGGGCAGCGTGTCGGACCACGTCGTCCGCCACGCACCATGCCCGGTGCTGGTTGTGCGCCCACGCGAACCGGTGTAGGCGGGGGCCACGATGCCTTCGATCCCGGATCGCACGCCGTCGGTCCTGCGTCGCAGCGCCGGGAGCGGCGGGCTATCCTCGACGAGCCCGAACCAGGGCTGCGGAGGAGAGGCCGGATGACCACCGAGGACGACGCCACGATGTCGGAGCAGGGTGCGGGCGAGCCGAGCCCGCAGACCGACGCCTCGGCACCGACCCAGACGCTCTCGGAGCGCGCCGACTCGGTCGCGGAGCGCTTCGGCAAGAGCGACTGGATCGAGCTTGCGGCTGCATTCCTGCTCGCCCTCGCGACCATCGCATCGGCGTGGTCGGCATACCAGGCCACCCGCTGGAGCGGCGTGCAGGCAAACTCGTACAGCGCCGCGAACGCCGCTCGCACGGAGTCCGTCCGGAGCTCCGACCTCGCGACCGCCCAGCGCCAGGTAGATGTCGCGACGTACATCGCATGGCTGCAGGCCTATGCCGACAAGAACCAGAACCTGCTCGACTTCTATCAGGCGCGCTTCCGCGACGAGTTCAAGCCCGCGTTCGACGCCTGGCTGGCGTCCGTGCCGGCCGGCTCGGTGCCCGACGGGACGCCGTTCACCAGGCCCGAGTACGTCCTCGCCGCTCAGACGACGGCCGAGGCGCTGGAGGCGGAGGCAGAGGCATACTCCGCCGACGCGCGCGCCGCAAACCAGACCGGCGACGACTTCATCCTGATCGTGGTGGTGATGGCGTCGGTGCTGTTCTTCGCCGGGGTCGGGACGAAGTTCAAGAGCCAGGGCGTTCGGCGATTCATGATCGCGATGGCGGTCATCCTGTTCCTGGTCGGCACGATCGGGATCGCAAGCATGCCCCAGAACGTCGGCCTCTAGCGGCGTCGAGGTCAGGTCGCCCATGGCGTCACCCGCTCGCCTGTGCCCGGCTGGCCGGAGGCGAGTCTGTGCCCGGCTGGCCGGAGGCGAGTCTGTGCCCCGCTGGCCGGAGGCTATTTCGTGTAGACGCCGCCCGGGTCGAGCTCGTCTCGCACCAGGCGCAGCTCTTCGACCGTCGGTTCCGGGGTCATCGCCAGGTCGGGACTGATGCGTGGCTCCCACGCGATGGTGGCCCGCACATCGTCCAGGGTTGCGCCCGGATGCAGCGAATCGAGCCGCATCTCGCCGTCGTCGTCGAAGTGCCAGATCCCGAGGTCGGTCACGACCACGCTCGGTCCATTCCCGTGCCAGCCGCCGGCACGCCGGATCGCCGCCGCCTGCTCGGCCCCACCCAGGTTGCCGGGCGAGGTCCGGAAGTCGATGCGCTCGACGAACGACCGCCGGGACTGGCGCATGATCACGAACACCTGTCGAGCGTGGATCGCGATCTCGCACGCCCCACCCGAGCCCGGCAGGCGCGTCTTCGGCGCCGCGTAGTCGCCGATCACCGTGGTGTTGATGTTGCCGAAGCGGTCGATCTGGGCGGCACCCAGGAAGCCCACGTCGACCAGGCCGCGCTGGAGATAGAAGGCGAACAGCTCGAACATCGACACGGCTGCGGTGGCACCGGTGACGATCGTCGGGTCGCCGATCGATAGGGGCAGGCGCGCCGGGCGGGCGCCGAAGACACCGGCCTCGTACACGAGCTCGAGCTCAGGCGCCACCGTGCGTTGCGCGAGGTTGACGGCAATGTTGGGCAGGCCCACGCCGACGAAGCACACGCGCTGACCCGCCAGCTCGCGAGCGGCGGCGACGATCATCATCTCGGACTTCGAGAAGGTGCTCATCGGCGAGCCGCCTCGTGGCGCATCACTCGATGCGACCGTCGACGACGCTCCCGCCGAGCCATGGAACGCCCAGGCGATCAGAACGGCGGTCTTCCGGCGCTGGCATCGCGGCCTGGAACGCCCAGCGATCAGAACGGTGGCGCGCACGGCCGGGAACCGCCGGATGGAACGCCCAGCGATCAGAACGGCGGCGCGCACGGCCGGGAACCGCCGGGAACCCTGGAACGCCCAGCGATCAGAACGGCGGCGCGCACGGCCGGGAACCGCCGGATGGAACGCCCAGCGATCCGGGCGGGATCGGGCAGGTCGGCAGCAATGGCCAGACCCGACGGCGTGAACCTGGGCGGCCGGCGCCCCCACCGACACCGCTATCCGACCCGCGGCCTGGGCGGCCGGTGCCCCCACCGACACCGCTATCCGACCCGTGGCCTGGGTGGCCGGCCCGGAGGTGGTGACGCTCACTGGTATGCCCCGTACTCGACCGAGCCCGATGGCGCGCTGCCGGGTCGCAGGGCCGTGATGCGCTCGGCGCCCAGCTTGTCCACGTAGGCGGCCCGGCCGTCCAGCTCGAACACCCACTCGCGCAGCCAGGCCTGGAGCGACTCGTCATCGCGGCTGATCGGGTCCCAGTCGAGGTAGAAGCGGTTATCCCGGTCGTAGGCGCCCTGCACGTAGGAGGGGTGCGCGCCCCAGGGCTCGACGACCACGGCATCCACGATCAAGCCCGGGATCACGGTCCGGTTCGGGTCGGCGCGGACGACCGCCTCGTCGACCAGCTCCTCCACCACGACGATCACCCGTTCCGCGGCGAACGCCGCCTCCTTCTGGCAGCCGAGCAGGCCCCAGATCTGGGTGTTGCCGGCCGCGTCGGCGCGCTGCGCGTGGATCACCGAGACGTCCGGGTTGAGCGGAGGCACGGCGTAGATGGTCTCATCGGAGTAGGGGCTGCGGATCTCGCGGATCAGGGGATTGACAACCGGCAGATCGGTCTCGAAGTAGGACCGGATGGGCATGAACGGCAGGTTCGCGGCGCCGGCCGTGTAGCGGGCGACCATCCCGAAGTGGCTGTACTCCTCGACCTCGAGCCGCGGGCCATCGGCCGCCGACGCGGGCTCGATCCGGCGTCGGATGGCGTGCAGGCCGCCCACACCCGGGTTGCCCAGCCAGCTGAAGATGAGCTTGCGGGCGACGCCGGCCGCGATCATCTGGTCGTAGATGACGTCGGGCGTCATCCGCGCCAGGGTGAGGTCGCGCTTGCGCTGGCGGATGATCTCGTGACCAGCCGCGAACCCGATCAGGTGCGTGAAGCCCTCGATGGCGACCGTGTCACCGTCGCGCACCAGCTCGGCGATCGCGTCGTGCATCGAGGTGACCTTGCCTGGCATGCTCCTCCGCTCCTGCCCCGCTTGCGGCCGGGCTGCTGCCTGAGCTGCGGCTCCGCCCGCTTGCAGCCGGGCTGCTACCTGGGCTGCTGCTCTCTGCCCCGCTTGCGGCCCGGTCGCTGCGCGAACCGCGGCTCCTCGTCGCTAGCGGCCCGAGGCGCCGAACGCCTCGGTCGCGAACCCGGCCTCGATCTCCGACCGTAGCTCGACGAGATCCTCCTCGCGGTGACCGGCCACGTGCGCGACCGCCTCGGTGAAGATTTGCACGGCCGTCTCGGCCTCTGTCCTGTTGATGATGAGCGGCGGTGACATGCGCACGGCGTCGTCGCCCGCCTCCAGCACCAGGAGCCCGCGTTCGAACGCCTGCAGCTGGACGGCATCGGCCGTCTCGGCCGAGTCGAACTCGATCCCGATCATGAGACCCTTGCCGCGAACCTCCCGCACGTAGCGCGGGAAGTGCTCCACCAGCGGCCGCAGCGCCCCGAGGAGCTCTCGGCCGCGGATTGCCGCGTTGGCAACGAGACCGCCCTCCAGCAGGCGGATCGTGGCCAGCATCGCCGCCAGCGACACCGGGTTCCCGCCGTACGTGCTCCCGTGCGCGCCCGGACCCCACGTCATGACGTCTGACCGGGCGATCATCGCGCCCACCGGCATGCCCGATCCGATGCCCTTGGCCGTGAGCAGGATGTCGGGCTCGACGTCCCAGTGCTCGATGGCCCACATCTTCCCCGTGCGGCCCGCGCCCGACTGGACCTCATCGGCGATGAGCAGGATGCCGTGCCGATCGCACAGGTCGCGGAGCCGCGGCAGGAAATCGTCGTGGGGCACCACGTAGCCGCCCTCGCCCTGGATCGGCTCGACGATCACGGCAGCGAAGGAGTCGGCCGGCATGAGACGGGCGAAGATCCGCTCCTCGATCTCGTCCAGCCCCTCGAGCCCGTACGGCACGTGGTACACGCCCGGCAGCATCGGCCCGAAACCTGCGTGGTACTTGGCCTTGCTCGCGGTGAGGCTCACGGCCCCCATCGTTCGCCCGTGAAACGCCCCCAGGAAGGCGATCAGGTTGGGGCGACCCGTGTGGTGCCGGGCGAGCTTGACGCCCGCCTCGACCGCCTCGGCCCCTGAGTTGCCGATGAACACCCGGGCCCCGTCCTCCATGGGCGAGATCCGGGCGAGCTCGGCCGCGGCCTCGGCGTAGATCGGCAGATAGAAGTCGCTGGCGCTCATGTGCTGCAGCTCGGCGGCCTGGGCCTGGATTGCCGCAACGACGTCGGGATGGCTGTGGCCCGTCGAGTTGACCGCGATCCCCGCGGCAAAGTCGAGGAACAGGTTGCCGTCGATGTCCTCGAGCGCCGCGCCGAAGCCGCGCGCCGGTACCAACGGGTAGGCACGCGGGAGGCTGGGACTCGTCCAGGCGTGGTCGAACTCGATGTGCGCGCGGGCACGGGGACCGGGAACCGGCGTGACGAGATCGGGGACGGGACGCGCCTGGAACGGGGTGGTCACGGTGCCTCCTTGGGCTGGCTCAGCGACATCGAGCGTTCGTCGTCGGCTGGGCACGGCACCGGGCCGGTCGCCACGCTGGCGGCGAGCGCATAGAACCTATGCAACCTGCATATGCAGCATAGCAGGGCGCGCCCGGGCCAACTCGGCGCTCCTGGTGCCGATCAGCGCGCCCGGCGGCACCAAGCCCACGAACCCGTACGGGCCAACTCGGCGCTCCTTCGATCGCGTCGGACGCCAGCAAACCGCCGGGCCGGGTCAGCCGCCGTCAGTCGACGACGGTGTGGCTCTGCTCCCGCAGGAACTGCGCGACGTAGTACATCGAGAGGCCGGCCTTGCCGGTCGAGCCCGAGCCCTTCCAGCCGCCGAATGCCTGCACGCCCGGCCAGGCGCCGGTGGTCGCACCGGCGCGCCGGTTGACGTACAGCACGCCCGCCTCGATCTCCTCGAGGAAGCGCTGCACCTCGGCCGGGTCGCCCGAGTACACACCGGCCGTCAGACCGTAGACGACGTCGTTGGCCAGCGTCAGCGCCTCGTCCAGCGAGTCGACCGCGTGGACCGCGGTGAACGGCACGAACAGCTCGTCCCGGAACAGCCGGTGGTCGGCGGGCAGGTTGCCCACCACCGTCGGCTCGACGTAGTAGCCGCGCGCCAGCGCGCCGTCGGTCAGGTGCTCACCACCCGTGAACACGGTCCCGTCACGCCGTGCGTCGGCGACGGCCGCCTGGTAGCGCTCGACGGCGCGCTCGTCGATGACCGGGCCCAGGAACGCCGGGCGCGGCAGGGGGTCGCCGACCTCGAGCTTCTCGGTCTTCTCGACCAGGATCCGGACCAGCTCGTCGTGCACCGGCCGCTCGACATAGACACGACTGTTGGCCGAGCACTTCTGGCCCCCGAAGCCGAAGGCCGCTCGCATGATGCCCTCGGCCGCCTCCTCGAGGTCCGCGCTCTTGAGCACGATCGCCGGGTTCTTGCCGCCCATCTCGACGATGCACGGCTTGGGATACGTCTTCGAGAAGTGCTGGAACAGGTCGAACCCGACCTCGTACGAGCCCGTGAACACGATCCCATCGATGCCCTGGTTGGTCTGGAGCTCATCGCCGACGGTGTTGCCGGGGCCCATCACCAGGTTGAACACGCCGTCGGGCACGCCCGCGTCGCGGTAGGCCTCGGTGAGCGCGACCGCGCTCATCGCCGATGCCGAGGCCGGCTTGAACACGACCGCGTTGCCGGCCATCATCGCTGCCGCGCTGGGCCCGACCGCGAGCGCCATCGGGAAGTTGAACGGGCTGATCACCGCGAACACGCCATGGGGGCGCAGGATCGTCCGCGTGTGAACCGTGGCGTCGCCCAGGTTGTCCATCGGATGGTCGTAGAACGCGTTGTCCTCGGCCGTCTTCGCGTAGTAGCGGATCAGGTCGGCCGCCTCCTCGACCTCGCCGAGGGCCTCGAGCCGGGTCTTGCCGACCTCGATGGCCATCAGGCCGCCGTACTCCATCTGGCGCTCCGAGATCAGCTCCGCAGCCCGCCGCAGGATCTCGAGCCGCTTCTCCCAGCCGAGCCGGAACCATGCCGGCTGCGCCCGCCGGGCCGCCGCGATCGCATCCTGCACGTCCTTCCGGGTTCCCTTCGCGAAGGTGCCGACCAGGATGTCGGTGTCGATCGGCGATCGGATCTCGAACGTGCCATCGCCGTCACGGTCGGCGCCGTCGATGAGGTTGCGGTGGTATGCGCCCAGCCGCGCCTTGGCCTTCTCGAGCCCCGCCTCGTACAGGGCGTGCAGCTCCTCGTTGTCGGCACGCAGCGTGGCGTACGTGATCTTGATGCGCTCGGCGGTCATCGCAAGGCTCCCGTGGGGCGCGACCCGCGTGGCGTGCGGTCGCGCGGCTGTTGGGCCAACGTTGCGTCGAGTGTAGCCCCGGCCGATCGGATCGGGGGCCCCGTTGACCGTCAGATGTCGGACCGGACCAGCGAGAACAGGTAGGCGTCGTGGTACGCGCCATGGAGCAGGAACCGATGCCGGAGCGTGCCCTCGAACGTCGCGCCCGCCCGCTCCGCGACACGCCGGCTGGGCTCGTTCTCGACGGCCATCATGATCTCCACCCGCTCGAGCCCCAGCTGGATCAGGCCGTGGCGGGCCAGCAACACCGTCGCGCGCGTCGCCCACCCGCGGCCGGTGCGATCGGACCGGAGCCAGTAGCCCAGGTTGGCGAAGTGGTTGAACTGGTTGAACAGGTTCAGCCCACAGCCTCCGGCGATCTCGCCGTGGTCGCCGATGATGAGGTACTGCACCTCGTCCGGCTCGCGCTCGCCCCGGATCCACGACAGCGCCGCGGCCTCGTCGTGGTCGGCCGTCGCCCAGGGCATGAACGGAGCGAGCTCGGCCAGGGACGCCTGCACGGCGGCGGAGATGGCCCGGGCGTCCGTGTCGACGGGAGGCCGGAGGGTGATGACACCGTCGGTCAGGACGGGCGCGCGTGGTTCCATGCCCGGAGTGTGCCACGCGGCGCCCGTGCAGGCGGTCTCAGTCGAGGGAGGCGACGACCTCCACGATCGATGGCGCGACGGCATCCGGCGCGAATCGTGCTCGACGCACGGCGTCCCGAAGGTCGTCGCGCGAGGTCTTGCCGGTGAGCGTCAGCACCGTCCGCATGCCCAGGCGGCGTGCCGGCGCGAGGTCCGACCGAAGGTCATCGCCGACCATCGCCAACGTGCGAGCCGGAGCCCGCCGTTGACCGAGGTCCGCGGCCAGCCCCGCGGCGGCGCGGCGGAACACGCCCGGTGCCGGCTTGCCCAGGATCCTCGCCCGCCGGTCGAGCGCGTATTCGAGGCCGGCCACGACGGCGCCCGAGTCGAGCGTCGGACCGAGCGCGGTGAGCCACCAGGGGTTCCGATGCATGGCCACCAGCTCCGCGCCACGGCGGACGGCCCGGAACGCGATGTCGAGGTTGGCGAACGACAGGTCGTCACCGGCGTCGCCGATCACGACCGCGGCCACCCCGGCGTCATCGGTGTCAGCGTCACCGGGCGCGACGAGCCGCTGCCCCGTCCACTCGCGGCTCGCATCCGGCGCGGCGAGCACAAGGAGCGGGCGCCCCGGATGAGCATCGGCCGTATAGGCGGCGGCGGCGGAGGCCGAGGTGATGATGTGCTCGGGATCGACGACGAGGCCGCCGCTCGTGAACTGCGCGGCCAGCGTGTCGCGATGGGCGGTCGAGAAGTTGGTCACGATCCGATACGGCACGCCGATCGCCGCCAGGCGGCGCAGCGATGCCTCGGCACCCGGCAGCGATCGGCCCTTGGACACCAGGACCCCGTCCGCATCGAGAATCAGGCCGCGGACCTCGTGCAGCGCTGCACGCAGGTCGGTGTCAGCTGCCGGTCCCTCGGGCATCATGCGCACAAGGGTAGCCGGAGAGGAGTCGCGAATGGGTCTGCTCGAGGGGCGCAAGGCGCTGGTGTTCGGGGTCGCCAACGACCATTCGATCGCGTGGGGCATCGCGAAGGCGCTCCATGACGAGGGAGCGACCGTGGGCTTCTCGTCGGTCGAGAGCCTGATCGAGCGACGCGTGCGACCGCTCGCCGAGTCCATCGGCAGCACGTTTATCGAGCCATGCGATGCGCAGTCCGACGACGAGATCCGCGCGGTGCTGGCCAGGTGGCGCGAGCGACATGGCGAGCTCGACATCCTGGTGCATGCGATCGCGTACGCGAAGCGCGAAGACCTGGACGGATCGTTCGTGGATACCTCGCGCGACGGGTTCGCGCTGGCCATGGACGTGTCGGCCTACTCGCTCGTCGCGCTCGCCCGCGAGGCCCGCCCGCTGCTCCATCGGGGGAGCTCGATCATGACCCTCAGCTACTACGGGGCCGAGAAGGTCGTGACGCACTACAACGTGATGGGCGTTGCCAAGGCCGCGCTCGAGGCGTCGGTGCGCTACCTCGCAGCCGACCTCGGGCCCGAGGGCATCCGGGTCAACGCCATCTCGGCCGGCCCGATCCGGACGCTGTCCGCGGGTGGCATCGCCGGCTTCCGGAAGCTCTATGGTCCATTCGACCAGCTGGCGCCCCTCCGCTCCCACATCACGATCGAGGACTGTGGCAGGACGGCGGTGTACCTCGCGTCCGACCTCTCGAGCGCGGTCACCGGCGAGACGCTCTACGTCGACGGCGGCTTCAACATCATGGGCGTGCCGACGCTCGAGTAGCGTGGCGGCGCGCTACCAGCCGAAGCTGCCCGGCTCGCCCTTGACGGGACCCACGATCCGGCTCGTCAGCCAACCGCCGTAGAAGCCACCGGGCTGCGGCTCGGCCCGCTCGGATCCGACCCATGCCTCGTCCACCCGCCCGGCATAGAACGCCAGCATGCCGCGGATGGACTCGTAGCCCCGGAGCGGCTGCTCGTAGGACCATGCGACGTTGTCGATCCGCCGGCCATCCAGCTCGAGCGTCCAGTACGAGGCCGCCCCCTTCCACTCGCACATCGAGGTCGATGCGGAGGGATGGAGCAGGTCCATCCGCACGTCCTCGCGCGGCACGTAGTAGACGGGCGCGCCGGCGGTCTCGAGCACCCGTCGCGCCCGGGTCGTGTCGGCCACGACCACCTGGTCCACGATCACCCGGATCCGGTCGGCCACGTCCTCGACGCGCGGTGGACGCGGGTAGTCCCAGACTGACTCCTGCCCCGGCCCCGGCACGATCGGCGTCACCCCGCGCGGGACGGTCGCCGCGAAGCGATGGCGGTCAGCTGTCATGCGTCCCTCCCTGTCCGAACCGGCGCTCGCACGGATCGCCGCTCAGGCGAAGTAGTCGAAGTCGGCTTCCGTGTGCGTCCAGCGCCGGATCGCGAACACGTTGGCCTGGTCCCTGTCGGGATGCAGCTCCACGTAGTTGCGACGCCCGTGCCACAGGTAGCGCGAGTCGCTCAGCAGGTCGTGGACCTGGTAGGGCCGGACCGGATCGAGGCCCAGCTCGTCGATCGGCAGCTCCACGAACCCTGACTGCACGTGGTGCGGGTCGAGGTTAACGACCACCAGCACCTGGTTGGTTCCATCGGGGCTCGACTTGCTGTAGGCGATCAGCTCGGGGTTGTCGATCCGGTGAAACCGAAGCTGGTGGTTCTGGCGGAAGGCCGGGTTCTCGTTGCGGATGCGGTTCAGCCGGGCCAGCAGGTCGGACAGGTTGCCCTCGGCCTCGAGGTCCCAGTGATGGATCTGGTACTTCTCCGAGTCCAGGTACTCCTCCTTGCCGGGCGCCAGGGGCTCGGCCACACACTGCTCGAACGCCGGACCGTAGAGGCCGTAGCTGGGCCCGAGGGTCGCGGCCAGCACGGCGCGGGTCGCAAAGCCGGCCCGGCCGCCGAACTGCAGGTACTCGGTGAGGATGTCGGGCGTGTTGGGCCACAGGTTGGGACCGAAGAACTCGGTGACCTCGGTGCTGGTGAGCTCGGTCAGGTAATCGGTCAGCTCCTCCTTCGTGTTGCGCCACGGGAAGTAGTTGTAGGACTGGGTGAAGCCGAGCTTGGCCAACCGGTAGAGGACGGCGGGCCGGGTGAACGCCTCGGCGAGGAAGATGGCGTCGGGGTGCTCGCGCTTGACCTCGGCGATCAGCCACTCCCAGAAGTCGAAGGGCTTGGTGTGCGGGTTGTCGACCCGGAAGATCCGGATCCCTTCCCGGGCCCAGAACCGGACGACCTCGAGCAGCTCGGTCCACAGTGCCTGCCAGGCCTCGGTCTCGAAGTCGAACGGGTAGATGTCCTGGTACTTCTTCGGCGGGTTCTCCGCGTACTGGATGGTGCCGTCCGGGCGCTGCCGGAACCATTCGGGGTGCTCGCTCGCATAGGGATGATCGGGGGCGCACTGGAACGCGATGTCGAGCGCGAGCTCGATCCCACGCGCCTCGGCGGCCTCACGCAGGTGACGCAGGTCCTCGAGCGTGCCCAGCTCGGGGTGGACCGCGGTGTGCCCGCCCTCGGTCGAGCCGATCGCCCAGGGGCTGCCGGGATCGCGCTTCCGCGACCGCTCGGTGTTGTTGGGCCCCTTGCGATTGACCCGCCCGATCGGGTGGATGGGCGGCAGGTAGAGGACGTCGAAGCCCATCGACTCGACGTACGGCAGCCGGGCCTCGACGTCACGCAACGTCCCGTGACGCCCGCGCACCGGCGCGCACGAGCGCGGGAACAGCTCGTACCAGGCCCCGAAGCGTGCCTTCTCGCGGTCCACGACGACCGTGAGCTCGGGGTCGTGGACCGTCGCGAACGGGCGCTCGCCGTGACGCGCCATGAGCGCCGCGAGATCCGGGTCGAGCGCATCGGCGGCCAGCTCGGTGCCACCCGCGCGGAGCCGGGTGACGGTCCGGGCCAGGGCGCGCGCGTCTGCCCTCGCTCGCGCAGCCTCGGCTCGCCCGGCGGCGGTCTCGATCAGCGCGATGCCGATCTGCAGCTCCACCGTGACGTCCTGACCCGCGTCGAGCCGCTTGCCCAGGTCACGTGCCCAGGAGTGGAAGCGGTCGACCCAGGCCTTGATCGTGTACTGGTGGCGGCCGAGCTCGGTCACCCGGAACGCCGCCCGGAACCGATCGTCGCCCAGGGACTCCATCGGTACCTCGGTCCACGCGGTCTCCGCCTCTCGTCGGTGGAGCAGCACCGCGCCCACCAGATCGTGGCCGTCGGCCACGATCTCGGCCTCGACGATCACCCGGTCACCGACGATCCGCTTGATCGGGAAGCGCCCGCCGTCGATCCGGGGCGTCAGCTTCGCGATCGCAACCCGGCTCCAGCCGTCGATGGTTGTCACGATGGCGCCTCCTCGCTTCCGGCTGTGCAGATCATCCGTCGAGCAACGACCCATAGAGGTCCAGGGTCTGGCGCGCGATCGCGGCCCAGCTGAAGCGCTCCTCCGCCCGGCGACGCCCGGCCGCTCCCATGCGTGCCCGCCGTGCCTCGTCGAGCCCGACCTCGTTGATGGCCTCCGCCAGCGCCGCGGAGAAGGCTGCCGGGTCAGCCGGGTCCCACGTTCCCTCCCGGATCCGGGGGTCGACCAGGAGCCCGGTCTCACCCGGGACGACCACCTCGGGGATGCCCCCGACCGCGGAGGCCACGACCGCGGTCTCGCAGGCCATGGCCTCGAGGTTGATGATCCCGAACGGCTCGTAGACGGACGGGCAGCAGAACACCGCGGCGTGCGAGTAGAGCTGGATGGCGGCCTCGCGCGGGACCATCTCGCGGACCCAGATCACCCCGTCGCGACCCGCGCTGACCTCCCCCACCCGGTGGGCCATCTCGGCCCCGATCTCGGCCGTGTCCGGGGCCCCGGCACACAGCACGACCTGGAGCCCCGGATCGATGTCCGGGATGGCGTTGACGAGGTGGATGATGCCCTTCTGACGGGTGATGCGACCCACGAACAGCACGTACGGCCGGTCGGGATCGATGCCGTACTGCTCGAGGTACCCGGTCGCGGGATCAGGGCGGTACTGGTCGAGATCGATGCCGTTGTGGATCACGTGCACGCGCGCCTCGTCGACCGGGAAGAAGCGCAGCACGTCGGCCCGCGTCTCCTGCGACACGGCGATGACGGCATCGGCGTCGAGGATCGTCGTGCGCTCCATCCAGGACGAGAGGTGGTAGGCGTTGCCCAGCTGCTCGACCTTCCACGGGCGGAGCGGCTCGAGCGAATGGGTCGTGAGGACCAGCGGCACGCCCCACAGCCGCTTGGCGAGGAACCCGGCCATGTCCGCATACCAGGTATGGCAGTGGACGACGTCGGCATCGAGCGTGTCCTTGGCCATCGCGAGGTCTCGCTGGAAGGCGTCCAGGGCCCCCTTGAACCGGGGGTCCGTGTCGCGCGTCGCCTCCGACCACGGGCCGTAGCCACGGACCCGCAGGTTCGGCTCGTCGGCGACCTGGTCACCGAAGCACCGGACCTCCACCGGAACCAGCTTCGCCAGCTCGCGGCTCAGGTACTCGACGTGCACGCCGGCGCCACCGTATACGTGCGGCGGGTACTCGTTCGTGAACAGCGCAACCTTGCCGGGTGACGACACGTCGGCGACCCTCCCTGCGACCGATCCGTGGTGTGGGTGCTCCACAAGGCTAGTCGGTCCGGTCGAGCGACGGGGGGAAGGTCCATGCACACGTCCGGGCGATCGGGCCCTGAGCGCGCCGCGGAAGCGGCCACGTGTCAGGTCATTCGTGAGCTGACCTGGGCGACACGGCCGCAAGCCTTCGCTCGCGGGGATCACTGCTGCCGGGATCGCTGCGCGCCGGCTCGCGTGCCGGCTCGACGTGCCGGCTCAGCCCGAGCCACCCCGATCCGGCGCAGACGGCCGCGCGCGGCGGCTGGCACGCTCGACCCGCCGCCACCGCTCGAGGGCCCGGCGTTCCTCGGCCGGCGTCAGCGCGCGCTCGGCGAACGCGATCAGCTGGTAGTCGGCGGCCAGGCGCGCGATCGGCCGGCCCACCGCCGACGGGGCGACGCGCCGGGCATGATCCCGTGGCGTCTCGCCCGGCCGTCGCTCCTCGGGCCGGCCCACGAGAAGCGGGAGCGCCAACGGATAGGCCTCCCCGGCCGTCCGCGGGACCGCGCGCCGCGAACGGCGCCAGGGGAGCCGCAGGCGCGGCAACCGGTTCGCGAAGATGTCACCGATCGGCTCCCCCTCCCGGATCTCCTCTTCCATCACCAGCTCGTCCTTGATCGCCGGGCGACGGAGATAGCCCCCGATCCCGATCAGCAGCAGGAGGGCCAGGCCGAGCAGCAGCGGCCAGAGCATCCAGTCGATGCCCGACGGAGACCCGACAGCCTGCCCGCTGGTCTGCCCCGCCCCGAGACCCGGGCTGGCGAGGGGACCCAGGTCCGGGAACGTGGCACCCGTGCCCCAGGGGAGCAGCAGGTGCAGCAGCTCGGCGAGCAGCCCAAGCGGAACTGCGATCAGGGTGGCGAGCACCAGCAGCACCGGCGTCAGGGGGCCGGCGATGCCGGCCAGCGCCGCCGAGACGGGAACGCCCAGGACCGATGCCAGCGGCGCGCCGACCAGCAGGACCGCCGCGCTGACGGCGATCAGCAGGACGACCCAGCGCCACCGGGCCGCGCGATCCGCGCCCTCGACGCGGAGCTCCGCGAGGCGCGAGAGTCCGAGCGACAGCAGCGCGGCGCTGACGATCGTGAGCGTTGCCGCATAGGCCGAGGAGCTGAACGACTCGGAGTCGGCGAGCCCCGAGGCACCCGCGAACGCCCAGAAGACCACCAACCCGATCAGCCCCACGTCGAGCAGGCGCTCGGCACGCCCGGCGGACTGATCGAGATCGGCGTGCATGCTCCCGCGCACGACGGCGAGGCCCAGCAGGATCCCGCCGGGATTGGCCCGTGCGGCCGCGATCAGCTCGTCGTTCGAGGTCGCGGGTGCGACGGCGAGCCAGATTCCGAGCGCACCGACGAGCACGGCAGATGCGCCCACCACCGCCGCATAGAACGGTCGCGGCCAACCCCGAAGCAGCCGGGCAAGGAAGACACCGCCGATCGCGGCCACCCCGAGCTGAGCGATCCCGAGGTACTGCTCCTGGCTGTGCGCCAGCGTCTGCACCGCGAGATACAGGAGGGTCAGCCAGCCGGCCTCGAGGCTGGCCGTCGCGAGCAGCCGGACGATGCGGTCAGCCGACCAGGTCGAGCGCATCGGCTGTCCTCCAGTCGGGATCGAGCCGCGCCACCATGGCCGGCAAACCCAGGGCCCGGGCCGTGGCAGCGTGCTGTGGAGCGTCGGGTCCCAGCGCCAGGAGGCGCACCGGGTGACCGAGCCCTGCCAGGCGCCGCATCGTGGGCAGGAACTCGGTCGGGGAACGGGCGCAGATGGCCACGACGATCGTGGCCGGCCGGACCCGGCGCGTGAGCTGGCCCAGGAGCGCGCCGAACGGCATCGACGCCCAGCGACTGAGCGCTGCCAGCTCGTCGGCGATCACTGCCGCCTGTCCGGCCGATGCGCTGGGCGCCAGGTGCACCACCCGGCGCCCGCCGGACGAGTAGGCGTTCGCCGCCAGCCCGCAGGCGACCCCGTCGGCGATCGACCGGCGGGCAAGCGACATTGCCGCCATGCAGATCTCCTCGACCAGCTCCTCGTCGTACTGCATTCGCCAGAAGGGCCCGTCGATCGTCTGCGCGTCGAGCGCGAGGACGAGCTCCCGCTCCTGGCCCGGGTCATAGCGGCGGCTCACGGGACGCCCAAGCCGGGCGGTCGCCTTCCAGTGAACACGCCGGACAGGGTCACCCGGCAGGTAGGGCCGGACGCCCGCGAACCTCGTCGGGTCCTCGAACAGGCCGCGCCGCGCGGGAGCCGAGCCGGGCAGCTGGCTGGCGGTGATCGTGGATCGCACGGGCACGCTTCGCGGGATGACCCAGTAGCGGGCTGACACGGGCCGCTCGTCGGAGGCGAGATCATTCGCGAACAGGTCGGCAACCTGGATGCGCACGGTTCGGAACTCGTAGACGCCCCGCCGGTCGGCGACGATCCGAAGATGGCGTGTGGCGCGCTCGAACCAGCCCAGGGTCCAGGTCGTCCGAAGCGAGCCGAACCCGGGTACGTCCGCCGGCTCGAGATTGCGCCCCTGGATCGATGCCGGGCGGGTGACCAGATCGTCGACGCCCAGCCACGGAATGGGGAGGAGCTTGCGATTGCGGACCGTCAGCTCGAGCGGGATCTCCTCTCCGACGACGGCGCGCGTGGCACCCAGCCGGCGCTCGTAGGTCAGGCCTCGGAGGCCGAACCGGCTCCACAGCCCTCGCAGCACCGCGACCAGGGCGGCAACCACGCCCACCAGCACGATCCCGCCCGCGTCGAGGACGGCGCCGGCGGCAATCAGCAGCAGGCCCGCCCACAGGCCCCTCACGGCACCGATGCGCTCCCGTCGGGCGTGGGTGGCTCGGAGCCTGGAGCAGCCGAGTCGGTCGGCTGCCCGGTGCCCACGCGGCCCGCGGCCGGCGTTGCGTCGCTCGCACGGGCCGTCTCGTCGCGGAGCTCGACCGGTGGCACCCGAACCGATTCGAGCAGCTCCCCGATCACGGACGTGGCCGACGCCCCTCGGAGCTCACGGTCGAAGTCGAGCAGGACCCGGTGACCGAGCACCGCCGGCGCCACCGCCTGGACATCGTCCGGCAGCGCGTAGCTGCGTCCCGCCAGGAAGGCGGCTGCCTGGGCCGCCCGGTAGAGCGCGACGCTCGCCCGCGGGCTGGCACCCAGCCGCAGGTCCGGCAGCTCGCGCGTCGCGCGCGTGAGCGAGACGACGTACGCCTCGACCGCGTCGGCGACCGCGACCGTGCGCACCTGTTCGCGCATGTGGAGCACATGGTCCGCGTCCACGACCGGCATGACCGCCACGAGCGGATCGGCGGCAGCCTGGTAGCGGCGGGCGATGCGGCGCTCGGCTTCACGGTCCGGGTAGCCCAGGTGCAGTCGCACCAGGAACCGGTCCAGCTGCGCCTCCGGCAGGGCGAAGGTGCCCTCGAGCTCGATCGGGTTCTGGGTCGCCAGGACCAGGAACGGGTCGGGAAGGGGTCGGGTCTCGCCCTCGATCGAGACCTGGTGCTCCTCCATCGCCTCCAGCAGGGCCGACTGCGTGCGTGGGGTGGCGCGGTTGATCTCGTCAACCAGCAGAACGTTGGCGAACACCGGGCCGGGCACGAAGCGAAACAGGCCGCCCTCGAGCAGGCTCGAGCCCAGGATGTCGCTGGGCAGGACGTCGGGCGTGCCCTGGACGCGGTCCGAGGTCAGGCCCAGCGCACGGCTGAAGGCTCGGGTGAGCAGCGTCTTGCCCACGCCGGGCACGTCCTCGACGAGCGCATGGCCGTTCGCAAGCAGCGCGATCGCCAGCAGCCGGAGCGGCTCGTCATCGACCACGACGGCCGACCCGACCGCCGAGCGCAGGTCGGCCCAGAACTGCCTGCCGTCAACCTGGCTGACCGGTTCGGGTGTCGCTGTCAAATCCGGACGCTCCGCTGCGAGGCTCAGGGCAGAGATCGTCTCATGGTCTGGCGGACGCGGTCCATCGGGGTGCCGACGGCCAGGGGTTCGGGTGGAGCGGGAGACGGGGTTCGAACCCGCGACATGCAGCTTGGAAGGCTGCCGCTCTGCCAACTGAGCTACTCCCGCCCGGGCCGCCACTATAGCGGAGGCTCGGTGCGGCGATCCTGCGCATCGGCCGGATGCGGGTCCAGCCCCCGGAGTATCGTGTGACGCGTCCCGTGTCGCGCCCCGGAGGCCTGTCGTGCCGGGCCAGGTCCTGTCCGTTCGCGACCTCAACCGGACCCTGCTGGCGCGGCAGCTGCTGCTCGCGCGGGTCGAGCGGCCGCTGCTCGAGGTCGTCGAGCACCTGGTCGGGCTCCAGGCCCAGGTGCCGATGTCTCCGTACGTCGCGCTGTGGTCGCGCGTTCGCGCCTTCGACCCGGTCGAGCTCGGCGAGCATGCTGCTCGACCGCCGCGTCGTGCGGATGGTCCTGATGCGGGGCACCATCCACCTGGTCTCGATCGATGACGCGCTGGTCGCTTCGTCCCGTGGTGCAGCCGGTGCTCGATGGGGAGCTGTCTCGCGCAATCGGACGTACAGCGTCGGGCTCGATGGCGTCGACCTGGGGCCGGTGCTGGCGTTCGGGCGGTCGCTGGTCGAGGAGCAGCCGCGGACGCTGGCCGAGCTTCGGGCTGCCATGGCGGAGCGCTGGCCCGAGCGGGACGCGGCCAGCCTCGCCTACGCGATCCGCAACCTGCTGCCGACGCTCCAGGTCCCGCCGCGCGGCGTGTGGGGCAGGCCCGGCGAGCCACGGCTGACGACGATCGAGGCGCTGGACCGGCCGCTCACCGGGTCCGAGGCGGCGCCCGACGCCACGATCCTCCGCTACCTCGCCGCCTTCGGGCCCGCGACGCGTCGCGGACATCGCGGCGTGGTCGCGGCTGAGCGGTCTGCGCGAGGCGGTCGAGCGGCTCCGGCCGCAGCTCGCCGTCGTGCACGATGAGCGGGGTCGCGAGCTGTTCGACGTTCCCGACTGGCTGTTCGTGGAGGGCGATGTGCCGGCCCCGGTTCGCTTCCTGCCCGACTACGACAACGTCCTGCTCGGCCCATGCGGACCGGAGCCGGATCCTGCCCGAGGTGCTGCAGGCGGTCGGCGCGGCGGCATCATCGGTCGGCCGGCGTTCCTGGTCGACGGGTTCCTGGCCGGGTTCTGGAAGCTCCAGCGGCCGGCGCGCGGCGCGCGCGACTCGGGTCGCCACGCTGACGATCGAGCCGCTCATGCGCCTGCGAGCGCGGCATCGGCAGGAGGTGGAGGCCGAGGCGACCGACCTGCTGGCGCTGCTGGTGCCCAGCGGTGGATCCCGCGTGGTGGTGTCCGATCCGACCCTGGTCGACCGACCGCGATGCGAGCGGGATGGCCACGGCGGTATCGAGCTCGGCGCCGGCCGCGACGCAATCCTCGGCGAACCGTTCCAGCGCGCCCGTCATCGGCGGCCGAGGCCCGGATCAGCGTCATGACCCGATCGACGCCGGCATCGGCATACGCCCGCAGCAGGTCGACGCGCGGCCTGGCCCTCGGGCTCGGACTGCGGCCCGGCCGATGTTGACCGACACCCGCAGCGTCGCCGGGTCTCGCGGCCGATCTCCTCGCAGCGGGATGCGATCACCGGCCGAGCCGCCACGATCTCCTCGGGCGACAGCCAGTCGAGGTTGAGCTCGTCGGCGAACCGGGCGGCCAGGCGCCAGGTGCGGTTGGGCCCGTTGCCGCCAACCAGGATCGGGATCCGCGGCTGCTGGAGCCCGGCCGGGACGTTGATGGCATCGTTGACCGCGGCCGTCGGGCCGGAGTAGGTGGCACGGCCCGCGGCGAGCATGCGGGTCGTGATCTCGAGCGCGTCCTCGAGCGACTCCATCCGCGTGCGAAGCGGCGGGAAGCCCCAGCCGTAGGCGACGTACTCGTCCTCCTTCCAGCCGGCACCGATGCCCAGCTCCGCGCGACCGCCGGAGACGACGTCGAGGGTCGAGATCATCTTGGCCACCAGCGCGGGGTTGCGGTAGCCCGCGCACAGCACCAGGTGGCCCAGCCGGACGCGGGCCGTCTCGACGGCCAGCGCCGACAGCCCGACGAACGCCTCGAACGTGATCTCGTCGGTCGGCACGGGCTCGGTCTGGAGGTGATCGAACAGCCAGATCGAGTCGAAGCCGAGGCCCTCGGCCTCGTGCGCGACGGCGACCGTGCGAGCCCAGGCACGCTCCGGCTCCCAGCCGTCGTACTCCCCCGTCCAGCCCTGCGGGGCGATGATCCCGACACGCATCGCTGCTCAGCCCGTTCCGCGGCTCAGCGCCGCTCGAGGATGGGTCGGGCACGGTCGGGGTCGTCCACCACGAACGCGAACGTGGCGCGATCGCTCCAGCGACCCAGGAACAGGTGGCCCATCACGTTGACGCCGGCGTCGGCGAGCTCCCTCGCGATCAGCGCCATGCCGCCCGGATGGTCGTCGACCTCGGCCAGCAGCGACTCGCCCTCGATGAACGTCCAGCCGCCCTCCTCGAGCACCGCGCGGGCGGCGTCATCGTCGGCCGTGGTCATGATCATGTGGCCCACCTCACCGATCCCACCGCCACCGATCGCACGCAGGTCCACGCCTCGCGCGGCCATCTGCTCCGCGAGGTCGGCCATCTGGCCGGGCTTGTTGGTCACCTGGACGACGAACTGTCTGGGCATGGATGACCTCCGGGCGGCTGACCCCGCGGATGGTGGTGGGCGGGATCGCCGCAATTCTCGCATGCGCGGGCCGCATCGGCGACCCGCCGGACCCGAGGTACGTGCGTCAGGCTGCGCCGCGCTTGATCGCGACCGATCGCCGGTACGCCTCGAGATACCGGGGAGCGGCACCCGTGTCCCAGCGCAGGTTGACGGCCATCGCCCGTGCCTGGAGCGCCGACCAGGCGTCGGGCCGGCTCATGCGAAGCGTGGCCGCTCGGCGCACCGTGGCAACGACCGCCTCGGGCGTCGCGTCGTCGAACACGAAGCCGGTGCCCGAGCCCGGGTCCTCGTCCACGTCGGTCACGGAGTCTGCAAGCCCGCCCGTCCGGCGGACGATCGGCGGCGTCCCGTACCGGAGCGCGATCATCTGGCCCAGGCCGCACGGCTCGAAGCGCGACGGCATCAGGAACGCGTCGGCACCGCCGTAGATGCGACGGGCCAGGTCACGATCGAAGCGCTCGACGAGCGACACGCGATCCGGGTGTGCGGTCGACAGGGCCCGCAGCCCATCGGCCAGGTCGCCCGGGTGATCGACGAGCACCGCGAGCCGGACGCCGTCAGCGAGCAGCTCGGGAGCGGCTTCGGCGACCAGGTCGAAGCCCTTCTGCGGATCGAGCCGGCCGATCGAGCCGACGACAAGCCCGTCATCGTCGGCATCGAAACCCAGCTGGATGAGCAGCGCCCGTCGGCAGGTCGCCTTGCCGTCCATCGCGTCCGGACCGTAGGTCGCCGGCAGCGCGCTATCGGTCGCCGGGTTCCAGACGTCCGGGTCGAGCCCGTTGAGGATGCCGATGAACCGGTCGCCGAGGGCGCGCAACGCGTCGTCAAGGCCCATGCCGAACTGGGCCGTGAGCGACTCCCTCGCGTAGCCGGGCGAGACCGTGTTGACCAGGTCGGCACCCTCGATCACGGTCCGCAGCAGGTCGGTGCCGTCCGGGTTGGGACCGGCCAGCGGGTCGCCGACCTGCAGTCCCAGCTGGTGGATGCGGTCGCGGGGCGTCCACCCGTGGTAGGCGAGGTTGTGCAGCGTGGCGAGCACCGCGGTCCGGGCGAGAAACGGGTCACCGGCGGCCGTGGCCCGCGCCCGCTCCAGCAGGACCGGCCCCGTGTGCCAGTCGTGAACGTGGAGCACGTCGACCGGCCGGCCGTCGCGTCGGAGCGCCGCCAGCGAGGCGCGGGCG
Source organism: uncultured Chloroflexia bacterium (assembly GCA_963806265.1). Classification (GTDB taxonomy): domain Bacteria; phylum Chloroflexota; class Limnocylindria; order Limnocylindrales; family CSP1-4; genus CAIXZV01. The sequence continues at coordinate 172,815 of CAWDXT010000015.1, forward strand.
AGGATGGCGAACCGCCAGGCATCGTCCGGCTGGTCGTAGATCCGGGAGCGATCGAAGGCGGGCGCGAAGTCGATCAGCCGCAGCCGGTAGCCGTTCGCAGGGGCGTTGATGACGCGGATCCCGAGACGTCGGCCGGAACGGCCCAGGTCGGGATCCTCGATCTCCAGCATCGGCTCGACCTCTGCCGCGACGGGCACCGGCACCGTCCGGTAGCGGGGCAGGAACACGTCCATCGGCGTGTCCAGCACATCCGCGTGGCCGCGCATGCGGCCCAGCCCGCGGGCCAGGCCATCGACGACATCGGCCAGCCCACCGGCCTTCGCCCACGGCTCGCACTCGGCCGCGATCATCGCGACGCGCAGACGCGTGCCGGGCACGGGTCGAGCGCCCGATGGAGCTGGGAACGCCATGCGCCCATGCTACGGGAGCGGGCGCGACGGGGAGCGCCGCCGGCGCCGTCGCGCGAGGGTCCAGTCATCGCGCCCGACGCGCCGCTATCATGGGCGGCTCATGGAACCCCTCGTTGGCGTGCCGGTGGCGTCCGGCACCCCCTTCCATCTGCCGCCCAAGCTGGAGGGGCTCCGCCGCCTCGCCTACAACATGTGGTGGAGCTGGCACCCGCGGGCCAAGGTCCTGTTCTCGCGGATCGACGCGGGCGCCTGGGCCCGGTACCGCAACCCCGTGCCCGTCCTGAGCGGCCCGGTCGACTGGGGGCAGCTGCTGGACAACCCGGCGTTCATGGCCGAGTACGAGGGCGTCCTCCAGCAGTTCGACGCCTACATGGCCAATGGCGCCGACCACTGGTTTCAGCGCAAGCACGGCAAGGAGCTGACGGGCCCGATCGCGTACTTCTGCGCGGAGTACGGGCTGCACGAGTCGCTCGGGATCTATGCGGGGGGCCTGGGCGTCCTGGCGGGCGACCACATGAAGACGGCCTCGGACATGGCGCTGCCCCTGGTCGGGGTCGGCCTCATGTACCGGCGCGGCTACTTCCGCCAGACGATCGATGCCGACGGACACCAGGAGCATGCCTACCCGGACTATGAGCTCGCGCGGCTGCCGGTCCTGCGGGCGCTGGATCGCCTGGGCGAGCCGCTCACGGTCTCGGTGCCGCTGCCGGGCCGTGACCTGGCGGCCGCCGTGTGGGTGGTCCAGGTGGGCCGGGTGCCGGTGCTGCTGCTCGACACGGACGTGCCGGACAACGACGACTCCGATCGCCCGATCACGCACATCCTGTACGTGCGTGGTCGCGAGATGCGGCTGCACCAGGAGCTCGTGCTGGGCGTGGGCGGCGTCCGCGCGCTGCGGGCGCTCGACATCCAGCCCGGGCTGTGGCACCTCAACGAGGGTCACTCGGCCTTCCTCCTCGCGGAGCGCGCGCGCGAGCACGTCGCGGCCGGCATGACCCTGCCCGATGCCTGGCGGCGCGTGGGCGGCAACAGCGTGTTCACCATCCACACCCCGGTGTCCGCGGGCAACGAGCGCTTCGATGCCGACCTGGTTCGACGGGTGGTCGGGCCGCTGCTCGACGGAGACGGCAGACCGGGCACGGGCGGCGTTCCCACGCCGCGCCTGCTGGAGCTCGGCCGCGGCGTCGACGACGACCCGTCCCAGTTCGACATGACGGCGTTCAGCCTCCGCCTGACGCACGGTGCGAACGCAGTCTCGCTTCTCCACGGACATACGGCCAACGCGACCTGGAGCCAGGTCGCGCCGCACGAGATCCTGGGCCTGACCAACGGTGTCCACACCCCGAGCTGGGTGGGCCAGCCGATGCGCGACCTGCTGGAGCGCTACACCAACGCCGACCTGGTCACGATGGACGACCAGCCGGCGGCCCGCCGCTTCTGGGACCGGCTGAGCAAGGTGCCGGCCCGAGAGCTGTGGGAGGCCCACCAGCGCCAGAAGCTCGAGCTGGCAATCTTCGCGCGCGGGCGCCTGCGCAACCAGTTCGCACGCCACGGCGAGGCGCCGTCGTCGCTGGAGGAGCTCGAGCGCGTGCTCGACCCGTCCATCCTGACGATCGGCTTCGCCCGCAGGTTCGCCACCTACAAGCGGGCCGCGCTCGTGTTCTCCGACCCGGATCGGATCTCGCGGCTGCTGTGGGACGAGGAGCGCCCCATCCAGATCGTGTTCGCGGGCAAGGCCCACCCGGCGGACCGCCCGGGCCAGGGCGTCATCCAGGACATCTTCGGTCGCTCCCGGAACCCACGCCACCGCGGCCGGGTGTTCATCCTTGAGGACTACGACATCCGGATCGGCCGGTTCCTGGTCCAGGGCGTGGACGTCTGGCTCAACAACCCGCGCCGGCCGCTGGAGGCGTCGGGCACCTCGGGCATGAAGGCCGCGGCGAACGGCGTGCTCAACCTGAGCGTGCTCGACGGCTGGTGGGACGAGGGGTGGACGGGCGACAACGGCTGGGCGATCGGCGGCCGCGAGACCAACCCGGACGAGGGCGCGCAGGACTGGGCCGATGCCCAGGACCTGTACCGGATCCTCGAGCAGGAGCTGATGCCCGCGTACTACGAGCGCGACGCGCACGACCTGCCGGAGCGCTGGATCCAGCTCATGCGCAACTCGATCTCGAGCACCATCTGGCGCTTCTCGACGACCCGCATGCTGCACGAGTACGTCGAGCGGCTGTACCTTCCGGCCGCGGCCAATGAGCCACCGGGCGGCGACGACGCCTGATCCCCTGCCCCACTGACCGGCCGCGGGCTCGACGCTGACCGGCGCCATCGTCTTGCACCCGCGGAGAGAGGACGCACGCGTGACCCGCCGGATCTCGCTCGCACTGGCGATCCACAACCACCAGCCAGTCGGCAACTTCGGCTGGGTGATCCAGGACGTGTTCGACCGTGCCTACCGGCCGCTCGTCGAGTCCCTCGAGCGCCATCCCCATGTCCGCGTCGCGCTGCACTACACCGGCCCGCTCCTGGAGTGGCTCGAATCGGAGCAGCCGGACTTCCTGGCCCGCCTGACAACGATGATCGGACGCGGCCAGGTCGAGCTCATGGGCGGCGGCCTGTACGAGCCGGTTCTCGCCTCCCTGCCGGAGGGTGATCGCGTCGCCCAGCTGACGCGCATGGCGGACGTCGTGGAGCGGCTCAGTGGCCAGCGGCCCCAGGGCGCGTGGCTGGCCGAGCGGGTGTGGGAGCCGGACCTGCCCGCCTCGCTGGTCGCGTCGGGCTATCGCTGGACGATCCTCGACGACCAGCATTTCCGTGCCGCCGCGATCCCCGAGGAGAACCTGTGGGGCACGTACACGACCGAGCACCAGGGCCGGCTGCTGACCGTGTTCGGCACCGAGCAGGGTCTCCGCTACCGGATCCCGTTCGGCACGGTCGACGACGTGATCGAGCATCTCCGAGCCCATGCGACCGAGGCGGGCAATCGTGTCGGGATGATGGGCGACGATGGTGAGAAGTTCGGCGCCTGGCCGACCACCTTCGAGCACTGCTGGGGCCCGGGACGATGGGTCGAGCGGTTCTTCGAGGCGCTCGAGGCCAACGCCGACTGGCTGTCGACCGTGACGCCGTCCGACTGGCTGGAGCGCGAGCCGCCCGTCGGGCGCGTGTACGTCCCCACCTCGTCCTATGCCGAGATGGGCGAGTGGGCCCTGCCGCCCGCGGAGTCGCTCGCGTTCTCGGCCGCGTTGCACGAGGCCGTCGCGGCACACCGTCCCGAGGCACGCTGGCTCCACGGCGGCTTCTGGCGCAACTTCCAGGTCAGGTACCGCGAGATCAACGATCTCCACAAGCAGATGCTGCGCACGTCGGCCAAGGTCTCGCAGATGCCGGCGGGCCCCGAGCGAACACGGGCCGAGGACCACCTCCACCGCGGGCAGTCCAACGACTGCTACTGGCACGGGCTGTTCGGCGGCATCTACATCTCGCACATGCGGCTGGCCACGTACGAGCACCTGATCGCGGCCGAGGACCTGGCCGACAGCGCGCTGGGCTCGACGGTGGCCGCGCTGGTCAGCGACCTGGACATGGACGGCCGGCCGGAGGTGCTGCTGGCCGACTCGGGCCAGGTGGTGACGGTCAAGCCATCCGAGGGCGGAGGCATCGGCGGCTGGGACATTCGTGCCGCGCGCCACGCGCTGGGCGCCGTGCTGCGACGACGGCCCGAGGCCTATCACGAGAAGCTGCGGGCCGCGGAGCTGGCCCGCCGGGGGGGCCATGACCCGTCCGGGACACCCGCGCCTGACGGGAGCGAGGACGCGGTCACCTCGATCCACGAGCTGGTCGTGGCCAAGGAGGACGGGCTCGCGCGCCTGCTCGTGTACGACGATCACGAGCGACGGTCGGGCCTCATCCGCTTTCTGGCACCTGACACGACACCCGAGGCATTCGCCCGGGTCGAGGCCATCGAGCTCGGCGACCTGGTCGACGGTGAGCTCAACGTGGATCACGTGGTGCCCGGTCAGGTCTCGGCATCGCGCGAGGGAACCGTCGCAGGCCAGCATGTGACCGTCACCCGGACCATTCGGCTGGCCGGTGGCAGGCTGGATCCCGAGCTGATCGTCGAGCTCGAGCTGTATCACCGCGGCGCCGAGCCGATCGACTGCCGCCTCGGGCTGGAGTGGTCGATCCACCTCCTGGGCGGGGGCGGCAACGAGCAGGCGTGGTACGAGGTCGACGGGTCGAGGACCCGCCACGATGGCATCGGCCGGGCCGGGCCGATCTCGACGCTCGGCTATGGCAACGACTGGGTCGGGCTGGCGATCGAGGCAGTCGCAGATCCTCCAGCCGAGGTGTGGTGGCACCCCATCGACACCGTCTCCAACTCCGAGGCGGGTTTCGAGCGCGTGTACCAGGGCAGCGAGCTGCTGGTGTCGTGGCCGATCCATCTGCCGCCCGGCGAGTCGCGTCGCTTCTCGTTCCGCCAGTCGGTCAACGTCCGGCGTGACCGATCAGCCGAGGGTTCGGGTCGCGCATGATCGGCCTCGCCTCATGACCCCGGGCCGTCTGGTCGTTCACGCGCATTTCTACCAACCGCTCCGCGTCGATCCCTTCTCGGGCCACGTCCCTGCGGATCCGTCGGCCGCCCCGTACCGGGACTGGAACGACCGGATCACCGACGAGTGCTACCGGCCGATCGCCGAGCACGGCATCCCGGCCCGCATCTCGTGGGACGCGGGGCCGACGCTCACCGGGTACCTCGCCCAGGAGGCACCGGAGGTGCTGGCCGGGTTCACGGCCGGCGACCGCGATGGCGGCGGCACCGGGATCGCCCAGGCGTTCCACCATTCGATCCTGCCCCTGGCCGCCGCCCACGACCGTCGAACCGAGGTGCTGTGGGGCATCCGTGACTTCGAGCTCCGGTTCGGACGCCGGCCACGCGCCATGTGGCTGCCCGAGACGGCGGTCGATCTTGCGACCCTCCGGACGGTCGCGACCGCCGGGATCGAAGCGGTGATCCTTGCGCCCTGGCAGGCGGACGCGGCCCACGTCGACACCCGGCAGCCGTACCGGGTCGACCTCGGAGCCGGTCGCCACCTGCTGGTGGCGTTCTACGACAGCGACCTGTCGAGCGCCGTCTCCTTCGAGCCCGCCGCGACGGCAGATGCCGACCGCTTCGCCCGCGAGCGCGTCGCGCCGCGCCTGCGACTGCCTCTTCCGAACGGCGATCCGCCGATGATCGTGATCGCCACCGATGGCGAGCTCTACGGGCACCACCAATCGTTCCGGGACCTGTTCCTCGAGCGGCTCGTCGACCCGGCAGCGGCTGGTGCCGGGCGCGGGTTCGAGGTCACGGACCTGGCCACGGCCCTCGGCCTGGGGCTCGAGGTTGCTCGCCCGGAGATCCGGATCCGGGAGCGCACCTCCTGGAGCTGTCATCACGGCGTCCTCCGCTGGCACGCCGAGTGCCCGGACGTGCCGGACGGTCGCTGGAAGGCACCGCTGCGAGCCGCGTTCGAGCGGCTGGCGGGCGCCATCGACGAGGTCACCGACACGCTGGCCCATGAGGTGCATGGCCTCGATGACGTGTGGGAGGCGCGCGATCGCTACGTGGACGTGGTCGCGGGCACGACGTCGGCCACGACGTTCGTGCACGAGCTCCTCGGCCCGGGTACCGGAGCCGCCGATCGACGGCGCCTGCTGACGCTGCTCGAGGCGCAGCGGTGGAGGCTCGCGATGTTCGCCTCGGACGGTTGGTACTGGGACGACCCGGCACGGACCGAGACGCACCAGGTGATGCGTGCGGCGGCGCGTGCGGCACGCCTCATCGACGGCTTGACCCACGGTCGCCTCGAGACGCGACTGGTGGCCGACCTCGCCACGCTCAGCTCACCGGCCCTGGGCGTCGATGGGGAGGCGATCTACCGCCAGGCGCTCAGCGAGGTCGGTCAGCCCCCGCCGCGCGACTGACGGCCTGGGACCAGGTCCGGGCTCTCCGATCGCCGGGGACGCGGAACGACCCCCGGCTTGGGTGGTCCGGGGGTCGTTCGTGAGGCGCCGAGAAGGAGGGTGGGTCGACGCCCCACTCGGTTGATGGGTCAGGCGATCAGCGGAGCCCGACCGGGTAGTTGGAGCGACGCGGGTCGGACGACCCGTCGCGGGAGTCGACACCCACCTCGAGCGCGATCACGCCGAGGATCGTGAGGCCGATCACCAGGAGAAGCAGTTCCATCTCGATCTCTTTTGACATCGGGCGGTATGCCCGGATTGATATAGTCAACTAGGCCAAGCGCAACGATAGTTGGACTAGTCCACTATGTCAACTGTCCCGGAGGACCTGGACGGCGCCACCGTCCCGGCGGCATCCGTCGCCTCGACCGCGGGCTCGCACGAGCTCGACATCGCGCGCGATTCGGACGTGCCGATCTCGACCCAGATCTACTGGCAGCTCGCCTATCAGATCGAGTCCGGGCGACTCCAGCCGGGCACGCGACTGCCGCCGGTGCGCGAGCTGGGGGCTGCGATGCGCGTCAACCCCAACACGATTCGGGCGGTGTACCGACGACTCGCCGATGCCGGCTACGCGGTGGGCCGTCATGGTGCGGGAACGCGGGTGGTCGACCGCCCGCCGGTTCGTCGCGGCTCGGACGTGCTCGCCGGGATCGTGTCCGAGACGCTGCGCCGGGCGGCACAGCTGGGCTTCTCGCCCGACGAGGTCGCCCAGGCGACGTTCACCGCCGCCAGCGCGCGTCGTCGTCCGGGACCGCTTGTCCACGTCCTGTTCGGCGAGTGCACGACGGCCGACGCCACGTTCGACGCCGAGCGGATCGTCGAGGCCTTCCCGGATCGGGTCGCCGTCTCGGGCGTGCTGCTGGAGGAGATGCCCGAGCGCCTGGATCGCTACCACTACGACCTGGTGGCGACCACCACGTTCCACGCCGACGAGGCCCAGGCGATCGTCCAGGGTCGCCTGCCGCTGGTGGTGATGCTCGCCGGTCCCGGCTACGTCGACCTGGTCCAGGAGGTTGCCAGCCTGCCTGCCGGCTCGAAGGTCGGGCTCGTGTGCGGCTCCGAGCGCGGCGTGGCGAACGTCGCCGAGGTGCTCGAGAGCTCGGGGGCGACGGGCGTGGAGATCATCCCGGCGGTGGCCCACACCGAGGCCGAGCTCGAGCTCGTCGATCGCGATGCCGACCTGGTGCTCCTGTCGCGCGAGGCGACGGCGCTGGGCCTCGAGGCTCGGTTCTCCCGTCCGGAGCGGCTGCGCGCGTGGAGCTACGAGCTGGATCCGGCCGGCCTCGAGCTGCTGCGCCGGGCAGTGGAGCGGATCGAGGCCACGCGCACCGCCGGCCCGCCCCCGGTCGAGCCGGATCCGCTCTCGACCGGCGCGACCTGAGCAACACGCCTCGGGACTCGTCGAGCGCCGGTGGCCGATCCTGCCCGAGCGGCTGTCCGCCGGCCGCCGAGCGGTTGCCCGCGCGCCCCGGGCGGTTGTCCGCGCACCCCGAGCGGCTGTCCGCCTCCCGCCGAGCGGTTGTCCGCGCGCCGCGAAGCGGCCGTCGGCCGCCGACCCTGGCCCTGACGATCCGGCGCGCGCCACCGCGTTGACAGGCGCCATGGCGGCCCAATAGGGTGGGCTCACCCGAACACACGTGACCTGCCGCGCCGGGGAGCCCTACATCTGGTGATTCGCTCGTCCTCACGCGCCGCCAGCCCGAGCAGCGGCAGCCTGCCCCACGATCCGCGCTGGTACAAGGACGCGATCATCTACGAGCTCCATGTCCGTGCATTCATGGACAGCGACGGAAACGGGATCGGCGACTTCCAGGGGCTGACCTCGCGGCTCGACTACCTCGCGGACCTCGGGATCACCGCGATCTGGCTTCTCCCCTTCTATCCGTCACCGGGCCGCGACGACGGCTACGACATCGCCGACTACCGCCAGGTCAACCCGGACTACGGGACGCTGCGGGACGTGCGCACCTTCGTGCGCGAGGCGCACCGACGCGGGCTGCGCGTGATCACCGAGCTGGTGTGCAACCACACCTCGGACCAGCATCCCTGGTTCCAGCGCGCCCGCCATGCCCCGCCTGGCAGCTCGTACCGCAACTTCTACGTGTGGTCGGACACGGCGGATCGGTATCCCGACGCCCGGATCATCTTCAAGGACTACGAGACGTCCAACTGGACCTGGGATCCGGTCGCCGGCGCCTACTACTGGCATCGGTTCTTCAGCCACCAGCCCGACCTCAACTTCGACAACCCTCGGGTTCGCGAGGCGGTGCTCCAGACGCTCGACTACTGGCTGGACATGGGCATCGACGGGATCCGGCTGGACGCGATCCCGTACCTCTACGAGCGCGACGGGACCAACGGGGAGAACCTGCCCGAGACCCACGCCTTCCTGGCCGACCTGCGCAGGCACGTGGACGAGCGGTACGGCGATCGGATGCTGCTGGCCGAGGCCAACCAGTGGCCGGAGGAGGCCGTCCAGTACCTGGGCACCGACGAGCGGCCCGAATGCCACATGGCGTTCCACTTCCCGGTCATGCCGCGGCTGTTCATGTCGATCCGCATGGAGGACCGGTTCCCGATCCTCGACATCCTCGACCAGACGCCATCCATCCCGGATGCGGCCCAGTGGGCGATGTTCCTGCGCAACCACGATGAGCTGACGCTCGAGATGGTCACCGACGAGGAGCGGGACTTCATGTACCGCGCCTACGCGAGCGATCCGCAGGCGCGCATCAACCTCGGCATCCGGCGCCGGCTGGCGCCGCTCCTGGGCAACAATCGGCGACGGATCGAGCTCATGAACGGGCTCCTGTTCTCGCTGCCCGGCACGCCGGTCATCTACTACGGCGACGAGATCGGGATGGGCGACAACGTCTACCTCGGCGACCGCAACGGGGTCCGCACCCCGATGCAGTGGAGCCCGGATCGCAACGCCGGCTTCTCGACCGCCAACCGCCAACGGCTGTACCTGCCGCCGATCGTGGATCCCGAGTACCACCACGAGGCCGTCAACGTCGACGCGCAGCTGGCAAACCCGCACTCGCTGCTGTGGTGGATGCGGCGGCTGATCGCCCTGCGCAGGCGCCATCCCGCGTTCGGCCAGGGAACGATCGCGATCCTCAATCCCGAGAACCGCAAGGTGCTGGCGTTCGTCCGGCGCCACGAGCACGAGACCCTGCTGATCGTGGCCAACCTGTCGCGCTACGTGCAGTGGACCTCGCTCGACCTCAGCCTGTTCATCGGGATGAAGCCGGTCGAGCTGTTCGGCTCGGTCGAGTTTCCGCCGATCGAGGGCCCCTCCTACCCGATCACGCTGGGACCGCATGCCTTCTACTGGTTCCAGCTCCGCCCGGGCTCGAGCACCGGAGGCGAATCCGGCACCCGCGCAACCGGGACCCTCGAGCGCCCGCGTACGCTGACGGACCTGACCAGCGGGCGGGCCGCGGGCGAGCTGAACGCCCGTCTGGTGGAGTGGGTCGCCGAGCGACGCTGGTTCCGGGGTCGTGGCCGGCGCATCCGTACCTCGCGCATCGCCGACCTGCTGCCGATCCCCGGCCACGAGCGAACGCTCGGCCTGCTGCTGTTCGAGGTGACCTACTCGGATGGTGAGCCCGAGATGTACAGCATCCCGGTGGCGATCGTCGACGATAGTGCGCCCGAGCGCGAGGATGCCCGGCTGATCGCCCGACTCATCGGCGATCACACGCCGGCCGGCTATCTCGTCGACGCCGCCGGCGATCCGGAGTTCGTTCGCGCCCTCATCTCCCTCCTGACCGGCAAGCGCCGATTCCCGGCCGGATCGGGGAGCTGGTCGGCAAGCCGACCGGCGCCACGGCCCGGGTCGCGGGCCGGCACGGTGCGCAGGCCCCGGTCGAGCTGCTGCGCGGGGAGCAGACCAACACCTCGGTCCTGTGGGGTGAGCAGGGGATCCTCAAGCTGTACCGGGTGCTGGAGCAGGGCGAGAACCCGGAGATCGAGATGGGTCGAGCGCTCACCCAGCGCGGGTTCCGGCACGCGCCGGCCCTGGGGGGCTGGCTGGAGTACCGGACCAAGGGCGGCCGGGCCTCGGCCGCCGTGCTCCAGCAGTACATCGACAACCATGGAGACGCCTTCGACGTCGCCCGGAGCGCGGTCGAGGGCTACCTCGATTCGGCCGTCGGCCTGGGTGTCGACCCGCCGCTCGTGGACCGCTCCGTGGCGGCGATCATCGCGCGCAGCCGCGAGGCGGCCGAAGCCGGGCCGCATGCCGAGCTGGTCGGGTCGTTCCTGGCCACGGCGGAGCTGCTCGGCCGAAGGACAGGCGAGCTCCACCGCGTCCTTGCCCGGAAGACCGATGATCCCGCGTTCGCCCCCGAGCCGATGACGCCGTTTCACCAGCGAGCGCTGTACCAGTCGGTTCGCGCCAGCACGGGTCAGGCGTTGCGGCAGCTGCGCGACGAGGCGGCGGTCCTGCCCGGTCCGGTTCTCCAGCAGGCCCAGGTCGTGCTGGCCCGCGGCGAGCGCGTGGAAGGCCACCTGCGTCGGCTGCTCAGGGGTCGGATCGGTGGGCTGCGGATCCGGTGCCACGGCGACTATCACGCCGGCCAGGTGCTCGTCACTGGCGACGATCTCATGATCACGGACTTCGAGGGCCAGCCGCTCAACGCGATCAGCCAGCGCCGCCTGATGCGCCCCGCCCTCACGGACGTGGCCGGGATGATCCGCTCGCTTCACTACGCGGCGGTGGGCGCGCTCGTGGTGCAGGGCGAGCCGCAGCGCTCCGCGCTCGACGTCTGGGCCGAGGCCTGGTACGTCGAGACCGCGGCCGCGTTCCTGCGCGGCTACTTCCGCGAGACCGACGACACGGGCATCCTCCCGGCCGCCGACGAGGATCGGGAGACGCTGCTCGACGTGCTGCTGCTGCAGAAGGCGGCGTATGAGCTCCAGTACGAGCTGAGCGCTCGGCCCGACTGGCTGACGATCCCCCTGCGAGGCATCGCCGACATCCTCGAGCCTCGAACACCCGACGGCGACTCGTGACCCCGGCCGGGAACGGAGTTGGCCCGGGTGAGACACTGGTGGGGATGCGTTCTCTCCCCTTCTCGCGCACGGCGCGACGTCGTTTCAAGCTTGACACCATCATTCCCCCGTCCGGCGCAGCCCCGGCGCCAACGCGCCGGCTGGCCGCCAACATCGCCCAGGCTCGCAAGGTGACCCTCGCGGTCAACGCCACGCGACGGGCTGGCGAGCCCAGCGCCCAGGCCGGTGAGCTGGCCGCGCTGGAGCTTCTCCATGAGATCGAGCACCTGCTGGTGGCACGAGCCGCCGAGCTCGTGCCGGCAACGGCAATGGACGAGACCGGTGCCAACATCCGCCGCGATGTGGGCGCCAGGACCCTCGACGACCTGCTCGGTGCCGTGGGCGAGGAGTTCCCGGACGTGGCGGGTACCACGCCGCAGGTCCGCCTCGAGGAGCTGCTCCTGGTCCGGGTCGACAACGAGAACCCGGCCGTCCGACCGCTTCGGGACCTGGTCGACGACACGCCGCTGCCCACGACGTCGCGCGGTCAGCGTGTTCGACGCGCTGGAGCGCTACCAGGCCGCACTGCCGCCGATCGGTCCCAACGGCGAGACCCTCGTGGAGCTGCTGCGCGCCCCGGCCCGTGCCCACCCGACGTCCCTCGCCGGTCAGCTCCGCTATATCCGCGAGCGCTGGGCCGGCCTGCTCGGCAGCGCCCTTGACGAGCTGCTCGACCGGCTCCTGCTCACGCTCGACGTCATGGCCGAGGAGGAACGCGGGCTTGCACCTGCGGTTCGGCGGTGGCGCCGGCGACGGCGGTCCCGGCGAGGCGCCCGACCTGACCGGGCTCGATGCCGAGATCGAGCGCTTCTCGTCGGATTCCGCGTGGATGCCGCGCCTGGTGCTGATGGCCAAGAGCACGTACGTCTGGCTGGACCAGCTGTCACGCCGCTACCGGCGCGACATCCGGACGCTCGACGCGATCCCCGACGAGGAGCTGGACCGGCTCGCCCGCTGGGGGATCACCGGGCTGTGGCTGATCGGGCTGTGGGAGCGCAGCCGCGCCTCGCAGCGCATCAAGGCGCTTGCGCGGCAACCCCGATGCCGTCGCCTCCGCGTACTCGCTCGACGACTACCGGATCGCCGACGACCTCGGCGGCGAGGGCGCCTGCGCGAACCTGCGCGACCGAGCCTGGGCGCGCGGGCATCCGGCTCGCCTCGGACATGGTGCCCAACCACATGGGCATCGATTCGCACTGGGTCATCGAGCACCCCGAGTGGTTCCTGTCGCTGCCGGAGCCCCCCTACCCCGCCTACACCTTCAGCGGGCGACGACCTGTCCGACGACGACCGGGTCGAGGTCCAGCTCGAGGACCACTACTGGGACAACAGCGACGCCGCGGTGGTGTTCGGGCGCCGCGACCGCTGGACCGGCGAGACGCGCTACATCTACCACGGCAACGACGGCACCAGCTTCCCGTGGAACGACACGGCGCAGCTCGACTTCAGCCGGGCCGACGTCCGCGAGCAGGTCATCCAGACGATCCTCGCCGTCGCGCGCCGCTTCCCGGTCATCCGCTTCGACGCCGCCATGGTCCTCGCCGCGCAACACGTCCGGCGGCTCTGGTTCCCGGCCCCGGGCGAGGGCGGCGGCGCGATCCCGTCGCGCGCCGAGCACGGGCGATGACCCAGGCCGAGTTCGATGCCGCGATGCCGGAGGAGTTCTGGCGCGAGGTGGTCGACCGGGTGGCGGCCGAGGTGCCCGACACGCTGCTGCTGGCCGAGGCGTTCTGGCTGATGGAGGGCTACTTCGTCCGGACGCTGGGCATGCACCGCGTCTACAACAGCGCGTTCATGCACATGCTCCGCGACGAGGACAACGCCGGCTACCGGCAGGTGATCAAGGAGACCCTCGAGTTCGATCCCGAGATCCTCAAGCGCTACGTCAACTTCATGAACAACCCCGACGAGCGGACGGCGGTCGAGCAGTTCGGCAAGGGCGACAAGTACTTCGGCGTCGCCACGCTGCTGGCCACGCTGCCCGGCCTGCCGATGTTCGGTCACGGCCAGGTCGAGGGCTTCACCGAGAAGTACGGCATGGAGTTCCGGCGGGCCGCCTGGGACGAGCGCCGCGACGACTGGCTGGTCGGGCGCCACGAGCGCGAGATCGTGCCCCTGCTCCATCGGCGCGGCGACTTCGCCGAGGCCCACGACTTCCTGCTCTACGACTTCGCCCACGACTTCGGCGGCGTCGACGAGAACGTGTTCGCCTACTCCAACGGCAGCGGCGGCGCCCGGTCGCTGGTCGTCTACCACAACCGCTATGCCGAGACGTCGGGCTGGATCCGGGACTCGGTGGCCTACGCGGTCAAGGACGACGACGGCTCCAGGCGGCTCGTCGCGGCGCACGCTGGCCGATGCGCTGGGCCTCGCCGACGGGCCGGCCGACGGGCGGTGGCTGGTGTTCCGTGAGCAGCGGTCGGGGCTCGAGTACCTGCGCTCGGTGGCGAGATCCGCGAGCGGGGGCTGCACGTGCAGCTTCAGGCCTACGAGTCCCGCGTGTTCTGGGACCTGCGCGAGGTCTCGGACGCGAGCGGCGTCTGGGGCCGGCTGGCCGAGCGGCTCGGCGGCCAGGGGGTGCCGTCGCTCGAGGGCGCGCTGCGCGACCTGCAGCTGGCACCGGTCCACGATGCCCTTCGCGCCGCCATCGCCGAGCCGTCGCGCGAGCCACCTCGAGCGACTCGTCCGGGCAGCGTCGCGGAGGCCACCGGCGCCGGCGGGGACGGAGCGGCGGTCGTCGCGGCGATCGAGGCGCGCGTCTCGCGCGGCGGGTCCGGTCGCCGCCACGATCGAGGATCCGTCGCAGGCGGCGGCACTCCGCGTCTGGGCGCTGCTCGCGCCGCTCGGAGCGCTGGCGCCGGGGGCGCCGGTCGAGCCGACCAGCCGCGCCTGGTTCGAGGAGCTCCGCTTCGCGCCGGCGGTTGCCGATGCGCTCCGGGCCGAGGGGGTCGACGAGGCCGGCGCCTGGCAGGCGACCGAGCGCGTCCGGATGCTGCTCGACCTGCCGCTGCCGTCGAGCGTCGATGGCCGCGGGCCGGCTCGACGCGCGCGCCCGGCGGCTGGTCGATGCATGGGTCGAGCACCCCGTGGTGCGGTCGTTCATCCGCATCAACGCCTGGGATGACGCGGAGTGGTTCCATCGCGAGTCGTTCGACGAGCTGCTCGCCTGGATGGACCGGCTGGAGCGAGTTGCCGAAGGACCCGACGACACGGGCGTCACCACCTCGAACGCCCGCCGCGCCGGGTCCGCCACCGCTCCCGCGACCTCGCGGGCTGGAGCCCCCGAGCCGCCACCGAGCGACCTGGCGAGTCGGCTGGCAGCCGCCGCCGATGCCTCGGGCTACCGGGTCGACGGCCTCCGCGATGCCCTGGCCGCAACGCCCGGTGGTCGGGGTCGAGCCTCGTCGACGGCCGGGAAGTCGGCCGCGAGCGAGCCGGACGGCAGCCGCGAAGCCGGCGACAGCCGCGAAGCCGGCGACAGCCGCGAAGCCGGCGACGGGGAGATCGCAGGGGTCTGGCCGGCGACCCGCGAACCGCGGCTGAGCCCACCGGCCACCGCCGCCCATGGGTCGGTTTCGCGTGTCGACATCGATCGCACGTCCGATCGCAGACGTGTTCGGGGTCCTGACCGACGTCGAGCAGACCGGGGTCTGGTTCCCGGGCGATGTGGAGGAGCACTGGACCACACCACCACCGCAGCGGGCCGAGGATCCGGGCCGGGCCTTTCAGCTCGAGGTCGATCGCCACCTCCACGTTCGTGCCCGCAGACCGGGCCAGTGACCGATCAGGCGCCGCCGAGGAGGATCCTGCGCAGGAGCGGGATCGGCGGAGCCCCGTGGCTGATCGCCGCCTCGAGGTGTGCCCGGCCATCGAAGCCCGGCGTGTCCCCGTAGCCACCCACCAGCGACGCCTCGGGAACCGCGTCGCGACCCGCGCCGGCCGACACGGCGGCCCGGATCCGCGCCTCGCGCTCGAGGTCCCACATGCCGAGCGAGCCGAGGAAGTACGTTGACAGCTGGGTCGCGCTGAGCCTGGCCCGCTCGTCCTTGGCGACGGCCTCGGAGCGCTCCTGGAAGGCCCCCTCGACCATCAGCTCGATCGCCTCGTCGGTCGTCATGCCATCGCAGTGGATCCGAACGTCGAGGATCGTGTTCACGACGGCTCGCAGATAGAACTTCCAGTGGACGAGCCACAGCGCCGGGTCGCCGGCCCCGTAGCCGCGGTCGAGCATGACCTGGGTGACGTACACCGCCCAGCCTTCGCTGAACAACCCGGAGCTGAACACGCGCCGGGTCAGCGATGCGCTGCGATGCGCGTACACGCCCTGCAGGTAGTGGCCGGGCACACCCTCGTGGATGGTGAGCAGCCGCAGCTGGCGGGCGTTCTGCTCGCGCAGGTATGACTCGGCCTCCTCGGAATCCCATTCGTCGCGCACCGGCGTGATCGAGAAGAACGCCGTCTGGCCGACGTCGAGCGGGCCGGGCGAGTCGAGCATCGCGCCGCCGAACGAGCGCAGGAACTCGGGCGTCCAGTCGATCTCGAGCGGATCGTCCACGAGCCCGATGATGTTGCGCTCGCGGCAGAAGTCCTCGATCCGGGCGAGCTCATCGCGACAGAAGGCGACCAGCTGGTCGGCCGCCGGATGATCGACCGCGATCGCGTCCAGCACGCCGCGAACCGCACGGCTCTCATCGTCCGGCATCGGGATCCCCGGTCGCCACGCCGGCCACAGCTCGCGCGCGATCCGGACCATCTCCGACCGCACGGCCGTGTACTCGGCCTCGGCCTTCGCGAGCACCGCCTCGGGCGTCGCCGACGGGTCGCGGAGCGTGTGTCGGAGCTTGGCCGCGAACAGGTCGCGACCGAGCAGCGGACCACCGCGAGCGCCGGGTGCAACCTCTGCCAGGAGGTGCTGGCCGATCCCCTCGACGGCCTGCCTCGCGCGCTCGGCGGCGAGCCGAAGCCGGGGCAGGAGCGCCGAGACGGCCGGATCGGACGGTGCCGCCGACTCGGCGAGCGCGACGGCATCGGACAATGAGCATCGCGACCCCGCCGACCCGCCTGCCTGCAACCTCGGCGTGCAGGCGAGAGACGGGCCGCGTCGGCAGGCTGCCGATCACCTCCCGCGCGGTGGCGATCAGGTCGGGCACACCCTCGAGCCGCTCGGTGAGCGACGCGAGGCGCACCGCCAGCGGGGCGAAGTCGCGGGCCACCAGCGGATGGAGCCCGCCGCCGAGCAGGTAGACCCAGGACAGCGGGTCCCATGCCTCTTGGCGCAGCTCCGCGCTGGCGAACCGCAGCTCGTCGAGCTCGCCGAGCAGCAGATCGCGATCGACCTGCTCGTCGGCCGTCATCGACACCGCATCGAGCCCGTCGAGCTCACGTGTCCAGCGTTCGACCAGGTCGATGGTCGCCCGCCGGCCCGCCGGGCCGAGGTCCGGCCAGCGGCCGTCAAACCGGTGATCCCCGGTCGCCGTCGCGAGCTCGGGTCGGAGCGTGAGCAGCTCGTCGATGAGCCGGCCGGCGAGATCGTCGAACGAGGACACGAGCACCTCCGGCGCGTTCCGGCATCCTGGCTGCCGTTCCCGGCGACGCGCCGGATCCCGCCCGCAACGAGTCTACTGGGCCGACCGGGGCGTCACGACACGCGTCTACTGACCGACCGGGGTCACGACACGCGCGACGACCCCACGTGCGACGGCCCTGGCGGCACGATAGGCAGCGTCCGCCGCCGATTTCCGGCGGCAACGGGGCGTCGCTCCACGGCTTGCCCTCGACAGTGCATCTGCCATGATGTTGACCGCGCCACCTCGCTCGTCCCCGTCAGGGGGGTCGTCAACCGCACGGAGGCCGTCGTGAAGGGTCTAGCCATCAACATCGCGGTCTCGGCGGTCGCGTTCGCGGTCCTGCTCTACCTGCTGCCGGACTCGATGCTCAGCTTCGAGGGCGACACCACGCAGCTCGTCATCCTCGCGATCGGTGTGGGCGTGGTCAACGCGCTGATCAAGCCCGTCATCAAGCTGCTGACGTTCCCGATCTCGTTCCTCACGCTCGGCCTGTTCGGCCTGGTCGTCAACGCGGGCCTCGTGCTCGCCATCGCCTGGGGCGCACAGAACATGGCCAAGCTCGACCTCAACGTCGGTGGCTTCCCGACGGACGGGATCACGGCCGACACGATCGTGGCGGCAGTCGTGGTCGCCGTCGCGATGGGTGTCGTGACGACGATCATCGGGCTCCTCGTCCACGACTGAGCCATCGGCGCCCGTTCCTGCCGACGCGCTGCGGGCGGCGGCGCGTCGCGTCGGCACGCCGCTGTACGCGACCTCTGTCAGCGCCCTCGAGATGGCCGACGCGGAGCTCCGGGCCGCGTTCCCCGACCCGTGGCTGCGCGCGTTCTCGCTGAAGGCAAATGACGTGCCGGCGATCGTCGCGCGGCTCGGGGCGCTTGGCCTCGGCGCCAACGTGGTGTCGGGCGGCGAGTGGGCGATAGCGGCGCGGGCGGGCATTCCGAACGCCCGGGTCACGCTCGAGGGCATCGGCAAGTCCGGCGATGACCTGCGGGCAGCTGTCCGCGCGGCGGTGGCGGGTGACCCGCTGCGCTGGGTCTCGGTGGAGAGCCGTGACGAGCTCACGGCGCTCCGAGCGATCGCCGAGCGGGCGGGTCTGGGCAGTGGCGGTCGTCCGCCGCTCGATGTGCTGTTCCGGCTGAACCCGGACGTGGCGCCCGAGACGCACCCGGGCCTCGCCGTGGGGCGAGGCGCGTCCAAGTTCGGGATGGCCGAGACCGAGCTCACGACGGCGCTCGCAGCCCTTCCCGGCGGTTCCCGGGCCGCCGTTCGGCCCCGGGGCATCCATCTGCACGTCGGGTCGCAGCTCGGCGCCGTCGATGCCTGGCGCGATGCCGTCCGCCGCGCCCTGGCGCTGGTTGGCCTGCTGGGTGCCCGGCGGCCGGAGATCGACACGCTCGACGTCGGTGGCGGGTTCCCGGTTGGCGATCCGGGCACGGTGCCCACGCCTGCCCGCTTCGCAGTGGAGGCGCGCGCGCTGCTCGATGCGATGCCCGAGGAGCGACGCCCGCGTCGCCTCGCCGTTGAGCCCGGGCGCTTCCTGGTGGCCTCTGCCGGCTGGCTCGTTGGTCAGGTGCTCCACGTCCGGGACCGAGCCGGCGAGCGGGTGCTGGTGATCGACGCGGGGATGACGGAGCTGATCCGGCCGGCCCTGTACGGCGCGCGGCATCCGATCGTGGCGCTGACCGCGGCCGGGCGTGCGCCCCTGGCGGGCGCGACCGCGACGCGGACCCGCGTGGACGGACCGATCTGCGAGAGCACCGACACGATCGGGTACGCCGACCTCCCGCAGATGCGACGCGGCGACCTGATCGCGATCGGCGAGGCAGGTGCGTACGCCGCCTCGATGGCGATGACCTACAACGGGCGAGCTGCCGCCCCGCAGGTCCTGCTCGAGCCCGATGGGAGCGTGTCGCTGGCGAGGCGTCGGGGTCGAGGTCGAGGTCGAGGGCGCGAACGGCTCGTCACCGGCTAGGCTGTTGCTCGGCATGAGCCTTGGTCGTGATCGATTCGCCGCACGCCTGGCCGCCGGCCCGCTGCTGGCCGACGGCGGCATGGGCACGCTCCTGTTCTCGCGCGGCATCCCGCAGCGGGCCTGCCTCGACGAGCTGGCCGCCACGCGCCCTGACCTTGTCGCCACCGTTCACCGCGAGTACCTCGAGGCCGGCGCCGAGCTGATCGAGACCCTGACGTTCGGCGCCAACCGGTTCCGGCTCGATGTGTTCGGCCTCGCCTCGGAAGCTGCCTGGTTCAACCGGCGGGCGGCGCAGATCGCCCGCGAGGCTCGCGATGTGAGCGGTCGGGACGCCTGGGTTGCGGGGAGCGTCGGGCCCCTGGGCCCGCCGACGCGGGAGCTCCGTCATCACGACCCGACTGCGATCAGGGCGGCATTCCGCGAGCAGATCGATGCGCTGCTCGAGGGCGGTGTGGACCTGCTCGTGATCGAGACCTTCTTCGACCTCGATCACCTGCGGCTGGCGATCGACGAGGCGCGCCATGCGTCGGACGTGCCGGTGATCGCGTCGATGACCTTTGGCGAGGACCTGGTGCTTGCCGACGGGACCGGGCCAGAGGCTGCCATGGCCGCGCTCGAGGCCGTGGGCGTCGATGCGATCGGCGTCAACTGCGGGGTTGGCCCCCGTGCCTGCCTCGATGCGCTGGCCGCGATGCCGCGGATCACGCGACCGCATCGCCACGATCGATCATGCCCAACGCGGGCCTGCCGCAGCGCCTCGAGGGCCAGTTCGTGTATGCGGCCGAGCCCGAGTACTTCGCCGACATGGTGCCGAGCATGCTCGAGGCGGGTGCTGTCATCATCGGCGGCTGCTGCGGGACGACGCCGGCACACGTGGCGGCAATGCGGCATGCGCTCGACGGGCGGCCATCGGCGCCGGCCGCGGCGGCGACGGGTCCGGCGGGGGCGGGCTCGACCGTGGTCGGCGCGATCCCTCGGACGGCACAGCCCGAGCGAGCCGGCGAGGACCGGGTGACGCCGGGGGCGGGCTCGCGACTGGCGACCGCGCTGGCCACCGGGCGCTACGTCATCTCGGTGGAGATCGATCCCCCGCGGAGCGTCCGGATCGAGCGCACCATCGATGCCGCACGCCAGCTGCGTGATGCGGGAGCCGACGTCGTGAACGTCTCGGACTCGGCGATGGCGCGGGTCCGCATGGGCGCGCTCGCCGTCGCGTTCGGGATCCAGCATGACCTCGATCTCGAGTGCGTCGTCCACGTCACCACCCGCGACCGGAACCTCATGGCGCTGGAGTCGGAGCTGCTCGGCGCCCACGCGCTCGGAGTTCGCAACATCCTCGCCCTGACCGGAGACCCGCCACGGGTCGGGGACTATCCGACCGGAACCGGCGTGTGGGACGTGGATTCGATCGGCCTGATCGAGATCCTGGCCCGGCTCAATCGCGGCGAGGACCAGGCGGGGTCGCCCATCGGCCAGCCGGCCTCGTTCACCATCGCGTGCGCGCTCGATCCCACCGCCCCGGACGCCGCGGCCGAATGGGATCGTCTCGCCCGCAAGCTCGACGCCGGGGCCCAGCTGGTCATGACCCAGCCGCTGTACGACACCGCGCAGGTCGAGGCCATGCTCGCGCAGGCGCGCCGCAGCTTCGGGCCCCGGGGGATCCCGGTGCCGGTGCTGCTGGGCGTGCTGCCGCTGGTCTCCAGCCGTCACGCCGAGTTCCTCCACCACGAGGTTCCGGGGATCACGATCCCCGAGGCCGCGCGCGAGCGCATGCGCCTGGCCGGCGCAGGAGGGACCGAGGCGGGCATCGACATGGCCCGGACGTTGCTGGTCGAGGTGGGCGATGAGGTGGCCGGCACGTATCTCATGCCCAGCTTCGGACGCTATGAGCAGGCAGCATCCCTGGTGGAGCGGATTCGGGAGGGACGAGCATGACGCGTGACCGACGGTACCGGCCGACAGCGACCTTCCGACTCCATGCGGCGATCGAGTCCTGGCCGCGCGCGATCCTCGCCACGCTGGCCGCCGTCTGGCTGCTCCTGGCCGGCCCGGCGACCACCGCGCTGGCGTACGGTCCACCGTTTCCGGACCCGGTCCTCAACCAGGCCGTGTACGACGAGGCGAATGTCTTCCGCGAGGCGACCAGGGCCCGGGTCGAGGCGACCATCGATGCCATCGAGGAGCGGACGGGCGCCGAGATCGTCGTCTACACGCAGCTCGTCCCGCCCTCGACCGACAGCGCCGAGGCGGAGAGGCAGGCCCGGGCGCTGATGGACCAGTGGGGCGTTGGGCGGCGCGGCATCGACGATGGGCTGGTGATCCTGTTCGACCTCGACCAGAGCGACACCTGCCACGGCCAGGTGCAGCTCTATGCCGGCCCCGGCTACCGGGCGACGTACCTGTCCAACAGCGAGCGCCAGGCGATCTACGAGAACGACATGCTGCCGCTGCTGCGCAGCTGCGACCTCGACGGCGCCCTGCTGGCCGCGATGGACAAGATCGATGCGGCCGCCACGCCCGCCCACGCCGCGACGCTCGAGGCCGCTCGCGTGGGCAATGCGATCCTGGGGCTGATGGTCGCTCCGCTGCTGGCGGTGCTGATCATCGGCTACACCGTCGTCTCGTGGCGGCGGTACGGAAAGGACCCGGTCTACCTCGATGACGCGTCGATCCACATTCCGGCCCCGCCTGCCCAGCTGACACCGGCCGCGGGCGCCGTGATCCGCGACGGTCGCGCCACTCGACGCGCGCTGACGACCGCCAGCCTCGATCTGGCGGCACGGGGTGAGATCGCGTTCGTGAGCGAGCCGACCGGGTTGTTCGGTCAGAGCACCGAGCTGAGCATCACCACCAGCGAGGCCGAGCCCGCCGATCCGGTCGAGCAGGCCCAGCTCGACCGACGCCGGCAGCGACCCATGGACGAGGCGACCCGGTACCTCCAGGACCGCCTCACCGCGCTCGGTGGCGCCGAGCGCCTGATCGATCACAGCGATCTGCTCAAGCTCGGGTCGGACGTCGGCGGCTTCGACCAGCGGATCGAGCAGCATGTCACCGATCGCGGCTGGTTCACCGAGCGTCCGGGATCGGTCACCGGCCGTTGGGTGCTGCGCGGCGCGATCGTGGCGGCGCTGGGCGCCGTGGCGCTGTTCGGCGGCATCACGTTGCCGGCCGATGGGCTGGTGGTGGTCGGCGTCGCGCTGATCGCCTCGGGCGTGTTCGTCCTGATCCTGTCGCGCAGCATGCCCGCCCGGACCATGCCCGGGGCGATGATCCAGGCGATGCTCGAGGCCTATCGGCGGACGCTGGTCAAGACGATGACCATGGCGCGGTCCATGGGCGAGGTGGTCGAGACGGCCGCGATCCCGTTGATCGAGCAGCCCGATGACGCGGTCGTGTGGGGCGTCGCGCTCGGTCTCCAGGGGGAGGTCGAGGAGGTCCTGCAGCGAACCGCCAAGGACCTCGAGACGGGAACGATCCGCGGCGGCTACCTCCCGCTGTGGTACTCGAGCGCCGGCAGCGGCGGCTGGGGGGCGGCAGCCAGGGGGGCTCCTGGGGCGCGGCACCTGGGCTCGCCAGCTCGTCGCCGATCCCGAACTTCGGCGGCATGATGGCCGCGCTGGGGACGATCGGCAACTCGCCCTCGTCTTCGGGCTCGGGTGGCGGCGGTGGCTTTGGCGGCGGTGGCTCCGGCGGCGGCGGCGGAGGCGCCGGCGGCGGCTTCTGAGCCGCGGCCTGATCGAACGGGGCCGGTTCGCCCAGGGTGACTCGAGACGCAGCCGCGATGGCCGGCCCTGGCGAGGTGCCAGCGGGCCGCGAGGCGCGCACGCTACACTCGCCGCATGGGAGCGACCGACACCATGGAAGTGTTCTTCGAGCTGCTGAACGGCGGCGACGTCAACGGCGCCGTGGCGCTCATGGACGAGCGCACCGAGATGCGCATCCACGTCGGGGACAACGCTCGGACGCTCCGCGGGGTGGAGCAGGTCGGCGGCTGGTTCCTGCGCGCCGACAAGGGGCTCAAGATGATCCCGGGCGACGTTCGCGACATGGGCAACACCTACCAGGCCGACCTGGTGGTGATCCGGCCCGGGGCACCCAGCCAGCACCTCGACGCCCAGTTCCGCGTCGAGGCGGGCAAGATCACGTCGATCAACCTGACGCCCTACTCCCGGTAGCGCCCTCACCGGACTCGCATCGAGCCCGATCTCCGCGTCCACGTCGTCGGCCCCCGCCGGCCGGCATCGCCGGCTCACGGACTCCACCGCCTATGGCGCGGAGGTGACCTCCTCGCTGGCATCGGGCACGCTGCTCGCCTGGGGAACCGGGATGGTGATCTGGTCGCCGATACCGATCTTGTTGATGTTCTTGATCTGCGGGTTTGCAGCCTGCAGCTCCTCGACCGTGACGCCGAAGCGCTTGGCGATCTTGGAGAACGTGTCGCCCTTGACGACCACGTAGACCTGCGGCGTCGGCTCCAGCTGGACGGTCGGAGCCGGCGTCAGCGACGCCTCCGCCGAGGGCGCCAGCGTGGCCGCTCCACCACCACCGTCGTCGGACCCGATCCCGAGCAGCATCGGCCCGACAAGGAACAGCGCAAGCGCCGCGACGAGGACGGCGAGCGCCGCCAGCCCAAGCCGCGGGATCCCCCCCAACCGCGGCAGCCCGACCCTCGTCCGCAGCGTGGGATATGCCTCGTAGCGCCGCGAATGCTCCCAGGCCGGTCCGAACACCTCGGACGGGTCCTCGGCCTCGTACCGGCGAGGTGCCGGGCGGGCCTGCGCGGTCGACGGCCGCGAGCCGGAGCCGCTCGAAGCCGGGCGGCTCCCGCGTTCGGCGCCCGGTTGCTCGTAGCTCCCGTACGACCCGGCGTCAACCGCGGCGCCGTGCGCATCCTCCGGCTCGTACCCACCGTGGGGGGCATCGGCAGCGGCGCGGTCCATGCGATCCGGTGGTCGCGCGCCAGCGTAGGCGCCGTACGCATCGCCAGGGGACGCGTCCACGGGTCGTGCCGGCAGCGGCTCGTCAGGATCGGGTCCGGCGAGCCGGTAGGCCGCGCTGCCGGCCAATCCGGCGGCCGCGCCGGCCGCGGGATCACGGTCCGACCCGGAACCCTCGGAAGCCGCCGAGTCGCCGGCCTCTTCGCCGGCCCATGGCGGCGGTGCCGCCCAGTCACGTGACGGGTTGCGACGAGGCGGCATCGGCGGGTCGGACTCGTATCCCGGTCGGTCGTCGGCGTCGATCGCTCCGTATGCCGGCGGCTGGCTCGGCGGCACCACTGGCTCGGGGCCCTCTGCCGCTGTCGAGGCTCCGGCCCCGGGTCGCGTGGCCGCAGCCTCGCGTCGTGCCCAGTCCTGGAACGTGGGGCACACGGGAAACGCCGACGACAGGCAGTAGGCCTCCTGGTGGGCAAGCGCCCGAGGAGCGGGGCGTGCCTCCGCGAAGCAGCGGTGTCGATGGTCGGGAGCCTGGCTTCGGCCATCACGGTCGTCATCGAACGCGACGAACGGACAGGCAGGAGCGCCGTCGACGATCGGTAGCCCACGGTCGGTCATCGCAGGGATGATACCCGGCACGGTCGACGGGCTCGCAGGCACCCGAGCAGCGTCAGCTCGAGCGGCGCGTGACTCGGTACGGCGGCACCACGGCGCCGCGGAGCGCGAGGTTGGCGTTGGCGTAGCGAGGATCGGTGCTCACGTCCTGTGCCTCTCCCAGCCAGTCGGGAAGCTCAACGGCTTCGGCCTCGGATCCGAGCTCGACCTCCACCAGCACCAGGCCGGCTGGCTCGTCGAAGACGTCGATCTCGAGCTTCTGGGCGCCGTGCGCGACCACGTGTCGGGTCTTGCGAATCCGGCTGCGCGTGGGATCGGCCTCGGCCGCCAGCCGCTGGTACTCGGCCGCGTCGATCTCCGACTCCACCTCCTCGCGGACGAGGTCGCGCAGGTGGCGCTTTCGGGTAAGCCGGTGTGAGACCGAACCGTCGGGACCCTCGATCCGGCGGATCCGTCGGCCCGCCGGGGGCTCGGAGAGGTAGAGCTGCTCGAGTCGAAACGATCGGGCGGCGTGCGTCGCCAGCGCATCGTCGCTCGGCGCACCGGCCAGCCGGTACTTGCGCTCGATCTCGAGCGGTCCCTCGTCCACCTGGCCCCCTGTCGCAACGACCTCGCCATGCACGGTTCGATGCTACGCGCTCCGCGACCGAACCGAGGAACGGGGAACGACGTCGCGCTGCTCGCGACCCGGCCGCGGCGGGAGCCCGGGGTGTTTGACAGGCTTAGCAGGCCACCGGACACTTCGAGTGACGGGGGTCAATCCTCGACCCCGGCCCGACCGCGCGGCCGTCCCGCCGCCACTCCTCCGGAGGTTCTGATGTCGTTGCTTCATCGTCTGCTTGCCCCGACCACGGTTGCCCGCGCCCACTGCGACCTGCCGTGTGGCGTCTACGATCCCGAGCAGGCACGGATCGAGGCCGAGTCCTGCTACAAGATCATCGAGAAGATGGGTGCCAACTCCGACCCGGCGTTCACGACGCGAGCGATCGCGATCAAGGAGGAGCGGGCCGATCTCGTCAAGCATCACCTCGACGTGCTGTGGCACGACTACTTCAAGCCCGAGCACCTCGAGACCGTGCCCAACCTTCACGACCTGTTCTGGAACGCGACCAAGCAGGTCTCGAAGGTCAAGGCATCGACCAACATCGACGACGCCAGGAAGCTGCTGGACATGATCGACGAGGTCGACGCCGCATGGAAGGCGACGGGCGGCGAGGGCAAGACCCGGGTCGCCGGCCGACCCAGCTGATCCCGGCCGACCTCGTGACACCCGGAGACCCCGTCACCCGACGGGGTCTCGTCGCGTGACATCCGCTCGAGGTGCCAACCCTCGGCGCATGGTGCCCGGTGAACGACGATCGGGCGGCGCCCTGGCACGCGTGCGTGGACCGTGGCGGGTGGCCGTGGCCGAGGGCTCGATGCTGCCCACGATCGAGCCCGGAGACTGGATCCTGGTCGATCCCACGACGAGGCGCTGGCCGCGACGCGGCACCATCGTCGTGTTCCGCGAGCCCGGCAGCGAGCTGCTGGCCATCAAGCGCGTTGCAGGGCGTCCGGGCGACTGGGTCCCGTTCGCTGACGGCTGGCTGCAGCTCGCGGACGACGAGGCATGGTTGCTCAGCGACGCTGCGGTCGTGGATCCCGCAGCGAACGACGACCTCGACCATCCCGGCGACGGAGCGCCGATCAATTCCCGGCGCTACGGCCCGGTCTCCGTGACCGCGCTCGTCGGCCGGGCCTGGCTCCGCTACTGGCCGCCGCCGCGGGTCGGTCTCCTCGGCAAGGCACCGGCGCGCCCGGTGGCCGCAACCACCGTGCGCGAGGGCCAATTCGCGCCGTAGGCTCTGGCGATGGACGACCTTCGACGCTCGCTCGGCAGCTTCGATGCCGACGCCCCGCTGCCGGCAGCGCCCGACCCCTGGGACTTCCAGCCGACCCCCAGGGCTCGCTCGGAACCGCCGTGGGCGATGGCCGAGATGATCGCGGCCGAGCCCGCGCTCGCGGTACGCGTCGGGCGCCGGGTGATGGCCGACGACACCGCGAGCGCCTCGGCGAGGCTCGTCCGTGAGACCGCCCAGGCCGGTGAGGAGGTCCTGGTCACGGGCTGCGGGACCTCGGAGCACGCCGCGATGGCCGTGGCCGCGATCCTGCGCGATGCGCGACGGCAGGTCCGGCTACCGGGCCCCGACCCCAGGTCCGTGCAGGCGTTCGAGCTCTCGCTCGACCCGCCGGCAGCCGGGCTCGTGATCGGGTGCAGCCACGAGGGTGGGACGGCGGCGACCAGCGCGGCGCTTGCGGCGGCCGGCGCCGGTGGAGCGCGTACCGTGCTGATCACCGCGAGCGCCGGCTCGCCCGCCGCGGCCGGGCGCGATCTCGTCGTGGCCACGCACGAGCTCGACCAGAGCTGGTGCCACACGGTCGGCTACGTGTCCCCCGTCACGGTGGCCGTCATGGTCGCCGGGGAGCTGGTCGGCGAGCGCCTGCAACCGGGCGCCGTCGGGCGTCGCCTCGCAGAGGGGATCGAGGCGGCGCATGGCGGAACGCCCGACGGTGATGGGCGTCCCGACGCGACGATCGCAGTCAGCCTCGCAGCCGCCCACCGGCTGCTGATCGTGGCATCTGGCGCCGACCGGATCACGGCCCGGGAGCTCGCGCTCAAGATCGAGGAGGCGTCCTGGCTGCCGGCCGCGACCCGGGATCTCGAGACGTTCCTCCACGGCCATCTCCCGCCACCGGTCCCGAGCACGGGTCTCCTGCTCGTGCTGCTCGAGCGCGACGGCCTGGACGCCGCGCACGAAGCGAGCGCGCCAGGCCCTGCGCGCGGCCGCCGCGGTCGGGATGCGGCCGCGGCGGCCCTGCTCGGCAGCGAGGCGGCGAGTCGCATCCCCGCCGAGCTGACGCCGGCCGGGCGCGTCGTGGTGCCCGAGTCGACCGAGCTGGCCGGAGCGGCGGCGACGCTGCTGGGCGCGGCGACACCGCTGCAGCTGGTCACGCTCGCCATCGCGCGCGGCCCGGGACACCAATCCGGATCCCGATCCGACGCGACGACCCCATCTACCTGCGGGCGGCCGACCTGGCGGACGACCCGAGGCTCCGCGCTCAGGGCCCCGCCGATCGGCGCGTCTCAGCTGATCAGCACCTCGCCGGCCAGGTCGATCATGTCCAGGTCGCGGGCGATGAAGTCCTGGAGCATCATCCGCTCGACGCCTGCCTCGGCGAAGCGCGCGACCATCGCCCGAGCCTCGTCCGGCGTGCCGTGGATCCAGCGCGCGCGGCGTGCCTCGAACCAGTCGGCCCCGCCGTCGGGCTCCCCGAACGCCTGCGAGCAGCGCGGACTCCCGTCGTCGGACCTCGTCCGCCGTCGCTCCCGATCAGGATCCCGACCATCGCAGAATGCGTGATCGTGCCGGGGTCGCGTCCGGCTGCCCGCAGCGTTTCGTCGAGCTCGGCGAGCTTGTGGGCGGCGACCTCGGGGCTGGACGACGACAGGTTGAACTCGTCGGCAAATCGTGCGGCAAGCCGGAACGAGCGGGGCGAGCCCTCGCCGCCGATGATGATCGGCGGCCGGCCCGTCTCGCGGCCCGGGATCGAGCCCGACTTGGGCCGCATGCGGGCGTCCTCGATCGCGTAGTGGCGACCCAGGAACGACCAGCCGTCCGGCTCGTCCCACAGGCCCTGGAGGATCTCCAGCTCCTCCTCCAGGTGGTCGGCTCGCTCCCTGATCTCGGGGAACGGGAACCCGTGGCGGCGGTGCTCCTCCTCGTGCCAGCCGGCGCCGAGGCCCACCTCGACCCGGCCGCCGCTCATCTCGTCGACCGTCAGCACCACCTTGGCAAGGTTGCCCGGCGTGCGGAACAGGACCGGCGAGACGAGGACACCCAGGCCGAGCGTCGTCGTCTCGCGCGCGAGCCCGGCGAGCACGGCCCAGGCATCGGTCGTCGGCTGGTCGCTGTCGCCGGGGAAGCTCTCGTAGTGATCGGACCGGAACAGGGCCTCGAACCCGGCTGCCTCGGCTCGCCTGGCGACGGCCAGCTGCTCCTCGTAGGACAACCCCTGCTGGGGCTCGATCATGAGCGCGAACCGCACGATCCCTCTCCTCCGTGCCGCGCGAACCTTCCGATTTGACGGAACTATTCGTGTGGTGTAAATACTTCGTGTTATGCGAACCAACGTCCTGACGGGACCGATGACGCCAACGTCCGACCGTGCTCGAGGCGGCCGAATGCCGAGCCGCCGACGAGGACGCCGCGCAGGCGCCGAGGCGGCGATGGCGAACCTGGGCGAGCCGTCGGCTCGCTCCGCTGCGCGGGCTCGCAGCGGCTCGTTCGCCTCGGGCATCAGCATGACCCACTTCCACGTCCTCACGCTGCTTCGCCATCACGATGCGATGCCGATGGGCCGCATCGCCGAGATCCTCGACGCCTCGGTGTCGAGCGCGACCGGGATCATCGACCGGATGGAGGAGCGGGGGCTCGTCGAGCGGGTGCGGGTTCCCGACGACCGCCGGGTCGTGCTCGTCCGGCCCACCGCAGACCGGCAACGACCTGGTCGACGAGGCGGAGCTCGTGAAGAGCGAGATCCTCGCCTCCGCGTTCATGCGGATGGAGCCCGCGCAGCTCGATCGGCTCGCGCTCGCGGCCACCGACCTGGAGCGCGCCATCGGCGAGGAGCTGGCCAGCGACCCCGGACAGTACGGCGCGCTGACCCAGATCGCCCAGGACCACCGACATCCGAGATCCGGTCCGGCGGCCCCGCAGCCGCCGGGCAAGCCGTCCCCGCGTCCCCCCTGCCCGGTCCCACCGGCGCCTGACGAAAGGAAGCCCAGCCCCATTGGAAGCCATGCCCTTTGAGAGCGGGCCGGAGACCCCGGATCTCGCTCATGACCCCGCGCTGGGTCTCGATCGACGCACGAAGTTCGAGATCCTGGGCGCCGTCCTGCTCGGGATGTTCCTGGGCGCGCTCGACCAGACGATCGTCGGGCCGGTGCTGCCCCACATCGTCGGCGACCTCCAGGGTGCCGACTACTACGCCTGGGTCGTCACCGCCTACCTGCTGACCAGCACGGTCAGCGTGCCCGATCTACGGCAAGCTGTCGGACCTGTACGGCCGTCGGCCGCTGCTGCTGCTCGGCATCGGCATCTTCCTCGTCGGCTCGGCACTGTCCGGCCTGAGCCAGACCATGTGGCAGCTGATCCTGTTCCGCGGCATCCAGGGCCTGGGCGCCGGCGCCCTGTTCCCGATCTCGCTCGCCGTCATCGGCGACCTGTTCACGCCTGCCGAGCGCGGCAAGTACCAGGGGCTGTTCGGCGCCGTGTTCGGCGTCGCGTTCCTGCTCGGGCCCGGCCTCGGCGGGTTCCTGACCGATACCTTCAGCTGGCACGCCATCTTCTACGTCAACATCCCGATCGGGATCGTCGGCCCTGGTCGTCATCGCTCGCCTGCTGCCGACGGTCAAGACCGAGGGCGCCCGCAACACGATCGACTATCTCGGGGTCGGCCACGCTGGTCGTCGGCCTGGTGCCGATCCTGATCGCGCTGACGATCGCCGAGGACGGCAACTGGGGCAACCCGTGGATCTGGGCGCTGTTCGCCTCGGCGCCATCGGGCTGGTCGCGTTCGTGTTCGCCGAGTCGCGCGCGCAGAGGAGCCGATCGTCCCGCTCCACCTGTTCCGCGACCGCACCTTCAGCGCGTCGATGGTCGCGATCTTCCTGGCCACCTTCGGCTTCGGGGCGGCGATCATCTTCCTTCCCCTCTACTTCCAGGTGGTCCAGGGCGCCAGCGCCACCGAGTCCGGCTACATGCTGCTGCCGTTCCTGATCGGCCTGATCTTCGCCTCCATCGTGTCGGGCCAGATCGTCGCCCGGACCGGCCGCTATCGGACCCTGCTCGCTGGTGGCCATGGTGTTGCTGATCGTCGGGCTGGGACTCATGACCCAGCTGCGGTTCGACACGGCCGACACGCGCTGTGGCGTGGATGTTCATCGCCGGCCTGGGTGTCGGACCGACATTCGCCGTGTTCACGATCGTGGTCCAGAACGCGGTGCCGTTCCACGAGCTGGGCGCTGCCACCAGCGACCTGACGCTGTTCCGCCAGATCGGAACGACCGTCGGCATCACGATGGCGTTCACGCTGTTCCGCAACAACCTGACCTGGGACCTGCTGCGGACCGAGATCATCGGCGCCGGTGCTCCGGCCGCCGCTGGTCCCCCAGACGCCGCCGGCCGGCTTCGACCCGGCCGCGCTGACCAATCCCGCCGGTGCGCGGCAGCGTCCTGGACTTCCTGGCCCAGCTTCCCGCGCAGCTCCAGGCGATCTTCGTCGAGGGCTTCCACAGCGCGTTCACGCTGGCCATCGCGAACAGCATGTGGCTGGGCGTGGCGGCGACCGGCCTGGCCCTGGTGGCCACGCTCTTCCTGCGCGAGATCCCGCTGCGCCAGACGCTCGGGGCACACGAGGACGACATGGTCTCCGAGGCGGCGATCGCCGTCGAGGGGCCCAATCTGTCGGCGCCCATTCCGGTGACCGAGTCCGTCCACCGCACGCCGATGGCCCGGCACACGGGCGAGTAGGCCCGCTCCTCCTCCCCGGCCCGGCCGCCCTCCGGGTGGCCGGGCCGGTTCATGTCCTCCGCCTGGTGCCTGGCTCCCCGTGCCGCCGATCCGGACTGGGCACCCGCCTGGTGCCTGGCTCCCCGTGCCGCCGATCCAGTCTCGACGGCCGATGGGCCGGATGTCCCGCGCTACCATCCAGCCATGACCGACGTCCTCGCCATCCCCGACGAGCTGCACGCCAGCGGCACCGGCGGCGCCGGCTTTCGCCCGGCCCTCCCGCTCGCCGAGCTCCCGCCGGGGGCCATGCGACGCGTCACGTTCGGCGAGCTCGACGTGCTCATCGCGCACACCGATCGAGGCCTCGTGGCGGTCGACGACCGCTGCCCTCACATGTCGGCGCCACTGTCGATCGGGACGCTCGAGGGCTGCATCGTCGGCTGCCCGCTCCACAGCGGGCGATTCGACCTCGCATCCGGGGATCCCGTCCAGA
Source organism: uncultured Chloroflexia bacterium (assembly GCA_963806265.1). Classification (GTDB taxonomy): domain Bacteria; phylum Chloroflexota; class Limnocylindria; order Limnocylindrales; family CSP1-4; genus CAIXZV01. Next base: position 204,427 of record CAWDXT010000015.1, read on the forward strand.
TGCCGACCACCGGCGGCCTGTGGCCCGACGGCCGCTACGAGCCCGTCTGGGCGCCACCCGGCCGCGAACCGAAGCCGGATCCGCCCGGGATCAAGGCCGAGGCGCGCCGCCTGACCCGCGTCCGGCGCCTGCGCTACTACCCGATTCGTGTGGCGGCGGGCGTGATCGAGGTTGCCATCCCCGGCTGACCGGTCAGGCTGTCGGCGGCTCGATCCCGTTCGCCTGCGCGTACTGCGTGATGATCGTGACCGCCTCCTCCGGGTCGTCGGTCACCCGCAGCAGATCGAGGTCGGACTGCGCGATCGCGCCCGCCGGCAGCTGCACCTCCCGCATCCAGGCGACCAGCCCATCCCAGTAGGCGTGGCCGATCAGAACGACCGGGAAGTGGCTGATCTTGCCGGTCTGGATCAGGGTCAGCGACTCGAACAGCTCGTCCAGCGTGCCGAAGCCGCCGGGCAGGATGACGAACGCATCCGAGTACTTCACGAACATCGTCTTGCGCGCGAAGAAGTAGTGGAACTCGATCGACACGTCCACATACGGGTTCAGGTGCTGCTCGTGCGGCAGCTCGATGTTGCAGCCGATCGACAGCCCGCCCGCCTCGTGGGCGCCCCTGTTGGCCGCCTCCATCACGCCCGGACCGCCGCCCGTGATCACCGCGAAGCCGGCCTCGGCCAGCTCGCCGCCGATGCGTTGCGCCATGGCATATGCCGGATCGCTCTCCCCCACCCTCGCCGAGCCGAACACGGCGACCGCCGGGCCGATCTCGGCCAGCGCCTCGAAACCCTCGACGAACTCGGACAGGATCCGCAGGGCACGCCAGGTGTCCGTCTCGAGGAAGGCGGGACGCTCGGCGCGCCCGGCGAGCAGCTTCTCATCCTCGGTCCGCTGCCTGCCCGAGAAGCGCGCCACAGCCTCGGGGCGGATCGACACCCGGCCACGGCGCATCGCCGCTGGTGCCGGTGCGTGGTCCGTCCGGTCGTGGTCGGTGTGGTCCGCACGCATCCGCGGCGGGTCGGCCTGCTGTGGGTCGGCTCCGGGCGGGCGTGCATCGGCCCGTTTCGGCTCCGACCGCTCCTGATCGCTCATGGTTGGTTCAGCATGCCACCGGTCACGCGCCGCTGCGCGGTGGCGCGAGGCTCGGAACGCCCCGGTCGCTATGCCGGACGGCGGCCCGGTCGGGCGTACCGGCCCTTGCGCCCCGAGAGGATGCGCCGAATCGTCTGGATGGCTGCTCGGCGCCTGATCGCCGAGGGCGCCGGCAGGTAGGGGTGCGCACGATGAGCTCGCGTGGTCGTCCGGTGCCGCGTCCCACGGGGGGACTCCCCGTCGCCATCCTGGTTACGGTCCTGCTCGTCGCCTCGTGCGGCGACGGCACGAGCAACACGCCCAGCGCACCCGCATCAGGCTCCAGCGCGGGGTCGGCGTCGCCCGCCACGCCCGCGGCACCCGCCACGCCCGCGGCACCCTCCATGCAATCCGCCTCAGCCACGCCGGTGGCCACAGCGACGCCGGCCGCAACCGATGCCTCCGCCTTTGCCCCGGGGGCGCTTGCGGTCACCGTGTCGGACAGGATCAGGGTGCGGTCGAAGCCCGGCGTCAGCGACGATTCGGTCCGCTACCAGCCACTGCTCCCGACCGGGACTCAGCTCGTGATCACCGGTGGTCCGGTCAATGCCGCCGGGTACTCCTGGTACCGGGTCGTCCCGCTGAACATGACGCTGGAGGGAGGGGTCGAAGAGGGATGGGTGGCGATCGCCGACCACGATGGCACGCCGTGGGTGGCGCTGGCCGATGATCCCACGCCGGGCTTCGAGCTCGCCTCGGTCGCGACGAACCGCCCGGCGCCGAGCGTCGCGGCGGCCCACGACGGCGCCGCGAGCATCAACGGCTTCGGTCTCTCGCTGTACCGCGAGCTGCTGCTCGGGAGCTCGCTCGCGGGCGACCCGACCAACGTCGTGGTCTCGCCAACGAGCGTCGCGCTCGCGCTCACCATGGCTCGCGCCGGCGCCCGAGGCGCCACGGCCACGGAGCTTGACAAGCTCCTCGAGACGTCCGGGTGGGATGCCCTGAGCGGCGGGATGGCCTCGCTGCAACAGCTGCTGGCCACGCGGGACACCGCCTGGACCGACTGGGATGGCACTACCCACGCGCTCGCGCTCCGGATTGCAAACGCGGCGTTTGCGCAGGATGGATGGGCGATCCGCCCTGAGTTCCTGCAACAGATCGACCAGGCTCTCGGCGCAGGCCTTGGGCTGCTGGACTACCAGGCGGACCCGGAGGCAGCACGCGAGGCGATCAACGGCTGGGTGGCCCGCCAGACCGTCGGTCGCATTCCCCATCTTCTCGCCACCGGCGACGTCAGCGAGCTCACCCGGCTCGTGCTGGTCAACGCGATGTACCTCAAGGCGCAGTGGGAGGTCGAGTTCCAGACCGGAGGCACGAGGGACCGGGCGTTCACGATGCCCGACGGCACTCGCGAGCAGGTGCCCACGATGACGCTCCAGGGTGGCCAGTCCGTCCCGTACGCTTCGGGCTCCGGCTGGCAGGCGACCGAGCTGCGGTACCTCGGCGCGGACGGCTCGGCGCCGCTCGCGATGACACTGATCGTCCCCGACGACCTGGCGCGCTTCGAACGCGGCCTCACCAGCGGGAGGCTCACAACCATCGTCGACCGTCTGGATGCGGAGCGAGACGGCCTGCAACGGCTGACGGACGCGGAGTCGACCGCCGACCCCTCCTGCTCCTTCTATGCCTATGAGGTGCACCTGCTGATGCCGCGGTTCGGGATCGACACCCGGGCTGATCTCAAGCCGGTGCTCGCGGCGATGGGCATGGTCACCTCCGGCGACCCGGGTTCGGCCGACTTCAGCGGGATCACCAGCCCGAGCTCCGTCTACATCTCCAAGATCATTCACCAGGCGAACATCGATGTCGACGAGCACGGCACCGAAGCCGCGGCCGCGACCGCCATCGGCATGGATACGACGGGTGGCTGCGGTCGGCCCCAGCCGGAACGGACCATCACGCTGCGGCTGAACCGGCCGTTCCTGTTCGCGCTGCGGGACCTCCAAACCGGCGCGATCCTGTTCCTGGGCCACGTGGTCGATCCCACCGCGCGCAGCTGAGCTGGACCGCTCGGCGGCCCATCCGCCGATGCCTGCCGGCTCCCGATGCCTGCCAGTCATCGAAGCTGGGCGCTGGGCGCGGTTCGCGGCCGTCCGGTGGCTTCAGTTCGCTTCCCCATGACCACGCGTCATGGATTCGACTCGAGAGGGACGGCCAGGCGCGCTATCTCGCACAAGCGTTGCCTGCTGGACATTGCTGCCCCGCCGGGTGACGGCGATGGCAGGGGGATGGCCCGGGCACAACCCGTTCGGCGCGGCACCCGTGCCTGCAGGTCAGCCCGGCTTCGCCAGCCAGGCCTTCCAGGTCGCCTCGTCCTTGCCAGCCGTCACCTGCTCGCCGTAGCGAACCAGCGGCAGCCGGATCAGCCTGGCGTCCGCCAGCAGGCGCGCGGTGATGCCGGCCTCGTCCAGGGCGAGGTGGTCCAGGCCCTCGTCGCGATACGGACGGCTGTTGTGATCGAGCAGCGCCGTCGCACCCAGGCGGTCCGTGAAACGACGGAGCTCACCGGGTGCGAGGGGCTTCTTCTTCAGATCGACGAAGTGGACGACGATCCGCCGCTCGCGGAAGAAGCGGAGGGCGGCCCGGGTCGGCTGTGAGTCGTTGGTGCCGAACACCTGGATGTTGGGCATCTTCTTCGTCGGCGTGGTGCCGAGCTTGGCGGGCATGTCCCCCGCAGGCTACCGCGTGGGCCGCGTACCATGCGAGCAAGGAGGTTTCGCGTGACGATCTGGTTCACCGTCCAGCTCGATGACCGCCCCGGGGCCCTGGCCGAGGTCGCCCGGGCCCTCGCCGATCGCGGCGTCAACATCACCGGGATCGTCGGCGTGGCGGAGGACACCGACGGCGCGCTGATGCTCACCACGAGCGACGCCGCAGCCACCCGGGAGGCATTCACCGGACTGGGCGTCACGTTCGAGGAGCACGACCCGACGAGCGCAGAGCCGACCGGGATGTCGATCAGCGACGTCGTTGCCAGCCGGTCGGGCTGACCGCGCGTGACCAGCGACCAGAGCCCCGGGAGGCCCCTGCCTCCGGCTGTCGCGCTGCGTCTCGAGATCGCCGACGAGCCAGGGGCGATCTCGGTCATCGCGGGCCGTGTGGCGGAGGCCGGCGGGCGCGTGCGCACGCTGTCCACCGTGCGTCGGCTCGCGGGCCAGGGCTCGCATCCGGCCATTTCGCATCCGGCCGATTCGCATCCGGCGGGTCAGTCGATCGCCGACCTCGAGCTCGAGATCGAGGACGCCGACGAGCACGCCCTGGTCGAGGCGCTCGGGTCGCTGCGCGAGGTCATCGCGATCCACCTCACCCGGCCGCTGGGCAAGGTGTTCGGCAAGCGCGTGATCGTGGTCGGGGGTGGCGCTCAGGTGGCCCAGGTCGCGCTGGGCGCCGTGACCGAGGCCGATCGCCACAACCTCCGCGGCGAGCGAATCTCGGTCGACACGATCCCGCTCGTCGGCGAGGAGGTCATCGCTGCGGCGGTGCGGGCCGTCGCCGACCTGCCGCGAGCGAGGCTGCTGGTGCTCGCGGGCTCGATCATGGGTGGCGAGATCAGCCGTGCCGCCGAGGAGCTGCGTGCGGTCGGGATCCCCATCATCGCGCTCAACATGGTGGGCTCGATCACGCGACACGTGGACCTCGTCGTGAGCGATCCGGTCCAGGCGGGCACGATGGCCGTGATGGCCGTCGCGGACACGGCCACGTTCGAGCTCGCTCGCCAGCGCGGCCGCCGATACTGAGCAGCTGCATCGACGGAGGACGGAGCCCCCACCCATGCGCATCGCGACCTGGAACGTCAACTCGCTCAAGGCCCGCATGGAGGCGGTCGAGAGATGGCTCGTGCGCGCCGAGCCCGACGTCCTCCTGATCCAGGAGACCAAGCTCTCCGATTCCGACGCTCCGGTGATGCCGATGAGCATGCTGGGGTACGAGCTGGTGCACCACGGTGAGGGCCGCTGGAACGGCGTCGGGATCCTGAGCCGGGTAGGCGCCACGGACATCGTCACCAACTTCGGCGATGGACCGGTGCGGGACTCCTCCGCCGGCGCGGCGGCCGGCGACGACGAGGAGGACTTCGACCCGTTCGACGAGGCGCGGATGGTGACCGCCGTATGCGGCGGAGTGCGCGTCGTGAGCCTGTATGCGCCGAACGGTCGGGTGGTCGACTCGCCGTTCTACCTGGGGAAGCTGCGCTGGTTCGAGCGGCTTGAGCGATGGCTGGCCGAGACGCGGTCACCCGAGGAGCCGATGGTGCTCGGCGGCGATTACAACGTGACCCCCGCCGCCGAGGACGTGTGGGACGAGGTGAAGGCACACGGCGGCACGCACGTGTCGGAGGCTGAGCGTGCGGCGGTGGCGCGGCTGCGCGGCTGGGGCCTCGTGGACGCGTACCGGGAGGCACGCCCGGAGCCGGATCGGTTCTCGTGGTGGGACTACCGTGCCGGTAACTTCCACCGGAACGAGGGAATGCGGATCGACCTCCTGTTGGCGACCCCTCCCGTGGCGGCGCGGGTGGTATGGGCCGAGATCGACCGCGAGGCGCGCAAGGGCCCGCCGACGCCCTCGGACCACGCGCCCGTCGTGATCGATCTTGACGAGCCCGGGAAGCCGTTCGATGCCGGCTGGGAGGGCGCGCTGGCGCGGATCTCTGCGCGGACGAAGCCGCGGCGCTGAGACGCCAGCGACGACGACCTACTCCTCGCCCTGCTGGACGATGCCCAGCAGGTTGCCTTCGGGATCCTTGAACCAGGCTGCTCGATTGGGTCCCATCTGGGCGATCCCGTCGACCGTCGTCAGGTTGGGTGTCGCGTACTCCTCGAGGCTGATGCCGCGCGACCGGAGCTCCGCGACGTCGGCATCGATGTCGGGCGTCAGGAACACCATCTGGGTGTGCGTGCCCGACGCCTGCCCCGAGCTCAGCGACAGCGCGAACGAGGTGCCCTCACCCATCGCGTAGAAGATCGCCGTATCGCCGACCCAGCCCGGCTCCAGGCCCAGCGTGCCATCGTAGAAGCGGCGCCCGGCCTCGAGGTCCGCGGTCGGGATGACGGCCTGGACGCGACGCTCGAACAGCATGCCTGCCCTCCTCGATGTGCAGCGGTGATGGGCTCGACGATACGCTCCTGACCAGGAGGGGGGCCGGCACCGAACCGGCGCTCGCTGCCGGACGCGTCGCCCGCGAGCGGAAGCTGGCCGGCCTCAGTCGACGGCCGCCAGCGATCGCGACCGACCGGATCGCGCGCGCGGCGCGACGGGGCGCGCGACGATCGTGCCTGCATCCTCGTGGAGCATCGCCTCGGCGTCGGTCAGCGACCCGATCGCGGCGAACCCGCTGTTCGCACGTACGAAACGGCAGGCGGCCTCGACCTTGGGGCCCATCGACCCCGGCGCGAACGCGTGCGCCGCCAGCTCGTCGGGCGACGCTCGCCGGATCGGCCGGGCGTCAGGCGTGCCCCATCCCTCGAACACGGCCTCGACATCGGTCAGCATCAGGAACGCGTCGGCATGCAGCGAGGTCGCGAGCAGCGCACCCGCGAAGTCCTTGTCGATCACCGCCTCGACGCCCTCGTGACGGCCCCCGGCCGCCCGCACCACGGGGATCCCGCCACCGCCCGCGCAGACGACGATGACGCCCTCCCGGACGAGCAGGTCGATCACCGGCAGCTCCAGGATCCGCTGCGGTTGGGGCGAGGGCACCACGCGTCGCCAGCGGTTGCCATCGGGCGCGATCGTCCACGACTGCGGCGAGAGCCCGCTCTTCCGCCTCCTCGCGCGAGTAGACGGGACCGATGGGCTTGCTCGGGTGGCCGAACGCCGCGTCGTGGGGGTCGACCTCGATCCGGGTCAGGATCGTGGCCAGCGACCGCCCCGGAGGCAGGACATTGCCCAGCTCCTGCTCGAGCAGGTAGCCGATCATGCCCTCGGTCTCGGCATCGAGGATGTCCAGGGGGTAGAGCTCGTCGGGCCGGTAGGCGGCGTTCTGGAGCGCGAGCAGGCCAACCTGCGGCCCGTTGCCATGGGTCAGGATCAGGTCATGCTCGAGCGCGATCGGGAGCAGCGCTCGCGCGGCCAGGGCCACGTTGGCACGCTGGTTCTCGGCCGTCATCGGCTGGCCGCGCCGAAGCAGCGCGTTCCCACCCAGCGCAGCGACGACGCGCATCAGGAGGGCGCTCCGGCGAGGGTCGCCACGAGGACGGCCTTGATCGTGTGCATCCGGTTCTCCGCCTGGTCGAACACGATCGATGCCGGCGACTCGAACACCTCGTCGGTCACCTCCATCGCGGTCAGGCCGTGGCGCTCGAACATCGCCCGGCCGACCTCGGTCTCGAGGTCATGGAAGGCCGGCAGACAGTGCATGAAGCGGACGTCGGGATTGCCGGTCATGGCCATCATCGCGGCGTTCACCTGGTACGGGCGGAGCAGCGCGATGCGCTCGTCCCAGGCCGACTCCGGCTCCCCCATCGAGACCCAGACATCGGTATAGATGGCATCGACGCCGGCGACGCCCTCGGCAATGTCGTCGGTGACCGTGATCCGGGCGCCGCTCGTGGCCGCCAGCGAGCGGGCGAGCTCGAGGAAGTCCTCGCGCGGCCATACGGCGCGGGGGGCGACGATCCGAAGGTGCATGCCCATCGTCGCGCAGCCGATCAGCAGCTCGTCCCCCATGTTGCCGCGGGCGTCGCCCACGTAGGCGATCGCCTGGTCACGCAGCGGACGCTGCACGTGCTCGCGCAGGGTGAGCAGGTCGGCCAGCACCTGGGTCGGATGGTCCTCGTCGGTGAGCCCGTTGTAGACGGGGACGCCGGCCCATCGGGACAGCGTCTCGACATCGGACTGGTGGAAGCCACGGAACTCGATCGCGTCGTACACGCGACCCAGCACGCGCGCCGTGTCCCTGACCGACTCCTTCCTGCCGACGTGGCTGCCCGTCGGGCCGAGGTAGGTCACGTGGGCACCCTGGTCGTAGGCGGCAACCTCGAACCCGATCCGGGTCCGGGTGCTGTCCTTCTCGAAGATGAGCGCGATCGACCGACCGGCGAGACGCCGGGTCTCGCGTCCCTCCCGCTTCTCGGTCTTCAACCGGGCCGCGAGGTCGAGCAGCAGCTCGATCTCGTCGGCGCTGAAGTCACGCAGCGTGAGGAACGAGCGACCGAGGAGAGGTGAACCGAGGTGGAGAGCCATTGCCGACTCCGGGATCTGGTGGCGCAGCAACGGGTCAGGGCCCGAACGCGCCGTGCCGGCGTTCGGGTCAAGGTGACCCGAGCGTGCGCGAGCCTCAACCACCTGTCATGGTCCGGCCGGCCCATCAGGGATGGGCTGGACGGGCCGACCGACGCAGGGCGCCGGCAGGCGGCGGCGAGTTGCGCCCGAGGCACTGCCGGCCGTAGCGTGCGCTACGACGGACGCGACGCTGGTGCGTGCTGGAGCTGGAGGAACGCTTGCGCATCCTGGTGACCGGGGGGGCCGGGTTCATCGGCTCGAACGTTGCCGACCGTTTCGCGCTGCTCGGGCACGACGTCGCGGTGTTCGACAACCTGTCGAGCGGCATCCGGCGGCAGGTGCCGGCCGGTGCGCGCTTCTACGAGGGCGACCTCGCGGATCCAGCGGCGGTCGACGCCTGTGTCGGGGACTTCCGGCCGGACGTCGTCGATCACCACGCAGCGCAGATCGATGTGCGGGCATCGGTCGCCGACCCCGTGTTCGACGCCAGGGTCAACATCCTCGGCTCGCTCTCGCTTCTTCGGGCGTGTACGACATACGGGGTGAGCAAGATCGTGTACGCATCGACCGGCGGGGCCCTCTATGGCGAAGGGCGCGAGCTGCCTGCGACCGAGGATCACCCGGTGAACCCGGAGTCGCCGTACGGCGCAAGCAAGCATGCCGTCGAGCACTACCTCTATCTCTGGAAGGTGCTCCACGGGCTCGACTACACGATCCTGCGCTATCCAAACGTCTTCGGCCCGAGGCAGAACCCCCGCGGCGAGGCCGGCGTCAACGCGATCTTCATCGGCCGCATGCTGGCGCGGCAGGCGCCCGAGATCTTCGGCGACGGGACCGCGGTGCGCGACTACCTGTTCGTGGGTGATGCCGTCGAGGCGAACGTGCTGGCGCTGACCCGGGGCAGCGGCGAGATCGTGAACCTGGGCACGGGTGTCCCGACGTCGGTGAACGACATCGTTGACGAGCTGCGCCGGATCATCGGGGTCGACGTCGAGGCCGTGCACCTGCCCCCGCGGCCGGGTGAGGTTCAGCGAATCTACCTCGATGCGTCGCGGGCGCGGCGCGTCCTTGGCTGGGAGCCCGCGGTGACGTTCGGCAAGGGCCTGCGGCTCACCGTCGAGTGGTCGAGAGCCAACCCGGAACCAGCCGACGCCTGATCGCCCACCTGGCCTCGGGCCGCGGTTGCGGCTGTCGAACAGCAGGTACGTGGGATCGCGTCGGATGCGACACTACGCCGCCATGACAGCGATCGCGGACCGGCTCCGGACGACGCTGCGCGTCGCGGGACGCGTGGTCGGCAACCCGGGTCTGCTGCGAGTCGAGCTCGCCTTCCTCGCGTTCAACATCGTCGAGTACGGCAGCTGGATCGCGATCCTCCTGTTCGCCTACGAGGCGACGGGTCCGGAGTCGGTCGGCGTGGTGGCGCTGGGCCTGCTGATCCCCGCGGCGATCGCGGCGCCCCTGATGTCGACGGTGGGCGATCGATACCCGCGCCAGCTCGTGCTGGTGGGGGCGTATGGAGGCCTTGGGCTGGTGACCGGGCTCGTCGCCGCGGGCATGCTGGCCGGCTGGCCAGCTCTCCTCGTCTACGTCCTCTCGGCCACTGACGCGTTCCCGCTGACACCGGTCAGACCGACGCACAACGCGCTGCTGCCCTCGCTTGCCCGCGACCCCGACGAGCTGACCGCGGCCAATGCCGTGACCAGCATCGCCGAAGCCGGCGGCATGCTCCTCGGGCCGATGCTGGCCGCAATCGTGCTGTGGTTCGCGACGCCCGGTGCCGTGCTCGTCGCGCTTGCCATCGTGTCCGGGATGGCGATGCTGCTCATCGCGCCCGGTGCGTTTCGCGGCGCGACGAGCCCCGATGGTGAGCTGGTCACCACCGCCACCGGGGACGATGAGCCATTGGCGGTGCGGATCGTTGCCGGGTTCCGGGCGCTGATGATCGACGGCGAAGCCCGGATGATCGTCCTGATCCTGGGCGCACGAACGCTGATGATCGGCGTGACCGATGTCCTGTTCGTGCTGCTCGCCCTGGAGCTGTTCGGGACCGGCGACTCGGGGGCCGCGGTGCTCTCTGCGGCCATGGGCGTCGGCGGGATCATCGGGGGCGGCGCGGCCATCGCCGTCGTCGGGCGTGAGCGGATGTCGACCATCATGCTCGCCAGCGCGCTGACCTGGGGCGCGGCGTTTGCGGTGCTGGGGATCGTGGGTTCGGGCAGCCTCGCGCCGATCCTGATCGCGCTCGGCGGCAGCGGCCTGAGCCTGCTCGACGTGGCCGGTCGCACGGTGCTCCAGCGGGGCGTCCGGAACGCGATCCTGGCCCGCGTGTTCGGGATCCTGGAGAGCCTCATGATGGCGGCCCTGGCCGTCGGGTCGATCCTGGTTCCGGTCGTGGTCGCCCTGGTCGGGCTCGAGGCCTCGGTGCTCGTGTTCGCTGCGCTGCTGCCCGTCGTCCTGGCGCTGTCCTGGTCCGGGCTCCGTGCCCTGGACCGCCGGGTAGCCGTCCCGGAGCGCGAGCTCGGTCTCCTGCGTCGCATCCGGATGCTCGAGGCGCTGGACCCGCCCGCGATGGAGGGCCTGGCCCGGGCTGCCGCCTGGCTGGAGGTGCCCGCCGGTGCCGTGGTCATCCGCGAGGGCGACCTCGGCGACCGCTTCTACGTGCTCGAGACGGGCGCCGTGGCGGTGAGCCGTGACGGCGTCCCGCTCCGGACGCTGGACACCACGGGCAATTCCTTCGGCGAGATCGCGCTGCTGCTGGACGTGCCCCGGACCGCGACGGTCATGGCCTCCGTGCCGTCCGTGCTGCTGGTCCTCGACCGGGCCACGTTCCTTGCCGCGGTCACCGGTCATCCGGTCGTGCGTGCCACGGTCATCCGGACGGTCGACGACCACCTGCGCACGGACGCCACGCGGTAGCACCCGGGTCGGAGCGGTGGCGCCCTGCTAGAGCCGGATCACGTCCTCGAGGTCGACCAGGAGGATCGTGGCGCCGCCGTACTGGACGACGCGCTCCTGCCAGTCCTGGAGACGCTCGGTGAGGACCAGCGGCAGCTCCACGTCCCGTCCCGTGCAATGGGCGCGGAACAGTGCCACCACGTCGGGCAGCGACTCGTCGCTCACCGCCAGCAGGAGCGTGACGTTGGGCGTGCCGAGATAGCCACCGGTCGAGGCGATCCGCGTGAACCGGTGCCCGTCGGCGCGCAGCGCGTCCCCGACCGCCTCGGCGTCGTCCTCGTGGACGATCGCGACCAGCAGCTTCATGCTCCACCTCCCGATCCCGCGCCGTCGTGCCGGGTGCCGTCGTGCCGGGCGCCGTCGTGCCGGGCGCCGTCACCCCCCGAGCCGTTGCCCTGGGCACCGCCGGGTCGTGCGCCAAGCGCACGCGTCACCTGGCGCCGCTCGGAGGCGGTCTCCGTGCGCCAGCCGCGCACGGTGCGCGATCCGTCGTTCGCGTACCGGTCGGCAACCATGATGTCGAACGCGTGGACCGCCGCCTCCTGGTTCGAGTAGCGGCCGGCCGTCCAGCTTCGGCTCCGTGTACCCTGCTGCTGGAGCTCGACCACGTGGTAGTCCTCGCGGTTGGTGATGTCCCAGAACTCGACCGCACCCGAGACGTCGAGATCACCGGCGCGATCACCCTCGACGTACAGGTCGCAATGGACGGTCGTGCGGTTCGGTCCGTCCGGCCAGGCCTGGTGGGTCAGCACGTAGTCGGGGTGCACCGAGACGATGAGGTTGGGCCACAGGATGTAGTAGTAGATCCGGCGCGCCTCCGTCTCGTCGCGCGCGTACAGCAGGGGCCGGCCGTCGCGTGAGCCGCTGACCGACATCGTCTCGCAACCCTCGGCGAACACCATCCAGCCACCCTTCCACGGGCCATCGGCCTGGAAGTCCTCGCCGAGATCGTACGGCGTCAGCTTGTTGAGCAGCGGGTGGACGCCCGGGCAGTGGTAGCACTCGCTGTAGTTCTCGGCCACGATCTTCCAGTTGGCCGCCACGTCGTAGGTCAGACGCGCGGCCCGACGCAGGGTGGACATGTCGCGGCCGAAGCCGGCATGGTGCTCGAACCAGTCGCCCATGTACTTGCGCAGCGGCGCCGTGACCGCCTCGTCGTCGGTGAAGGACAGGAACACGAAGCCCTGCCACGTCTCGCAGCGGATGGGCGTGAGGCCGAAGGCGTCGAGGCTGAAGTCGTCGAGGTCCTCGGTGTGCTTGGCGCGAACCAGGCGTCCCTCGAGGTCGTAGATCCAGGCGTGGTACGGGCACTGGAAGCGCACGGCCTTGCCGCACGCTCGCTCCTCGACCGCGGTGCCGCGATGGCGGCACACGTTGTAGAAGGCGCGGATCACGTCGTCCCGGCCGCGAACGATCAGGACGCTCTCGCCGAACAGGTCGCGGAGGATGAACGAACCGGGCTCCGGGACCTCCTCGGCACGGCCAACCGCGATCCAGTCGCGCAGGAAGATCTCGTCGAGCTCCCAGTCGTAGATGACATCGTCGTGGTAGGCACGGGCCGGCAGCAGCGTGGCGCCCCGGAACGGGGCACGGATGCGGGCCAGCTCCTCGGGGCCGACGGGCGCCGGCCGCCGGGGGGCGTTCGACGGTGCAGCCGGAGCGGTGATGGACACGGGCGACCTCGCGTGTGGGGACGCCGTGATCCTAGCCGGTCGGGTTGTCGCGCGTCAGCCTGGTTGCCGTCGACCGGCGGCCGGGCCACGCGACGGTAACGCGTCGGCTTGCTGCCGCGTCAGTCGAGGGACACCGTCTCGTGCCACACGGGCACCCGGACGTCGAGACCCAGCTGCTCGATCCTCGGCGCCAGCGCCCGTTGTGCCGGGGGATCGCCGTGTACCAGGAAGACCCGCTTCGGCACACCCGCGTCGCCCGGCCGCCGACCCTGCACGAAGTTTGTGAGCCAGGCGACGAGCTCGGGCTCGTCCGCATGCGCCGACAGGCCGTCCAGCGTGCGGATCCTCGCCCGCACCTGCACCTCGCGACCACCGATGCGGGCCGTCGTGGCACCACGCGTCAGGTGCCCGCCGAGCGTTCCCTCGCCCTGGTAGCCGACGAACAGCACGGTCGCCGACGGATCCGGCAGCAGCCACTGGGCGTGTCCCACCGATCGTCCCCCGGTGAGCATCCCGTTTGACGCGACGATGATCAGCGGGCGGTGCGCCCGGGCGATCCGCTCCGACTCCTGGACGTTCTGCACGACATGCTGGCCCGGGTAGTCGAGCGGTGACTCGTGCGCCTCCAGCAGGTCGTGGGTCTCCTGGTCGTACGCCTCCGGATGGCTTCGGTAGATGTCGGACGCGGACTTGGCCATCGGCGAGTCGAGGTAGAGCGGCAGCTGCGGGATCCGCCCGGCGACCACCAGCCGATCGAGCTCCCACACGATCTCCTGCGTGCGTCCGATCGCGAACGACGGGATGAGCAGCGCGCCCTTGCGGCCGGCGACGTCGTTCACGACCTCCTCGAGCACCTGTGTCGAGCGTCGCCCGGCTCGTGCTCACGCCCGCCGTAGGTGGACTCGCAGATCACGAAATCGGCCTCGGGCACCGGCGTCGGGTCGCGCAGGATCGGCGTACCCGGACGACCCAGGTCTCCCGAGAACACGATCAACGTGTCGCGCCCGCCGCCGATCGGGACCAGCCGCATGCGGACCAGCGCCGATCCCAGGATGTGGCCGGCGTCGAGCAGCGTGACCCGCACGCCCGGGGCGACCTCGTGCTCGGCGCCGTAGGGGATGTGGCGCAGCATGGGCAGCACCGCCGCGGCGTCGTCGACGGTGTAGATCGGCTCATCGAGGTCGAGCACGACCTCCGGAGGGGCGCCCCGGAGCAGATCCTCGGGATCGGGACCGCCGGGGCTCTCCGCGCCGGCCAGCGCGAGCTCGAGATCGGCGTCGTAGCGCTGCTCCTCGCGCGCCTCGTCGGCAGCCGCACGCTCCGGATCGCGCCGAGCCCGACGATGGGCTCGCCTGGCGAACTCCTCCTGCAGCTTGGCCGAGTCGAGCAGGACGAGACGCGTCAGCTCGGCCGTGGCCGCGGTGCACAGGATCGGGCCCCGAAAGCCCTCATGGACGAGGAGCGGCAGCAGCCCGCAGTGATCGAGGTGGGCATGGGTCAGGACGACGGCGTCGAGCGTCGCGGGATCCAGCCCGAGCGGGATCCGGTTGCGCATCGTCTCGTCGGGGCCACCCTGGAACATCCCGCAGTCCACGAGCACGCGCGCGTGGCCCGTGTCCACCAGGTGGCGTGATCCCGTGACGGTCCGCGCCCCGCCGAGGAAGGTGAGCTCCATGACACGGATCGTGCCACACCGGGCGGGTCGGCGGTCGCTGTGGCCATCGGGAGTCGCGCGACGCTGATCCGGGTCGGCAGCGGCGTGACGCTGATCCGGGTCGGCAGCGGCGTGACGCTGATCCGGGTCGTCAACCGCGCGGCGCTGCTCCGGCTCGTCCGCCGCGCGGAACGCCCTCGCGTCGGCGATCCCCGCATGGCAGCATCCGGCGGTGGGATCCTCGCAACTGGCAACGCTCGAGGGAGCCTACCTGGCGGCGCGCGACGCACGTGACCGGCTGGATGTCGCACGGGCACGGGGCGTGCCCGCGGATATGCGCTCCCTCGAGGCCGCGGCATTCGACACCGAGCGCCAGGTGCGAGCCGAGCTGGCCGCGTTCGAAGCCTCGCTGGGGCCGGGCCAAGCGCCGCGAGCCATGGACGACGACCTCGACGAGGAGGATCGGCGGGCACTGGCCGTCATCCGGTCCGGCGTGGTCACGGCCCTGGGCGAGGCGGGCGGACTCCCGGTCACGCCCGACGCGTCTCTCGCCGACTGCGACGACGCGCGTGCCTGGTCGACGGCGCTCGCTGCCGGAGGGACCACGCTGCGCAACCGGACGGAGGCGTGCTACGGGGCCGTTGCCCGGGCCATCGAGGTCGAGGGCCGAACCCTCAACCGGCTCCAGGTTCTCGCGCGGCTGGCGGCGGAGCCCGACGAGCGACGGCGACGGGACCTGCTGCTTGCGCTGCGCCCCCTGTGGCGGGTGGTCGATGGCCACGGTGCAAACGCCGGCGCGGCGGACGCTCGTAAGCGGGCAGCAGGCGGCCCGGACCGATCTCCGTATGCGGCCCTCGTCCGGGAGTCAGCCGCGACCTGGCGCACCGGCGGCTCGCCGATCGCGGCCAACGCGGCGGCGCTGGGCGTCGCAGAGGACGAGATCGAGGCATGGGTGCTCGCGATCCTCGATGCCTGGCGCACGACCATCGTCGAACCGGACCTGGGCGCCGGGCGGGCGCCGCTGGAGCCGTGGGACTGGTGGTGGCGCGCCGCCTCGGCCGGGCGGACGCGCGCAGGCGAGCTGCCTCGGGATGCGATCCTCGCCGTCAACCACGCTCTGTACGCGTCGCTGGGTGCCGACCTCGATGCCCTGGGCGTGGTGCTCGACGTGACGCCTCGGCCGTCGCGGCCGGCCGTCCCGGTGGCGTTCACCACGTTTGGGGGACGGCCCCACGCCCGTCCGGACGGATCGTGGTGGTGCGGGCAGCCGACCGTCCTCGCCACCTACGTCGACGGCGGCGTCGACGAGCTGGCCGAGCTCGTCCACGAGACCGGCCACGCAATCCATCTGGCGGCGATCCGCACCAGGCCGGCGTTCACCGACTGGCCGGCCTCGGACGCGCTGACCGAGGCGCTGGCCGACCTCGTCGCGCACGACGTCTCCGACGCCGCATGGCAACGGCGCTGGGTCCCCGGCCACCCGAGGCCGAGGTCCGCGACGCCGGACCGGTCCGCGACCGACGGTCGCGAGACCATCCGCAGCCGGCACGCGCAGACGGTGCTCGATGCCGCGTGGACGCTGCTCGAGATCCGCCAGCACGCCGACCCGGACCGTCCGGCCAACGACATCTGGACCGAGATCACCTCGACCTGGCTCGGGGTGAAGCCACATCCCGAGTGGTCGTGGTGGGCGATACGCGGGCAGCTCATCCAGGAGCCGGGTTACATGGCCAACTACACGATCGGTGCCGTGCTGTCGGCCGACATGCGCGCGGCGATCCGGTCGGCGAGGGGCGGCTGGCTGGATGGTGACCCCGGCTGGTACGGCTGGGTCAGCGAGCGTCTCTATCGATTCGGCCTGGAGCGCTCCCCGGCACAGGTCCTCCACGATCTGCTGGGCCGGGCGCCGACCGCCGCGGCGCTCCTGGCCGAGCTGACGGGCTCGCTCGGCGACCGCTGAGGGTCAGCCGAAGGTGCCGGCCAGGAGGCTGTCCACCGCGACCGCCGCGAACAGCACCGTCAGGTAGGTGATCGAGTACCTGTACAGCCGGATCGCCTGCGCGAGCGACCCTTCGGGCGACGTCGCCTGCTGCCACAGGACGAGCGCCCGCCACAGGAACAGCGCGCCCAGCACCACCGCGGCGACGAGGTAGATCGGGCCCATGTGGGCAACGGCGAAGAACACCAGGCTGACCGCGACCAGCAGCGCCGTGTAGAGCGCGATCTGGCGAGCAGTCTCCGGCACGCCCTTGACGACCGGCAGCATCGGGACCCGCGCCGCCTCGTAGTCGCGCCGGATCCGCAGCGACAGCGCCCAGAAGTGCGGCGGCGTCCAGTAGAAGACGAGCGCGAACAGGAGCAGCGCCGGGATGTCGACACGCCCGGTGACCGCTGCCCAGCCGATCACGGGCGGCAGCGCCCCCGCCGCGCCACCGATGACGATGTTCTGGGGCGTGGTTCGCTTGAGCAGCAGCGTGTATACGACCACGTAGAAGCCGATCGCGAGCAGCGTCAGGAACGCCGCCACCAGGTTGACGAACCAGGCCATGAGCGCGATCGAGATCACGCCCAGCACGATCCCGAACACGACCGCGTTCTCGGGCGCCACCGAATGCGCCGGCAATGGCCGCCGGCGGGTCCGGCTCATCAGGATGTCGATGTCGCGGTCGAGGTACTGGTTGATCGCGTTGGCCGATCCCGCCGCGAGCGTGCCGCCGACCATCGTCCAGAACGCCAGGCGGAACCACTCCGGCGCGTTCATGCCCGGCAGGTCGCGGGTGGCGAGCACCATCGCCGGGATCGTCGTGATCAGCAGCAGCTCGATGATCCGGGGCTTGGTGAGCGCGATGTACGCGCGAACCTTGGCGCCGGTGGTGGACGCGGCGCCGGTGGTGGCGCGGCGGTGGTGGACGCGGCGCCGGTGGTGGGCGCGGCGTCGGTCGTGGCACCGGTGGCGGGGCCCGGGGTCGGATCGGCCGGCGTTCCCTGCCCGGGGCCGGGCGCCGAGGCAGGCTCGCGCACCGTCCGCGTTCGCGCATCGAAGTAGGACGCCGCCGCGAGGCCGACCATCATGGCCCAGATGATCGCGCCCAGCGCGAGGTGCAGCGTCTGCGTCCACTCGGCCAGCCCGGTCAGGACCTGGAGACCGCCCACGACCGCCTGGATCGTGAACAGCACGGCCGACCAGACCGCGAGCCGCACGAGCAGCGGGCGATCACGTTGCGTGCGCCACGCGACGAGCGCGGTGGCCCACACGATCAGCCCGACCACCATGGCCACCCAGCGATGGAGCACGTGCGCGGTGTCGGCGTCGGTCAGCGGCGGGAACAGGGAGCCGTTCATCAGCGGCCAGTCCGGGAACACGTACCACTGCGAGGTCGCGGTGACGTTGGATCCGAACAGGAGCAGGGCGTACACGGTCGCCGCGGTGAACGTGGCCAGGAGGGTGAACCGCTGGCTGGCACCGCGACCCGTGATCCGCGCTGGATAGTAGCTGCGGACCAGGATGAACACGAGCAGCCCCAGCAGGGCCATCGCCGAGGCCAGGTGGGCGGTCACCGATGCGCCGGAGTTGTTGAGCATCACGGTCTCGCGACCAAGCCACGCCTGGAACCCGACGAGCAGCACGGCCACGAGCGACATCCACGCGATCGTCCGGTTGTCGCGGTGGTCGCGCCAGGCAAGGAAGGCGAGGCCCAGGATCTCGAACCCGATCACGGCGGCGACCGTCCGGTGGATCCACTCCAGCCACGCCTTGTAGTCGTCGAGCGGAGGGATCACCTGGCCGTGGCACAGCGGCCAGTCCGGGCAGCCCATTCCCGACCCTGTGGCGCGCACGATCACGCCGATCGTCACGAGCAGCACGGTCGTGACCACCGTCGCGGCGGCGAGCTTCTGGAATCGGGTCACGGCGCTGACAGATGGCCTCGGAACGAGCTGGTGGGGTCGGGGCGCGACGCCCGCCATTCTACGCGTGCGGCATTCCGGCGCGATCTTCTGACCCGGTCTACTCTGCAGCCATGTTCCGCCAGACGGCCCTTCGGTCGCACCTCGCCGTTCCCACTGTCGTCGTCACGCTCGCGATCGCGGCCGCCGCCTGCACCTCCGGCAGCAGCGCCACGCCCGCAGGCCGGCACCCAACGCCTCGCCCGGCGCCACACCCGTCCGGCGCTCGGGGGCAGCCGTCCGCCGGCCCCGTCGGTGCTGCCCGCTGATCGTCAGCTCGCAGCAGGTCGTGGGTCAGAACCGGTTCTGTTCTCGTTCCTCGATCCCGCGAACAACCGCCGGTGGCGACCCCGGACCGGACGGCGTCGGTCGCCTTCTCGCACCTGGCGATACGGAGCCCGGACCGGCGACCCAGGCGACGTTCATCTGGGGCATCGAGGGCTCCCGGGGCGACTACGTCGCGAACGTCGAGTTCCCGGCGGCCGGCGACTGGAGGGCAATGTTCACGACCGCAGGCACCGGCGAGCCGCCGGAGACGATCCGCGTCGGGTTCCAGGTCCAGGAGCACGGGCTCACGGTCGGCGTCGGGCAAGGCACCGGCCGTCGAAGACGCCGACCGCCGCGGACGTCGGTGGCGACCTGGCGCAGATCGCCACCGACCCGAGCCCCGATCCGGCCTTCTACCAGCTGTCCATCGCCAGGCGCGTCCCCAGCACAAGCCGTTCGTGGTGGTCTTCGCCACGCCCGCGTTCTGCACGAGCGCCCGTGCGGGCCCACCCTCGACCGGGTCAAGCGGTCGCGGCCACGTCCCCGCGAACATGGCGTTCATCAACGTCGAGCCCTACAAGCTCCAGTTCACGGAGGGCCGGCTCCAGCCCGTCCTGGACGCCAACAACCAGCTCCAGCCGGTGGACGCCGTCAACCAGTGGAAGCCTGCTGTCCGAGCCGTGGATCTTCACGGTGGACTGGAACGGGATCGTCCGCGGCTCGTTCGAGGGCGCGTCGGGACCGACGAGCTGCAGGCGGCGATCGCGGCGATCGCCGGGCGCGAGCGGCTGCACCGCGGACCCGACCCCGCGGCGGTCCGGCCTGCCCGCGCGTCCTCGAGCCGGTAGACCACGAGGTCGCGCCGCTCTGCCCGGAAGAAGACCGCACCGGCGCCGACGTCGCCATGTGCTCCGCGAGGTGGCCGGGCGGGAACTGGTCACCATTCTCGAGCGTGCCGATGCGGAACGTGATCACGGCCGGTCGACGAGCCGCAGCGTGAAGGCGGTGACCTGTGACAGGCCCGGTGGCGTCGATGTGGACCAGCACCCCGTCGACCGGCGAGGTCGGCACGGCATCGGTCGCCGGGCTGTCACCGGGCGTCGCGCTCGCCGGGGCGGCGATCGACGCCGTCTCGAGCGGGCCCTGCGTCGGCTCGGGCCCGGTCGCGCAGCCCGACCACCAGGACCAGCACCGCGGCACCAGGCGACGGCGGACGGCGACAAGGCGAGCGAGTCCGGCTCACGCAGGTCCGATGCCCGTGCCACTGCTGCCGGGCTTGACGGCCGGCTCGCCCGCCGCGCAGCGCGGGCAGGTCGCCGGGCCCGGCCTCATAGGAGTCCAGCTCGAGCTGCCACAGCGCCCGGAGCGGATAGACGGCGGCCCGTCGCGGGCGAGGTGAGCGTGCGCCAGGCCGCCCGGAGCGGTCGACCAGCACCGCGCACTCGACGATCTCGCCGCCGGCCGCCTCCACCGCCGGGATCATCGCCAGCAGCGAGCCGCCGGTGGTCAGGATGTCGTCGACGAGCAGCACCCGCTCGCCGGGGCCGATCACGAACCCGCGCCGGAACTCGCGCCGGGGCCGGTCCGTCGGCGCTGGCCACCTCCTCGGCGAAGATGGCACGGGTGCCCAGCTGGCGGCCCGTCTCGAAGGCGAGGATCACGCCACCCGTCGTCGGGCCGGCAACGAGGTCCACGCGCGGGCACCGCCGTGGTCGCGCCATTCGGCCGCCCAGAAGCCGCACAGCTCGCTCGTCGCGGCCGGATCCTGGAGCACCTGGAACTTCTCCAGGTAGGCATCGGAATGGCGACCGCTCTTGAGCACGAAATGACCGTCTGCGCAGGGCGCCGCTCGCGCGGAACAGCGCCTCGGTGCGCTCTCCGATCGCGCGACGCGCGGCGATCTCGCGGGTCCGCTTGAGGGTGGTCATCGGCGCCGAATTCTAGGGCCAAGCCACGATCACCGGGATCTGCGGCTCCGCGGGCCTGGGCAGGCGCAGCCGTGGTGCCATCCTGCGGCAGGCCCAGCCGGACTCCCCAGCCCGGACTCCACAGCCCGGACTCCACCTCGGCTACGGAACCGCGACCTGGTAGCGCCGCACGCCCTCGAGTCGCGCGACCACATCCCAGCCCAGCGTCGCGATGGGGCATGGTGACTGGCCCGCGCCACACGCCGGGTGGAACGCGTGGCGCACGAGGAACGTGCCCACCAGCCGGGTCGTTCCATCGCCCAGCCCGACGGCATCGCCCTCCAGCGCCACCGTCGCGCCACGGTCCGAGGTCACGGTCCCGTTGCGGAGCGGCTGGTCGTCGGCCAGGAACGGCGGCGACACGGGACAGGGCGTCGCGCCGGGCGCCGGCGTGCACAGGCCGTGAGGATCGGTCAACAGCCGAGCCGCCGACCAGCGCCAGCGTCATCGGGAAGGGCCGGGTCGGTCGCCCGGCAAGCAGCCCGCGCATCGACGACACCGGATCGCCGGGTCGGATCACGCCGAGGTACACGAGCCTGCCCGCCTGTGGCCGCATCACCAGCACCGAGCCTGGCGGTGGCGCCTCCCAGTACACGAGCGCGGGGGCCAGGTCGATGGGGATGTCGAGGCCGGGCACGACCGCCACCAGGCAATCGATGGCGAAGCTCTGACCGCACAGCTGCTGCTGGGCGACCAGGCGGGCGCTCAGGAATACCAACGATCCGTCCAGGCCGCCATTCACCACCCCTGCCTCGAGCTCGGCCGGATCCAGGGTCACCGGGTCCGGCAGGGCCGGCCAGTCGAAGGCGACGGCCGGCGAGGAGTCGGGCGACGGTCGCGTTGTCGATGGCCCCGGTGACGGTGAGCTGCGCGATTGCGGTGAGCCCTCGGAGCGCAACGCCTGGTCGGGCGATGGGGTCGGCGGCGATCCCAGCGTGGCCAACCCCAGGCCGACCACGATGATGCCCACCACGATGGCTCCGGCCACCAGCGCCCGGGCCCGTCCGCCCCGGGGTCCCGGCAGCCGGGTGGGCTCGACCCGAAGCTCTCGATCAGGCGGCAGTCGCTGGTCAGCCATCGCTCGGACTCAGCGCACGAGCAGCGCGATCACGATCACCGCCCATAGCGCGCTCGCGACCGTCTGCACGACCCAGAAGGAGCGGTGCAGCGTCTTGTGGCGCAGGCCGAGGAACACGATCCACGCGCCGACCACGCCACCGGCCAGGCACAGCAGCCACAGCGTCCGCTCGCGGACGCGCCGGGCGCCACGAGGCGCCGCCGCCTTGTCGTACGCGTAGGCCGCTGCCGTGACGACGTTGACCAGCACCAGCCAGGCGACCAGCACCGATTCGATCACGGCGCGTACTCGGCTCCATGCGTCGCGGACATCGGGACGCGCGTCGGCCGGGCCGTGCCCACGAGATCGGCTGCCGAATCGAGACCGCGTGCCCGGCAGGCCGCCGCCAGCGCGCCGGCCAGTCGAACCGGCAGCATCGGCTCCGCCAGCGCCGCGACACCGACGCCGACGGCAACGGCACCGACCGCCAGCAGGTCGAGGACGTCGTCGATCGTGGCGACACCGCCGATCCCGATCACGGGGACGTCGACCGCCCCCACAACCTCGTATGCGATCCGCAGGGCGATCGGACGCAGGGCGGGCCCGCACAGACCGCCGTACGTGGCGCCCAGGGCCGGCCGGTCCCGATCGGCGGCAAGCGCGAGCGCCGGCATCGTGTTGACGGCCGCGATCGCGTCCGCTCCCGCGTCCTCGACCGCCCGCGCGATCGAGCGCACGTCGGATGCGGCCGGCGTGAGCTTGGCGATCAGTGGCAGCTCGGTGGCTCGTCGCACTGCCGCGACCAGGGAGCCCGCGCTCGCCGCATCGAGCCCGAACGCCGCGCCGGCGCGTGCGCCGTTGGGACACGAGAGATTGAGCTCGAGCCCCGCCACCCCGGGCGCGCCATCGACCCGGTGCGCCAGCTCGGTCAGGTCCCGGATCGAGGTGCCACCCACGTTGAGGATCACCGGCACCGGCCACCCGGCCCACGTCGGCGCATACCGGTCGAGGACCACGTCGATCCCGGGGCTCTGGAGGCCCGTCCCGCTGAGCAGACCGGCCGGCACCTCGACCAGGCGGGGCGCCCCGTGACCGTTGGCGGGCTTGAGCGTCGTCCCACGGGTGACGATGCCGCCCAGCCGGGTGAGATCCACCTGGTCAGCGACCTCGACCCCGTACCCGAACGATCCGGCGGCGGCGAGCAGCGGGTTGCGCAGCACGAGCCCTCGCCCCAGATCGACCTCGAGCGCCACCGGCGCACGGTCCGGCGCCGAGGACCGGCCGGACGGCGACGAGCCCGCCGCCATGCCCCGGCGGCCAGCCGGCGATGCGGACGAGGCGCCGGCCGGTCGAGGGCCTGACTCACGCGGCACGGGCACGATCGCCGGCTTCACCCGGCGCACCGTCGGCGTGCGTCGGCCTCGGACGCCGGTCCCGGGCACGACCCGTCGCCTGGGCTTCACGCCGGACCCCCGACGGCGGCATCGCTCGTACCGAGCGCCAGCTCGGCCGCTGCGAACGAGGGGCCTTCGCGACACACCCGCAGCGGGACGCCGGCCGAGCCCATGACGGCACACCCCAGGCAGGTGCCGGCCGCGCAACCGATCGACTGGGGCAGGACGACCTGGAGCCACGCGCGGCGGCGCGCCTCGGGTGAGCCCGGCACCGGTGGCCGTCCCCCACCCCGCTTCCGGCCCAGGCTCGCGACGCCCAGGCGGGACCGTCGACCCGAGGCCAGCCTGGCGACGGCGGCCAGCAGCGAGGGGGGCCCGGCCGCGAATGCCTGATCCGCCCACGCCTCGTACTCGGTGACCAGGTCCACCACCGACCCCCGGTGGCCCAGGCTGCCGTCGGCGGTTGCGACCACGTACTCGACCTCGTCGGGCAGCAGGGTCGAGGGGTGCACGCGAGCCGCCGAGGGTGCGCCCATCAGCACCACGACCGATCGAGCGTCGCGGACGGCCTCGGCGGCCAGGAGACGCAGCAGGGCCATGCCGTCGCCATCGGCGATCAGCAGCAGGTGCCGGGAGCGGGGATCGAGCTCGAACGGGCGCCCGAACGGCCCCAGCAGGTCACCCGGGTCGCCGACGCGCAACGCGCCGGGGACGCCGGCAGCGCCGGAAAGCGCACCGTGAACGGCGACGCTGCCACTGGCCGCGTCGGCGGCCACGAGCGGCAGGACCCGTCGTACCGGCAACCCACCGGTCTCGACGGTGCGGAGATGCACGTACTGGCCGGCTCGGGCGCCACTCGCGATCGACGGCGCGTGCCACGTGGACTGCCACTGGCCCGGCAGGATCTCGCGAAGGTCGAGCAGCTCCGACCCGCCGATCAGGATCGCCGGTCCGCGCGGGCCTGATGCGGGCTCGTCCGCCGTCGGCGCGCCCGTGCTACGCCGGGCGCCCGTCGTCCGAGTCGTCACCGGCATCGCCGTCGTCGGGGGAGTCGCCCTCCTCCTGGGAAACGTCCTCGTCGTCCGCCTCGCCGGTCAGCTCGCTCCCCGGGATCGCGCCTGGGAATGCCTCCGCGAGCGCGTCGGCCAGGTCGCCGAAGATGTCCGTGGGATCGTAGAACTCGACCAGGTCATCGGTGGCGGTGAGCTCGCGCCACTCGCCGTTCGAGTCCTCGGGCAGCACCTCGGCCCGCAGGTGTCCCGTGGATCCGAGGACGAGCCGCTCGTCGTCGTCGTCCACGATGATCATGTCGCCCAGCAGCTCGGCCAGCCGCGACACCGACTCCTCGAACTGGTCGAGCAACCGGGCCTCGTTGTGCTGGCTCCGCTCCTGGTAATCGAGCGCGAGGTTGTAGAGCGCGATCGCGGCGGATTCCTCGTCCTGCGCCTCGGCCACCACCGGCTGCGCGGCGGCCCACGAATCGGCCGCCGCCGCGTACCCGCTGTCGGCGTCGTCGAGGGCGAACGTGTCCTCGGGCGCGATGCCGGCGGTCATCATCAGCTCGTCCGTTGCCGTCGGCTCCGCATCCAGGCCTGCCGCCTCGCGCGTCGCCTCGATGAACGCCTGGTAGACCTCGGCCGGGTTGTAGAGATCGACCAGCTCCGAAGGCGAGTCCACGACCTCGGTGTCGGACACCCACTGGCCCGTGTCGGGATCCTCGTACCGGCTCCGCACGCGGAACGTGCCGTCAGGCGCGATCGAGAGGTAGTCGGGATCCTCGTCGATCAGGGTCAGGCCGCCCAGGGCGGCGATCCGGCCCCGGTTGCGATCGAGGAACTTGTGCAGCTGCTCGGTGGCCTGGACCACGAAGTCGTTGCGTTCGAGGGTGGCGTCGTTGGCCAGCTCGCCCAGCATGTCGTTGCGGCTCACGTCCACGCGATCGCCTCCTTCACCCGTGGTACTCGAGGTCCGCTCCGAGGCGCTCCCGGAGGAACATCGAGTGATGTCGCTCGAAGATCCACTCACCCGCTCGGTGGCCCAGGGCCCGCGTCGCCTCGTCCGCCTCCAGGCGGTCGAGGGTGGCGTAGTCCGGGAGATCCAGCAGGATCACGTTGTCGAAGTCCCAGCCGTGCGCCACGTTGTACCAGCCCACGAAGCGGATGCCGAACTTCTCCTCGTACTCCTTCACCTGGCGCGGGAAGATCGTCTTCATGAAGAACTTGAAGAACGGATCCCGGCCACGACGGACGGAGAAGAAGGTCGCGAGCACTGGCACCTGGCCGACTGCCTCCTGATGCGCCTGGATGATGGGCGCCGCTATTCTCGCATGCCCTGATCGCCGGGCCGGGCGTCTCCCGCGCCGCCCGTCTCGCCCTCGACGGCCGTCGGCTGGCCCGCCCGATCCTCGAGCTCGCCGACCGTCCGGGTGGCGCTGTCGAGCGGTCGACGGCGTCCCTCCCGGCGGTCCGCCGCGACGAGGCGCAGCAGGAAGATCACGGTCTGACCGGCGAACAGCAGCAGCACGATCGTGAGCAGCAGCAGGACCACGCTCACCGGTGTCGGCCATACCCAGACCACCGACAACGGTGTCAGCACGATCAGCACCGCCAGCAGCACGAGCTGGAAGCGGAAGCACCCGAGGCCCGGGCCCCGGGCCGCATCGAGCGGCTCGCCCTTGTACTCGACAGGGCGAACCGAGGGCGGTCGATCGGGGGAGGTCACGCGCCCACTGTACCGTCAGCCGTCGGGATGAGACGCCGCATGGCGCCCCCGGCCCGCCCTACCATGGCGGACGATGGACGATCCGCTCGCGCCGTTCCGCTGGCATCCGGAGCCCGAGCTCATCGGGGTCCGCGACCCCGCCACGTCGAGACCCGCGCTCGAGCGAGCCGGAGCGGCGACGTGGCAGGCATCGATCGACTGGCTCTACGACCACGCGATGCGGACCGCCATCGGCCAGCCGACCGGGTATCTCGACCTCCGCGAGCGCTACTTCGGGGAGCGCGGCGGTCCGGCGCCCGCCCCGACAGGCCCGCTGCCGCTCGAGGCCGTGCTCGAGGAGTTCAGCAAGCGGATTGCGCCCTACACGCTCAACAGCTTCCATCCGCGCGCGCTCAGCTACTTCACGCCGCCACCGCTGATCGCCTCGATCGCCGGGGAGGTGCTCGCCCAGTGGCTCAACCAGGGCGTCGACGTGTGGCAGGCGGGCCCGGTCGGCGCGCTCGTCGAGGAGGAGGTCGGGCGGTGGCTGTGCGACCTCGCGGGCTACGACGCGCAGAGCTTCGGCCTGCTGACCTCGGGCGGGGTGATGGCCAACTTCATCGCGATGGCCCTGGTGCGAGACGTCCACCTCCGCCGGCTGGCCGGGCTCGACGCTCCGCCCCGTGGATCCGCGCTCGAGGGGGTCCGGGTCTATGCCGGCGACCAGGCGCACTTCTCGATCGGTCGCGCGCTCGACGAGCTGGGCTTCCCGCGGCGCACCCTCGTCGCGTTGCCGACCGATGACCGGTTCCGCCTCCATGCCGAGCCCGTCCGACGGGCGATCGCCGCCGATCGTGCGCAGGGTCTGCGACCCGTGGCGATCGCGGCCGTGGCCGGCTCGACCAACACCGGTGCGATCGATCGCATCGAGGACCTCGCGAGCCTGGCCGGCGACGAAGGGCTGTGGCTGCACGTGGACGCGGCCTACGGAGGGGCCGTCCGACTGTCCGGCCGCGACGCCGATCGGATGCCGGGCCTGCAGCTGGCCAACTCGGTCACGATCGATCCGCACAAGTGGTTCTTCCAGGCCTACGACCTGGGCGCGATCCTCGTCCGGGAGGGTGCGCACCTGCGAGACGACGTTCGACCGCTCCCCCGAGTACTACCGCGGTGGCGAGACGGCCTCCGTGGCTGACGCGCCGGGATCCGGCGGTGTGCCGGGGTCCGGCGGCGAGCCGCTCAACTACTACAAGCTCGGGTTCGAGGGAACCCGTCGATTCCGGGCTCTCAAGCTGTGGGCGAGCTGGAAGCATCTGGGCACGAGCGGGCTCGCGCGGCTCGTGGAGCGCAACCTCGACATCGCCGCGTACCTGGTCGCACGCTGCGCTGAGGCCGACGATCTCGAGGCCTATCCGACCGAGCCAGAGCTGTCGGTGGTGTGCTTCCGGCATCTGCCGGGGGGCACCGCCGCAGCGGCCGCGCTCCAACCCGATGCGCTCGATGCGCACCAGGACCGGCTGGCGGCCGACCTGGAGGCATCGGGCGATGGCTGGCTGTCGACCACGACGTTGCGCGGACGAACCTACCTTCGCGCGGGCATCGTCAACTACCTCGCGACCGAGGCCGACATCGACCGCCTGCTCGCCACGCTGCGCCGGCTGGCCGCTCCCGGCTGACCGGGCTCCGGCCCCTCCGGGCGGCCGCCCTCAACCAGCGCTCAGCCGCGATCGGGAGAGCCATGCCCGCCGACGCCGGCGGGTCAGCTCTCGGGCTCGGCGTACGCGACGCGACCCCCGGCCAGCGTGAGCCGCACGACCCCGGGCAGCGTCTGCCCGATGAACGGGGAGTTCCTCCCCTTCGAACGGAGCGTCGCCGCAGTCACGGTCCAGGATGCCGAGCGATCGATCACCACGAGGTCCGCGGGCTCGCCCTCGCGCAGCCCGGGGCGAACCGCCGGGCGCTCCCCGAGGACTCGTGCCGGACCGATGGTGAGCAGCTCCACCGCACGGGCCAGGGTGAGGCGTCCGGCGCCGACCGCGGCGAGCACGACCCCGATCGCGGTCTCGATGCCGCTGATGCCGTTGGCCGCCCAGCCGAACTCGACGTGCTTGTCCACCTCGGTGTGCGGCGCGTGGTCGGTCGCGATCGCATCGACCGTGCCGTCGGCCAGGCCCTCGAGGCACGCGACGGCATCCTCGGCGCGGCGCAGCGGCGGGTTGACCCGCAACGAGGTGTCGTACGGGGCGGCGACACGCGCGCCGTCCTGCCACGGATCGAGCGCGTGCCCCGCCTCGTCCAGCGCGGCCCAGGACCAGCGCCGGGCGCCGGCCAGCCACTCGTCGGTGAGCCCCATGTGATGCGGCGTGACCTCGCACGTGACCGGGAGCCCGGCCGCCTTCGCTGCGCGGACATGGGCGAGCGACGCGGCTGTCGATACGTGGCACAGGTGGAGCCGCGCCCCGGGCACGTCGCGAACCACGTCGGCGAGGATCGCGATCGAGCGGGCGATCGATGATGCCTCGGCCGCGACCGGCCAGCCCCTGAGCCCGAGCACCGTCGCAACGTATCCCTCGGACGCTTCCGCCCCGGCCGTCAGCGCAGGCTCCTCGGGGTGATCGAGGATGGGCAGCTCAAGGGCACCCGCGTACGAGAGCGCGTTGCGCATCAGCGTCGGCGATGCGACCGGGCTGCCGTCGTCCGAGAACCCGACCACGCCGACATCGGCCAGCTCGCCCATCGCGGACAGCGTCTCCCCCGCCCGAGCCCGGGTCACGGCTCCGTGCACCAGCACCCGCACCGGCGAGCCGGAGGCCAGCGCCGCTCGCTCGACCTGCGAGACGACCGATGGATCGTCGATCGCCGGCGTGGTGTTGGGCATCAGGCACACCGTCGTGAACCCACCGTGCGCCGCCGCCAGCTGGCCCGTCGCGACCGTCTCGGCATCCTCGTTGCCCGGCTCGCGGAAGTGGGCGTGGATATCGACCAGGCCGGGCAGCAGCAGCGTGCCGTCGGGCGTGAGCCCGTCCGCGCGGTCGCCCTCGAGCCACGTCAGCCGGTCCAGGGTCCCGTCACGTACCGCGACCTCGGCCGGACCCTCGCGAGCGGCCGCCGGGTCGACCGCCCAGCCACGGACCGTCACCCCGTCGGCGAGCTCCCCGGGCGTGGTCCCCGGAGCAGGGCTGCGCTCACGCCGATCCGCCTTCAGCGGCCCGCGTGCCGGCGAGCAGATAGAGGAGCGCCATGCGCACCGCGACCCCGTTCGCGACCTGGGTCGTGATCACCGAGCGAGGGTCCGTCGCGACGTCGGCCGCAATCTCGACGCCCTCGTTCATGGGTCCCGGGTGCATCACGACCACCTCGGGCCGCGCCAGCTCCAGCGCGGTCCGCGTCAGCCCATAGCGCGCGGCGTACTCGCGCAGCGACGGCAGCAGGCCCGATGCCATCCGCTCCTTCTGGATCCGGAGCGCCATCACCACCTCGGCGTCCCGAAGCGCCGCCGACAGATCCGAGGTCACCGTGAACCGCCGCCCGGCGGCACCACGCGCGGCCCAGCCCTCGAAGCCGCGCAGGAGCGTGGCCGGCCCGCACAGCCACAGGTCGGCCCCCATCGCGGTCAGCGTCCAGATGTTCGACCGGGCGACCCTCGAGTGCAGCACGTCGCCCAGGATCACGACCTTCCGGCCCTCGAGCGATCCGCCCGGCAGGCGCGAGCGCAGGGTGTACAGATCGAGCAATGCCTGGGTGGGATGCGCGTGCCAGCCGTCACCACCGTTGAGCACGGGCCCGCCGAACACCTCGGCTGCGAGGTACGGCGCGCCGGAGACCGAGTGTCGCATCACGAGCATGTCGGCCCCGAGCGCCTCGATCGTGCGCACGGTGTCGATCAGCGACTCGCCCTTGGACACCGACGATGACGCGGCGGCCACGTTGACGACGTCGGCCGACAGGTTCTTGGCGGCCACCTCGAAGCTCACGCGCGTCCGCGTCGAGGCCTCGTAGAACAGGATCGTGACGCTCACGCCACGCAGGGCCGGAACCTTGGGGATGGGACGCGACAGGACATCCTTCATCTCGTCGGCCGTCCGCATGACCAGCTCGAGATCGGCACGGGTCAGGCCGTCCACGTCCAGCAGGTGGCGATGGACCCAGGGAGTCGCGACGGGCGATGGCGTGGCGGACCGCTCCAGCTCGAGGGTCATGCGCGGGCGTCCGCCGCCGCAGGCGCCGGCATGCGCTCGATCTCGACCGCGTCATCGTCGTCAATCTCGTCCACGAACACGTGCACGACCTCCTCGCGCGACGTGGGCACGTTCTTGCCAACGTGGTCGGCGCGGATGGGCAGCTCACGATGGCCGCGATCGACGAGGACGGCGAGCCGAATGGTCTGGGGCCGGCCGAAGTCGATCAGCGCGTCCATCGCCGCGCGGATCGTGCGACCCGTGAACAGCACATCGTCGACGAGGACGACCGTGCGACCGTTGAGGTCGAACGGGATCTGCGTTCCCTTCACGATCGGCTGCTGGGCGACGAGCGACAGGTCATCGCGGTAGAACGTGATGTCCAGGGCCCCGACCGGGATCTCGGCGCCCTCGTGCTCGAGGATGGCGGCGGCGATCCGGTGGGCAAGCGGTACGCCACGGCGCTGGATCCCGACCAGGACCAGGCCCTCGGTTCCGGCCTGCTTCTCCACGATCTCGTGCGAGATGCGGGTGATCGCACGCCGAATGTCCTCGGCCGTCATGATCCGGCGACCGTTCATCGGCGAGTCCTGCAGCGACACACGGGGGCTGCTCCTCCTTCCCGGCCTCACGGGGCCACCCGGCCTCACGGGACCGGCGGAAATCGAGCCCAGTCTAGCGCGCCGGTGGCCCTAGTAGACGGACACCGTGACCTTGGTGGTACCAGCCCACGACCCACAGCCGCAGATCTTGAAGAAGTCGGGCCGGTACAGGTCCACGACCCGGATCTTCTTGACCGGACCATAGTCGGTGACCGTGCGTTGGATGCAGCCGGCTTTGCCGCAGATCCGGACGACGGTGCCGCGCGGCAGCCGCATCGCCGTCGTCCCGTTGTCGTAGAAGGACGCGTAGCCGGAGATCGTGTACTTCGGCTGCTTCCAGGCCTGGCCCGAGCGTGCGGCCGGTTGATCGGCCCTGGGCCGGGCAGTCGGCCCGTCAGGCACCGCACCGAGCTCCACGAACCCGGCATCGCTGGTGGCCTTGCCGGCCTGCTGCAGGGCAGCGTCAACCTCGCCCGGGACCGAATTGTTCAGGGCGTTCGCTGGGATGGTGACCGTCGAGTAGGCGACCGGACCCAGCGCCAGGGACGTCGAGATTGACCTCGAGCCCGCGGGATCCGGCAGCCCGGCCAGTGCGACCACGGCGATGAGCGCCGCAGCCGCGACGACCGTTCTGCGTCGCATGACTGGGCCAAGGGTATCCCATGCCATCGATCCGCGTGGGTGACGGGGTGGCCACCGGCGAGGACCGCATGGGCTGAGCGCCGAGCGTCCGGCCGCTGAACGTCCGGACCACGCGCCTCAGCGAACGATGCTGGCGCCGGCGATCGTGGACAGCTGGAGTCGCCCGAACGTGCTTCCCTGCCAGGCGAGCACCTCGACCTTGGTATCGCTGCCCGGATCGGGGTGCCGACCACGCGAGGTGGCCGGTTCGGAGCGAGATGCTGTCGTAGGCGGGTGCGTTCTCGAGCACCGGGTGCTTCAGATCCGCGAGGCCCGTCGCCTGATCGACGGGATAGAGGCTCAGGCGGCCAACCTCGTCAGGTCCGTCGGACACCCACACCGCCACCACCGAGCTGTCCTGATCCCACTGGACCTCCCAGTCACCCAGGGGGCCGTCCGCCAGCACCTGGGCGTCGGACGCGCCGTCCGGCCACGGCGCGAGGACCAGGTGACCCTGATCGGGGATCCACATCTGGCCGTCAGCTGCGGGCTTGACCGTGCCTTCCCACCATGCGGCAACCTGACCGTCCGGTGAGACCGTGGGTCGCCACATCGACGCGTCGCCCACCTTCTCCTCCTCGCCCGAATGTCTCGATCGAGGATTGCCGTGACCGGGTTGCCATCGACGACCCGGCTGATCAGGAGTCGATTGCCCAGCCACCCGTTGAACACCGACCTGTGGTCACTGGTCACCGCGACCGCACGCGCATCGCTCCCCTGCCACACGAAGACGTCGGGACCGGCAGAGCCATCCGCTGGTCGCGCCGAGAACGCAAACGCGCTTCCATCGTCCGAGTAGCCCGCTGCGGATCCGACCACCGTCACGTCGCTCGCGATCTCGAGCGCGCCGTCGGGCCCCGGCGAGACCGCAACGCTCGGTGCCGGCGTCGGGAGCCTCAGAGCCGTCCGGTGGGGCCGACGGTGATCCGGACGGAGATCCGGTGTCCGAGGGCGCGACCGACGGCGACTCGGACGCGGGTTGGGTCGGGACATCGCTGGCGGTCGGGGACGGCGACCTCGGTCGGCCCAGGGGTGGCGCTAGGCTCGGCGGTCGACGCAGGCGAGCCGGACGCCGCGGGCGTCTTCCCGGCCGACGGCGACGTCGAGGGCGCGGGCGTCCCGCTCGGCGCGGATGTCTCGGGCGCTGGGCTGCCCGCCTCCGCGTGTGACATCGCCACCACGTACAGCCGCTGCGGACCCGAACCACGCTCGAGGACCACGAGGTGATCCTGCGTCGGCGAGATGATCCCAGCGAGCCTGGCATTACCCTCCAGCCGCGTGGACTGGGTGACGTCCATGGCGGCGGACAGCCCGCAGCTGGTCGTCCCCATGGGGCATACCTGGTCGAGCTGCCGGGAGAGGATCTCGACCGATCCGTCCTCTGCGCGGCTGACCATCCGAAGCACGCCGCCGGGGATCGTGATCGGCGTCGCCTCGGCGACAGCGCCCGAGCCGGGC
The DNA here is from genome assembly GCA_963806265.1 of uncultured Chloroflexia bacterium. Lineage (GTDB taxonomy): Bacteria > Chloroflexota > Limnocylindria > Limnocylindrales > CSP1-4 > CAIXZV01. The sequence continues at coordinate 237,307 of CAWDXT010000015.1, forward strand.
AGCAGCGGCGACCTCCGTTCAGCACCCCGAGGACCGCGAGCGCGACGACAAGGAGCCCCGCGGCCGGCGCGAGCGGCAGCCATCCCCGGCCATTCGCCCGTGCGCCGGGTGCCGGGTGGGCGTCGATCGCGGCTGCGGTCCGTGCCCAGAGGTCGCGCGGCGGCTCCGGCCGGGCGTTGCGCAGCGCGTGCAGGGCCGAACGCTGCGCCGCATAGTCGGCGGCGATCGACCGGCATCGATCACAGCTCCCTAGGTGGGCGTTCAGCCACGCCTCGTCCGCCGATGCCAGCGGCTCGTCCATTCGCCGGGCCGCCAGCTCCCCCGCGCGCGTGTGTGTCCCGAGCCCCGGGGTCAGGCGCCTGAGCCAATCGCTCATGACCGATCTCCCGCGTCCGTCGCGGACTCGGCACCTGCCAGCGCCTCCCGCTCCACCACAAGCGCACGCCGGAGGCTCTCACGTGCCCGGGTGAGCAGCGCCCGCGCGGCGACGTGTGAGACGCCAAGGGCCGACGCAAGCTCGAGGCCCGTGAGATCGTGCAGCTCGGACAGGAGCAGTGCAGAGCGCTGACGCTCGGGGATCCGACCCAGCGCACGCTCCAGCTCGCCGGACAGCCGCGCGTCCATCACCAGCTGCTCGGCCGATGGGGCCGTCGCTCGCGCCTCGCCCGCGAGCGGCACGAACCGGACGATGCGCCGGCGTCGCAGCTCGTCGAGCGCGACCCGATGGGCGATCTGGTACAGCCACGCCCGGGCGTTCTCGGGCTTCTGGAGCGAGTCGTAGGCGCGATAGGCCTTGACGAACGCGTCCTGCGTGAGGTCCGCGGCCAGCTCCTCGTCGCGGAGCATCCGCGCGAGGTACGCGTAGATCTCGTGGTGGTGCCTGGCGAACAGGTCCTCGACGAACCGGTAGGCATCGTCGCGGTCCCAGGCGGCGCTCACGCGGAGCCCCGCCGCCAGCGGCGCATTGGGCTCGAGCTCGAAGGATCTGACGACCACGAGTACTCCGTGAAGGGCTTCGGCTGCCGGGCATGGCGCGACATACCAGGACCGGGGGCCCCGACCACGTGTGACGAGAGGGGCTGCTCGCGTGTGACGGCTCGATCCCCCCGGCCCGCTCATCGCACTCACCCGCCCTCCGCGCTTCCGGCGGCGAGCCCGGTCCGCAGCTCCTCGACAGCGTCCTCCGGCGAGACTGGGTTCACCGGCAGACCCGGTGCCCAGCTCCAGGCCGGCGATCTCGCGCAGGCGCGGATGGATCTCCCAGTGCCAGTGGTAGGTCGAGTCGACCTGCTCCCGGAGCGGCGCGCTGTGCAGGATGAGGTTGTAGGGCGGAGCGTCAAGGCTGGCCGCCAGCCGGCCGAGCACCTGGCGAAGCGCCTCCGCCGTGGCGGCGACATCCGCGTCGGCGGCCCGCGCGAAGTCCGCGTCGTGGCGACGCGGGACGACCCACACCTCGAACGGCGAGCGCGACGCGTAGGGGGCGAACGCGACCGCGTGGTCGTCCGCGTACAGCAGGTGGTCAGGACGCCGTACCTCGTCGCGGACCAGGCGGCAGTAGGGGCACTCGCCCTCGCGGATGAGGAACCGCGCCGCGCCACCGAGCTCCTCGGCGACGCGATGCGGGATCTGCGGCAGGTCGTAGAGGTCGAAGCACAGGTGGTTGGTGCGGGCCCCCGCCTGGGCGCCCCAGTTCTGGACGATCTGCAGGTGCTCGGTCCGGTCCGCGCGGCGCGGCAACGCCGATCTCGTCCCGGCACCGGCGCAGCAGGCCCTCGATGACCTCGTTGCCGACCGCGTGCAGCGGTCGATGCTCGCCGGGTGGCGCAACCACCGTCCGCCATGAGCCCGCCGCGCGCGCGTCCGTGAGGGTGACCTGGGCAACCGTTCCCTCGCGCGCGCGCGCCTCCTCCTCCGTGCCCGCGACCGTGAACGCGAAGTCCTTGAGCACGCGCAGGCGGATGCCGTCGCCCTCCGGCAGCCGACAGTTGAAGCAGTCGTCACGGTCGTCGATGCGGGCTGCCTTGAGCGCGAACCGCTCGCGCGCGAACGAGCGATCCACCACCGTGGCGACCCACCAACCGGTGATCGCATCCTTGCGAAGCTCGAACAGTCCCTGGCTCATGCTCGCCGACCTCAAGCGGCCGAGGCGGCGACGATGCGGTCCAGGGCAGCGCGCTCCCGGATCGGATCGGCAGCCGGCGGCAGCCGGCCGGCGAGCGTCGCCCCCAGCTCTGCGGCCAGCGCCCTCGCAAACGATGCCGCCGCACGACCCACGCTCTCGGTCGTCGGCCGGACATCATGGTGACCGAGCTCGGCCTCGATCGATGCCGACCGAAGGCCTGGCATGCCGCACGGATCGATCAGGTCGAAGTCCCGGAGATCGACCGAGACGTTGAGCGCGATCCCGTGAAACGCGACGCCGCGCTCGACCCTGACCCCCAGCGCGCCGATCTTGCGCGGCAGCGGACCGTCGGGATCGATCCAGCAACCGGGATGGCCATCCCGTCGCCCGGCATCCACGCCCAGGCTCGCGCACGTTCCGGTCAGGGCGGCCTCCAACGCCCGGACGTAGGGGCGCAGGAGCAGGGACCTGTCCTCCAGACGGACGATCGGGTATGCGACCAGCTGACCTGGGCCGTGATAGGTGACCTCGCCGCCGCGCTCGACCCGGATCAGCTCGATGCCACGCGCGGCGAGCAGCGGCTCGGGCGCGAGCACGTGCCCCGCGTCCGCATGGCGCCCGAGCGTGAGCACCGGCTCGTGCTCGAGCAGCAGCAGCTGGTCCCCGATCGCACCGGCAGCGCGGGCTCCAGCGAGGCACTTCTGGAGGTCCCACGCCTCGCGATAGGCGATCCGCCCCAGCCAGCGGGCCGTGATCGGGGATCGGGCCGCCGATCGTTCGACCTCCCGTTCCATGCCCGCACGATAGCAGGAGCGCCCGCGCATGAGACGCAGCGTCTCCCGTGCCCCGCATGGGGGTGCGGTCGACCTCCACCCGGGTGCTAGGCTGGCGGCATCCCGCCGTTCGCAGCCACGAATGACGGGCCAGGACCCGGAGGCGACGGAACCGCCTCCGGGTCTGATCGTTCGGGCACGGTCGAACATGACGATGGCGAGCGTGAGAGGCGCGGGAGGCGGGCCATGGCAGGCGGCGTCGGAGAGATGCGACTGGTCGTCACCGCCGACGACTACGACGAGGCGGTGCGCTTCTACCGGGACGTGCTGGGGCTGCACGAGATCGGGGCATTCGACGATGGCGCCGGGCGGGTCGCGATCCTCGACGCCGGGCGCGCCACGCTGGAGCTGTCCGATGTTCCCCATGCGGAGCACATCGACCGGCTGGAGGTCGGTCGACGGGTCGCGGGCCACATCCGGGTGGCCTTCGCGGTCGACGACGCGGAGGCCATGACGGGCGAGCTGGTGCGCGGCGGTGCAGCGCTGATCGCCGCGCCCGTGGAAACGCCGTGGGGCTCGCGCAACAGCCGCCTGGCGGCGCCGGCCGGGTTGCAGCTCACCCTGTTCCAGGAGCTGACGCGGGAGCGTGCGTGACGTTTCAGGCCTGCACGCCACCGGGCCGACCGTCGCCATGGTCGATCTCACAGGCTCGCGCCTGATGGCCGAGCCACGCCGAACCCCATGCCCATGAGCCTGTGGCGCGCGATGGAGGCGGCCGAGGCGCTGCCCGCGCAGGACGTGGATCGTGTGCATGGTCGTCGGCCCGTCGATCGTCCCGGTGTCCGAGATCGGCAAGCTGCTGATCCGGACGCCGGTCGACGATGAGTGACCGCCTGATCCCAGTCGAGGAGGACGCTGCAGAAGATGCCTGACCAGACCAGGCGGCTCCGGGAGCTGCGCGCCATGATCGAGCCGTTGCGGGTCGAGCCCGGCCGGACCGTTCGGCTTCCGGACGACTTCGACCCCGGCCATACCGGGAGCTTCGTGACCAAGAAGGATGCTGCCGCGACGCTCCGGCGCGGTGTCGAGCTGCTCGCGGAGTACCAGGCGCGACTTGCCGCGCAGGATACGTATGGGCTGCTGGTCGTGTTCCAGGCCATGGATGCGGCCGGCAAGGATGGGACGATCAAGCATGTGATGAGCGGGGTCAATCCACAGGGTGTCGAGGTCAGCTCGTTCAAGGTCCCGTCGAGCGAGGAGCTCGACCACGACTACCTGTGGCGCTATGCGCGGCGCATGCCGGGCCGCGGGACGATCGGGATCTTCAACCGCAGCTACTACGAGGAGGTCCTCGTGGTGCGGGTCCACCAGGACATCCTCGCCGGTCAGAAGCTGCCACCCAGCGCTCGCCGAGGCAACGTCTGGAAGCGTCGCTTCCGAGAGATCAACGACTGGGAGCGGTACCTGACGGACAACGGGATCCGCATCGTGAAGCTGTTCCTCAACGTCTCGCGGGACGAGCAGCGGAAGCGGTTCCTGCGCCGGATCGACGATCTCGAGCGCAACTGGAAGTTCTCCAGCGCGGACGTTCGCGAGCGGCAGCACTGGCACGACTACCAGTCCGCGTTCAGCGAGATGCTCAGCAACACCAGCACCGAGCACGCTCCGTGGTGGGTGATCCCGGCCGACCACAAGTGGTTCATGCGCATTGCTGCCGGTGGTGTCATCCTGAGCGAGCTCGCCCGCATCGACCCCAGGTTCCCGGAGGTCAGCGAGGAGGCACGCGCCGCGATGCTGGCGGCGCGCGATGAGCTGCTTGGAGAGGACTGAATGCCGATCGTCGGACGCCTGCTGCTGATCTCCCTGGTCACGGTCGGGCTCGGCGGATGCGCGGCTGCCGGGGCGACGCCGACCCCCGAGGCCGCCTCCGAGCCGGCCCCCTCGGGGACCGCCGCGGATGGCGGTCCGACGGCCACCGCGATCGCCTTCCTCAATGCCCTTGCCACGGGTGACGCCAGCACGGCGGAGGCGATGGAGGGGGCAACCATGCGCTCGGCTGCGCCGGCGGCCACCCTCACCCAGCTGTGGGACCAGCTGGTGACGCAGCTCGGGACATTCTCGGGTCTCGGAGGAGCCGAGACGTCCCAGGCGGGCGTGTTCACGAACGTGACCGTCGAGGGGCAGTTCGCGAACGCGACGGTGCCCCTGATCGTGAGCCTGAACGCCGATGGCGAGATAGCCGGGCTGCACCTTGGCGCGCCCGGTCCGACGGCATCGGGGTCCGGCGCCTCGCCCACGGCCACCCCATCCCCGGCCAGCTACGTGGACCCCGGTGCGTTCACCGAGACCGAGGTCACCGTCGGGACATCCCCCTGGGAGCTCCCTGGCACGCTCGCGATGCCGGTCGGTGACGGCCCGTTCCCGGCTGTCGTGCTGGTCGCGGGCTCCGGCCCGAACGACCGCAACGAGACGATCGGCCCCAACGCGCCCCTGCGCGATCTCGCCTGGGGCCTCGCGTCGAACGGGATCGCCACCCTGCGCTATGACAAGCGCACCCTGGTTCACGGCGCCGCGATGGCCGGTTCCGGCGTGACGGTCCACGAGGAGACGATGGACGACGCTGAGACCGCGGTCGAGCTCCTGCGACAGACGCCGGGCATCGATCCCGACCGCGTGTTCCTGGTCGGTCACAGCCTGGGTGGCTACCTGGCGCCGCGGATCGCGGCCGAGATCCCGGACCGTCTCGCCGGCATCGGCATGCTCGAGCCGGGCAGCAGCTCGCTGGCAACGCTGATCCTCGATCAGTACCAGTACCTCGCGTCGGGCGAGGGCGGGGCCGATCCGCAGGCCAAGGCCGCGCTACCCGAGATCCGCAAGCAGGTGGCGCTCGTGCAGTCGGACGCGCTGACGGCGTCAACGCCCGCCTCCGAGCTGCCGCTCGGCATCCCAGCCGCGTACTGGCTCGATCTCCGCGGCTACGACCCTGTCACCACCGCGGAGCAGCTGACGCTGCCGATGTTCATCAGCCAGGGCGGGCGTGACTACCAGGTGCCGCCATCCGAGCTCGCGCCGTACCAGCAGGCGCTCGGTGCTCGCTCGAACGTGATGATCCGCGAGTATCCGTCGCTCAACCACCTGCTGATCGCGGGCGAGGGTCCGGCCAGACCGGCCGAGTACGCGCAGCCGGGCCACGTCGCGAGCGAGGTGGTGGCAGATCTCGTGGCCTGGGTGGACGGCCGCAGCCGCTGAGCCCGCTCCCGCCACGAGGGACCGACCAGCGTGGCCGCCCGGGATCCCGACCGAGGTCGCCTGCCGACACACGAATCGCCGATCACGATCACGATACGGCCATGGCGTTCTCGCACCACACCCGGACCATGGCGCGGGTCGCGATCGTCGCCGCCGCCACGGCGATCGCCCTGGCGGGTCTCCCGGGCGTCGGCGCGGCGCCCGCGGCGGCCGCGGGCCTGCCGCGCTGGACGGGCGGCCTGGACCTGTATCGGAACGGGACGTTCACCACCCAGCAGACGTGGCTATGGTGCACCGCCGCTGACGTGCAGATCATGCGGAACATCGTCGACCACCAACGTGACCACTCGCGATCGGCCCAGCAGCGCTACTTCGACGACATGCGGCACCACAACCGGTATTCGATCCCGGTCTCGGACGGCGTCGACCCGGTCGGCTGGGCGGCCGGGCTCCGGCGGTACGTGGATCGCCGCTACCAGCTGGTGACGAGCGGCAGCTTCAAGGCCGCGCTCCGATCAGCCGTGCGCAATCTGCGGCTCACCGGCCTGCCGGTCGGGCTCACGGTCTCGCACGGCAACCACGCCTGGGTGCTCACCGGGTTCACGGCGACGGCCGACCCGGCCGTCACCAGCCACTTCACGGTCACGGGCGTGCGGGTCGTCGGTCCCCTGTGGGGGCTCCAGAGCCGCAGCTATGGCTACGACATGCGGCCGGACACCAGGCTGACACGACGGCAGCTGCGGTCCTTCTTCACGCCGTGGCACTACGCCGGCGTGCGGATGGCGTGGGAAGGTGACTGGGTCTCGGTGCAGCCCGGGCCAACGGCAGCGGATCGGGCCCGCGCCGCCACGCCCGCACCGGTGACGACGACCCCGACGCCCCCCTCGACGCGGTCGCCAGGCCCGCCGGCGGCGGGTGTGATGGCCTCGCCGGCAGACGACACGCCCTCACCGGCGGGTGACACGCCGCCGGCGGCCTCGATCGAGCGGGGAGCAGCGGCGCTCGTCGTCGGCACCCGCAAGACGTCCGAGCCGAACCCATCGCCGCGCCCGGTGCCGGCCGCCACGCGGGAGCCGGCGATGCTCGACCTCGGTGGCGCCATCGCCGTGCTGCTCGTGGTGATCGCCGGGGCGGGCGCGGCCGGGCTGGTCGCGTCACGCCGTCGGCGCCGCCCGGGCGACCGGTGACTGGTCGCCCTTGCCCGGCGCGGTGCCGTCAGGCACCCAGGTGCCGAGCGAGGAAATCGAGCCGGTCCATCGCCTGATCCAGCTGGGCCGCATCGTGGCCGACGTAAGGCCAGACCCGGATGTCCTTGTCGCCCGCGTACTCGTTGTAGGCGGCGAACACCGTCGAGGGCGGCGTGACCGTGTCCTCCAGCCCAACGGAGAACAGCGCCGGCACGGACGAGCGGGCCGCGAAATGGCGGCCATCGAAGTAATCGAGCGTCCGAAACACCTGCGCCTCCGAGCCACGCTGCGCGCGCAGGAAGCCGCGGATCTCCCCGTAGGGCATCTCGTCCGTGACCTCCAGCGCCCGGCGGAAGTGGCACAGGAAGGGCACGTCGATCGCCGCCGCCCGAACACCGTCGGCGAGGGCGGCGACCGCGAGCGACAGCCCGCCGCCCTGGCTGGCGCCGGTGATCGCGATTCGATCGGCATCGACGATCGGGTGCGAGCGTGCCGCATCAACGGCAAGCACGGCATCGGTCATGAGCCGACGGTAGTAGTAGGTGGCCGGATCGAGGATGCCCCGGGTCATGACGCCCGGGTACTGCGGCCCGGTCCCCGTCGGCTCAATGTCGGAGGTGTCGCCTGACTGCCATGCGCCGCCCTGCCCCCGGGTGTCCATCACCAGGTGCGCGAACCCGGCCGAGGCCCAGAACAGCCAGCTCCACGATCGCCCGCGACCGCCGCCGTAGCCCAGGTACTCGATGACCGTGGGCAGGGGAGCGCTCGCCCCGGCCGGCCACACGAGCCAGGCCCTGATCGGCTGCCCCGCGTAGCCCGCGAACGTCACGTCAGCGGTGCGAACGGTTCGCAGGCGATTGTCGACATCGCGGAACTCGGGAGCCGACCCCGCCGCTCGGCTCGAGGCCAGCGTCGCAGACCAGAAGGCATCAAAGTCCTCGGGCTCGCTGCGCGCCGGTCGATATTCACGGAGCTCCTCGAGGGACAGATCGAACTGGGCCAAGATGGGGACCTCCGTCAGGTTGTCGGCTGGCATGCCGAGGATAGCCTCAGGTGCGGGCCGGAAACGTCCCGGGGCGGTAGGCTCGGTCGAGGAGGTTGCGATGGCGAGACGTGCGAACCGCGGCGCCGACGCCGCGCCCGACCAGGCGCCTGACCCCGAGTGGGCCCAGCTCCAGCGGCGGCTCGAGCTGGCGCTCGCGGCGATGCACGAGGAGACCTACCTGCTGCTCACCACCCTGCCCGACGCCGACGACCGCGCCTTCTACGTCCAGTTCGCATGGGGCGCAGGGACGCTGCGCTCCGAGGCGGTGGGCAGCGCCTACCTGCCGTCCGATCACCCGCTGACGAAGCGCCAGGAGACGCGGTTGGCGCGCATGGGCTGGGAGCCGCCTCGCGCGGACCAGCCGACCCGCAACTTCCATCGCGAGGATCAGCAGCCGATCCCGTATCAGGAAGCGGCTGCGCGCGCGGTCGAGACGCTGCGCGACGTCTACGGCGTCGCCTCACCCACCGAGCTGCGCTACCTGTATCGCTCGTTCGAGGACGCCGACGTGCCCCCGCTCGAGCTGGGCATCGAGCCCCAGGAGCGGTCGACGCCGGCGACCACCGGTCGCGGCGTCGGCTTGACCGCGCCCGAGCTCCGGGAGCGCGTCGAGGCCGGCCTGCGTCAATGGCTGATGATCCCGGAGCTGGTCACGGATCGCGACGGCGACTACCCGTGCCGCTCCGGCAGCGCGATGGTGTACGTCCGGATCGTCGACGGGACGCCGCCCTTCGTGACCGTGTTCTCGCCCATCCTGCGCGACATCGACGGCAGCCCGGCGCTGCTGACCGCGCTCAACGACCTCAACCTGCGGATCCGGTTCGGGCGCGTGTTCTGGGTCCAGCGCCAGGTGATCGTGATGTCCGAGATCACCGCCGTCGACGTGACCCCGGACCAGGTCGCGATCACGTGCATGGAGCTGGGCAACCTGGCGGACACGCTGGACGATGTGCTGCACGGACGGTTCGGCGGACGCACGATGTTCGAGGGCGGCCCCCGCCTGCTGAACTGACGGGCGTCGCCCCCGATCGGTCATCCTCCAGCTGGTCGTCAGCCGCTGGATCCCTCCTGCGGCCGGGGTTGCGGTGTCCCCGGCACCGCGATCGACGCACGCGGCTGCCACGGGGTGCCGAGCACCGGCAGCAGCCAACGGTCGACGCCGTAGTAGCCCGCCACCTTCCAGGCCAGGATCACGCCGATCGCGAGCGTGAACATCACGGGGTTGGTCGACGCCGAGCCGGCCAGCAGGTAGGCCATGTTCATGAATGCCCCGAAGAACGAGGCAAATCCGGTGAGGATCCCGAAGATCAGGCCCAACCCGACCGCGATCTCGCCGAACACGATCAGCTTCGCGAACCACGTGTAGGCACCGTTGTTGAGCATGAACAACAGGAACTCGCGGTACCAGTCATAGGTGATCGCGCCCTTGCCCGTGTCCGACACCGTCGTCGCCGACTGCCAGTAGCCCTGGAGGGCGGCCCCACCATCCATCCAGCCGGTGCCCACGAACTTGTGCCAGCCGGCCTCGAGCCAGGTGAAGCCGAGGAACAGCCGGATCGGCAGCCAGACCAGGCCGGCTCGCGAGTTGCTGAACAGGAAACGGGCGAATGCCGGTCCCTCGATCTCGACCTGATCCGCGTGCGGATCGCGGCGGGAGTCGATGTAGAGCACGATCACGAGCGCGATCGCGAGGATCCAGAACGCCCACTGGACGATGAGCGATAGCGAGTCGGGCACGGCCAGCCACGGGTTGACCATCCAGACCAGGAGAACGGTGGCGACGACGCCGATGACGGCCGCCGCGGAACGCGCCTGGGACATGTGCGCCTCCGCGTCCCAACATGGAGTTCCGGTGGCCGCACCGGTGGGACGTGGCCGATGCGACGCCTCACGGCTCGCGCGCATGCCGCGTTCGATGCCGTTCTCCCCTGTTATACGCCGATCAACGTTGTGACGGCATGAGAGCCGAGGCCCGGGCGTCAATCAGGCTCCGTGCACCGGTCGCCGAGCAGGATCTCCCCGGCCGACGACGATCAGTCCCGCGAGAACAAGCACGGCGGCCGCGGCCGGCAGGACCGCGACCAGCGCGATCTCACGCGCCGGAAGCCCCATCGCGAGCATGGTGCCCCCGACGGCCGGCCCGATGATCGAGCCGATCCGTCCCGACGCGGCCGCCCACCCGACGCCCGTGGTACGCAGCCCGGGCGAGTACATCGAGATGGCGACCGCGCTCTGGCCGATGGAGCTGCCGATCAGACCGGCTCCGGTCCCGAACACGAGCGGCAGGACGAGCGCGGGAGACGTCGCGAACCAACCCAGCAGGACCAGGCAAAGGATCGCGAAGGCCGAAGCCAGGATCAGCACATAACCCACGCCCAGTCTCCTCGTGAACCCGACGATGAGCATGCTGCCCACCAACCCGCCCAGCCCGAACGCGGCTGCGCCGAGTGGTGCCTGAACCGTCGAGAAGCCGACCTCGGTCAACAGGGTCGGGATCCAGTAGGCCAGGCCGTAGGCGACCAGGAACACCAGGAAGGCGAAGCACCAGAGGAGCACGGTGGGCGTGCCGAGGCCATACCGGAACAGGGCCGTGACCGGGTTCGAGTCACCGCGACCTGCGGGCTCCTCCTGGGCCGAGAGCGAATGCGCGAACGCCGGAAGCAGCAGCAATGGAAGCGCGCCTCCGACGATGAACACCGCCTGCCAGCCGAAGGCGCCGATGAGCGGCCCGCCGAGGAGGCCCCCGACCACGCTGCCCGCTGCGAACCCGGTCGCCGCCAACATCGCCGCGCTCGTCCGACGATCAGGCGAAACCACGCCAGCTGACGCCGTGATCGCGATCGGCAGCGCGCCACCAAGGCCGACGGCCGCCACCAGCCGCAGGAGGGACAGGGTGGCCACGTCGCTCGCGCTGATGGTCAGCAGCGTGACGATCCCGAACAGGGCGATGCTCGTGGTCCCGACCGCGCGCTGACCGATCCGTCTCGCGAGCGGGCCGCTGGCCATGTAGCCGATCACGGCCCCGACGCTGGTCGCCACGAAGGCCGGGGTGAACGCGGCCGCCGCCAGGCCCCACGCGTCGCCGATCGCCGGCGCCACGAACGAGATCGATGTCGTGTCAAGACCATCGAGCAGCACGACGAGGAAGAAGATGGACAGCGCCCGGACCTGGACGCGTGGGCTCGCGACCGGTAGCTCGCCGGTGCGCGGCTGGGTGCGAACGTTCGCGCTCATCGTCAGCTTCCTGCGAGCGCCTGCTCGGCGGGCGCTGCCGCTGCGCGGGCACGAGGCTGCTGATCGAGCGCCGCTCGGCCCTCGGGGACTCGATCGGCGAGGAAGGCCCCGACCGCGTCCGCGCACAGGTCGGGCCATCTCGATCCACGGGAGCATGCCCGGCGTCCTCGATGACCTGGAGCCGCGCGTTCGGCATCCGGTCGACCAGCTGCCGACCATCGCCCGGGGTCCCGAGCGGATCCCGGTCGCCCCAAAGGAACAGCGATGGCGTCCCGAGCCGGCCGAGCTCGGGCTTGAGCGCATGGGTGCCGACCGACCCGCGGGCGAAGATGCCCGAACCCGCAGGAACGAAGATCCGTTCCACCATCGTGCGGAAGCTGCGAGAAGCTCCAGGCATGCTCGCACCGGCCGCGAGGCACTCCAGCATGGCATCGGACGCACGGTCGGGATCCGCGAGCAACCGGCCACGCGCGAGGCCGGCCCGGGCACCGGCACCATCCTTCGGTGGCCGAAGCACCGTCGCGTACAGCAGCGCGTTGAGGCCCCGGGTGCCCACCAGCCGGTGGTAGCGGAGCCGCGATCCGAGCGACACCGGCCGGTGTTGGCGGGCTCGCCGAGCAAGCACGAGCTTCGAGACCCGCTCCGGGTGGGCCAGGGCGAACGCCATCGCGAAGTAGCCGCCCATCGAGTTGCCCACGATCGCAGCGCGGTTGCGGCCCATCGCATCGAGCAGTGCCTCCAGGAGCGTGACGCCGTGCTCGCGCAGGTCGACGCCGCGGAAGTCGAACATCGTCGACAGCCCGTGCCCGGGCGGTCGACCATCAGCAGCTCGTAGCGTGAGCTCAGGCGTGCGGCGAGGGGCACCCACATGGCCGCCGGCGAGTTGCCGGGGATCATCAGCACCGGGTCCCCGGTTCCCGCCGACAGCACGTGCACCCGTCCCAGGGGCGAGCCGAGGTCGAGGAACGTGGAGGTGGCGTCGAGGCCGTTTTCGGCGAGGACGCCGCTCCTGTGCCTGGCGAAACCGCGCCGCTGCCGCCTGGCTGTTCATCGCGGACACTCCTCGTCGTGCGTGCCTTCGCTCGACCGCGGCGCGGACCGTTCGCCTCGGATATTCGATGAGTGTCACTCATCTAATATAATGCCGACATGCCGGGCCGTGTCAAGAAGCGCACGTATGTCTCCCCCGCCCGCCGGGCGCAGGCCGACGCGACGCGCCGACGGATCCTGGATGCCGCCGCCTCGCTGTTCCTCGAGCGTGGCTACGCGCGAACCAGCACCGCCTCGATCGCGCGGGCGGCACGGACCTCAGAGGCGACCGTGTTCGCGGTCTTCGGCACGAAGGCCAACCTGCTGGTCTCGGTCATCGCTGACCAGGTGGGCCGGCAGGACTTCCCGCTGCGGAGCGACCCGATCTGGCTCGTGCTGGCGGCCAACGCCGACAAGCGGCCGGCCGTCGAGCAGATGGCACGCGTCGTGCGGGGCGCCCACGACCGCAGCTGGCGCCTCCTCGCCATCGCGTGGGCCGCGGCCGAAGACGATCCCGAGGTTGCCAGGGCAGCTCGTCGCGGGGCTGACAGCCGTCACGGCGACGCTGCGTGGTTCGTGCGGGACGTCATCGGGATCGGCGATCCGGAGGCCAGCCCCGTCATCGACGCCGTCTGGACGCTGGTCAGCGTCGAGAACTACCGACACCTCGTCGTGGAGCGGTCATGGGCGCCCGAGCGCTACGAGGAGTGGCTGGCGGCGATGGTGACCGCCGTGCTTGGCTGAGCGAGGATGGCCGCCGAGGCTGCTGCGCTTCGCGACGGCAACCCGGATCAGTGCTTCTTGTCGTTGACCGTCTGCATCTGGGCGCCCGCGGCCGCAACCGAGAGCTGCGCGAACGCATCGACGATCGCGCGTGTCAACGGCTGGCTGAGCCGGATGCGGGCGACGATCTCGCCGGGATCCTGGTGCGGGCCGGGCTCCAGGGTCGGCTGGGATCGTGTGAGCGTCAGCGTCACCCCGAACGGGCCGGTCGTGAGGCTGAAGCCATCCGCGTAGATGTCCGGGTAATCGGCCATGCCATGCCCTCCGTGCTGAGACTGGGTCCCGTGGCGCGTCATCGCCCGGGGATTCTCGCGCCCGGTCGCTATTCCTGCCGATTGAACGCGATCACCGCGCCGCCCAGCAGGATGGCACCCAGGATCCCGACCACCACGATCTCCTCGACGATGGTCATCGTGTGCCCGAAGACCATGACGCCCAGCCCGCTGCTGGTGCCGAGGAAGATCTGGCGGATGGCGTCGACGCCGTAGGTCAGCGGGTTGATCTTGGAGATGACCGCCAGCCAGGCCGGCACGTCGTTCACCGGGAAGAAGACGCCGGCCAGGAAGATGAGCGGGAAGATCAGCAGCTGGATGACCAGCTGGAAGCCCTGCTGGCTGGTCATGAACGTCGCGATCAGGATGCCCAGCCCGGACAGCCCGAGCGCCAGGATCGCCACGATCGGGATGAGCGCCGAGCACGATCGCGGGCGTGAGCGTCACGCCGACGATCGGCGCCAGGACGAGCATGATCACGACCTGGAGCAGCACCGGTGATCGTCGCCCCGATCGCCTTGCCCAGGACGATCCCCGCTGCGCCCGATCGGGGCGACCAGGATCTCGCGCAGGAAGCCGTACTCGCGGTCCCAGACGACCGACACGCCGGCGAACAGCGAGCTGGTCAGCACCGTCATCGCCACGATGCCCGGGTACATGAACTGGATGAAGTCGACGCCCGGCGCCACGGTGCCGATGACATTGGCGAACCCGGCACCGAAGATCACCAGGAACAGCAGCGGGAAGGCCAGGCTGGAGATGATCCGCGAGCGCTCGTTGACGAACCGCAGCAGCTCCCGGTAGGCGACGACCCAGGTGCCGCGCCAGATCTCGGCCATCAGTCGCGCGACCTCGCCTCCCCCAGCGCCCGCCCCTGGAGCATCTGCTCGCGGGCGTCCAGCTCCTAGTCCCGGATCTCGTGGCCGGTCAGGGTGATGAACACGTCATCGAGGCTGGGGCGCTGCAGGCTGATCGACTGGCAGCGGCTGCGGGAAGGTGCGGACGAACTCGGGCAGGAACGTGTCGCCGGCCGGGACGTGGAACCGGACCACGCCGTCCTGGACCCCGGGCTCGACGTCGTAGCGTCGCCGGACCTCGTCGGCCGCGGCGGCCGGGTCGTCCACCGAGAACGTGATCAGATCGCCGCCGACGGCGCGCTTGAGCCCGTCCGGGCGTGTCGAGCGCCACGATCTCGCCGCGGTCGATGATCGCGATCCGGTCGCAGTTCTCGGCCTCGTCCAGGTACTGGGTGGTGAGGAAGATCGTGAGCTGCTCCTGCTCGCGCAGGCGGAGCAGGTACTCCCAGATGTGGCGCCGGGTCTGGGGGTCGAGGCCGATCGTCGGCTCGTCGAGGAAGAGCACCTTGGGGTGGTGGACCAGGCCGCGCGCGATCTCCAGGCGGCGCTTCATGCCGCCCGAGAAGGTGCGCACGCTGCCCTTGCGCCGATCCCACAGCTCGACCATCTCGAGCAGCTCGCGGATGCGCCGGTCGCGGACCTCCGCCGGGCACGTCGTAGGCATAGGCGTGGAACCGAAGGTTCTGCTCGGCGCTCAGGTACTCGTCGACGGTCGTCTGCTGGAACACCAGCCCGATCGAGCGCCGGACCTCGCTCCGCTGGCGGGCGACGTCGAAGCCGTTGACCGTCGCCCGGCCGCCCGACGGGTGGAGCAGCGTGCACAGCATGTTGATCGTGGTCGACTTGCCGGCACCGTTCGGGCCCAGGAAGCCGAACAGCTCGCCCTCGGCGACCTCGAACGAGACGCCCTTGACGGCCTCGATCGCCCCGAACCGCCGAGCGAGCTGATCGACCTCGATCGCGTTCGGGGTTCCGGGACCGGGCCGCATTCGCCCATCGTTCGACCCGGGCGCAGCAGTGGAACGCTCCGGGGCAACCTCGACCTGGGTCATCGGGTCCGGTGGGGTGGTCGGCGGTGACTCCACCGCGATGACGACGATCGTTCCTGGGACGACATCGATCGAATTCTACGCTCGGTCCGCGGATGCCTCAGGCGGGTGTTCCGCCGGCAGCCGCCGAGCGCCGCGGGCTCGGGCCACGCCGGCCGATATGGCGCATCAGCAGCACCCGGCCCAGGAGCATGAGGACCACGGCCAGCATCGCCAGCGTGGCGGTTGCGAGCCAGGTGACCGTGTAGCCCGCCTGGATGACGAGCGCTCCCGCGGCGACCGGGCCGAGCATCGCGCCGGTGGACGGACCCAGGCGCACGATCGCCATCGCGGTTGCGGGCGAGGTCGGATTGGAGCGGGAGACCGCCAGCAGCACCAGGCCCTGGTACCCCCAGCCCCCGCCGAAGGCCAGGATCGTCGCGAGCACGATCATGGCCGGGTCGCTCCCGGCCAGGGCCAGCATGAGGTAGCCCGCCGCGCCGATGACCTGGAGCACGATGACGATCTTGAGCGAGCCGCGACCCAGCCGGTCGGCAACCCAGCCGCTGAAGATCCGCATCGACACGCCGGCCAGGCTGCCGAACGTCAGCAGCAGACCGGCAGCTGATGCCTGGAACCCGTTCGCGGCGGCCGACTGGACCGTGAACGAGGCCAGCGCGTTGCCTGCGGCCGCGCCCGAGCCCGGCCGCGATGGCGATCACGAGCAGCGCCTGGACCGGCGCATCGCCCTCGCGCGACGCGCGGTCTGCCGGGCGCCTGAACGGCCGCGGCCGGCCGGCGAGCCGGAACACCACCAGCGCGCCGCCGGCGGCAAGGATGAACGCCCACCGCCACCCGATGGTCAGCCCGATGGCCGGGACGGCGAGACCGGCGAGGAGACCGGCCAGCGGGATCGAAGACTGCTTGACGCCGTAGGCGAGACCCTGGCGGTCGGGTCGAACCGCGGTCGCGAGGAGGTGATTGATGGCGATCGGTCCGATCGTGTTGCCGGTGCCGGCAACGAACATCCAGGCGACGAGCGCGGGCCAGCTCCGGGCCGTGACTGCGATCCCGACCAGCGCAACGGCGGTGATCGCCACGCCCGCCAACAGGGCGCGATGCGGGCCGAGTCGCTCCGAGACCAGCCCGGCCGGGATCGAGAACAGGACGGATGCGGCGAAGAAGGCGGAGATCGCCAACCCGAGCTGGAACTCGTCGAGGCCGAGATCGGCGCGCACCAGGACCGCCAACCCGGCGACCAGCAGGGCCGGCAGCGACCCAACGGTCGACGCGGTGATCGCCGTCGCGACGGTGCGGGACAGGCCGGGCGGCGATGGCGTCGGGTCGAGGGGCACGACTCGAATCGTAGGTCGCTGGCGAGCTGGGGAAGCCGTGTAAGTGCTCTCGAGCCGTGGCCGCAACTCCGTGGTCACCGATGGCGGGCGGCCAGGAGCCACGTTGCGTCGGGGCGCGTCGCAGGTGCAGCGCGTATGGACGGGTGCCGTAGGATCGAGGTGACCCCACGTTCGCGATCAGGATTGGCGTTCCCATGACGACTTTGGCGGCCCCATGACGATCGACCTGGAAGCACTGTCACTCGAGGAGCTGACCGAGCTCCAGAACGATCTCGCGGCGGTGCTGCGCCGCCGGGCCGGGGCCCCCACGGATCGCCGGGACGGAGCTCCACGACGTGATCCGGGTCGGGATGCACCGCTACCGGGCCGTGGTGGAATCGGTGGCCCCGTGGACCAGGCGGGACACGTACCTGACCGAGTACCGGCGCTGCGTCCTGGGGATCAGCCTGGGGAGCCGAAGCTCGGAGGGCGCCCGGTTCGAGGCCGCCGTTCGCTGGGTGGCCGAGAACTACGACGAATGTGCGCTGGGCGTCGGGGACGGCATGTACCGGTACACGCTGCAGGTCACCGACGGCCGATCGGGGAACCCGCGGCGCGACATGACGCCGGAGGCCTGGCACGCGCTGGCGATCGAGGCCGGCCGGGAGTTTCAGCAGCACGCCGAGCAAATCGTCGCCCCGTATCGTGATCAGTGCCGGTTCACGTGGTATCCGATGTCGAGGATCGTGGCGGGCAGCTCGTTCCGGGAGGACCTCGCCGCCTACCGGGCCCTCTACGAGACCAACGATCCGTATCGCAACCTGGTCCACGAGTTCGCCGCAGGCTACCTCGCGCGTGTGCTCCAGACCGATGGGACGTCACCGCCTGACCCTGCCCATCACCAGGCTGCCTGCGACTACCTCCTCGAGGAGAGCGCGATCTTCACCCAGCTGTGCCGCGAAGGTTGGGAGCTGCTGGTCTACCCGGGCTCCATCGCGATGTTCTCGGCGATCGCCGAGGGCCGGTTCCCCGAGGTGCCGGACCCGATCAAGAGGCTGGTCCACGTCGCCCTGAAGCTCAAGCGCGGCAGCCTGTTCTTCGCCGAGAGCACCGAGTATCCATATCCGGCCCTGCCGGATGATCACGTTCACGCCGACTCGGACGAGGACGCGATCGCGCCGGGCGTGCTGTGCGAGTTCGGCGAGGACGAGTGGCGGCGATTCATGCCCTACACCACGCGCCGGCACATGCTGGCGGGCGAGATCCTGGCGCCTGCGGGTGACCTGGACCGCAGCCTGTACATCCTGCTCGAGGGCGATCTCGAGGTGCTCGACGGCGACTGGCGATCGGGGAAGCTCACGCAGCTGTCGACGCACCATCCGGGCTCGGTGCTGGGCGAGCGAAGCTTCGTCGACGGCCGGCCGAGAACGACCACCGTGGCCGCCCTCGGCGAGTGCGAGGTGCTGGTCCTGCCGCAGAAGCAGATGCAGCGCATGCGGCAGCGGGATCCGGCGCTCGCGGCAGCGCTGCTGTTCGACATCAGCCGGGAGCTGGCGCTCAAGGGCTGAGCCCGCGAGCTCCGCGGTCGCTGCGTTCGCGGTGCTGGTCGCCGCGCGGGTCGCCGGCCACGGAACCCTAGGGCAGCGGCGCCCACTGCAGATACAGCTGGCCGTTCACCAGCCAGATCGTCGCGAACCCGTCCGTGGTCGCGAACCTGACCGGGTTGCCGGTCAGGTAGTCGAGATTGACCTGGTCCACTCCCGAGCCGAGCGACCGGCGCCGTCGCGACCTGGACCGGCGGCGAGCCGTCGGCCGGCTGGCGCAGCAGCTCCTCCTCGGCGCGCGAGCGCTGGAGGTACACCCCGGTCGCATCGCCGCCCACGACCGTACCGTCCTCGATGGGGATGGTGGCGGACGGACCTCCCGTCCCTTCGATGAACACGGCGTTGCCCGACTGGTCGGTCGTCCACACGCCGTCACCGGCCGGGAACACGCCGAACAGGCTGCCCAGGTCGACGAACGCCTGGTCCTGGTCGGTGAGCCGGGACAGGCTGTTCTGGGTCGTGTAGCCGTACACGGCCGTCGGCGCGTCCTGGCAGCAGCCGCCGATGTTGTCGAGCGCCACGCTCCGACCCGGCTTGTTGGTGCCAGGGTCGATCCGGGTGAGCCTGGCGCCCGTCTGTGAGCTGAGGTCGTAGGCGGACGTATCCACGAACCAGACCGAGGTACCCATCGAGACGATCCGTGGACCCGTGTAGCCGAACGTGCACGGGATGGGGAAGGTCGCCTGGACGTCGAGCGTGTCCGGGTCGAACCGGGTGACGGTGCATACGTTGCCGCTCGAGTCATTGCTCAGGCCTGACGCCCACAGCGAGCCGTCGGCGACGTGGAGGTCAGTCGCCCGCGGCTCGTCGACCTGCTTGAGCACCTTGCCGGACTTCGGATCGATGGCCAGGATCTGGGGTTTCCCGGCAGCCGTGTCGACCGAGAGGTCGATGATGCCGTCGGCCGAGATCGCCTGGCCCTGGATATCAACCGCCTCACCGATCGGCGTCACGCCGGTCCCGCCGGCGCCGGGCGAGATCGACGGCGCGGGGCTCTGGGACGCCGGCGCCGCGATCCCGCTGTCGTACAGGTCCTGCTGCGCCTCGTACCCGCCGGCGAAGCCGTCGTCGCCGGTCGCTGCCACATCGAACACGCACTCGGGGTGAAGCTCCTCGTCGGTGACGGTCGCGCAGGCCGTCTCGGCGGTCAGGAGCACGTCCGGCGGAAAGCTGGGCTGGGCCTGGTTCGGGGCGTCGGCCGGGAAGTCGCGGTCCGTGAACGTCGTCGTCGACGTACCTGGGTCGTAGTCGAAAAGCGAGGTCGCGTCGGTCACCCGCCAGGCGTCGGCGAACTGGCCGTACAGAACCTGGTCGCGGGTCGCCTGGTCCGGCGCGGCCGGCAGCTGGGTGCCGTCGGGGAGCGCCGGCACGCCCATCCCGCCCGGAGTGATCGGGCCGAGCAGGCCCGTGCCACCGCTGCGCAGCTCATCGGATGGCTGGATCACGGCATGGATGCCCCACTTCCCGGCCGACAATGCCCACAGGATGGTCCCGTCAGGCATGTCGACCTGGATCCCGTGGTCGACGGCACGGACGTCGCCCGCACCGACGGGCACCGCGGATGACGGATCGACATCCTGACCGTCCACCTTGACGTCGAGGCCACCGATCGCGTCGACATAGATGCCGACGCGGTGCTCGTCCACCCTCGCCGCGATCGCCTGGTTGACGGAGAAGGGCACGGTCTCGTACGGCACCTGGCGCACCTGGATCTCGACGCTCCCGTCGGGCGAGCGCAGGAGCGTGAACTCGCCCGCGCCCTGGAAGTCATACCGGTAGCGGTTGACCGTGCGCAGGTGCGGGTCGCCGTTCGAATCGGGCAGCTTGCCTGGCATGGGGTGCTGGGCTGGATCGACGGCAGCGGCTTGCAGTACTCGTCGAGCGCGTGCCCTGTGACCGTGGCGTTGGCACCTGCGAGGCTGCCGGTCAGCGCGAGCTCGAACACGTCGGGCGCCGGCTGCAGATCCGGGCCGGCGAACCGCGTCCCGGCCGGGCAGTCACAGCCGCCGCTCTTCGTACACAGCCAGCGCTGCGCGGTGTCGGTCTCATCGCGTCCCGTGTCGGTGTGAATGCGGACGTGCCCGGTGGCGTGGATCTCAACGACGTCCGCCTGCGAGGTGAAGGTCCAATCCTGGTTCTGCACCTCGACGGCCGAGACCGTCTTCACGTCGCCGGTCGTGAGCGTGTACGTCTTCGCCGGCGCGGCGCTCGGCACGTTCCACGGGGCCGTCACGTACCACGCGTCGCCAAGATCCTTGTCCCGGTACAGCCCTGATGCCCAGGTATCGAGGAAGTCGTCATCGAGCGCGTCGGCCGCCTTGTAGGCATCGCTGTTCGCCTGGCCCGGCGAGGCAGCCTTTACCGCGGCGAGCATCGGGTCGAAGATCGACCAGGGGTCGATGCCCTCCTCCTGGAGGTGCTGGTAGAAGCCGATCGCCTCGTAGCCGCGATCCCACAGCACCGTGTCCGGGTGGTTGAGGTAGAGGCCCCACCAGGCGTCACCCTGCGAGCTGGGGCTGATCGTCTCTCCGACCCATTCCGCCTGCCCCTCCTTCACCCACGCCGGCAGCGCAATGAGCCCGCCATGCTGGTCCTCCCAGTCGAACTGGAAGCAGTGGAACAGCTCGTGGGTCATCTCCGCGAGGACGACCACCACGTCATCGACGGCCTGCAGCTTCGGGTTCACGTGGATCGAGCACCAGCTGCCGCGGACAGGCTTCCAGTACGCCCACGTGATGGCGAAGTCGCCGGGCTTGCCCTCCTGCCAGCTGTTGATCTGGATCGACCAGGGCATGACGAGCGACCAATTCATCCGGGCGACGATCTTCGGCTCGGCCTCCTCGGCGAACTTGCGGTAGTACGCCTCCATCGAGTCGTCGGCGAGCACGACATTCGGGACGTGGCCCGACGGTCCGGAGGTAATCCGGGGAACATTCGGATCCGGCTCGAGGGCGGCGTCCACGGCCTTCCGCTGGTCCGGCGTGAGCTGGTCGAGGTAGGGCGTGATCCAGTCGATCGCGAACGTGCCGTCCATACGCTCGTACAGCGGCGTCTCGGCTCCCGTGGGTGGCGTCACGCCCGGCAGGGGCGCGATCGCGAGCGCGAACGCCTGGAGCGCCGTCTCCTCGTCGACCGTTCCGTCCGGCTGGACGCGGGCCCACAACTGCTCGTACGGGCTGAGGTCGGAGACTGGAAGCGTGGGCGCCGGCGCGCCGCTGTTGAGCAGGGCGAGGCTCGCGACGATGACGGCGAGCGCGACCAGGAGCAGCAGCGCGAGCAGAAGCAGGAGCACGGAGCGGCGTCGACCCACGGGGAACGCGCGCAAGGCCAACCCTGATCGGTCCCGGACAGCCACCCTTGCCGCGGCGACCGGGACGGCGTCGCGACACGCGTACTCTCGGCGTGCAAGGGCAGGCCGTCAAGGTACTGCGCCCGACGTGCCACGCCGCGAGCCGGCAGCGGACCGATCCAGCGTCCGGCGGCCGTGTCGTCCGTCTGGCGGACCATGCCGCTCGATGATCAACGCGTGCTGACCCAGCCCGTGGCCGCGGGCGATCTCGACAGGATCGTCGCTGCCCATTCGGCAGGATCGGCGCTGCCCATGTCGAGCTGGGACCCGTGCTCCGTGTCCCGCTGGCGGGCGCCGCGCCGCTCGCCTAAGATGTTGGCCTCCCGAGCGGGAGTAACTCAGTTGGCAG
>CAWDXT010000016.1:0-104654 GCA_963806265.1 uncultured Chloroflexia bacterium
CGCCGACGCCGCTGGCATCCATGGATCCGAACGCCTCGCTGGATCCGAGCGAGATCCCGGCGGGCGACTTCAACGCGACACCCGCCGTCACGCCGGAGCTCAACGGCCGGATCAACATCCTGCTGACCGGGATCCACGGCTCGCTCACGGACACGCTGATGGTCATGAGCGTCAATCCGGTCGATCGCTCGGTCGTGATGCTCAGCTTCCCTCGTGACATCTCGAACTTCCCGCTCTACGACGGGCGAACGTTCAGGGGCAAGATCAACTCGCTGATGTCCTGGGCGCGGCGCTATCCGAACGACATGCCGGACGGGCCGTTCCCGACGCTGATCAACGAGCTGGGATATCTGCTCGGGGTGCCGATCCACTACTACGCGGCGATCAACCTCGACGGGTTCGTCAAGGTGATCGACGAGGTGGGTGGCATCACGGTCGACAATCCGCGCGCGATCAACGATCCTCGCTACGACTGGCAGGACGGAACCTATGGGTTCACGCTTCCGGCCGGCGAGGTCAAGCTCAACGGCCGGACGGCACTGGCCTACGTCCGATCGCGACAGGGCGTGGGCGACAGCGACTTCACGCGCGCTGCCCGGCAGCAGCAGCTGCTGGTCGCGCTGCGATCGAAGCTGACCTCTCCGGACATGCTGACCAAGCTGCCGTCGATCATCCAGGTCGCCGGCGACAACGTTCGCACCAACCTGCCGACCGATCGCCTCGACCAGTTCATCGGGCTCGCCCGCGAGGTCGACACCAAGGCCATCAAGCAGTACGTGCTCGGCCCCCCGTACTCGACGCATCCGCCCAACTCGACGACCGGTGGCGTCTACACGCTCAAGCTGGACCTGGACAAGATGGCCGCATTGTCGGTCAAGCTGTTCGGCAGCGATAGCAGGTACGCCAACAAGTGATGGTTCGCCACCGGCTGCGGCTCCTCCGCCTCACCCTGCTCCTGGGCGATGCCCTCGCCGCCGCCCTGTTGTTCGCCGGCGTGTCGATGCTCCGGCTCGGCGACGGATGGACGACGGTCTGGGTGCGAGTCGGTGCGCCGTGGTGGGTCTGGGCGATAGCCTACGGCGGCCTCTGGGCGCTGGCCGAGTGGCTGCAGGAGCTCGAC
This sequence comes from uncultured Chloroflexia bacterium, assembly GCA_963806265.1. GTDB lineage: Bacteria > Chloroflexota > Limnocylindria > Limnocylindrales > CSP1-4 > CAIXZV01. Next base: position 1,121 of record CAWDXT010000016.1, read on the forward strand.
CAGCTCCGTTCGCGCTGGACGTTCAGGGGCGAGGTCGCCGACATCCTGCGAGCCGCCTTCCTGCTCGCCGTGTCGGTCTTCAGCCTGCTGTTCCTCGTCCATATGCCCGAGGTCAGCCGCCTGTTCCTGGTGCTGCTGTTCTCCATCCAGGTCGTGTTCTCAATCGTCCAGCGACGAGCGCTGCGGGTGGGCATGTCCCTGGCCAGCCGCCAGGGGATCGGCGGGCGAAACCTGCTCGTCCTGGGAACCGGACGCGAGGCCCGATCGGTTGCACGGCTGTTGGAGCGTCAGCCCGCGCTCGGCTATCACGTCATCGGCCATCTCGGCAGGCCCAACCCGAAGTGTGACGTTCTGGGACCCATGGAAGCGATCGAGACCATCATTCACGAGGGTGTGGTGGACGAGGTCGTCGCCGCGTTCGGCGACGACGAGGTGTCGTTCCTGGAGCCCGTGGTGGCCCTCTGCCAGGAGGAAGGCAAGCGACTGCGGGTCGTGCTGCGACCTGGCCTGGGTTCGGTCAGCGGCGGACGTGTTGAGACCGTCGGTGGTCGCGAGATCCAGACCGTCTCGAATGGCCCGGACCGGCTGCTGGGACTCATGGTGAAGCGGTTCCTGGACGTGGTCGGCTCGGCTGCCGCGCTCGTCGTCCTGTCGCCGCTGCTGGTGGCGATCGCCGTGGCGATCCGTATCGATTCCCGCGGTCCGATCTTCTTCATGCAGCGGCGAACGGGTCTCCACGGCCGGTCGTTCACGATGGTCAAGTTTCGGACGATGGTTCCCGATGCCGAGGACCGGCTTGCCGAGCTGGCAGAGCAGAACGTGATCAGCGGGCATGCATTCAAGATCGCCGTGGATCCCCGCGTCACGAGGGTCGGGCGCTTCCTTCGTCGCACCAGCCTCGATGAGCTACCGCAGTTCTGGAACGTCCTGGTGGGGCAGATGAGCCTGGTCGGACCTCGCCCGCCGATCCCCGCGGAGGTCGCCGGGTATGACCTGTGGCATCGCCGCCGGCTGTCGATGAAGCCGGGCATCACAGGCCTGTGGCAGGTGTCCGCACGCCTCGACGAGGAGTTCGATCGCTGGGTGGAGCTGGACCTCACCTACATCGACCGCTGGTCGCTGTGGCTGGACCTCAAGATCATGGTCCGGACGGTGCCCGCCATGCTCAGCGGGCGATAGGTGACGCTACCGGGCGCTCGCTCGTGGAGTTCGCTTGCGCTGCGTGCTTTCCTGCGCTGCAGTCTTCCAAGTGCACGCGAGGAAGCCACGCGGATCCGCGGGATCACCCGATCGTGGTCTGTGTGCACACCGTATTCAGGGATCCGGCTCGGCGTTGGCTGATGCTGACGTGACTGCGAGCCTCGACGACCGCGGACGACGGGCGCTGGTCGTGAACACCTACAGCCTTGGCAACTGGGGCGACACGGCCATCGCAGAGGGTCTCCGTAGACGCGCTGCGAGTGGCTGGCTACGAGCATATTGCCGTTGCCTCCGTAGACTGGCGTGACCGGCGGCAGGGCGCCACCCTGGCGGAGCCAGACGAGATCGTGCCCCCACTGGCCAATCTGGTCGATGTCCCGCCTGCAGTCCGGCGTGTGAAGCTGGCGACGCTGGGCTGGGTATGCGCGAGGATCGCCAGGGCTTATGCCAGCCCCTACGAGCCGCTGATGCGTCCGTACTTTGGGGCCCGACCTTGTCGTGTCCGTCGGCGGAGGGTTTCTCGGGGGAACGAAGGCGGGCGCCAACCTGGTGAAGGTTGCCAACGTCCGCGCCGGAGTCCTCAGCGGCCGACCGACGATCGTAGGTCCGGTGTCGGCGAACCCGTACACGGCCAACGTTGCCCGGGTGCTCCGCTGGGGTCTGCGCGGCTCGACGGTGTTCGCACGGGACCGGGCCAGTCTGGACCGATTGCGTGCGAGCGGCCTGGATGCTCGATTCGCGCCCGACACGGCCTTCAGGGCACCTTCACTCCTGGCAGCCGCCCACTGGGCGCGAGAGCGCGGACGATTGTCGGCACGACGGCCGATCGGATGGTCGCCACGCAACTATCGCGCCGACCATCGGGCCTGGGGTGACCCCGAGGCGGCGGTATTGCGCACGCTGGCGGCGGTCCAGCGCATGCTCGATTCCCCCGACCAGCGATTGACCTTCATCCCTCATGTCCGGGCCGGCACCGCCGACGATGACATGTCGGCCGTCACACGACTCATGTCCCGGTTGACGCCCGCCCAGCGAGAGCAGGTCGATGTCATGCCCGACCCCGTCACCCTCCAGGACTCGGTCCGGCAGTTCGCGACCGTCGAGGTGCTGATCACCTCGCGCATGCATGCGGCCATCTTCGCTATGGCGGTCGGTACGCCGGCCATCGCCGTTGCATACGAGCCGAAGGTGCGCGAGATACTGGAGGATGTCGGTCTCCGGGGACAGGGTGGTGGCTCCGTCCGGGGACCTCGATGATCGCGTCCTCGCCGATTTGATCAGGCGACTACGTCGGCCTGAGGAGCGGGCTCGCACGCGTCATGCGTTCGACGCCATGCAGGATCGGTTCGGCGAACTGATCGCCGCGCTGGAAGGGGCAGTACGCCCGTAATGGCAGTCGATCGGATGCGTCGAATTCGCTTGGCTCCAGGTGCGATTGAGCTTCTTGGCATCGCCCTGCTGGTGCTGCCGATCGTCGTCCACCAGTTGGTGCCTGGAGACGATGGTTGGATACCGCTCGGGGTCGCGTTGGTCCTTGCCACGGCTGCATTCCTTGTCGCGCCGGTTCGCGCGATATCAATCTTCGCCGCCTGGATGTTGGCCGTCGACTCGCTGTCGCCGCTCGCCGGCCACGAGGTCAAGTACCTCGACGAGTTGTTCGTGATCGTTGCCGCGGGCATCACGCTGTCCGCTCGCTGGCGCGTCATTCCGTCACGTGTGCGTCCGGTGCGCGATGTTGCCGTGGCGACGCTGATCGCGGCGGCGGTGCTTTCGAGTCTCATCAATGGGGTGCCGCTCGGGGATTGGGTGCCCGGCCTCATTCTCCTAATCAAGGGGTTCGTCATCTTCTACGTCGTCCTCCTGCGCGACGTCCATGCTGCTGACGTGCGGTGGACGTTACGCTTCTGGTTGGCTCTCGCCTCGGTTCTCCTGGGACTGGGGGCTGTTCAGTTGGCCAGTGGCGTGTTAGCCGGTTCGACCGACACCCGGGGCGGCATCCCGGTTGTGGCCTCCGTATTCAATCACCCACAGTTGTTCGGCTGGCTGTCGGCGACGGTGTCGCTGTACCTGATCGCCCACTACGTCGTGTTCCGGCGCTGGTGGATGCTGGCGCTCGCCGTCCTGTTCTCGATCGGCACGATCGTGTCGGGGCGTCGCAGGTCGATGATCGCGATCGCGGCCGGCCTCGTTGCTGGCGCGGCGAGCGAGCTCGTCAGGGGCCGGGGCGTGACTCGGCGGCTTCGATCGTGGGCGGCACCGACGGTCGCCATGCTGATCGTCGTCGTCGTCTTCCTGCCGGTGCTGACCGGACTCTACTCACTGACGATCACCGGCTACGTCGATCCCATGACGTCGGGAGGGACGGGGTCCGGCGCCGTCACCACAGACAGCCGCACCGCGTCGGGCACACCTGCGCGTATCGCCCTGTACGAGGGGGCGGCTGCCATCGCGGTCGACCATTTCCCGCTCGGCGTTGGCCTGGGCCGTTACGCGTCGTGGATCAGCAGGATCCATTACAGCGACGTTTACCGCCAGTACGGGCTGGACCGCGTCTTCGGCCTGAGCCCGAAGAACCCGCAGTTCATCGATGACACCTTCTGGCCACAGATCCTGGGTGAAGCCGGTGTCGTTGGGCTCGTAGCCTACGGCGTCGTCGTCGGTTGGATGGGTGTCGCGTTGCTGGGCGTCGCTCGCCGACGTGACCTGGCACCCGAGGCCAGGGCCCTGGTGCTTGGGACGGGCATGATGTTTGCCCAGACACTGGTGGAGTCGCTCGCGAGCACCATCTTCGGGTCGCCGTCCCAGGTGTACCTGGTGATGCTCGCGATCGCCGGGACGTTGAGCTGGACGGCCACCATGCGTGCCGGTCCCGACGTCCTGCTCCAGGCTACGACGCGTGGCGCGGAGACGGTGCCGGCATGACAGCCATCAGGGGGCGCGCCGCCGCTCATCATTGTCCCGCTCGACCCGTTCAGCGACAAGATTGGCGGCATCAAGTCGTTCATCCTGATCTTCGGTGCGCTTCGGCACCCGATGACTTCGCGATCGAGGTCATCGGGTGCACCGCAGAAAACGCCGATCGACCGGTCGGACAGTGGCAGGACATCAGGATCGACGACCGGTCGGTGAGGTTTCTGCCGGTGCTCGCAACGCCGGACGTCCACCGTCGGTCGCGCGTTCCGGTGTCGCTGCAGTTCACCCTGGCGGCGATGATCCGACGCGAGGCGCACCGCTTCACAGGGCGGGTGCTGCAGTTCCATCATCCAGGCCCACCGGTCGCCTTCCTCGGCGTCGACGCTCCGAAGATCCTAACCGTTCATCTAAACGTCGCAGACATCGCCGGCGCGCTCGGCGAGAGCCGCTGGAGGCGCCTGCCGGGAGCGCTGCATCGACTGGAGGACCTTACGCTCCCGCGGATGGACCGGATCTTCCTCGTCAACCGGGCGGGTATCGACTTCTATCGCGGTCGACACCCCCGTATCGCAGAGCGCCTGGCGTTCCTGCCGACCTCGGTTGACCAGCAGCATTTTCGCCCTCTCGACGAGACGGAACGGCAGCGGGTGCGCCGGGCACTCCTCTCTGATCTCGGTGTCAATCCCGACGCGGTGGGCCAGATCGTGCTGTTCGTCGGGCGGCTCGAGGCACAGAGGACCCGCTCCTGCTCGTCGAGACCATGGCGGCGGCGGCCAGCGCCGACGATCAGGTGCGGCTCGTCGTGGTTGGCGAGGGCGGCCTGCGCGACGCGGCAACGAGGCGAGCCCAGGAGCTCGGGATCGGCGGACGCGTTCACTGGATCGGCTTTCGGGGACGTGACGAGATGCCAAGGCTCATGAACGCGGCCGATGCATTCCTATTGCCCTCACGGTTCGAGGGCATGCCAATCGCGGTGCTCGAATCGCTCGCCTGCGGGCTTCCTGTCGTGGCTTGCGCTGTCGGCGAGGTCCCACTGGTCGTTCGCGATGGATCGAACGGCCGGTCGTAGGGGAACGGACGCCCATCGCCCTGGCTGAAGCCCTGGCGTGGGTGCTCGAGCGCCCCCGAGCCTCGTTTGCAACCGCTGCGCGCAATTCCGTGCAACCATTCGCGCCGGCCGCGACTCTGCGCCCGTATTACGATGCCCACCGGAAGCTGCCCGCGCAAGGGGTGGAGCGATCGACGGGAGCGGCTCTGCCGACCAGCCGTAGCCTGGGCGTCGTGCCGGGTCCCAGGTGACCACTCGCTGGAACGTCGCGGGAGCGAGTCACCGGTCACACACCCCGGATCGGCTGGCGATCTCGGTCGGCGTCTTCTGCGGCGCGCTCGCCATCCTGATCCTGCGCTGGCCGTCGGCGCTGTTCCACGCCGAGTTACGGGTTGAGGACGGCACCGTCTTCTATCTCGGCGCCCTCCTCGATGGCCCCGCAGCGATTGTCCAGCCGTATCACGGTGCGTTCCAACTCGGTTCCAGGCTGGCGGCGCAGGCAGCCTCGATGGTGCCCGTGGCGTGGGCACCGGTGGTGATGAACTCTGCGGCCGTCCTTGTAACCGCGGCGGTCGCAACCTTCATCGCAGGGCCACGTATGGCGCAGGCCATCCCCATGGTCGGACTTCGCGTCGCGGTCGCCATGGCCCTGGCGCTGCTGCCATCCGCGGCGCAGCTCACCTGGAGTGCGACGTTCATAGGGTGGAGCCTGGCCTTCTTCCTCGTGGCGCGCCTAGCTGCAACGCCTCCCCGTCGACCCGTGCTTGACGGCGCTGCGGTGGCAATCGCCGCGTTTAGCGGGCCGATTGCAATCCTGCTCGCGCCGCTGTACGTGTGGCGAAGGCTGGGAGCCGTCACCTGGATCGTGTGTGGGGCGGCGGTGATCCAGATTGTCGTGCTGGTGACGACGCACGACCGGGCACCGGGGGTGATCAGGGACCCGATCGAGGTGGTCCAGTCGCTGGCCTTGGGAGGGCTGATCGCTCCTGTCCTCGGGCGGGCCACCTGGTCGTTGGTGCATGCAGCAGTCCCGATAACGGTCGGCATTGGCGCGGTCGCCGTCGTTTCCCTGCTTGCGATCCGCACGGCGACGGCCGTACCACGGTGGCTTCTGTTCGTCCTCGTCTACGCCTCGACCGCGTCTGCCGCTGCTGGCGTACTGGCGGCACCGACGCCGATGCTCGACTCTGCAGCCAACAGCCGATACTTCCTGCTTGCCTCGTGGTCGATCGTGGCGATCGCCGTCATCGCGCTCGCGACCGGTCGGCGACCCGAGCGCCTGGCGGCTCTGCCCCTGCTGTGCGCCGTGGCGCTCGCGACAGTCACCGGATTCCGGCAGGCGCCACAGCCTGACTATCAGTGGGTCCGTCAGAGCATGTGCATCGGGGGGTCAGACCCGTGCATCGTGCCGGTATATCCGGGAGGCCGGTGGAACATTTACTGGCCGGGTCGTGGCCAATCCTCGGCTGACCGTTTCTGCGCCAACTGTCGGACGGCCGGGTTTGATGCGCATTTCGGCCGTGCACTCGCCTTAGCGACTGCGCCGCGCCATGAGACGCGCCGCAGCGACGAGCTGCCCAACGTCGGACGGGCGTGGGATGAGATCCATCAGCGACGCGGCCGTGACTCTCCGGTACGCGACGAGGAGGACGATGGTGCCCGTCCAGTAGGCGATGACAGAGGCCAGGGCGGCGCCCTCGATCCCAAACCTTGGGATCAATAGCACATCGAACACGACCGTCGCGATCAACGCACACGCGGCCGAGATCGAGACGAGGCCAGCCCGGCCCCGGCCCTTCATGTCGCTCGCCATTAGTCGCTGGAGTGCGAGTGGGATCATCGCGATCATGGTGATCCGCAAGGCTCCGGCGCCGGCCACGAACGCCTGGCCGAAGAACAAGGCGAGGAGAACAGGCGCCAGGACGCCGATGACGAGACCACCGGCCGCCACCACGACCAGGGTGAGGCGCACGGTCCGCTCGGTCAGGTGGGTCTGGTTGACATCCTGCCGTGAGACGGCCGGAAACAGCAATGCCGCCGCTGCGCTCGCGATCTGTGCCACGACCTCGGACATGCGCACGGCGATCAGGTAGATCCCCGCCGCCCGGAGGTCTACGAAGAACGGGACGAGCAGCAGGTCGAGCCGCAGGTTAAGCATCTGCACCACGTTGCCGACCTGGCCCCGCAGCCCGAACGACAGGGCCTCACGCGTAAATCGCGCATCAAACGAGGGCCGGAGCCGACGGATGACGCGCCGTACGACGACCAGCGCGGCGAACGCTGCCATGAGTGCCGCCAGGGCACTGCCGGTGACGTAGCCGGCAGCGGTGGCGGCGCCGAGCGCGAACACCAAGGCCACCGCCAGCAGCGATCCGATGCCCTCGATGACCTGGGTGATGAGGTAGGCCGCTCGACGATCATGACCGAGCAGCACCGACCCCGTGAGCTCGAATGCGACGATGCTGGACGCCATGAGTGCCGTGGCGAGCGTCAGGTCCAGGTTGGGAGGCCCGAATACCTCCGGCGCAAGAGCCGGGCCGACCAGCACGACCATCGCAGCCGACAGCAGCATGGCGACGAGCCCCATCGTGAAGGTGCGATTGGTGACGTCGACGCGTTCGCCGGGGCGTCGGCCCAGGTAGTAGACGGCCGCGATGTTGAGTCCGCCGTTCGAAAGCAGCGCGGCGATCGTTGCCGCGGTAAGGCCGACCGCGCCGGCGCCCAGTGCGGTTGGACCAAGCGCCCGGGCCGCGAGCACGCTCGTGAGGAATCCCGCGGCTACCGCCCCGAGTCGGACAGCCGCGAGCAGCGTCATGTCCCGGCCAAGAGCGCCCATGCCGGCGCCGGTCCTGACGGTCATCCGGGCTGTCTGGTGGCTGGAAGTACCCGAGCCCTGCCGCGCGTGGGACGGACAAGCCCGCGCGACCGGCCGTACGGCGCGCTCACCGTCGACCGAGCTTGGCTGTCAGGAGCATTCTCGCGAAGTGCGGGGCGTCACCTGCATAGCGCCGCCACATGCGCCGCGGCTCCTGCCACACGCGATACAACCATTCCAGCCCGGCTCGTTGAACCCATTGGGGGGCTCGTCGTGTGAGCCCGGCGTACACGTCGAACGACCCACCGACTCCCATGACAAACGGCGCTGCGATGTGATCCTTCCAGCGTGCCAGGAAGTTCTCCTTGAACGGCGACGGGATGGCGACAAACAGGATGTCCGGGCGAACGGCTCTGATGGCATCCACGATCTCGGGCTCCTGCTCCGACGACCAGTAGCCATCGTGCCAGCCCGCGATCGCGACCTCCGGATGCTCCCTCCCGATTCGATCGGCGACAGCTGCGACGACGGCCGCACGCCCTCCGAGCAGATACAGACGGTAGCCGCGACCCGCCGCGCGCTCGATTAGGCGGCCCATCAGGTCCACCCCGGCAACGCGCTCACGCAAGGGCGTCCCCAGCCATCTTGACGCCCAGACGATCGGCTGGCCGTCGGCATTGACGATGTCACAGTTCTCGATGATCGCCCGCAGAGCAGGATCGCGGTCTGCCTGGACGACCTTGCTCACGTTGACAACCACATGCTGATGCACCCGCCCGCTCGAGATCATGCGGTCCACGGTGTCAAGGGTCTCGTCCATGGTGAGGTCGTCGATCGGGAGCTCGAACAACCGGATGCGCCTCGTACCGAGGTCGGGTCGCTCGACGTGGGGGACAGGCATCAGCGGAATTCTAAGCGAGCAGGACCCTGCCGCCGCGGAAGGCGCCTGGGCACGGTACCGTGGCCAGGCACACGCTGGACGTCCCCATCGGTGGCCGCCCACTCATAGGACGACTGTGCCATTGTCGGCCGAGCCGAAGCACCCGACCATTGAGGACCGCAATTGACCGTGGAGGAACGCCGCAACATGCATCGCTCCATCGGGCTCCCGGATCGTGCCGCAGGCCCTCGCCCGCGCCGCGCACTATCGCGCCGCCGCATCGTCGGGCTGCTGGCGGTTGCCGCCATGGCCGTCGGGTCGCTCGGGTTCCCGGCGGTCGCAAGCGCGGCCGGCCCGACCCTGTACGTGGACGGCAAGACCGGCAGCGACGCCAACGACGGCCGCACTCCCGCGAGGGCATTCCGTACGATCCAACACGCGGCGGATGCCATCCCGAAGGGGGCGGCGGCCGCCGGCTCCCGTGTGATCGTCCGGGGCTACACCGACTACGTCTACCGAGAGCGGCCGATTAGCTCGGGCTGGAACCGTGCGGGCAGGTCCGGCGCGCCGATCAAGTTTCAGGCGGCCGGGTACTCTGCGGGTGGAGGTGGCTATGTCAGGCCGATCGTGTCTGGCGCTGACGCTGCGCCGATGACCGGATCCAGATGGCAGACGGCGACCTCGACCCCGGGTGTCTGGGCCACGCCATGGTCTGACGCTCCGTTCGACTTCGGCAAAGGCCTCAACACGGTCGTCTTCCAGGATGACACGCAGTGGCTCTGGGAGCGCGGAAGCAAGGCCGACCTGGAACGGGCAGCGGCCAGCGGGGCTGGTGGTTACTACTACACTCCGGGCTGGCTGTACGTTGCGCCTATCGGTGCCGCGGCTACGAACCCCGGGGCGCACGCATTTGATGTCATCGAGCGCAACGGCTTCTTCTTCAAGGGCGACCTAGGCACGTCATGGGTTGAGGTCAGGGGTTTCGACGTGCGCCATTCTGCCAACGGCATCGCGTTCAAGAGTGGCGTCGACCATGCTCTTGCCGCGGACAATCTCCTGATCGGGAACCTGTACATGGGTGTTCAGGTGTCCGGTGACATCTCGGGCGGGGTCTTGGACCCAGCCGAGCACAACAACGTGAAGCGGAACGTGTTCAGGGCGAATACGCTCCAGGGAATCAAGATCGATCGGGGGACTCAAGACTCGACCTTTTGCGACAACGATGTCAGCACAAGTGGCCTGACGGGCATCAAGCTTCAGGGTGCCCCTCCGGGTACGTCAAACGTTGCCGTAACCCGTGCGAACACTGTGTGCGATAACGACCTGCACGACAATAACTTCAATCGGACGGGAAGCCCTTACGCCAACACGTCGGGGCTCACGATCGCCAACGGAGCCAGGTCCAACACAATCAGCGGTAACCGCATCTATGGCAATCTGGTCGGGATCCATGTAACTCAGGAAGGAAAGCACCGGCGCACGCTCGAAGGGAATGTCCTCGCGTACAACCAGATCTTCTCCAACGCACGCTATGGGATCTACTTCTACGATGGAATGTATGGGGGCGGCTCTGGCAGCATCGTGTCGCGGCACGACCTCATCTGGGGCAATGGCACGGGCGTGCGGGTTGACCGAGGATCCACGAACAAGATCCTGAGGCTCGACACCATCTACAAGAACCAGCAGGACGGGATTCAGGTCGGGCTCGGCGGAGGCGTGTACGCCCATGTGCTGCTGAAGCGGACCCTCGTGACGCACAACGGCGGCTATGGGGTCAACGTGCGAGGCGGGAGCAAGGCGGCGCTCAGGTATGTCGGCCTCCGGGGAAATGGCGCGGGAGCCTATCGTGGAACCGTCAGTCGCAAGGCGGTGAACAAGTGGGCGCCGAGGTACCGGTCGAGCGTGCCGGGCGACACTTTGTTCCTCCGGATCTCCAGCACATCGAAGGACTACACGGCGGGGCCGCATGGCAAACCGATCGGCGCTCGCTGGTGAGGGCCGGACTCCCCTCCTCGGCAGGAATGTGGCTCATGAGGCCTAGGGTCGCCTGGTGCTGCGCGCAGCGACGGCGCACGACGGCAGAAGCGGTTTCGTGTTCCTTGGACGGGCCTTCGGTCAATGGTCCGGTTGCTGGAGTGCCCGTCGCTCACTAGTCTCCGGGCCTGGCGCGATCGACCAGCCAGCCTGCAACGATCTTCGCGATCCGATCGCCGGCATGGCCGTCCCAAAGTGGTGGTGGCTTCAGTCGTCCGACCTTCGTGGCGGTCCCAAGGATGGCAGTGACCGCCATGTCAACATCCTCGGGTTCGACGAGCCGATTGGTCCCGTGTGTGATCGTGATCGGCCGCTCAGTGTTGGGTCGCACCGTGAGGCAGGGGACTCCGAGGATCGTTGTCTCCTCTTGGATCCCGCCCGAATCGGTGATGACGAACGATGCGCCACGAACGAGCGACATGAAGTCGAGATAGCCCATAGGTTCGACGACCTGGACGTCGCCGGCGTCACCGAGGCCTGCAGCCTCGAGCGCCTCGCGCCCGCGCGGATGCAGGGGCAAGACTATCGGCGCATGAACAGCCGCCCCTCGCAGCATCGCCACCATCCGGCGAGCCTGCGCCGGATCATCCACGTTGCTGGGTCGATGGAGGGTACTGACCCCGTACGGTTGTTCGAGCCCGAGCCGAGCCACGACAACCTGCGGATCGAGGCGATCGAGCGACGCCATCAGCGTATCGATCATCGGGTTGCCAACGAAATAAATCGTGTCGCGCGGGACACCCATCGCCTCGAGGTTGTCGATACCCTCGGGGCTGGTCACGAACAGCAGCTTGCTGAGCAGGTCGGTTACGCGCCGGTTGGTCTCCTCGGGCATCGAATCATCGAAGCTGCGGAGCCCGGCTTCCACATGCGCGAGCGGCAGCCGAAGCTTGGCCGTGACCAGCGCGGCTGCCAGGGTCGAGTTGATATCACCGTAGACGATGGTCAGTGGTGGCTGGAGTTCGTCCAGCGCGCGTTCCAGGGCGACCATCAGGGCTGCGGTCTGTTCCGCATGGCTACCGGAGCCGACCCCAAGGTTCAGGTCAGGTTGGGGCAGCCCGAGGTCTGCAAAGAACACGTCCGATAGCAGCGGGTCATAGTGCTGTCCGGTATGGATCAGCACCTGCGGCACGGCCGACTGCCGGAGCGCAGCGAGAACCGGGGCGGCCTTCATGAAATTTGGACGAGCGCCCACCACGTGGGCGACCGCCGCCCGCTCACCGCTCATCGAGATCGCATCCCGCCCGAGGATAGCCCAGCGCCGACGCACATGGAGGTCTCAGGTGGACGCCGCCACGACGTCGTCGGCCCATATCATGTGAGCCATGGAAAGTGACACGAGAGTCGCTGTCATCGGCCTTGGGTATGTGGGCCTCCCGCTCGCCATCTCGTTCGCCGAGGCCGGGCTCGACGTCGTCGGCGTCGATGCGGCGGCGTCGCGCGTCGCCGAGCTCCAGGCCGGGCACTCGCCGATCGAGGATGTCACTGACGCCCGCCTCGTCACCGCGTGTCGGTCCGGCCTGAGGATTGCCGGCCTCGCAGGCGCCAATCTCGCGCAGGCGGACGCGATCTTCGTGTGCGTCCCGACGCCGATCACGGCCACGAAGGATCCAGACCTCGGACCGGTCCTCGCTGGTGCCGCGACCGTGCACGACGATTTGCGCCCAGGCCAGCTTGTCATCCTTCAGTCAACGACGTACCCGGGCACGACCGCCGGACCGTTCCGGGCGGCCCTCGAGGCATCGGGCCTCCGGGCGGGGGTGGACTTCGACCTCGCATTCGCGCCTGAGCGCGTGAATCCCGGAGACCCGGCGTCAGCAGCCCGGGAGGTTCCGCGCCTGGTGGGTGGCCTGACGCCCGCCGCCACCGCGCGTGCTGCTGCGTTGCTGCGTCACATCAACGACGACGTCGTGGAGCTCTCCTCGCCCGACGCGGCTGAGATGGCGAAGCTGCTCGAGAACACGTTTCGCAATGTCAACATCGCCTTCGTCAACCAACTGGCGCTCCTATGTGAGCGCATGGGCCTCGACGTATGGGAGATCATCGACGCGGCGGCCACCAAGCCGTTCGGCTTCATGCGATTCACCCCGGGCCCGGGGTCGGCGGCCACTGCATCCCCGTCGACCCGTACTACCTCTCGTGGCGGGCTCGAGAGTTCGACTTCACCGACCGCTTCATCGAGCTCGCGGGCGACACCAACCTCGCGATGCCTCGCCATGTCGTGGATCTCGTGTCCGACGCGCTGAACGAGCGGGGCACCGCGCTCAAGGGCGCCCGCGTCGCCGTCTTTGGTGTGGCCTTCAAGCCAAATGTCGGAGATCCGCGCAACGCTCCCGCTGCGAACGTGCTCGCTGGGCTCGCCGCCACGGGAGCCGAAGTCCGCTATCACGACCCGCATGTGGCCTCCTTCCGTGACGCGGCCGGTGAGGTACGCGAAACCGGCGAGCCGGACGAACTGCTCGCCTGGGCGGACGTTGTGGTTGCACTGGTTGCCCACCGTGCCATCGACTGGGACCTCGTCTTCTCACAGGCCGAGCTCGTGGTTGACACCGTCAACAGTTCCTACGGTCGAAAGACCCGGGACCGTCAGGTGCTGCGCCTGGGAGCCGGGTGGTCGACGGATACGCCGGCAGACTAAGAGGGACTCCGACCATGTTCAGAGCGTCGCGACTTCTGTGGCCGAGGCTGCCGACGATGCTCGCAGCCGTAGCGCTGCTCACGGTGGCTGCCTGCTCGCCGTCGGCGCCCACACCGAGTCCAAGTCCAGAAGGCAGCGATCTGGTTCCGGCCGTTACCCACTCGCCGACCGAAGCCCCGCCAGCGACGGCGACAACGCTGCCGCGTGCCTCTGCGCCAGTCCCATCTGCTTCGCCGTCAGGCCCCGTTCTTGGACCCGATGCCGGCTACGCAGCTCTCGACGGAGTACAGGCAGGTGCCGGCGTGCGCGACCGGCTGGCGGTTGCCGTGATGGTGGATGACAGTGTTGCGGCGCGTCCTCAGTACGGGTACAACACCGCCTCGATCGTGTACCAGGCTCCAGCCGACGGCGGTGAGGACCGGTACATGTTCGTGTACCAGGAACAGGAGGCCAAGCGCATCGAGCCGGTTCGGAGCGGGCGGCCGTACTTCGTGAACTGGGCGTCCGAGTACCGGGCCGCGTTCGCGCACTATGGTGGTGACGCGAAGACCCTCGCCCGCTTGCCGGGTATCGATGGCAAGGTTCTCTATGACGTCGACGCGCTGTACGGAAGCCACGCTGCCTTCCGGCGCGATGGGAAGAGGCCCGCACCCCACGATGCGATTGCCTCCACCAAGGCGGTACGTGATATGGCCGTCAGGCACGGCGCTCCAAAGACGATCCCGACCACGGTCGAGGTTCGCCCGTTCACCGGCGATCTGCCGGCGGATCAACGGCCCGCGAAGGCCTCCATCCACATCCCGTACAACCGCGGGTCGACCGGCTACACCTACGACAAGGCGTCGAACTCCTACCTGCGGTCGGTCGCCGGCAAGGCGCAGTACGACAAGGCCGACGGCAAGCGGGTGACGGCGCGCAACGTCGTGGTCCTGTGGATGGGGCTGTCGGTGGACCCGGAGTCCGAGCCGCACCACCACCGGCCCCTCCTCGACCACATCGGCAAGGGCAGGGCGCTCGTGTTCCACGACGGCCACGTGATCAAGGGGACGTGGCGCAAGGCGACCGCGTCGGGGCTCACGCGTTTCTTCGATGAGGCGGGCCATGAGATCCCGCTGGTTCGCGGCCGGATCTTCATCCAGGTCGTGCCGAAGGGCACCGACGTGACCTACAAGGCCGCGGGCTAGGGCGAAGCCGGAACACCGCCCTCCCGGCTCCCCGCCGCTCTCGCACGAGGGCCAAACGGCATCCCTCGTCGGCATCTACTGGCGCACGCTGCCAGTACCTTCGATTGGCTGCTCGCGCGCGTGCGTGATGGCACCATCGGCTCCGTGCACAGGCTCACTCGCGCGGCGCATCGCATGGCAGCTCGGCCGGGAACCGCCTCGGCGACCCGCCCGCATGCGATCGTGTTCGCCGGGGGGCTGTTCTTCATGGCGCTGGGGCTGATGACCTGGAGCCTGCTCGGCGGTCCGGAGTCGATCCAGGAGGTCCTTGTCGTCATCGATCTCACGGCCGGCGGCACCGTGCTGATCACGGGGTCGCTGGTGGGCCATGCTCGAGCGTCGGGAAGCCGGCGCGAGGCTCAGCTCGCGGTGCTCCAGCAGACGGCACGACGGATGAACGCGAGCCTGACGCGCGAGGAGGTGGGTCGTGCGGTGGTCGAGGAGACCCGGCGCGTCATCGACTACCACAACGCCCGCGTCTACGTCCTCGAGCGCCCCGACGACCTCGTGCCGGTCGCGTTCGAGGGCCGCGTCGGCGCATACGAGCAGGTCGACCTGGACATTCTGCGCACCAAGGTCGGCGAGGGCGTGACCGGGTGGGTGGCGCAGCACCGGACGCCGGCGCTGGTCAACGATGCGCTCGACGACCCGCGAACCGCGACGATCCCGGGCACGGACGAGGTCGACGAGTCGATGCTGGCCGTGCCGATGCTCCACGACGAGCAGGTGATCGGCGTGATCACGCTCTCGAAGCTTGGTCTGCACCAGTTCGATCGAGACACGCTGCGCCTGCTCACGATCCTCGCGGACCAGGCGGCCAGCGCGTTCGTCGAGACCGACCTGATGAATGAGGCGAACCGGCTCGCGGCTGAGCTCCGACAGCTGCTGGACATGAGCAGCGCGCTGTCGCGCTCGCTCGACCCGCACCAGGTGGCTGACCTGATCGCGGAGCACCTCGCCGTGGCCGTTGGCGCCGACGAGGCGCAGATCAGCGACTGGGACCGGACGAACGATCGTCTGCGAACGCTCGGCTGCTATCCCGTCGCCAGTCGATCCGGCATGGACGACTACTACGCGCTGGGCGAGTACCCGGTGACGCGACGCGTGCTCGAGAATGGCCAGATCGAGGTCGTCGATGCGGCGACCGACGATGCCGACGAGGCCGAGGTGCGGCTTCTGCGCCAGGACGGCATGCGCGGGCTGGTGATGCTGCCGCTGGTGGCCAACGACCAGGTGATCGGTCTCGTCGAGCTGACCTCGAAGGATCGACCGTCTGCCGATCCGGGTCGGATCACGCTGGCGCGCACGATGGCCCACGAGGCCGCGATGGCACTCGAGAACGCGCGCATGTACGAGACGGCGCGAAGCCTCGCCGACCGCGATCCGTTGACCGGGTTCTTCAATCACCGGTATCTCCAGGAGCGGCTGGCCGAGGAGGTCGTGCGCGCGACGCGGACGCATCTGCCCGTAAGCGTCGTGATGCTCGACCTGGACGACTTCAAGGTCGTGAACGACTCCTTCGGCCACCTCTACGGCGACCGCGTCCTGGTCCACGTAGCCGACCTCATCCGCTCGGTCCTGCGAGCGTCCGATGTCCCCGCCCGCTATGGCGGCGACGAGTTCGCCCTGATCCTGCCCGACACGTCGGCCGAAGGAGGTGCGCTTGTCACGCGGCGGTTGCTGCGGGCGTTCGGCGCCTCGTCGTTCTCGTCCGATGGTCGACAGCCGATCCCGATCGGCGCCTCGATCGGTCTGGCGACACATCCGGCCGATGGCCGATCTGCGACCGACCTGATCGCGGTTGCGGACGCGCGCCTGTACATGGCCAAGAGCAAGGGCGGCAACCAGATCGGCCCGATCACGTCGATCGCGGCCGAGCCGTCGCTGGAGGCGGCTTCGGTCGGGTAGGGTGCGGCCCGGGCCAGTACGGAAGTACCAGCAGGCCGGCATCGACAGTACTGGGCGATGACCTTGTCCGCGGGCCTGCGCGCCGCCATGCTGTGGGCGAGGGTGAGACGCGGCAGACGAGATCTGAGCGACCTGTGGCGGCACAGCGAGCTGCGCCGCCTGACCCGGCGTCCGTTCGTGGCGGCGTTCGCGGCACTGGGCACGGTCGAGGTCGTGCGGCTCATCATCGATCCCCGGCCCATCGACCTGCTGGTGCTCGCGCTCGTGGCGCTGGTCGGCCTGGCCGCCGTTCGCGAGCGGGAGGTCGCCGCGGGCACCGAGGGCACCAGGCGCACGGAGGCAGAGTCGTTCGCGCGCATCCTGCGCGCGCTCGCGCGCTCGGTGTCGCCCGATGCGATCGTCGCCGCGGTCGTTGAGGAGCTGGGGGCCGCGACCGGCGCCGACCACGTCGCCGTCGTCCGGCGCCGCCCGGACGCGCGGGTGCTCGAGGCCATCCTGTCACCGACCCGCCCGGGCGCACCGACGTCCCGGACCACCCTTCCCCTGGGCGAGCTCGAGGACCCGGCCGAGGACGAGATGCTGTCGAGCCTGGCCGTCGCCGCGGCACGTGGACGAGGGCTGACGGCGGTCCCGATCGAGCCCGATCCCGAGGCCGATCCCGAGCTGGTGCCGCTGGGTGTGGCGACCGAGCGCCTCGTGCGCGCCGGACACGCCGGGGTCGATCACCTGGCCTACGAGGCGCCGGCGGCCGCCATGTCGCCGGTCTCGCGCAACACCGTTGTCGCGCCGCGGGCGCAGGCCGTCGTGCCGCGCGCGGGGGCCGTCGTGCCGCACGCGGGAGCCGTTGCGGTGCCACCAGCTGCCGGCCGTGCCTCGAGCCTGTCGTCCGAGGGCACAACTTCGACCCTGTCGTCCGGACGCACCGCGAGCCTGTCTTCCGGCCGTACCCCGGCCGGCGCGCCGGCATCGGGCGCGTGGAACCGGCGGGGATCCCACGCGACCCCATCGCGCGAGGGTGCCGATCAGCGGATCGCGAACAGGATCGCGCTTCGCCTGCGCGACGCCTATGGGTTGCGCAACGTGATCGCCGCGCCGCTTCGCGTCGACGGTCGCGTTGAGGGAGCCGTCGTGGTCTCGCGCCGGACCGCCGCACCGTGGCCGGCCAGCGCGCGACGCATCCTGGAGGCGGCTGCGGTCGAAGCCTCCGCCGCCCTGGCCCGCGTCTACACGCTGCGCGACGCGGAGACGCGCGCGAGCACCGACGCGCTGACGGGGTTGCCGAATCGCCGCTACTTCGACGAGTACGTCACCGTGCTCTCCCGCCGCCGCCGGGCCGAGGATCGGGTCGGCGTGCTGATGATCGACATCGACCGCTTCAAGAAGCTCAACGACACGTTCGGGCATGCGGTCGGAGATCACGTCCTGCGGGAGGTTGCCCAGGCGATCGCCTCGGCGGTGCGCGAGGACGACGTGCCCGCCCGCTTCGGCGGGGAGGAGTTCGCGGTGCTGCTGCGGAACCCCTCGCCCGAGGTGGCGACGGAGGTCGGGCAGCGCGTTCGGGATGCCGTCGCGAGCCTGGACCTGCACCGGCTCGGGGTACCCGGCGTGACGGTCTCGGTCGGGGTCTCGGTGGCCAGCTCGCCGACCGAACCGCTGGACGAGCTGATCGATGCCGCCGACCGCGCGCTGTACCGGGCCAAGCGGGGAGGCCGGGACCGGGTGGTGGCCGCCTAGGGTCGGTCGATACGGCCGCCAGGCCCCGTTGCTGCCGGCTCGACGGCCTGGCTCTCCTACCATGGCGGCATGGCCGCTGACGACGACCCGCGCCCGACCGGCGACGCGCGCCCGACTGACGACGACCCGCCCCTGACCAACGGCGAGCTGGCGCGCGTCTTCCACGAGATCGGGGACATCCTCGAGGTCAAGGGCGAGCTGGTGTTCAAGACGGTCGCGTACCACCGCGCGGCGGACGCGATCGCCCGGGCGCCATTCGACGTCGCGGCAACCTATGCGATCGGCGAGCGGCGCCCGATCCCGGGCGTGGGCCAGGCGATCAGCGACAAGATCGTGGAGCTGGCCACGACCGGGCACATGGCGGTCTACGATCGGCTCCGGGCGGAGATCCCGGCCAGCCTCGTCGACCTGCTCCGGATCCCGGGCGTCGGGCCGCGAACCGTTCGGCTGGTGCACGAGGAGCTGGGCGTCGAGACGCTCGACGATCTGCGCGCCGCCGCCGAGACCGGGCGGCTGCGGGAGCTGAAGGGCGTCTCGGCGACGACCGAGCGGCGGATCCTGGACGGGATCGCGCAGCTCGAGACCCGTCCCCAGCGCCTGCTGCTCGACCGGGCGCAGGCACTGTCCGATGACCTGGTCGCGCAGCTCGAGGGCACGCCGGGCGTGCGCCGGATCGTGCAGGCAGGCTCGCTCCGTCGCCGCCGCGAGACGATCGGGGACCTGGACCTGCTGGTCGAGACCGACCAGCCCCGGGTTGTGGTCGAGCGGTTCACCGGCCTCGGCCTGGTCGAGCAGGTGATCGGGGCTGGCGACGCCAAGGCCAGCGTCCGCCTGTTGCGCGGTCCGCAGGTCGACCTGATGGTGATGCCACCCGGGGCGGCGGGCTCGTACCTCATCCACTTCACGGGATCGGCCGATCACAACATCCGTCTGCGCGGTCTCGCGCGGGACCGGGGCTGGAGCCTGTCAGAGAAGGGGTTCCTCCGGCTGGGTGACGACGGCGAGCCGCTGACCGGCGAGGCCGCCGAGCTGCGAACCTTTGCCGACGAGGCGGACGCGTACGCGTTCCTGGACCTCGCCTGGATCCCGCCCGAGCTGCGCGAGGATCGGGGTGAGATCGAGGCGGCCCGCGACGGCGCGCTGCCCGGCCTGATCGAGCTGGCGGATATTCGGGGAGACCTGCACAGCCATTCGGAGTGGAGCGACGGCGTGCACCCGATCGAGATCATGGCCGAGACCGCTCGTCGTCGAGGCTATGCCTACCAGGTGCTCACCGACCATTCGCAGGGCCTGGGGATCGCCCACGGGCTCGAGCCCGAGCGGGTCGAGCAGCAGCGCATGATCATCGCGGAGCTCAACGCGCGGTTCGCGGCCGAGGAGGCGGCCGGTGACCTGCCACCCGGTGCCGCCGCCGGACGGGTTCCGCCTGCTCCACGGCTGCGAGCTGGAGGTTCGCGCCGACGGTGCCCTGGACTACGAGGACGACCTGCTCGCGAGGTTCGACGTCGTGGTCGCCTCGGTCCATGTCGCGCGCCGCCAACCCAGGTCCGAGCTCACGCGGCGGACGCTCAACGCGATCCGCAGCCCGCACGTCGACGTCATCGCCCACCCGGCGGGTCGCATGATCCAGGCGCGAGACGACCTCGATCTCGACTGGGACGCCGTGTTCGAGGCTGCCGCCGCGACCGGCACCGCGCTCGAGATCAACGGCTCGCCCCACCGGCTCGACCTGGCCCCGGAGCGGGCTCGCCGAGCGGTCGAGCTCGGCTGCCTCCTCTCGATCGACTCCGATGCCCACCGCACGACCGAGCTCGACTACGTGCGCTGGGGCGTCGATCAGGCGCGCCGGGCATGGGTTGAGCCTCGCCATGTCGTCAACACGCGTTCCCGTGATGACCTGCTGGCCTGGGCGGCGGGCAAGCCCACGCGCGTATGACCCGGGCGCCCGGAGCCGGTCAGCTCGCGGCGACGGGGGACCGGCGCGACGTACCATCGCCCGCGATGGACGCTGACGACCAGCTGCGCACCTTCGCCCGCCGCGAGCTTGTGCTGATCGCGGTGGTGCTGGTCACGCTTGGCCGGCTGGTGCCCACCGACGACGCGTTCCTCGTTGCCGGCATGCTGCCGGTGGTGATGCTCCTCGCGGGCATGGGCGTGGTCGGGAGCGCGCGGCCGGGGAGCCGGCCGCTTGAGGCGCTGCTCATCCCGGCCGTGCTCACCGGCGGGACGGCGGCCGCGGTCCACCTGGTTCCCGTGGGGCTCGGCCTGGTCCCGGCGCTGCTGGCGTTTGCGGTTCTCCTGGACCGTGCTCTTGCGCTCGAGATGCGCCTCGCATCGCAGGTGGCCGGTGCCTCGCGGTCCGACCGGTCGCGGGTGCTGCTGGTGGCCGTCCTGACCGCCTTCGTCACCTTCACCGGGATCGCCACCCTGGTACCCGGTGGCCTTGCCGCGCCGGTCGGGGCAGCCGACGGCGGCGGCGTGGATACGCCATCGCTGTCGTGGCTGCTGACGCTGGTGATCGACGATGCGCTCGTGGCGATGGCGCTCGGCTACCGGGTGGCCGTGTTCCGCTACGGGACGACGCTGATGGCCGTTCGCTCGGCCCTCACCTACGCGATCGTGGTCGCGATCGCGGCCGGCGCGATCCGGGCCATCGGCCTTCCCCGGCTGGTGGGGCCCGCGGCGCTGACCCTCGTGTTCTACCTGTGGGATGCGCTGCACGGGACGGCCCCGGCCCGGCGTCGGGATCCGCGCTTCCTGTGGGAGACGATCCTGCTGGTCGCGCTCGGGATCGTGGTCGTGCTCTGGAACCAGCGCGTCCCGGGCTAGGAGGCCCGCCGGGGGGTAGCATCTGTTTGACGCCCGCGGGCTGGGATGCTAGAAACGCGTGCCCGCGACCGATGCCGCGGGAGGGTCCACCTGCCCGCAGTCGGGCTGCGCAGCGCAGCCGGGCCGCACCGGCAGGCCGCTGCATACCGCAGGTCGCCTGCCGAAACCCGCAGGCTCGCGCGACCCGTTGGACGAAAGGACAATCGCTCTGTGACCTTCCCCGAGATCGACGCCGCCGCCCAGTCGCCCGCAAGCCAGACGCGCATGCGACGCCAGCTCGCCGAGCAGGCCATCGCCCAGGCTAGCGACGCGCAATGGGCCGACGCGGCCGAGACCAACCGCAAGCTGCTCGAGCTCGGTGCTGATTCCGAGGCCGAGAACCGGCTGGCCAAGGCGCTGTGGGAGCTGGGCGAGCTGGGTGACGCGCGCGAGCACTATCAGAAGGCGCTCGCGCTCGATCCGACCAACCGCATCGCCGAGCGCAACATCGAGCGGCTCAAGGTGCTGCTGGTCGATGCCGGCGAGCGGACCGTCCCCGCCAACCCGGGGTCGAAGGCGCCCGTCAACATCTTCGTCGAGGAGACCGGGAAGACCGGCTTCGCCCACCTCACCGACCTGGCCCGGTCGGCGGAGCTGGCCCAGGTCAACCCGGGCGACCTGGTGGAGCTCGTGCCCGAGGGCAACCGGCTGATCGCGATCAGCAACGACGTGCGCATCGGGATCGTCGAGCCGCGCGTCGCGGCGCGCCTGCTCAAGCTCATCGCCGAGGGCAACAAGTACCTCGCCGGTGTGACCTCCCTGGGCGACAAGGACGTGCGCCTGATCATCCGAGAGGTGTTCCAGGACCCGCGCAACTACGGCAAGGTGAGCTTCCCCACGGCGGTCAAGTCGACCGACCTGCGCCCGTACACGAAGGGCACGCTGCTGCGCGAGGACGAGGAGCTCGAGGAGGAGCTCGAGGACGACGTCGAGGACGAGGAGATCGAGAACCTCGACCGGGTCCTGCCGCCCGACGAGACCACCGACGAGGCGTTCGAAGAGGAGACGGACGACCTCGACGAGTCCTAGCCCGCGGCGCGTGCCGCGGCCCGCTCCGGTCGCCGCGTCTGCCACAATCCCGGCGATGGCCGGGCAAGGACTGCTCCTGCGCAGCGAACCGGGTTTCAGCCTGCCCGCGTTCGAGCGTGTCGCTCCGCCGCCGCCCCCATCCCTCGTCGCCGCCCGGATCGAGTCAGGCTCCGGGCCCGGCGACATCGTGCTCGATCCGTTCGGCCGCGGCGGCTGGGTCGCTCGGGCGGCGATCGATCATCAGCGAAAGGGCGTATCGCTCGAGTCGACGCCGCTCGATCGGCTGCTGGCCGAGATCGTGCTGCGCCCGCCGGATCTCCGCCACCTCGACGCTGCCGTCCAGGCCCTGGCCGCCTCGGCACGCCGCAATTCGAGCGTCAAGGCATCGATCACGGACCGGTACGCCAGCCGATGCGCGACGTGTGCCCGCCCGCTCGTGCTCGACGAGCTGACGTGGATCGCGGATGCGGCGCCGGGAACCGACGGTTCGACGCGACCGGGCGCCGATGTCGATCCCCTCGCGGGAATGCCGGCGGATGCGTTTGCCGTCGCCCGCCCACGCCCGATTCTCAAGCACTACCGGTGCCGGGTCTGTCGTGACCAGCTGGGCGGAAGCGAGCAGCGCGAGGCGCCGCTTGACGATCAGGACCTCGAGCGCGCGCAAGATGCGGAGGGGATGAGCGTCCGCGCGCAGCTCCTGGATCGGTTCCCGGTCCTGGACGGCGGCGAGGCGCTGCCGGGCGAGCTGCTGGACCTCCACAGCCCTCGACAGCTCGTCGCGCTGGCATCGATCCTGGAGCGCATCGAGGAGGATCTTCGCGCGGCGCCGATCTCGGCCGCGCTCCGCCTGGCGCTGCTCCATGCCCTGGCGCCGGCGAGCCGGCTGGCGACCTCGCCCGGCCGGACGTCGATGCTGCGCATCGCGGGCGGCCATGTTCGACTGCCCACCAACGCCCGCTGGCGTGAGCGCAACCCGTGGACCGCGTTCGAGGACGGCGTGCGTATCGTCCGGGGCTTCGTCCAGCGGCTCGAGAGCGGCGCCTGGGGTCCGGTCCCGGCGCGCCTGGGCGATGACCTGCGCAGCCTGGTCGAGGGTTCCGCGACCGCGGTCCTCAAGCAGGGGACGCCCGCGGCCCTCGCGGCGCTCGGGCTCGAGGTCGAGCACCTGGCGGGAAGCCCGCTCCGGCCACGCGTCAGGCTGGTGGTTGGCGTGCCGCCCGTGCGTCCGGCCGCCGAACGACTCGCGTGGACGTACCACGCGACGGCCTGGGTCCTGGGCCGCGATGCTGCGGCCACGCTGCCGCTCGAGGCCCTGTTCGGCCCGGCGATCCGGCCCTCCTGGGGCTGGCAGGCGGCGACGATCACGCGCTCCCTGCGCGCGATCGCGCCGACGCTCGACCGTGACGCACGGGTGACGCTGATCCTGGAAGGCGATCGGCCGGACGCGCTGGTTGCGAGCGTGATCGGCGGCGTGACTGCCGAGTACCGGGTCGTCGCGGCCCGGCTCGCCGAGCCGGGCCGCGAGTCGGGCGGCGTGGTCGAGCTCGTGCCGCCCGGGTCGGGCGCCGTGCCCGGTGGGCCGAGGACGCGAGCCAACGTGTTCCTGCCGCCGGTGCCGGGCGGCGCCGGCGACCCCGACCTGGCGCCGTCCGGCCGGCTGTTCTCAGCGCCAGAGCGCCTGGTGAACGCGCCGTTCTCGGCCGATGAGGCGGCTCGGGCCGTGGTCGACGCAGCCGTCGAGGTCCTCCGCATGCGCGGCGAGCCGGTGGCGTTCGAGGGGCTGCTGGGCGAGATCCTGGTCGGGCTCGATCGGGCGGGCCACCTGCGCCGCCTGGTGCGGCCGATCGCGACTCCGATGGCCGATGACCCGCCGGCATCGGGGCCGGCGCATCCGCAGGAGGCGCAGACACACGCGGGCGAGGGACCCGCGCACCCGGGCGAGGGACCCGCGCAGCCGGGCGAGGGACCCGCGCATCCGGGCGAGGAGCCGGGCCAGGCTCGTGCGGTCCCGGCCGACCAAGACCAGGAGCGCGCGCTGCTCCAGACCACGCTCGATCTCGATCGCGATCACGTCGATCGCCTGCTGTCGCTGGTGACCGAGGCGCTTGCCGCGGCCGATGGGCGCCGGCTCGTGCGACTCGGCGACCGCTGGTGGCTCAACAACCGCGTCGACCGAGACGCGGCGGCGGTACCGCTCGCGGACCGGGTCGAATGGGCCGTCTACAGCCTGCTGTCCACGGGCGGTCCGCTGTCCGAAGCGGACTTCGTCGATCGCATCGGGGGCATGTTCACCGGCCCCGACCTACCCGACGAGGCGCTGATCCGCGCCTGCCTGGACAGCTACCGAAGCCTGGCGAGCACGTCCGAGCGGTTGCTGACGGCGGACAACCTGACGCGACGAAGCACGGAGCACGGGGAGCTGATCGCGCGCCTGGTCGACATCGGCCACCGGCTCGGGTTCGCCGCCTGGATCGGCGCCCGGCAGCAGGCCCGGCGCGTCGGCCGCCACCAGCTGGCCCGGCTGCTCGACGACCGGGAGCGGGCCGGCCCGCCATATCTCGGGCGCATCCACCCCGAGGACCTCGAGGACGTCGACGTCATCTGGTACGTGCGAGGCCGCGCGGCGTTCCTGTGGGAGGTGGAGTGGACGGCGATGCTGAGCGAGCCCGTGCTGCGGCGTCACGCACGACTGCCGCACGACGAGCGGCTGGTCCGGTTCCTCGTGGTGCTCCCCGAGCGCGTGGAGCTCGTGCGCCACAAGCTCGAGCGATCCCCGCTGCTCCGGGCCACGCTCGACGAGGACGGCTGGCATCTGCTCAAGGCCGACCACCTGCGGGACTGGTCGGCGCGGGACGAGGTGTCGCTCACGGACCTGGAGCCGCTGCTGGGGCTCGATCCGGCGATCGAGCGCACCGGCGACCAGCTGGCCCTGTTCGGCGGCTAGAGGCTAGGCCGGCTTCAGCCCCACGACCATCGGGAAGTGCGCGATCCGCTCGACCGGTGCCGCGTAGGCCCTTCGGGATTCGCAGGTCTGACCCCATTCACGAACGAAATTCGTATTGACGGGCCGCGATCACGTGTGGCACGATCGGCCCCGTTCCACTGTCCGCAACAACGGACCCCGCACCTGGCTCCGGCCGGCCGGAACCGCCGTCCGCCGTCGAACTGACATCGATCCCAATGGAGGCAGCCGCGCGAGACGGCAGCCGCGCACGAGGACAGCCCCGGACCAGGCATCGCTCGCCGGCCCGCAGGAGCTGCCCGAGCATGGAGGCACCATGACCGCCGAATCGACCACCCGGTCTCCCCAGCTGGCACGAGTTCGCCAGGCCGCGATGTACCAGCGTGCGCGGCAGTCGCTGCCCGGCGGCACGAACTCCAACTTCCGGGCCTGGGGCGAGTCGACGATCTACGTCGATCGGGGCAAGGGCGGCGACGTGTGGGACATCGACGGCAACCGCTACGTGGACCTGCGCATGGGCTACGGCCCCGTGGTGCTGGGTCACGACGACGAGCGGGTCGATGACTACGTCAACGAGCGCATGCGGCTGGGCGTCAGCTTCTCGCTGACCAGCGAGGACGAGGTCCGCGCGATCGAGCTCATCAAGGAGCTCAACCCGTGGGTGGGCAAGGCCCGGATGACCGTGTCCGGCACCGAGGCCACGATGCATGCGATGCGCGTCGCCCGCGCCTACACGGGGCGCAACAAGATCGTGAAGTTCGAGGGCCAGTATCACGGCGTCCACGACTACGCCCTGATCAGCGTGCTGCCGAACGACATGAGCACGCTCGGTGACGCGGACAGCCCGGTCGGCCTCGCATGGGGGCGCGGCATCCCCGAGGCGGTTGCCAACACCATCGTCCCGGCCCGCTACAACAACCTCGATCTGCTGCGCCGGCTGTTCGAGCAGCAGGGCGAGGACATCGCCGCGATCATCGTCGAGCCGGTCCTCGGCAACGCCCAGGGGATCATGCCCAAGCCCGGCTTCCACCAGGCCATGCGCGCGCTGACCGAGGAGTTCGGGATCCTGCTGATCTTCGACGAGGTGAAGACGGGCTTCCGGTTCTCGAAGGGTGGTGCGGCCGAGTACTTCGGGATCACGCCCGACATCGCGACCTACGCCAAGGCGATGGGCAACGGCTATCCGGCCGCGGCGTTCGGCGGCAGCGACGAGATCATGTCGGTGCTGCCCGACAAGGTCAGCCATGGCGGCACCTACGCGGGCAACCGGGTCGCGGCCGCGGCGGCGGTCAAGACCCTCGAGATCCTGCGCGACACCGATGCGCTGGCCACGATCCGCAGGACGGGCGAGACGATCCAGGCAGGGGTCCGCGAGCGCCTCGATGCCAAGGGCCTTGCCTACCAGCATCACCGGCCACCCGTCGATGTTCGGGATCATGTTCACCGAGACGGTCGCCAGCGAGTATCGAGACTGGGCGACCACCGACCACGAGCTGTACGACGCGATCGCCGTGGGCATGCACGCGCGCGGGGCGATGCCCGAGCCGGACAGTCGCGAGCCGTGGTTCATGTGCGAGGCTCACGGCCAGGGCGACACCGTCGACCGCGTCGTGTCCATCTTCGGCGAATCGCTGGATGCAGCACTGGAGGCACGGGCACGGGAATAGCCACTGACGCCGCGCACTCGAATTGGAACCGGGGCTGCGAGGAGGCATCGAGACCATGACGTTCGACGGGAACGCCGTCCGATCGGTGGATCGGGCGGCCGCCCTGTTGCTGGCGCTGGGCGACAGCCCGGCGAGGCCGGCGTGACCGAGCTTGCCCGGCGCCTCGGTCTGCACAAGTCGACCGCGTCCCGCCTGCTGGCCACGCTCGAGAAGCGGGGTCTTGTCGAGCAGGACGAGGAGAACGGCAAGTACCGGCTGGGCCTGGTCGTGATCCGGCTCGCCGAGCGCGCCGAGCAGACCCTTGACCTGCGCTCGATCGCCATGCCCGAGCTCGATCGCCTGGCCCGGGCGACCCGCGAGACGACCGGCCTGGGCGTGCTCGACGACGACAGCTCTGCTGACGGTCGCCCAGGCTGACGGACCGAACCTGGTGGCCGATCGGCGACTGGACCGGGCGGCCGCATGCCGCTCCACTGCTCGGCATCGGGCAAGGTGCTGCTGGCGTCCTTGCCGGAGCGCGAGGTGATGCGTCTCGTCCGGCGCGGGCTGCAGCAGTGCACTGACCGGACGCTCACCCGTCTCGAGCCGTTGCTCGAGGAGCTGGTGCGCGTCCGCCGGCGAGGCTTTGCGACCGCGTTCGGCGAGTTCGAGCCGACGATGAATGCGGTGGCGACGCCCGTCCACGACGCGCGCGGTGCCGTCGTGGCGGCCGTGGACATCTGGGGGCCGACGTTCCGCGTCGCGCCCGCGCGCGTTCCGGAGCTGGTCCAGCATGCTCGCGAGACGGCTGCCGCGATCTCCGTTCGCCTGGGCGGGACGCCCGCCTGAGCCACCTGCCGGCGGTCGCGCCGCCGCTCCGTCTCGCCGCCCTTCATCACGCCGCCGCCCCGGCCAGCCCGGCCGACCCTGCGCGCGACACGGACCGTCTCGTCTAGGCTGGTGCGATGAACGACGCCACCGACCTCGGCCAGCAGATCCTCGACCTGCTCGCCGATCCCGGTCCTTCCGATCCTGGTCATCGTCATCATCGCGCTCGTCCTGATGCGGCTTGTCCACCAGACCGTGCGACGGGTGATCACGCCGATCTTCGAGCGCGAGGAGATCGAGGGCACGACCGCCGAGCTGAGCGCGGTCGAGGTCGGGAAGCGGATCGAGACCCTGGACACGTTCGTGACCCGGTCATCCAGGTGTTCATCATCGTGATCGCGCTGGTCGATGATCCTGGGCGAGCTGAACTACGACATCGGGCCTGCGATCGCCGGCCTGGGCGTTGTCGGGATCGCGGTCGGGTTCGGCGCCCAGAGCCTCGTGCGCGACCTGTTCACCGGGGCCCTGATCCTGATCGAGAACCAGTTCGGGAAGGGCGACGTCGTGACCGATCGCCGGGGTCACCGGGGTGGTCGAGGACCTCAGCCTGCGGCGCACCACGCTCCGCGACCTGAGCGGCGTCGTGCACACCGTTCCCAACGGCGAGATCACCGTGGCCTCGAACCTCACCCGGACCTGGGCACGCGTGAACGAGAACGTCCAGGTGGGGTACGGCACCGACATGAGCCGGGCGATCGAGGTCGTGAACGAGGTGGGCCGGGAGATGCTCGATGACCCGGACTGGGACGGCCGCGTGATCGAGGCGCCGTCGGTGCTGCGCGTCAACTCGCTCGACGATTCCGGGGTGACGATCAAGATCACGGGCATGGTCAAGCCCTCCGAGCAGTGGGCGGCGGCCGGGGAGCTTCGACGGCGGCTGCTGGTGGCGTTCGACGAGGCCGGGATCGAGATCCCGTTCCCGCACCGCGTCGTGATCGCCCGCAGCGAGGGTGCGCCGTCTCCCGACACGGCGTCCGAGGCGAGCGTGCCGGCCGTCGTGAACGACGCGACGGCGCCAGTCCGCGACGGGCGTCCGGCCCCCGCCGACGGTCCGGCCGGCGGAGCGGACCTGACCCGATTCCGCCAGGACGCGATCGCCGCGAGCCGACGCGTAGAATGGGCGGACCAGTGTCGCAGCCGGAGGGACCCGTGAGCGTCGATCCCCAAACGCCGGGCGGACCCGAGATCGAGAACCTGCTCGCCGAGCAGCGGACGTTCCCGCCCGGATCCGTCGTTTGTCGCGCAGGCGAACGCGACGGCCGGCGCTGTACGAGGAGGCGGAGCGCGACTACGTCGGCGTTCTGGGAGCGCCGGCCCGCGAGCGGATCAGCTGGACCAAGCCGTTCGAGAAGACGCTCGAGTGGGATCTCCCGTTCGCCAGGTGGTTCGTCGGCGGCGAGCTCAACATCACCTACAACTGCGTCGACCGGCACGTCGAGAACGGGCTCGGCGACAAGGTCGCCTACCACTGGATCGGCGAGCCCGGCGACACGCGGACGCTGACCTTCGCCGACCTCCAGCGCGAGACGTCGAAGGCGGCCAACGCCCTGCTCGAGCTCGGTGTCCAGACCGGCGACCGGGTCGCGATCTACATGCCGATGATCCCGGAGCTGCCGATCGCGATGCTGGCCTGCGCCCGGATCGGCGCGCCCCACACCGTGGTGTTCGGCGGCTTCTCGGCCGAGGCGCTCGCCGGCCGCATCAACGACAGCGAGGCCAAGGTGCTGATCACCGCCGACGGTGGCTGGCGGCGTGGCAAGCCGGGTGGTGCTCAAGCAGCACGCCGACGAGGCGGTCGCGACGACGCCCACGATCGAGCACGTGCATGGTCGTCGACCGGATCGGCGACGGCGGTCCACATGGCCGCCGGGCGCGACGTCTGGTGGCACGAGATCGTCGGATCGCCAATCCGACGCTGCGCGCCCGTCCCGGTGGACTGCGAGCACATGCTGTACCTGCTCTACACCTCGGGCACCACCGCCAAGCCGAAGGGCATCCTCCACACGACCGCGGGCTACCTGCTGGGCGCCAGCTACACGCCACGGGCTGTCTTCGACGTCAAGCCCGACGACGTGTACTGGTGCGCGGCCGACATCGGCTGGGTCACCGGCCACAGCTACATCGTCTACGGGCCGCTCGCCAACGCCACCACCGGCGTCATGTACGAGGGCGCACCGGACACGCCCGAGCTGGGACCGCTGGTGGCAGATCGTCGAGGAGTACAAGGTCAGCATCCTGTACTGCGCGCCGACCGCCATCCGGGCGTTCATGAAGCAGGGCGAGGAGATCCGCCGCGCGCCCACGACCTGTCGTCGCTGCGGGTGCTGGCTCGGTCGGCGAGCCGATCAACCCCGAGGCGTGGCTGCTGGTACCGCGAGTACATCGGGGCGAGCAGCGCCCCGGTCGTGGACACGTGGTGGCAGACCGAGACCGGCCAGATCCTGATCAGCGCCGCTGCCGGGGGTGACCACCACCAAGCCCGGCTCGGCGACGTTCCCGCTTCCCGGGCATCGAGGCCGACGTCGTCGACGCGCCAGGGCGAGTCGGTGCCGTCGGCGGCGGCGGCTACCTCGTCCTGCAGCGAGCCGTGGCCGGCCATGCTGCGCGGCATCTACGGCGACCCGGAGCGCTATCGGCAGACATACTGGAGCCGGTTCCCGGGGATGTACTTCGCGGGCGACGGCGCCAAGCGCGACGAGGAGGGCTACTTCTGGCTGCTCGGCCGCGTCGACGACGTGATGAACGTCGCCGGGCCATCGGATCAGCACCACCGAGGTCGAGTCGGCGCTCGTCGACCACAAGTCGGTGGCCGAGGCGGCCGTCGTCGGCAAGGACGACGCGATCAGCGGCCAGGCGATCTTCGCGTTCGTGATCCTCAAGGCCGGCCAGGAGCCGTCCGACGCGCTCGGCGCCGAGCTTCGCTAGCACGTGGCCGACGGTGATCGGCCCGATCGCCCGGCCGAAGTTCCTGATGTTCGTGCCCGACCTGCCCAAGACCCGCTCGGGGAAGATCATGCGTCGGCTGCTGCGCGACATCGCCGAGGGCCGGCAGCTGGGTGACTCACCACGCTCGCGGACGCGACCGTGGTCGACACCATTCGCGACAGCTCGGGCAAGGCTGAGGAGTGACCGAGTGCCGTTCGGGTTCCTGAAGCGGCGAAAGCCGGGGGACGCTGCCGGGGGTGACGGTGCGCCGGGCAGCACGACGCCTGATGCCGTGCTCCGTGCCGGCCAGGCCCGGGGCGTGCCCTTCATCGCGCTCACGGAGGACTGGCGCCTGCGCGGCCAGATGGACATCGCCGGCCGCCTGTCCGACGCGCTCAACCGCCGCGAGGCGATCCAGATCACGAACGTGAGCTGGGGACCACCGGACGGCTCCGCGCCGCTCGAGGATGCCCCCGGGCTGCAGAGCGTCGACCCGTATGACCTGATCCTGGTCACCGCGGGCGACGACAGCCTGCCGCCATTGACCGAGCCCGAGCGCACCGCGCTCAAGGTGCACAAGGTCGCCTACGACGTGGCGCTCGAGGTCCCCCCGTTCCGCGTCATCGGCACCGTCTATCTCCACCCCGGCTCCGAGCCCGACCGGCTGCTCGACCGCTCGTCGGAGATGTTCGTCCCGGTCGTGGGTGCCGTGGCGCGGCTGGACGACGTCGAGGTCAGCGACCCCGAGGTCGAGGTGATCCTCGTCAACCGCTTCTACCTGCGCGGCGTGACGCAGGTTGACCGGCGAACCGGCGAGCCGCACCAGAAGCTGCCCGGCTCACCGCTGGGTGGCATCAGCTGGCAGGACCGCTCGCGCTGACTGCCCCGCGCGTGGCGCGGACCGCGGGCGCTCGCCGTGCGGATCGCGGGCGCTCGAAGCGTGGCGCCGATCGCGGGCCCAACGACGCCGTTCAGGCCAGCGCGGGGATCGTACGTCCGAACAGCCGCACCGCCGACCGGCTCTGTCCCGGCTCCTCGATGCCCGCCAGGCGATCGGCGATCGCGTCGAAGTCGGCGGTGATCTTCTCCTTCGGGGCCAGCTCGTGGAGCGTCTTGCCCTCGTTGGCGCAGCGCACGACCAGCAGACCGCCCGACCGTACCTGACCGAACAGCGGGATCGCCACGGCGCGCTCGAGATCCTCGACCTTGATGCCGCTGTTGGCGCGGTTCGCGATCATCGCCAGCCGCTCCCGCATGCCGAGCTCCTCGGCGACGTCCCGAAGCTTGACCGTGGCGGTGATCGCCGGCATGTCCGGCGTCACCGGCACGAGGATCCGGTCGGCGCGATCAAGGATCGATCGGTTGAGGGCGCTGTACGAGGGGTGCAGGTCGATGATCACGAAGTCGACGTGTCGCTTGGCGACGGCGATCGCGCTCGCGACCCGTCCCGGCTCCAGCAGCTCGGTGCCGATCGGGTTGGCGGCGAGCGGCAGGACCCTGAGCCCCGACGAATGGAGCGAGGCCAGCTCGTCGAACGTGACGACCGGACCGCCCTCGAGCTCGTCGCGCCAGGCGTCGATCACGGTCGGGACGGCGTCCATGCCCAGGGAGCCGGGCACGTGACCGGTCACCGTATCGGCGTCGATCAGGAGCACCCGCTGGCCACGGTTGACGAGCGCGGACGCGAGGTTGGTGGAGACCAGCGTCTTGCCGACACCGCCCTTGGGGTTGAACACGGTCAGGACCTGTCCCGGTCGCGACCAGTCGGCCTGATCGAGGTCGCCCTGGAGCACCGGACCGCTGCCGTCGTCGATGGCGACCGAGCGAATGCACATGGCCTCGGCACGCCACCTGATCGACTCCGCGGAGTAGGGTCGGGTCAGGTACTCGTCGTCCTGGTGACCGGCCGCATCGGGATCGAGCTGGTCGAGCATCGCATGCCCCAGCACCAGCAGCGCCGGGATGCTTCGCCCACCGTCATGGAGCATCGCCCAGGCGTCGGAGCCCGCGTCGGGGTCGCTCTCCACATCGATGATCGCGACCACCACATCACGCCGTGCGCGGAGCATGGCGCGCATCTCCTCGGGGTCCGCGACGAAGATCGGCTCGAACTCGCCTTTGCGGAGCTCGGCTCCGACCGGCTCCCGCTCCTCGGGCGGGAGCATCACCAGGATGGCAGGTCGGGAGGTCGGGGTCCCCATGATCAGCCTCCCGCCTCGGGATCCTGGGCGGTCACGCGGATCACGCCGTCCTCGGCGCTGACCACGCGGGCCGCGAACCCGGGCAGGGTGGGGATGACGTCGCGGAACACGACGTCCGGACGGTGGGTCACGCTGAACACGAACTCCCCGTCGGGCCCGGACGAGACCGAGACTCCCTGGACGCCGGCCAACCTGCCCAGATGGCGCTTGAAGCTCGCGATGCTCGCCACCGAGACCAGCCCGGTCGCGATCACCTTCGACGTCTGCGGCTCGCCGCTGGCATCGCCACCGCCGTGACCCGGCAGCAGGCTCGCCAGCCTGCCTGCGAACGACTCGGTCTCCTCGTCCGCAACCATGGTCGCGGTCTCGGCGGCACCTTCGGCCTCCGCGACCTCGGCGCCATCGTGCTGACCGCGGAACAGCTCGGCCGCGGTCTCGGCCACGTCGGCGGCCGCCTCGGCCTGGTCGGCGGAGTCCGATGCCGATTCCGCCGCGACGACCGCCTCGGCGGCAGCCTCGAGGGCGGCCATGATTGCGCCTCGATCGACCGGCTCGCCTGAATCGTCGCCGCTCGGGAAGCCGTCCGGCGTCTCACCGGCGGCCCAGTGCGGCGTGCCATCCGCATCGCCCTCGTCCTCGGCCTTGGGTGACGGGGTCGTCCAGTCACCGTAGGACTCGCCCCACGCCGCATGGGCTGCAGCCGGCTGCTCCGCTGCGTCCGTGGTCTCGGCATCAGCCTCGGCGTCGTCGGCCTGGACCTCGGCCGTGCCCTCGGCCGGCTCGTCTGCGGTCTCGCCCTGGCCGTCCGCATCGCTTGCGCCGACCCGATCGGCGACGACGTCTGCGGACGCCTCGCCGGCCGCCTCCTCGCCCGGCGACTCCACGTTGCCGACGGCCTCGGCGGTCGCCGCCTTGTCGTCGGTCTCGACCGTGGCGTCGGCGGACGCCCCGGCAGCATCACCCGGGTCGGGCTCAGCCTCCGGCTCGGTCTCGGCGGACGCCTCCGTGTCGGCATCCGCCTCGTCGCTCACGGTCTCGAGCCAGCTCCCGAAGGACGGTGGCTCGGGCATCGTCTCGGCGAGGGTCGCCAGTCGCGCCGGATCCTCTTCGGTGCGCAGTCGCTCCAGGTAGGCGTCCATCGCCTCCTGGTGGTGCGCCACCTCGGCATCGACCTCGGCGACCCGGCGCTCGACGCTGGCGGCGTGGTCGCCGAGCTCCTCGTCGAGGGCTGCCTTGCGATCGGTGATCTTCCGATCGGTCTCCTCGCGGATCCGCGCGATCTCGGCCTTGGACCAGTCGCGAATGCCGGCGATGTCCTCCTCCGACTGCAGGCGCAGGGTGGCCGCGCCTTCGGTGGACTGCTCGCGGATGGTTTCCTTCGCCTGGCGGGCGTCCGCGTCTGCCTGGGCCAGCGCCTGATCGCGCGCGGCCTCGGCCGTCGACCGGATCGCGGCCGACAGGTCGGACATCAGCTTTGACGGCTTCCTGGGCGTCGCGGGCGGCGCCGAGGTCGGGTTGACGGTGTCAGGCATCGGGGACTCCTCGGCGGTCGGGTTCTCGGGCTCGATCTCAGGGGCATCGGGCTCGGGGCTGCTGAACATCGGGCGGGCAGTCAGGTCGGTCTCGGGCCAGGCGAGATCGTTCGCTTCGGTCGTGGGGTCAGCGGCCTCCGGCGTCGGCTCGGTCGACGACTCCTGAGCCGACTCGTCATGCGAGCGGTCAGAGCTCCACGGGAGCCGGAAGCCGGATCGGGTTTCGGTAGACGCCATGAGCGAGGAGGTCCTCCGCACTGCCATCGGGCCGTTGCTGGAACGCCACAGTAGGCGGCAGAGTGGGTTGCGGTGCAGTCGCTAGAGGTACCAGCGCCTGGTCCCGGTGGTACCGGCATGCACCGGAATCTCCACGAGCGGTCCTGATCGATTGCCCCTTACCATGGCCTCGTGGACCGGAACGACCTCGCAACCGACGCCATCGGCTCCGCGCCGATCCCGACCCAGCCCGCATCATCCGTGGGTGCGGCCGGCCAGCCTGCCCTGCTCGATCGCCTGGAACGCCCGCTTCGCGACCTGCGGATCTCGGTGACCGACCGCTGCAACTTCCGTTGCCCGTACTGCATGCCGGCCGAGGTCTTCGGCCGCGACTTCGCGTTCCTGCCTCGCTCGCTCGTGCTGTCGTTCGAGGAGATCGCGCGCCTCGCCGGGATCGCCGTCGGGCTTGGCGCCCACAAGCTCCGGATCACGGGTGGTGAACCGCTCGTGCGGCGCGATCTGCCCGTGCTGATCGGCTACCTGGCTGCGCTCCGGACGCCGGACGGCGGTCCGATCGACCTCACGCTGACCACCAACGGCTCGGCGCTCAGGGCGCTCGCCGGACCGCTGGCCGAGGCGGGCCTGCAGCGGATCACCGTCAGCCTCGACTCGCTCGACGACCAGGTGTTCGGCGAGATGAACGGTGTCGACTTCCCGGTATCCCGGGTTCTGGACGGGATCAGGGCCGCGCGCGACGCGGGGCTGGCGCCGATCAAGGTGAACACCGTGGTCAGGCGCGGCATGAACGAGTCATCCGTGCTGCCGCTCGCTCGCTGGGCACGCGAGGAGGGTCTCATCCTGCGGTTCATCGAGTACATGGATGTCGGGCACTCGAACGGGTGGCGGCTGGATGACGTCGTGTCGGCCGCCGAGATCCTGGCCGGGGTCGATGCCGAGCTGCCGCTGGAGCCGGTGGCCCCCGGCTACCGGGGCGAGGTTGCCGGTCGCTACCGGTACCGCGATGGCTCCGGCGAGCTCGGGATCATCGCGTCCGTGACCCGTCCGTTCTGTGCAGACTGCACGCGTGCCCGGCTGTCGGCCGAGGGGCACCTCTACACATGCCTGTTCGCGGTCTCGGGAACGGATCTCAAGACGCCGCTCCGGGCGGGTGAGAGCGATGCCCAGCTGGCAGCCCGGATCCGTGACGTATGGTCGGCGCGCGTGGATCGATACTCGGAGCTGCGCAGCGAGGCGACCGAGCGGCTGCCGAAGATCGAGATGTTCGCACTTGGTGGCTGAGCCACCATCGCGTCGTCCCGGCTGCGGCGTCCCGGCTGCTGCGCCCCGGCTGCGGCGTCCCGGCTGCTGCGTCCCGCTGCTGAGCTCCTGCCCCGGTGCGCCGGCTGCTGCATCCTGGCTGCCAGGGCCGGACTGCCCACCACGTCCGGCCAGCATGGGCCTGGTCATCCACAGTCCGTCCACAGGGGAGGAAAACTCGTGGACGGTCCGAGCCGCCCGCTCGCGAACATCGTGGAAAAGCGCCTTGGCCGGCCTCGGGCCGCAGCGTATCGTCGGTTGTGCCCGAAGGGGCCGATGGAGGTCCGGAGCGGAGGCGATTGCCTCAAACCCGCTCCGCCCGGCCGGCTGCGATCACCTCAAGGCCACGCTGGCGTCAGGTTCGCGATCACATCAACGACCGACGCTCTCCGGTCGCTTCGGGCGCTTCATCTGCCGGCAGGCGCGGCCCGAAAGGGTTGTGTCGGCTGGACGCCCGGACGGACGTGACCGGCATCCCGGTGTCGGTACTCCTCCGGGCGTTGAAGCGTTAACACGTCCCCGTATCGGCCGCGAGGCAGGCATCGTCCCGCGCTGGCTGGGCCAGGTCGCCCACCCGAGCGCCCGACGTGCTCCGGGGCGGCCGCGCCAGCGAACGCGATGTCGGACATGCATCCTCCCGTCGACCCGGCCCGGCCGATCGCTCCCGTCGACCAGCCGGCTCGCCTCGCGGCGCTCGCCGCCGCCGTACGCCGCCATACGCCCCTGGTGCCGCGGGTCGGGCTCGTGCTCGGGTCCGGCCTCGGAGATATCGCGGCCGCCATCTCGCATCCCGTTGCCATCCCCTTCGACGAGCTCCCGGGCTGGCCCGCCGCGACCGCGCCCGGCCACCTGGGGCAGCTGCTGCTGGGGCACCTCGAGGGCGTGCCGGTGGTGGTCCTGCAGGGACGGTTCCACGTGTACGAGGGCAACCATCCCGGGCTCGTGGCGCAGCCGGTGCTGCTGTTCCGGCGCCTGGGTGCTGAGATGGCGGTGCTGACCAACGCGTCCGGGGGTCTCAACCGCGAGCTCGTCCCGGGCACGCTGATGGTGATCTCGGACCACATCAACCTGACCGGGCGCTCACCCTTGATCGGCCGGAACGCGGACGAGATGGGGCCACGGTTCCCTGACATGACCGGTGCATGGTCACCGCGCCTGCGAGCGGCCCTCCACGCTGCTGGCGCCGCGGTCGGAGTGCCGCTGGAAGAGGGGATCTACCTGGGCCTGCCGGGGCCGGCATTCGAGACACCCGCGGAGGTTCGCATGCTCCGCGGCCTGGGCGCCGATGCGGTGGGCATGTCGACCGTGCTCGAGGCGATCGCGGCGCGATGGGTGGGGCTCGAGCTGTGCGGCATCTCGGTCATCACGAACGCTGCGGCAGGCTACACGGATGAGCCGGTCACCGAAGAGCACGTCCTCGCCGCCGGTGACGAGGCTGCGCCACGCCTGGTACGCGTCCTGCGCCGGTTCCTCTCCGACCTGGCGGTCCCGGATGGCGCCGCACCGGGAGCCTGACCAGGACCTCCCGGCCGCTCGTCCCGCACGGTGCCGGTGAGCCCTCAGCGCAGCGCGTTGCGCGCGGCGCGATCGAGCAGCCAGCCCAGCACGAAGACGCCGATGAAGATGCCGATGAACAGCAGCCCGAGGCGGTCGTAGCCGGACATGGCGCCGCCCAGGCCGGCGATGCCGGTCATGGCGGCGGCGATGATGAAGGCCACCACGCCGATCGAGGTCACGTTCTTGCTGGGCCGGTTCATGCAGCTGCTCCTCGCGGTGGCGCCTGACCTGGCGCCGGTGGTGTCACGTGCCGAGAGTATCGGACACGTCGAGCCCCGCGTGGGGGTGCCGGGCGCAAGCCGACGCCCCGCCGGTCGGGGCGGGGCGTCGGCCGAGGGAGGAGCCGAGGGGTGGGCCGGGGTGTCGCGAGCGCCCGTGCGGAGCCCGGGCAGGCGACCGTGGAGCAGGTGGTGGCGTGTCGCTCCACGCCACCACCGTGGCTCGCTGCTACGGCAGCAGCACCGAGCCGATCACGTGGATGACACCGTTGGATGCCGAGATGTTCGTGTTGATCACACCGGCGTCGAGCAGCTGACCGCGGGTCAGCGTGCGGCCATCGAGCATCCGGTAGGCCGGTGCGGCGAGCACCGACGTGCTGGTCCGGCGCCCGGCGGTGACGTGGTACAGCAGGATGTCCGTCAGGGCACCCTTGCCGAACGCGGCGTCAACGCCGCCGGCGTCGATGAAGTCGATCACGTCCTGCTCGGTGAGCGTGGTGCCCAGCAGGCCTTCGAACGTGCCGACGAACGCGGCGTCGGTGGGTGCGAAGACGGTCAGCTGCCGGCGCCCGTCAAGGGCTCCGACCAGGCCGGCCTTGACGGCGGCCGCCTGGAGCACGTCGAACTCACCGTCGTTCGCCAGCACGATGGATGCGATCGTCCGGTCGCCTGGCTTGGCGCCAGCCGATGCCGCCGAGACGGGGGCGGCGATGACCGAGGCCGCGATCAGCGCGGCACCGATCATGAGCGGAATTCTGCGCATCGAGGGTTCCTCCTGGATTCTCTGGTCTCGTCCGGATCCGGGGTTGCGGATGGCTCAGGCGCGCACGCGGCGGGTGGCGTAGCGGGCGGCGCCGATCAGGCTGATCACGAACGCGGCCCCAAGCAGCAGCAGCGCCGGGCCCGAGCTCGGCGCGGTCGTGGACGTGGACCCGACCGTGTCCGTTGCGGGCGCCTTGATGGCGTCTACACCGACCACCGCGGTCAGGCTGTCGCCGTCGAGCGAGCCGATGGCGAACACGCTGTACGAGTGGCCTGCGGCCAGGTCGAGCGCCGGCGGATCGAGCGGGCAAACTGAGCTGTCGGCGGCCGCGCAGACCTTGAGGTCGTAGCTTCCGGGGTCCAGCGTCAGGTAGTCGGTTGCATCCGGGTAGGCGAGGTTCTCGACGACCTTGGTCGAGCCATCCTGGGTCAGGACGTCGACGGCGGGGGTGTCGGCCGAGAAGTGCACGACGCGCACCTGGGTCTTGCCATCGCTGGGCGCCGGCGCATCGGTGATGACCTGGGCCTCGATCGAGGCGAGCACGTTGGTGGCCGCGATCGTGTAGTGCGTGCCGCCGGCGAGCGAGACGCCGCTGGCATCGATCGGGCAGACGGTCGCGTCCGCGCTGGCGCAGACCTTGATGTCGTACGTGCCGGCGGGCAGCGAGACGTACTCGCTGAGGTCGCCGAACTCGAGGTTGGCAAGCGGTGCGCCGACCTTGTCACCATTGACGTACACGTCGACGGCGGGTGCGTCGGGCGAGGCGTGCAGCACGCGAACCATCGCCTTGTCGGCGGCCGCGACGGGGCTCGCGACCACGAGCAGGGCCACGATGGCACCGGCGAGGGCCGGCACGCGCAGGTGTCGGAAGAACATGGACAGGCTCCTTGTTGATCATGCTGCACATCGTTTGTTGATGGTTTGTACAGCGTTGGCAATCAGGATCCTGCGGCATTTGCGCGCGAATGTCAAGGGGTTGTCGACCTTGCGTGGCACAACCGAATATGCAAACCCTGTACACACGTCAGCTGGGCGAGGCCGGATGTGCGGGAGTGGTGACAGGGTGCGCGGGGACTTGACGCTGAGACCAGCGGGCCCCGATCAGCGGGCCTAGATCAGCGGGCCTAGATCAGGGGGCCCCCGATCAGCGCGCCCCGATCAGCGAACCGGCAGGTCCCGGCCCGCGGCCCTGGCGGCGTCGCGCTGCTGTGCCCAGGCCGCCAGGACGTTGTCCTTGTGGGGTCGGATCGGGCAGTGCTCGTCGCGGTTGTTGAACTCGTCGCAGTAGCCGAGCGCGACGCACTTGGGGGCCAGGAACGCACCCAGGAACGGCGACACGTTGAACACCTCGTGCCGGATGAGCTGGAACAGGCGCCGGATCTCCCATTGCGCCATCGTGCACAGCCGCAGCCCCGACATGTGGATCAGCGCTCGGAGATTGGTGGTCATCACCAGGTTGGTGCGGGTCGCGTTGGGGAACACGAACCTGGCGTCCTCCCCGGGCACCCCGGCGCCGAGGAGCTCGCCGTACAAGCCGAGCGCGCTGTCGACCTGGGACTCGTAGCGAGCCCTCAGCTCGGGATCACCCTCGGCAATGGTTGCCGGGAGCATCGTCGCCGCTCCCTTGTACTTGACGTACCGCTGGCTTTGCTGGTCGAAGGCCACGCCGGCGCGATGCCGGACCAGCTGGTGCGACAGCGTCCGCGAGACTCCGCTCAGCGCGAACGTGAACACGATGTGCTCGATCGTCGAGCCGTGTCCCGACTCGATGACATTGGAGATAAGCCGCTGCATGCTGGCCGGGGCGACCTCGCCCTCGACCGCGCGCCGGAAGATCTCCTGCGGCTCCAGCTCCGAGTAGCACGTGCGGCATGCCGTGTACACGAGCGGCACGTAGTAGCGCTCGACGATCGCCTTGTCCGGGAACAGCAGGGTTGCCTTCATGCCCAGCTCGTGGCGCCCTGGGTTGCGGGGGATCGACGACCTGGGGCGATCGGGGACGGCCGCGTCTGCCATGGGCGCAGTCTACCGGCCGAGCGTCCATGCGGATACCTGCAGGCAACGCACACCGGCAACCCGACGCACCGGCCGGGCCGCCGGCCGTCGCGCAGGTCGTCGCGAGCGCCGTCCGGGTCTGGCGAGCGGCACCGACCGCGCCCGGGTCCGGGTCAGGCGGGTGCCGCTCGCGCCGCCAGCGCGCGCCGATCGGCCTCCCGGAACCACCACCAGTAGAGCGCGGTCGCCATCGAGTAGAGCGCGATGATGCTGAGGAAGTTCACGGTGTAGCCGCCCTCGAAGCCGAGGGACGCCTGGAGCAGCGCGAACCAGGTTCCGCCGATCACCCAGCCCGCCTGCCACAGGACGCTCATCGCAGCGGCCAGCGTGGCGCGCTCGACCGGCAGCACCTGCTCCATCGCGAACGCGTTGAAGATCGGGTTGCCGGCGTTCATCAGCGAGCTGCGCACGGCCATCGCGAGGATCACCGTCCACAGGACGGGTGAGAACCCGAGCACCACCAGGAACGGGATCGAGGCACCCTGGACCAGGACCACCGAGGTGATCTGGCCGAAGCGACGCGCGAGCCGGGGCTGGGCGAGGATCGCGAGCACGGTGCCAAGCGACGTGACCGCGAACACGGCGTTGAGCTCCGCGAGATCGAGGCCGAACTTGCCCTGCACGAACACGTTGAGGAACGGGATGACCTGACCGGCCCCGACCGAGATCAGGAACCCGGGGATCACGAGCTTCGCGAAGCGCCCCCGATCACGGATCTGGATGCCCAGCAGGGTTCGGGCTCGACGGGGATCTGCGGGGAACGCCGCCGGTTCGCCCAGCCGACGCAGCCTGGCGAGCTCGACACGGGCCGGGCGGTCGTCGGCCAGCCGGAGGACGGCGACCAGGCCGAGCGCCGAGAGGGCGAGCATCAGCACGAGGATGATGCGGTATGTTCCCGGGCCGCCGGCGGCGAGGCCGAGCCAGCTGGCGAGGGCGGTCGCGACCACGCCACCCAGGATCGCGGCCATCACGTTGGTGACGTTCTGGATCGCGAACTGGATGGCGAACAGCTCGTTGCGGTGCTCGGGCCGGCTGTGCTCGGTCAGGAACGGGGCGATCACGACGTTGAACGCGTTGAACCCCATCGACCACAGGGCGGCCGCGACCACGATGACGACGAGAGCCTCCGATGCGAGCAGCGCGACCAGGGCGATCATGCCCGCGATCACACCGGCAACCAGGACGGCGCGTCGCCCGATGCGGTCCGATGCCGCCGAGGCGGGGAAGGCGACGATGGCGCCTGCCAGCGAACCCGCGGTGGAGACCAGCCCGATCGTCGCGGTCGAGAAGCCGAGCGCGCTCAGATACAGGTTGAAGTCGATCCACCACAGGCTGACGGCCGCACCGGTCACCAGGCTCGTGACCAGGATCAGGCGGGCGTCGCGCTGGAAGCGCCCGAACCCGCGGTACGCGAGCGACGCGAGCCGTCCCCCGTCCTCATGGCACGGTGCCGGTGCGGCACGGCGCCCGGTCATCCGATCCATGGATCGGGTCGGTCGCCGTGGCGCGGGCCCGGTCGCACACCTCCGCAGCGGTCAGTAGTAGTCCGAGCAGGACAGGAAGTAGCCGCAACGGCAGATGAGCTTGCACTTCCGCTCGATCATGCGGGCACCGCAGTTGGTGCAGGTGAGCACGAGATCACCCGGATCATCGGGCTCCACGCCGACGTTCGCGACGGGGGCGCCGGCGACGAGACGAATGGGGCTGGCCGGGTCGAGATCGAGGTCGGGATCGGGGGCCTGCACGAGGACCATGCTACGTCCCGCTGCGCGCCCTCGGAGCGGCGATCCAGGCCGCGTGTCGGGTGCGATCCGGCACGCGCGTCAGTCACCGCGGAGTCAGCCGGGCCCTGGGTGCTGGGTCATTGCCGTGGAGGCCGCCTGGCGGCGGTCACGGCGCAGCCTCGACCTCCGGCACGGCCTCCGGACGCGGGATCGCCACCTCCTCGCCCAGCGCGTAGCGAATGCCATCCGGCAACGCGAACGCGGCCCCTTCGGCCCGGTGTCGCTCCAGCTCCTCCGCGCCGAGACGGTCGCCGGCTCCGGGCCGGGTCGCTCGCTCGAAGGCTTCCTGGACCACGCCGGCGAGCATGGCGCCTGACGTGGTCTGCAGGCGTCGTGCCAGGCCATCGAGACGGCCCGCCCGGACGAGATCGTCCTCGGCCACCGCGACCGCCGCGAGATCGTCGAGCGCCATGGTCATCCCGGAGAAGTCCCCCGTCTCGTCAAAGATCCCGAGCGCCTCGCGGATCAGCAGCCGTGCCGCGTCGACCTGGTGAAGCTTGAGGCGAGACGATCCGAGCTGGTGCAGCGCCCACGCTTCCTGGGTACGGTCGCCCACCTTCCGATACAGCTCCAGCGCCTCCTCGAAGTACGGTGGGGCCGCTTCGAGGTCCTCGTTGGCGAAGTACGCCTGGATGCCGCGTGCCCACAGGACGTTCGCCATGCCGCGGTCGTCGCTCAGAGAGCGGTAGATGGCGAGCGCCTCGTCAAGGATGTCCATCGCCATCCGCCGGTCGTCGGCAACGCTGTCAGTCGCCATGGAGTAGGTGAACGAGAGGTTGTAGAGCGCGTTTGCGACCTCGGACTCGTCGCCGATCTGACGCCACAGGCCCAGCGCGGTCTCGTACGCGGGACGCGCGCCGGCCACGTCCCCGTGCCAGTAGATGATCCCGCCGAGCACCTCGTGCGTGCGGGCGCGCTGGGGCACCGGGAGGTCCGCGAACCAGGCGCGTCCGACCAGGGTCTCCATCCGGCTCCGGGCCTCCCGCAGGTGGCCGCGCTTCTGCCAGAAGCGCCAGACCGCCACCGCGGTCTCGATCGCGATGGTGCCATCCGCGTGGCCGTCGGCCCAGTCGATCGCCGCCCGGATGTTCGCGTGCTCGACCTCGAGCCGGTCGAGCACCGCGCGTTGACCGGCGCCGCTGATCTCGGGCTCGAGGTCGACGGCCAGGTCGTGGTAGGCGGTGGCGTGCCGTCCCCGGGCGGTCTCCTCGTCGCCGCTCCCGGCGAGGCGTTCGAGGGCGAACTCACGGATGGGCTCGAGCAGCGAGAAGCGTGGCTCGCCGGCGAGGTCCTCGGAGCGCACGAGGCTCTGGTCGACGAGCGTCGCGAGGCCGTCCAGCGGGTCGATGCCCAGCTCGCCTCGCGAGCCCGCGACCGCCTCCGCGCAGCGGAGATCGAAGCCCCCCGAGAAGACGCCGAGGCGCTGGAACAGCCGGGCCGCCGGGGGCTCGAGCAGCTCGAAGCTCC
The DNA here is from genome assembly GCA_963806265.1 of uncultured Chloroflexia bacterium. Taxonomy (GTDB): domain Bacteria; phylum Chloroflexota; class Limnocylindria; order Limnocylindrales; family CSP1-4; genus CAIXZV01. The sequence goes on from CAWDXT010000016.1 coordinate 44,942, forward strand.
AGTCGATCGCGCCACGCAGCGTCCGCTGCCGCTCCGGTACGTCCGCGGAAGCGCCGCCCGGCAGGTCGAGCCGGTCCTCGAGCCGCTCGTGGATGGCGGCCGGGGTCAGGAAGCGCAGCCGGGCAGCGGCGAGCTCGATCGCGAGCGGGATGCCGCCGAGGTGGGCGACGATCGCGGCCACGTCATCCGCGTTCCCTGTCGTGAGCTCGAAGTCGGGTCGGACCGCCTGGGCACGGACCACGAACAGCTGGACGCCGGCGAACTGCACCAGGGCAGCCGGCCGCCGATCTCGCTGCGCTGCCGGAGGTGCTCACGCTGGTAGGGGCTCAGGCGTCCGAGCTCCACCGGAGCCGAAAGTCCCGGCACCGGGTACTCCTGCTCGCCCGACAGCCGCAGCGGCGCCCGGCTGGTGGCCAGGATCCGGAGCCCTGGTGCCCGGTGAAGCAGCGACGAGAGGTCGCCGGCCGACCCGAGCAGCTGCTCCATGTTGTCGAGCACCAGCAGGACCTGCTGGCCCTCGAGCCTGTCGCCGAGCAGCGCGAGCGGTCCTCGCTGTGGATCGTCCGCGATGCCCATCGTCTGGGTGATCGTCGGGACCACCAGCGCCGGGTCCTGGATCGCGGCCAGGGCCACGAACCACACGCCGTCAGGAAAGGCATCGGTGGCATCGGCGGCGACCTGGAGCGACAGACGCGTCTTGCCGGTGCCGCCGGGGCCGGTCAGCGTGACCAGGCGCGACCGCTCGAGCAGCGCGCGCACCTCGGCCAGCTCGTCCTCGCGCCCGATGAACCTGGTGAGCTGCTCGGGCAGGTTGTTGGGCCGCGAGTCGAGCGACCGGATGGCGGCGAACTCGGACGGCAGACCCTCGACGTCCAGCTGCGCGATTCGCTCGGGCCGCAGGTCCTTGAGGCGATGGGAACCAAGAGCGCGCAACGTGACGCCGGGGGGCAGGTGGTCGCCCGACGAGGGCGCTCGTGGCCTCGGACAGCAATACCTGGCCGCCGCTTGCGGCACTCGCGATGCGCGCGGCACGGTGGACGTCATAGCCCACGTAGCCGCCATCGGCGTCGAGCTCGCCCGTGCCCGTGTGGATCCCCATCCGAACACGGATGACCGCCTCGTCGGGCCACGGCTCGGCGGCCAGCGCGCGCTGTGCCTCGGCGGCGGCGTCCACGGCATCGATCGCGTCGCGGAACACGGCGAAGAACGAGTCGCCCTCGGTGCCGATCTCGACCCCGGCGTGCTGCGCCAGCGCATCCCTGATCAGCGAGCGGTGACGTTCCAGCACGGGCCGCCACGCGGACGTTCCCAGCCGGTCGACCAATGCCGTCGAGCCCTCGACGTCGGTGAACAGGAAGGTGACCTGACCGATGGGGGGCGCGAGCTGCGTCATCCTGGTTGCCGGGCCGGGGACGCCGTGCCGGTCATGTCCGGTGGTCGGGCGCCAGCTCGCGCAGCCGAGCGGTCACGACGCGCAGCACGGCCAGCGCGACCCCGGGCTTCTCGCGCAGGACACGTTCGAAGTCCCACGAGGCGAGGGCCAGGCACCGGGTTGGCGCCTCGGCCACGACCTGGGCGATCCGCGGTCCGCCATCGAGCACCGACAGCTCACCGAAGAAGTCGCCGGGCCCGAGAGTGGCGACCGTCCGGCCATCCCGAACGACCTGCACGGAGCCCTCGGAGATCAGGAAGAACCCGGTCCCGATCTCCCCCTGGCGCGCGAGCACGCGACCTGCGGGAAAATCCACCTCGATCGCAGCCGCCGCGACCGCGGCCAGATCGTCCGCGTCGAGTTCCCGAAACAGGGGGCAGGCGCCGAGCAGCTCCGAGCGCCGGTCCTGGGTCAGCGTCATCTTGTCCTCCGAGTTGGGCCATGGTGCGCCCGAGGTTCATGGGCGTCAACGCGAGTCATGGCGATCGTCGCGCAGGCCGGCCCGAATCCGGGGACCCAATCCCGGGACCGATTCCCCTCGGCCGAGGTGTGAGAGCATGCAGCGCAACGGGCGGCCGGAGCGGGCGACCAGCACAGAGGATGGTGGGCACCATGGCGACGCGGGAGGAGATCGCAGACACCCTCGCGGGGTTCACCCTGTTCGGCGACCTCCAGACGCCGCAGCTGCTGTCGGTGGCGGGCGTGTTCGAGGAGGTGTTCTTCCCGAACGGGGAGCGGATCCTTCGCCAGGGCATGACCGGGTCCGGCTTCTACGTGATCCTCTCGGGCGAGGCGGACGTCATCGTGGACGGCACCAAGCGATCGACTCTCCACCGGGGCGACTTCTTCGGGGAGGTGTCGATCCTGCTGGGCGAGCCCCCGACAGCCGATGTCGTCGCCACCGCTCCGCTCCGCTGCATCGTGATCGCCGGGTCGGACGTGCAGGGCTTCCTCGAGAGCCACCCGAAGGTCATGTTCCGAATGCTCCAGTCGCAGGCACGACGACTGCGAAACGCGAACCGCTGGCGGAGCTGAGACCATGGCCTCCGACCCCCGCCCGTTTCCTCCGGGGGAGTATCCGGCGATCGTCATCGGCAGCGGCCCGGGCGGCCTCCAGGTCAGCTACGGACTTCGACGCCGCGGCATCACCCACGCGGTGCTGTCGGCCGACCCGGCGCCCGGCGGCATGTTCCGCAGGTGGCCGTTCTTCCAGCGCCTGCTGTCGTGGACCAAGCCGTACGCGCCCGAGGAGCGACGCAGTCGCGAGTACCAGCGGTACGACTGGAACAGCCTGATCGCCGACGAGCCCGAGCTCCGGTCGCTCCAGGCCGAGTTCCTCGATGGGCACAACTACTTCCCCAGCCGGCCGGAGATGGAGGCCGGCCTGACGGCGTTTGCCGAACGGGCGGGCATCGAGGTCCGCTACGACTGCACCTGGCAGCGGACACGTCGCGAGGAAGGTCGAGACGGCACGACCTTCGTGCTCGAGACGACGGATGGCGAGTACCGGACCGGCATCCTGGTCCTTGCCGTCGGCGTCGCGCAGCCATGGACGCCCAGCCCACCCGGGATCGAGCATGCCCGGCATTACGCGGACACCCGCGAAGCGTCGTCGTACGCCGGCAAGCGCCTGTTCATCATCGGCAAGCAGAACTCCGGGTTCGAGCTCGCGTCCGGCCTCGCGCCCTGGGCGTCGCACATCATCCTGAGCTCGCCGTCCCCGGCCAAGATGTCGGTGGTGGCCAACCAGCTGGTCGGCGTTCGGGCCCGGTACGTCCAGCCGTTCGAGGACAACTTCCTGGGCCTCGGAGTGTCGATCCTCGACGCCTCGACCGACCGCATCGTCCCGACCGGTGATGCGTACCGGGTCGATCTGAAGCGGACCACCACCAGCGCGCCGCTCAGCGTCGAGGTGGACGAGGTGATCGCAGCGACCGGGTTCACCTGCCCGCTGCAGGACCTGCCCGACCTCGGGGTGACGACCTTCGGGCGCAGCCTGCTGCCGGCTGTGACCCCCATGTGGGAGAGCGTCTCGGTGCCGGGGATCTACTTCGCCGGCACGATCTCGTCGGCGGCTCCGGGGCTGCGCAAGCACGGCGTCGGCTCACACTCCGGGGCCGTGCAGGGCCATCGGTACAACAGCCTCATCCTGACCGACCACATCGCCGAGACGCGCTTCGGCGTATCGATCCCGCGCGCGGAGGTTCGGGAGGAGGACGTCATCGGGTACCTGGTTCGCGAGGCGACCAGCGCACCCGAGCTGTGGCATCAGAAGGGATACCTGGCCCGGGTGCTCTCCGTGTCCGGCGATGCCGGGATCCGCGACGAGGGCATCCTGCCGCTTGTCCATGCGCTCGATGGGCTCGATCGGGACATGGTCGCGATGACGGTCGAGGCCGACGGGACGGGCGCGATCTATCCGGTCCTCTACGTTCGCCGCGATGGACGAGTCGAGGAGCATCCGCTGCCCGGTCATCCGCTTCTCGATTTCGCGACCGGCGAGCATCGCGAGGCGGCCGCGTCGGCGATGGCCGGCGTGCTGCCCTCGCTGGCGCACGCCTGAGCTGGGCCGGGTTCGGCGCGGGATGGGCTGTCGGGGCTTTGACAACGGTCGGTGTTAGTCTCTTGCGGCTAACATGGTACTTGTTAGCTCTGTCCGGCTAACGCTGGGTCAGGTAGGCTGCCGCGGATGAGCACTCGGCCCACCGGGACCGTGCTGTTCGGTGACGTGGTCGATTCACGGCGCGATCCCGGTTCGACGGCATGGCTGCGCGCCCTGCGGGGCGAGCTTGACGCTGCGTTTCCGCGGGCGCGACGCCTGGCTCCGTTCGCGTTCACGCAGGGTGACGAGCTCCAGGGCCTGCTGGCGCCCGGGGGCGACCCGTTCGTCGCCGTCATGCGTGCCGCTCTCGAGCCTGACGCGCGGGCGTTGCGCTGGGCCATCGTGTGGGGCGAGGTCGAGCCCGGCACCGGACCGGCGACGGAACGAACAGGGCCTGCCTTCCGGGCCGCCCGGGAGGCGCTGTCCGAGCTGCGGACGCGACGCGACGGCCTGCGGGCCGTGACCGGCGATCCGGAGGCGGATGCGCTGCTTGACGACCTCGGGCCTCTGCTGACCGAGCTGCTGGGGCGACTCACCGTCCGTCAGCGCGAGGTCGGCAGGCTGCTGCTCGTCGACGAGCTCCGTCAGTCGGAGGCTGCCGAACGGCTGGGTGTGAGTCGCGCAACCGTGTCGGTGATGGCCGACCGGGCCGGGATCCGACACCTGGAGCGCCTGGCTCGGACGCTCGGCGGCATCTTCCGTGACGGAGTCGCCCGCTCCGTGGTGGCGCGTTCGCCGCTGAGCGGCCTGGACGGGGCCGTCGCCGGGGGTATGCGATGAGCGACGCCGTCCTCGTGGTCGTGCTGATGCTGTTCTCGCATCTGCTCGCCGACTTCGTCCTCCAGAACGACTGGATCGCGATCAACAAGGGGACGGGCGGACGGGAGGGGTGGAGCGCCTTGGGCCTCCACGGCTTCCACGTTGGCCTGTGCCTGTCGCCGATCGTGCTCGCGTTCGGGTTGCGAGGGCTGGCCGCGCTCGTGCTGGTCGTCGCCTCACACATGGTCGTGGACCGCTGGAAGGTTCGGGCAACGCGTCAGGCGAACCTCGTGGCCCAGGCCCAGGCGCGAGCGCTGATCGAGCGGACGGGGACGGCACCGGCCTCCGGCCTGGGGGCGGCGTGGTCGCCGTGGCCCGGAATCCTGTTCATCGCAGACCAGGTGCTGCACGTCACGTTCCTCCTCGTCGCCTGGCTCGTGTTCATCTCCGGGGCCGGGTTGCTGCCCGAGTTCCAGCAGTTCGTCGACACCGCGCTGGGAGCGTGGAACCTGACCACGGTGCACGCGACGATCCTGACGGGGGTCGTGCTGATCTCGCTCGCGATCGTCAACACGCGCGGTGCGTTCTACTTCGTCATGTCGCTGCTGACGCCGCGCGACCTCGACGTGCCTTCGGCGGTCGGTGACGCTCGCCCGGGGCTGGCACCGGCGGCGACGCACGAGGCGCGGTCGCCGGGGGCTCCGAGCGCATCGATCGGTCGCGCACCGGCCGACGCCTCCGGCGCCGCTACCGCCCTGGCGCGGGATCCCGTCGCGGTCGCCGACGCGACGCCGGCCCCGATCTCGACGCTGGCTCACGTGCCCGACCCGGCCGAGGTTGTGGTCACGACTCCGGGGCCCGTGAAGACGGGCGTTCCGGCCGGCACATCGGCGCGGATCAGCGCCGCGATCGGCGCGCTCGAGCGACTCCTGGTCGTCGCGTTCGTGCTCGCCGGCGCCTGGGTCGCGGTCGGGCTGCTGCTGGTCGTGAAGACGGCCGCGCGCTTCCGCCAGCTGCGGGATCCTGCCTTCGTGGAGTACTACCTGGTGGGCACGATGGCCAGCGTCTCGGTCGCCGTGCTGAGCGCGGAGGCGGCGCTCGGAGCGCTCCACACGATCGGCCTCTGACACCCACGGCCGCCGTGAGTCCGGTTCGCCCGGGGCCCGCGTTCGACCGGGCGCCCGCGTTCCACCGGGCCCCCGGGGTCCGCTGGCCGCACCAGGGCGCGCTCGCTACACCAGGTTGCGCGGGATGCGCTCGCGCCAGCTCCGCTCGAAGAATGGCTGGCCATCGAGCCGCACGTCGAGGTCGACACGTACGTCGAACGACCCGGCATCCGATTCGATGTCGCCCGTGGCGCGGATGTCGACGTCGAACCCGTCGCCCGTCCACTCGTAGCGGACGACGCTCGCCAGCCTCGCGTGCGCGGGATCCGCGTCCGAGGCGGTGAGGTTCAGGCGCTCGGCGCTGTAGACGCGCGAGCCGTCCTCGAGGATGCTCGCGCCGCCATCGCCGATCGCCACCGCTACGGTTCCCGCAATGACGTCCTCCGTGACGTGCCAGACGGGCGGATCCTCCTCCTCCGAACCCACCGCCCGGAGCCCGGCGGGCCCGGCCGCGAAGTCGGGCGGCGGCACGCCCGGGGCGTCGTCGGGAAGGACCGGCAGCACCAGTCGCGAGGGTGCCGAAGGCCCGTGGTGGACACGCAGCTCGCCGGGCAACGGCGATGGCCACAGGACGGGCCAGTAGCTCGTCAGCACCGTGACCCGGATCCGGTTCCCGGGCGAGAAGCGATGGCCGGTCGTTCGAAGGGGGATCCGAACCTCCTCCGTCGCCCGGGGCCGGGTCGGCATCGGGGCCGGGTCGACGTCCGACAGCCGATGCGTGAGGTTGAGCACGCCGGTGGCGACGAGCGCCGAGACCCCCTCGGGCGAGACCTCGGACAGGCGGACCACGCTGGTCGCGATCGGCATGGTCGCAGTCAGGTGCAGGACGACCTCGGGCACCCCGATCACCGACACGGCGCCGGTCAGCGGCGGGCTCGTGTACGTGAGGCCGTGCAGCTCATCGCGGCGCAGGTCGCGGGCCAGGCCGTTGGGGTGCCAGCCCGCGCCCCAGGAGAGCGCCCCGGCGGTCCCAACCGTCGCCCGGTGGCGGACCGAGCGCAGGCCGTCTCGCGGAGCCGCGTCGGGATCGAGACGTTCTCCGTCGAGGTGCCATGTCGCGAGGGCGGTGCCGGCGACCGGGTATCCGTCCGCAGCCCGCCAGCGCCCCGGCCAGGCGCCCGGGAACGGCTCCGGCTCGGCCCATTCGTGCTCGAACCAGGTGAGGGCCGGCCCTCGGTCCCAGCCGTTGTCGATGCCCTTGAGGTACCGGTCGAAGAAGCGGACGAGCTCGTGGTACCAGTTGACGTTGGGGCCCGGATAGGCATCGTCCGGGAACGAGTGCACCCAGTTGCCGACCAGCGTCCGGACCGAGGTCGCGCCGGTGCATCGCTCCTGGATGCGGAACGCCGGATCGACGTAGGCGTCGGTCCAGCCGGCGACCTGGAACACCGCGCACCGCAGGGCGTCGTAGTCGGGCGCGAGCGATCCACGGCGCCAGTACGGACCGTCGGTCTGCTCACGGATCCAGGCGAACAGCCAGGGTGGCGTCCGGTCCAGCCGATCCCGCCACTCGTCCCGCCATCGCTCGCCCCGAAACGCCGGCAGCGGTGGCATCGCGTTCATGCCCAGCTGGCTCACGGCGTACTGGCACTTCTCGCTGGCGGTCACGCAGCCGCCACGGATGTGGACGTCGTCGCGATACCGGTCGTCGGTCGCATACATGGGCAGGATCGCGCGCAGGTGCGGCGGCTGGAGCTTCGCGACCTGGATCGCGGTGAAGCCCCCGTAGCTGATGCCCCACATGCCGATGTTGCCGTTGCACCACGCCTGTCGCGCAAGCCATTCGACAGCTTCGTAGCCATCCCGGGTCTCCACCTCGGTGTACTCGTCCTCGGCGATGCCGGGGGACGATCCCGTGCCGCGCACGTCGAGTCGGCAGAGGGCGAAACCCCGCGCGGCGAGCCACTCCCCACGCGCCACGTCCGAGTTCCGGCGCCAGTTGTCCTTGCCGTACGGGATCATCTCGAGGATCGCCGGGAACTGCTCGCCGGGTCGGTCGGAGGACGGGCGCGGCAGCCACAGGTTGGCAGACAGCTCGAGGCCGTCGCTCATGGGGATCCTCAGGTCCCAGCGTACGTCGACCTCGTGGACAGGCTCGCTCATCGAGACTGGCGCTCCGATCTCACGGCGCCGAGCATAGCGGCGCATTGTGTCCCGGGGCACATCGCACTGCGAGGCCGGGTACCGTGTGCCTCGTGACGAATCACGATGTGCGATCGGGCCCGCACGACGATGACGACCACCTGCCGGACGGCCAGGCCATCGGGCCATGGCGCCGGCGGTCTCGCTCCATCGCCTATGCCAACGGGTGGATCGAGGTGTTCCACGACGAGGTCGACCGACCGGATGGAAGCCCGGGGATCTACGGTGTCGTTCACTTCCGAAACGCCGCGGTCGGGGTGGTCGCGGTGGACGACGCCGGTCGCCTGCTGCTCGTCGGGCAGCATCGATATGCCCTGGACGAGTACAGCTGGGAGATCCCCGAGGGAGGTGTCCCGTTCGACGAGGCACCCGAGGCGGGCGCGCGGCGGGAGCTCCGCGAGGAGACGGGGTTCGAGGCGGACGAGTGGCGCAGGCTGAGCCGGCTGTCGATCTCGAACTCGGTCACCGACGAGGTCGGCGCGCTGTTCCTCGCCACCGGCCTGCACCCGGGCCCGGCCTCGCCCGATCCGACCGAGGACCTCGCGCTGCGCTGGGCGACGCTCGACGAGGTTCTCGAGGAGATCGCCACGGGGCAGATCCACGACCTCCTGACGATCGCGGGCGTGGGCATCTACGCTGCCACGCTCGAGCGCGGCCGGACCGGCGGGTCGCCCCGCTGACCGGGCGCTCGCGATGACGAGACCGGTGCCAGGTCCGGAGCCCACCGGGCCCAGCCCGGCGGCGTTCCATTACGGTCCGGCGCACGTGATCATGTATGGCAACCCGCCGTTCCTGGAGCTGTTCGGAGCGGCGTCATTGGGTGTGCCCGCCCGAGAGGTCATGGCGGACCTGCCGGTGGAGGCATTCGAGCTGATGGATCGGGTCTACCGCGAGGGCCGCCCGCTCGCGAGGGAGGTCATCACGCCGGCGGGTCCTCGAAGGCTCGTGGTCGTGCCCCGACGGGATCCGGAGAACGGCGAGACGTACGGCGTCGCGAGCCACCTTCGTCCACCACGGCCGCCCGAGGCGCCGGCCGGCTGACAACCCGCGCGACCTGGTGCTCCCGGCCGGGAACGACCTGCGGGACGGGTCGGCCGTGCCCATGGCGCTGCCCGTAGCATGGGCGCCACGAGGCCAGCCCGCATCGAGGATCCTGCCGTGTCCGGCCGCCGTCCCGCGTCCACCGTCCCGGCCAGCCCGGCACCGCCCACGCAGGTACCGCCTTCGCGCATGGCCCGGGGCGCATTCGAGGCGTCGCTCCCGCGCGCCGCCTACCTGGACCCGGCATTCCTGGATCTCGAGCGCGACGGAATCTGGTGGTCGGAGTGGGTGGCCGTCGGGCGTGTGGACCAGCTGCGCGACCGCGGCGACTTTCTGGCGGTCGACGTGGCAGGGGAGCGGATCATCGTGGTCCGCGGCAGGGAGGGCGAGCTCCATGCACATTTCGACCTGTGCCGGCACCGAGGCTCCCGCCTGACCACGAGCCGATCAGCGGCCGGAGCCGGTGACGACCGACGACCCGGGTCCGTCGGGCACGCTTCCGGGGCGTGATCCGCTGCGCCTACCACTCGTGGTGCTACGAGCTCGATGGTCGCGTGCGCAACGCGCCGTTCCTGGGTGAGTCCGATGCCTTCGAGCCGGAGGCGTTCGGGCTCCATTCCGTTCCCCTCGACACGTGGGGCGGCTGGCTGTTCGTGAACCTCTCCGCGGAGCGGGCAGCGGCCCGGCGGCTCGGTTCCCAGCTGGATGACATCGCCCGGCGTCTCGTCCGGTACCCGCTCGCCGAGCTTCGCATCGCGCGGCGGATCGTGTACGACGTCCAGGCGAACTGGAAGGTCATCGTCGAGAACTACAACGAGTGCTACCACTGCTCGGGCGTGCATCCCGAGCTGTGCCGGATCGTGCCCGCGTTCCGCGAGAAGGGCGGTGGCAACCTCGACTGGGATGCCGGCATCCCGCAGGCAGAGGGCACGTTCACGTTCACCGCCACCGGCACCAGCGACCGGGCACCGTTCCCGGGCCTCGACGCCGACGAGCAGGTCCGCCACAAGGGTGAGCTCGTCTATCCGAACCTGATGATCAGCCTGTCGGCCGATCATGTGGCCGCGTTCATGCTGCTGCCCAGGGCTCCCGATCGGACGCTGGTCGTGGTGGACTTTCTGTTCCACCCGGACGAGATGGCGAGGCCGAGCTTCGACCCGACGGACGCTGTCGAGTTCTGGGACCTGGTCAATCGCCAGGACTGGGCCGTGTGCGAGGGCGTCCAGGACGGCATGACGTCTCGCCGCTTCCGCTTCGGCTGGTACGCACCGATGGAGGACCTCTCGCTGGACATCCGGCGCTACGTCGGTGATCGCGTCGGCCGCGAGGCGATCGAGCTTGGTCCCGACGCATGACGAGGGACGTGGATGTCGCGGTGGTCGGGCTTGGCGGGCTCGGTTCGGCGGCCACCTACTGGGCGGCGCGCGAGCCGGGTGCGCGGGTGCTGGGGCTCGAGCAGTTCGAGCTCGGTCACCCGTACGGAGCCTCCGAGGACGTCAGCCGGATCATTCGCCGGTCCTACCACCGGCGCGACTACGTGCGGCTCACACGGCTCGCCTACGACGCCTGGGCCGAGGTCGAGCGCGAGAGCGGAACCCGCGTGATCCATCGAACCGGAGGTCTCGACGTCGGGCCGGCCGAACCCGCCGAAGGCGTCGCGATCGATCTCGACGCCTATGCCCGGGCGATGACCGACGAGCGCGTCCCGTTCGAGCAGCTGACAGCGTCGGAGATCATGCGCCGATGGCCCGCCTGGCGTCTCGACGACGGTCACATGGGGCTGTTCCAGGCCGAGGCCGGCATCGCCGATCCGTCGCAGGGCAACGCTGCACATCGACGGCTCGCCACGGAGCACGGTGCCCAGCTTCGGGAGCACGCCCGCGTGGCGGCTGTCGAGGACTCCGGCGGCGAGCTGACGCTCGAGCTCGACGGCGGCGAGCGGGTCAGGGCCGGCCGGGTGATCCTCGCGGCGGACTCGTGGACGAACGACCTGCTGGCGCCGTTCGGACTGCGGCTGCCGCTCACGATCACCCAGGAGCAGGTGTCCTGGTTCACGCCGACCGGTGACCCGGGCCTCTTCTCGCCCGAGCGCTTTCCGATCTGGATCTGGATGGATGAGCCGTCCTTCTATGGATTCCCGACCCACGGTCACCCGGGTCCGAAGATCGGCCAGGATGTCGGGGGTCGTGAGGTCACCCATGAGACGCGCACCTTCGACCGGGACAACGCCGCCCTCGATCGCGTCCTGTCGTTCCTCGCCGCGCACCTGCCTGCGATGGCTTCCCAGCCGTTCCTCGTCAAGTCGTGTCTCTACACCCTGACGCCTGACCGCGACTTCGTGATCGACCAGCTCACCGGGCATCCGGGCATCCAGGTCCTCCTGGGCTCGGCCCACGCCTACAAGTTCGCCTCGCTGCTGGGTCGCGTGGTGGCCGAGCGGGCGGCTCGCGGCGCGTCCGAGGTGGACGCGGACCTGGGCGCGTTCCGGCTCGACCGGCCGGCGCTGCACGACTCCACGCTGTCGCGCTCGTTCGTCATCTGAGCACGTCCGCTCGGCGCAGGGAGGCAGGGGCAGCGACGCTACCGATCGCCGGGCGTGACGTTTCGCCCCGTGCGTTGTACCGATATGCAGGTTGCATATCGGCTGCTCGGTGTGAGACAGTCCGAAGCGGCCGTCGGCGACGGCCAGTGATCGGCAGGCCCCGGGACCGGGCCCGATCACGTGAGGAGGAGAGCTGGATGTCCCTGTCTACGCGGCCCCGGGTCGTGCGATCGACCCTTGCGCTCATGATGGGCATGGCGCTGTTGATGCCCTCGGCGGCTCCCGCGACGGCTGCCGACCCAACGGTCCTTCGCGTCGGAACGACGCAGGACCTGGATGCAATGAACCCGTTCCAGACGGCGCTCGTCGTCGGGTGGGAGGCGTTCAGCCTCAACTACGAGTTCCTGAACGAGTTCGATCAGAACCTCGGCCCGACGCCCGGTTACGCCGAATCATGGACGGTGTCCGACGACGGTCTGACCTACACGTACAAGATCGATCCCAACAAGAAGTGGTCGGACGGGGAGGCAGCCACGTCGGAAGACGTGCGCTGGACCTTCCAGTTCATCCTCGACGCTGCCGACAGCGACGCTGGCGCGGTGTGCCTTGGCTACCTTGATCCGTACCTCATCAACGCCCACCTGACCAAGGTCGAGGCGCCCGATCCCCAGACGGTTGTGCTCACGCTCAGCCAGCCGGACGAGCGGATCCTCCAGACGAATGTGCCGATCCTCCCCAAGCACATCTGGGGCGACCAGACGCTCGACACCATCTGCGACTTCCAGAACGAGCCGCCTGTCGTGGGCTCCGGTCCGTACCAGGCGCAGGAGTGGCAGACCGGCCAGTACATCAACTTCACCAAGAACCCCAACTGGACGCAGACCGAGCTCGGACCCGACAGCGTTGTGCTCCAGATCTTCAAGAGCACGGACACCATGGTCCAGGCGCTGCAGTCGGGTGAGCTGGACTATGCGCGCGGGGTGAACCCGCAGCAGTTCGACGCGCTCAAGGGCCAGGCCAACATCGACGAGGCCGCGGGCACCGCCAACGGCTACACCGAGCTCGGCTTCAACACCTACGGCACGGGCACGACCACTCCGGCCACCATCAAGGGCGGGGGACCGTCGACCAAGGCGCTGCTCGACGCCAAGTTCCGCGACGCGCTGGGCTACGCGATCGACAAGCAGACGCTCGTCGACAAGGTGCTCGGCGGCTACGGCGACATCGGCACCACCGAGGTCCCGCCGTTCCAGGTCCGCTGGCACGTGGAGCCCGACAACCTGCGCACGTTCGACATCGAGCTGGCCAAGCAGAAGCTCACCGACGCCGGCTACGTCCTGAACTCCGACGGCAAGCGCCTGGACAAGGAAGGCAAGCCGATCAGCCTGAGCCTGGTCTTCCCTGACAGCGACTCGAACTATCCGCAGGCGGCCCAGTTCATCCAGGCATGGTTCCAGGAGCTGGGCATCGAGGTCACGCCGCAGCAGTTCGACTCCGACACCCTGATCGACAAGATGCTGCCGCCTCAGGCAGGCGACTACAAGGCCGACTTCGACATGTTCATCTGGGGCTGGGGAGGCGACGTCGACCCCGACTCGCTGCTCCAGATCTTCACCTGCAACCAGATCGGCAACTCGTCCGACAGCCTGTACTGCAACCCGCAGTACGACGATCTGTACAAGCAGCAGAACAACGCCACCACGTACGACGAGCGTCACGCCGTGATGGCCCAGATGCAGAACCTCATCTACGACGAGGCGCCGTACCACATCCTGTACTACGACGCCAACCTCGATGCGTGGCGAACCGACCACTTCACGGGCTGGGGTCTCCAGCCGTCCGAGAACGGCACCCCGCTGTTCGGCTACGGCCCGTGGGGCTATCTCCAGCTGGCGGTGGCTGGCGCAGCCACCCCGTCGCCGGAGGCCACCCCGGCATCCGACACCGCGGCTTCGCCCGGTACGGCCACGGCGTCGCCCGCCCTTGATGCGGGTCAGCCGGCCGCGTCGGGGAGCGACAACACGACCCTGATCGTGGTCGGGGTGGTGGTCGTGCTCCTGGTCGTCGTGGGTGGCTTCCTGCTCATGCGGCGGCGGGGAGCCCAGGCCGAAGAGGAGTAGGTTCCGGCGCTACGCCGGATGACCATCGGCAGGCGGTCGTCGATCCCGACACCGCCTGCCGGCAGACCCTGCTGAGGACCTGCGCGTGAGCTCGAGGTACCTGGCTCGTCGCGTCTTCCAGGCGCTGATCACGATCGCCTTCATCCTGGTGCTCAACTTCTTCCTGTTTCGCCTCATGCCCGGCTCCCCGGAGCGGGTCCTCACGCGCAACCCCAACATCTCGGCCGAGACCAAGCAGCAGCTCAAGGCGAAGTGGGGCCTCGACAAGCCGCTGTTCCCCGACCAGTTCGTCGCCTACATCGAATCCACCGCCCAGGGAGACCTGGGGTTGTCGTTCAAGTACCGCGGCGAGCCGGTGACCGAGGTGCTGGGCGACCGGGTCTGGCCCACGATCATCCTGTTCGGGATCGGGGAGGCGATCGCGGTCGTGGTCGGACTCGGGCTGGGTGCGTACGCGGGCTGGAAACGCGGTGGCAGCGTGGACTACATGGGCAACGGCATCTCGCTGGTGCTGTACTCGACGCCCTACTTCGTGATCGGCATGTTCCTGCTGGTGATCTTCGCGACCGCGCTGGGCTGGTTCCCGACCAACGGCATGATGACCGTGGGCGCGACCTACGACTCGGTATGGGACCGTCTCCGGGACTTTGGCAGCCACCTGTTCCTGCCGCTGGTGACGGTGTCGATCGGGCTGATCGGGCTGTACTCGATCCTGATGCGCTCATCGATCATCGAGACGCTGGCGGAGGACTACGTCCAGACGGCCCGCGCCAAGGGCCTCAGGGACGGCCGCGTGCTGCGTGATCATGCGCTGCCCAACGCGCTGCTGCCGGCGGTGACGATCGTCGCCCTCCAGCTGGGCTACGTGATCGCCGGCGCCATCACCGCCGAGATCGTGTTCAACTGGCCCGGCCTGGGCACGCTGACGGTGGATGCCCTGGCCGCGCGCGACTACCCCGTGCTGCAGGGGATCTTCCTGCTGCTCGCCGTCTCGGTCGTGCTCGCCAACCTGGGTGCCGACATCCTCTACGGCTATCTCGATCCGAGGGTGCGCGTATGACGACGCATGCCGCGACCGGCGACGAGCTGCGGACCTCCCGCCTGCAGCTCCGCCTGCGCAACCTGCAGTCGTTCTGGAGGCGCTTCCTCAAGCGTCGTGACGGCGTGCTCGGGCTGGCGATCCTGCTCGTGTTCGCGGTCCTGGCGCTCGCGCCGCAGCTGTTCGTCGGGCCGCTCGAGAATGCCGTGACGGCCTCGGGCACGCGCCTCGAGCCGCCGTCAGCGGCCCACATCCTGGGCACCGACGAGCTCGGCCGGGACATGCTCAACCTGACCGTTCACGGCACGCGGACCTCGATGGCGATCGGCCTGCTGGCCACGGCCATCACCGTGATCATCGGAGCCGTGCTCGGGATCGTGTCAGGGTTCATCGGCGGCGCCACGGACACGGCCCTGATGCGCATCTCCGACTTCTTCCTGGTGCTGCCCACCTTCGTTCTGGCGCTGATCCTGGCGCCGGTCCTGCTCGACGTGATCGGCGCCAACGCGGAGCTGTTCGGGATGCGGATGACGCTGGTCGTGATCGTGATCGTGATCGGCATCACCAGCTGGGCCGGTACGGCGCGAATCATTCGCAGCCAGACCCTGTCGCTGCGAGAACGCGCCTTCGTCGACCGCGCGCGCGTGGTCGGCAGCAGCGGCAGGCAGATCATGTCCCGCCACATCATGCCCAACGTGATGAGCCTGGTGGTTGCCAACGCCGTGCTCACGTTCGCGGGGGCCGTTCTGACCGAGACCACGCTGTCGTTCATCGGTCTGGGCGACCCGTTCCAGCCGTCCTGGGGCCAGATCCTCAACGCCGCCCAGGGGGCCGGGGCGCCCGGTCTCGGCGCGTGGTGGTACCTGGCGCCGCCCGCGATCGGAATCATCCTCGTCGTGCTTGCATTCACGCTGCTCGGCAACGCCCTCGACGACGTGTTGAACCCGAAGCTGCGAGTCCGCCAATGACCGACGTCGTGGATCCCAACGACGGTGCGCGCGTCATCCCGCTTCGAGAGCGACGCCAGTGGCCGATGCCCAAGCAGGCCGATCCCGACGCGCCGCTGCTCGAGGTCGAGGACCTCAGGGTCCATTTCAGCCTCGCCAGTGGCAGCGTCAAGGCCGTCGACGGGGTCTCGTTCCGGCTCGAGGACGGCGAGGCGCTGGGGCTGGCCGGGGAATCGGGGTGTGGCAAGACAACGACCGCGCTGTCGCTGGTCCGGCTGCTCCCCCAGAATGCGAAGATCAAGTCGGGCAGCGTAAAGCTGTACGGCATCGACCTCGTGCCCAAGACCGAGAACCAGCTGCTGCGCTACCGCTGGCGCGAGATCAGCATCGTGTTTCAGGGGGCCATGAATGCGCTGAATCCGGTGCGGCGCGTAGGCGACCAGATCGCGGAGCCGATCGAGCTGCGGCTGGGGCAGAGCAAGCAGACCTCCCGAAAGCGTGCCGGCGAGCTGCTGGAGCTGGTCGGTATCCCGAAGAAGCGTGGGGCCGCGTATCCGCACGAGCTGTCGGGCGGCATGCGCCAGCGCGCGATGATCGCGATGGCCCTGGCCTGCGACCCGGCCCTGGTTATCGGCGACGAGCCGACGACGGCGCTCGACGTCATGGTCCAGGCGCAGATCCTGGTGCTGCTCGAGCAGCTGCGCCGCGACCTCGGGCTGTCGCTGATGCTGATCACCCACGACCTGTCGGTCATCGCCGAGACCTGCGACCGCGTGCTCGTGATGTACGCGGGCAGGGTCGCCGAGGAAGGCCCGGTGTCCCGGGTGTTTCGCGAGCCCCGTCACCCGTACACGCGCAAGCTCCTGTCGGCCTTCCCCAACATCCGCAGCGACCGGCGCACGCTGGACGTCATCCCGGGCTCGCCGCCGGATCTGCGGCTGCCGCCACCCGGGTGCCGGTTTGCGCCCCGGTGCGACCAGGCGATGCCCGTATGCTCGGAGGTCGTGCCGGCCGAGGTCCGCTATCCAGACGGCGTCCGCGTCGCGTGCCACCTCTATCCGCCGTCGCCGGAGTCGACGCTCGTGCGCCCGGCGATGCCGGTCTCCGAGGGGGCGGCTGGAGCGCCGCCACCAACCGGGCGGGAGCCGAGCACACCCAGCGGGGCGGCGGCGCCATGAGCGGCGACGAGCTGCTGCGCCTCGAGGGGCTGGAGGTCCACTTCCCGATCCGCGGCGGGATCGACGGACTCGCTGGCCCGGCGGCCGCGCAACTACGTCCGCGCGGTCGACGGCATCGATCTCTCGATCCGTGCGGGCGAGGTGCTCGCCCTGGTCGGGGAGTCGGGGAGCGGCAAGACGACCACCGGCCGCGTGATCGTCAAGCTCACCCAGCAGACGGGCGGACGGCTGTTCTTCGACGGCGACGACGTGAGCGACCTGTGGGGTGTCGGCCCGTTGCGAGCCTATCGACGCCGCGTACAGATGATCTTCCAGGACCCGTACGAGACGATCAACCCGAAGCAGACGATCCGCGATTTCGTCGCCGAGCCGCTCGAGGTCAACAAGATCGTTCGTGGACGTCACGCAGTCGACGAGCGCGTGATGGCCGCGCTCGACGCCTGTGGCCTGCGCCCGGCAGCTGACTTTGCCGATCGTTATCCGCACGAGCTGTCGGGTGGCCAGCGACAGCGCGTCGTGATCGCCGGCTCGCTCGTCCTCGAGCCCCAGCTCATGGTCGCCGACGAGCCGGTGTCGATGCTCGACGTCTCGATCCGGACCGAGCTTCTGCGGCTGATGCTCGACCTGCGCGAGGAGCGCAAGCTCACGTACCTGTTCATCACCCACGACCTGTCGCTGGCCTGGGTCCTGGCCGACCGGATCGCCGTCATGTACCTGGGCAAGATCATGGAGATCGGTCCGGCGGCTGCGGTGATCGGCTCGCCACGCAACCCGTATACCAAGGCGCTGGTGTCGGTGTCGCCGTCGCCCGATCCGCCGGACGTGGGCACGCATGCGCAACGGACCATCCTTGTCGGCGAGACGCCCGGACGCCGCGCACATTCCATCCGGCTGTCGCTTCCATCCGCGATGCCCGCTGGCGTTCGACCGCTGCCGCGTCGACGAGCCGCCGCTGTTCGACGTCGGCGGCGGCCAGCAGCGCTGCCTGCTGGCTGATGGAGGAAGGGGCGAACGAGCTGCCGGTGATGGCGAGCGTGCCGGCGTCGGCAACGCTCACCCAGGCGCCCGTCGCGTCTCCAGCGGCCGCCGCCGCCAACTCCGCCGTCGCCGTCGGGGATCAGGAGCCACCGGCTGCCGAGGTACCGCCCGCCGGCGCCTGACCGGCAGCCCCGGCCTGGTTCACGGATCAGGCAGCGGCCGGCAACGGGGTTGGCGTCGGCGCGTCCGCGAGCTCGATCGTGATGTTGCAGATCGGGCAGTCCAGCGCATCGGCGTCGTCCGGGAGGGCAACTGCCGAGCGGCACAGCGGGCAGTCCACGATGGTCATGACTCGGAACCTCGATGTCGGTGGCCGGATCGCCACCTGCCGTGATCCTGGTGGCGACCTGTGACAGCTCGTCTGTCACACCGTCTTCGGCGGTCACCGGCAGCACCGGCAGCACCGCGCACCGGCAGCACCGGCAGCACGGTGCGGCGCCGGCAAGCACCGGCAGCTCCGTGCTCGTGCGGCATGGTCGATCGCGAGGGCCGGGACGTCCGCTATCCAGCCCATGCCCGACAATGGCGCGGTGACCGCCTACGCGATCGAGACGCACGGCCTGCGCAAGACCTACGGCCGACACCGTGGCGCTCGACGGGCTCGACCTGCAGGTCGAGGCCGGCGAGGTGTTCGGGTTCCTGGGCCCCAACGGCGCGGGCAAGACGACCGCGGTCAAGCTGCTGCTGGGGCTGGCATGGCCGACGGCGGGCGACGGGCTCGTGCTGGGCCAGCCGATCGGCGATCGCGCGACGCGCGGCCGGATCGGCTATCTGCCCGAGCTGTTCCGCTACCAGGCCTGGCTGACCGCGCACGAGGTGCTCGCGCTGCACGCCCAGCTGGCGGGCTTGCCCGCGCCGGCGCGACGGGCGCGAGATCGCCCGGGTCCTGGAGCTGACCGGCCTGGCCGCGCGGGCCGACGACCGGACCGGCGGGTTCTCGAAGGGCATGCAGCAGCGGCTCGGGCTGGCCGCGGCGCTGCTCGGCGATCCCGCGCTGGTGATCCTCGACGAGCCGACCTCGGCGCTCGACCCGGTCGGCCGCGTGGACGTGCGGGCGATCATCGGCGAGGCGCGCGGCCGAGGCTCGACCGTGTTCCTCAACTCGCATCTGCTGGGCGAGGTCGAGCGACTGTGCGACCGGGTCGCGATCGTCAACCGCGGCCGTGTGGTCGCGGCCGGCGGCGCTGGGCGACCTGCTCGGCGAGACGTCGGTTCGGATCCGCGTCACCGGATCTTCCCGCCGGCGACGCGGCGCTGGCCCCGCTGTCGGGGCTGGGCACGGTCGAGCGCGACGATGACTGGCTCACCATCCGGCACGCTCGATCCCGATCGCGATCCCGGACGCGGTGGCGAGCGTGGTCGCGCTGGGCGGGCGCGTCCATGCGGTCGAGTCCGGGCGGCGCTCGCTCGAGGAGCTGTTCCTGGGCCTGGTCCAGGAGGTCGCGCTGACGGGTGATGCTGCGGACACCGGCGATGCCGCGGATGCCGCCGGGACGCCCGAGGGCGGGACGTGCGACGCTCGCGTGGCGATCGCGGGCTCCGCCCGACGTTCGTGATCGCGGCGCTCACGCTGCGCGAGATCGTCCGGCGCCGGATCGTGTGGGTGCTGCTGATCCTCGCGCTCGTCAGCGTCGCGCTGGTCGGGCATCGGCGTCGAGCGGCTGGTGAGCTTCGCCGGCGCCGACGGCGTCGCGGAGCTCGAGATCCGGGTCGGCGTGTCGCAGGTCCTGATCATGATCGCGTTCATGTTCAGCTTCGTGCTGGCCATGTCGGCCGCATTCCTGGCCGCGCCGGCCATCGCCTCCGATGTCGAGACGGGGACCGTGCTCGCGATGCTCGCCCGTCCGATCCGTCGCGCGGACCTGGTCGTCGGCCGCTGGCTGGGGCTGTCGATCGTGGTCGCCGCGTACGCCGTGGTGTCCGGCCTGCTCGCGATCGCGGTCGTCGACCTGGTCAGCGGGCACCTGCCCCCGTCGCCGTTGGTGGCGGTTGCGTTCCTGGCCTGCCAGGCGATCGTGGTGCTGACCTTCGCGCTGGCGCTGGGCACCCGGCTGCCCGCCATCGCCGCCGGCGCGATCACGGTCGTGGTGTTCGGCCTGGGCTGGTTCGTCGGCGTCCTGGGCATCGATCGCGATCGTGTTCAACGCGGAGCCGCTGGCGCGGGCGCCGATGCTCTGGGGGTGCTGCTGCCCACCGACGGCCTGTGGCGAGGCGTGATCTACGGCCTCGAGCCGCCGCTCGTCGCGATGCTCGCGTCAGGTGCCTCGGCCCGCGGGCTGCCAGGCCAGCCCGTTCTTCTCCGTCTCGCCGCCGCCCCTGACCTTCGTCGCCTGGAGCGTGTGTCGCGTGCGGTCGCGCTGCGGATGGTCGCGCTGGGCGTGCTTCTGTTCCGTCGGCGCGAGCTGTAGCGTCAGGGCTCCGGGAGCGGCGACAGGTTGAACAGGTTGCTCAGCAACGCTCGCGTCCCCGCCGGCCGGTGCGCGTTGTAGACGGAACGGAACACGTCCGCGGACACGATCTTCCTGCCCTCGCTGCCGACGATCCTGATCCGGTACAGGCGTCCCGAGACGCCACGGTGGGTCAGGTTGAGCCGCTGCAGATCACCGACGTCGGTGCGCGGATCGCTGCTCATCATCGCGGACAGCGTCGCGCGGCTGATCGGGCTCGTCGTCCACGCGTAGCGCGGCGCGCCGGCATCGTACGGCGTCCCATCGGGCGCCACGTCCTCGATGCCCCGCAGGTACGCCACGGGTCCCGAGACCAGCTTGCCCGACGACGAGACCCAGGCGTACTCGTTGTCCTCGGTCGCCCCGCCACCGGTCGAGTGGTAGAAGGCGTTGACCACGGTCGTGCCCGACATCAGGATCTCACCGGCCGTGTCGGCGATCGCGGCATCGGTCGTGGCTCGCTCGGCCTTGATGCCTCGGTACACCTGCGACCGGCTGTCGTCGTACACGTCGAAGGTGCCTCGTCCCGGGTGCAGCCGGCGCACGGCATAGCTGCGCGCGGAGACCGCCTGTGCCTCGAGGGCGGTCGTGGGCCATGACGCCGGCATCTCGACCGGCACGACGCCCCGGAGGTAGTCGTCGAGCGGCACATGGTTGACGACCTTGACCGTGCTCGTCCTGAGGAACACCTTCAACCGGCCGCGGTACGTGTCGTAGACCGATGGCTTGGAGAACAGCTGGAGGACGGTCGCGTCCGACGCGGGCCGGGCCACGACCGACCCGGTGACGGTGGTCGTCATCAGCCGGGTGCCGTCGGGCGCGTACACGCGCAGGCGCCAGAACGTCGAGGTGGTGCCGTTGACCACCTTTCTGACCAGCCAGATCCGAGCCTGGGCATCGGCCGGGAACGTGCCGTCGATGCCCTTGATCTCCCAGTCCCCACCCCGGCCGTAGATCCGGAGCGGCGAGGACGCCGTGGCCTTGAACCCGGTCATCAGTCGAACGCGGACGTTGCGGGTCGGGCTGGTGGTGGCCGTCGTGGTTCCGGCGAAGTAGGCGGACAGGATGTCCGCGGTCGACTGACCCGCGAGCGCCCGTCCTCGGGCACCGTACTGGCTGAGTCCCACGCCATGGCCGTAGCCCCGCCCATAGAACCGGACAGATTCATCGAGCGTGGTCGTCGTGGTCGGCCAGCTGGCGACCGCAGGCGTTGGCGACGGGGTGGCGGTGGGCTCGGGCGTGGGGCTCGGGTCGACCGAGGCGGACGGCTGGGGCGATGGCGTCGGATCCGCCGCCGCGACCGGCGTCACGACCGCGATCCACAGCCAGAGCGCAGCCACGACCGCGGCAGCGGCCAGCAGGGGTGCGATGGCCGCGCGCCGCTGCCGGCCGGCGACCGGCGTCGATCGAGGGCCCACGGACGAGGTCATGACCGGAGTATGGCGGTGCGGGACGTCACCAGCCATGCCTCGCAGGTCATGGCGCGAACGGCGCGAGTACCAGTGACGCTGATCCACATCGAGCACCTCGCCTGCGGTCACGGTACCGTCTTCAGGTGATCCGGATCTGGCTTGGCCACGGCGCTTCGGGCAGCGCATCGACGATGCTGCCGTGGGTGGATGGCCTGCGCGCCATGGGGTTCGACGCTCAGCCGCTCCAGCTGCCACGCCGGCGGGCCGAGGACGCGGTCGCGGCGCTCGAGGCGCAGGTGCCCGACGAGCCGGGGATGGTCATCGGCGGTCACTCCTACGGGGGCCGTGTGGCCTCGCTGGCCGCTGCCGGCGTACGGAACCCGTCGGCACCCGCGCGCCGGCATCCGTATCTGGCCCTGGTCTGCCTGAGCTACCCGCTCCACCGTCCGGGTGCGCCGGAGACGGCCGCCGCGCGCACCTCGCACTGGCCACGCATCGAGGTGCCGGCGTTGCTGCTGTCGGGGACGTCCGATCCGTTCGCGCGCCTCGACCTCCTGGAGGCATCGATGCCGATGCTCGCGCACGGTGCCCTGGTGACCTACCCGCGCCTGGGCCACAACCTCAGGCCCGCGCTCGACGACGTGCTGGCGAGGGTGGCGGCCTTCCTGCGATCGCTGCCGTCGGATGGAGCGAGCGATCGGGAGGCGACGCGAGTGGAGCCATGAGCGGTGTGGTCGGCGACGACGGTCTCGTGCGGTGCGCCTGGGGTGCCGGGCCGGATCCCCTCTACCGCGACTACCACGACCGCGAGTGGGGCGTTCCGGTCCGTGACGAGCGGCTGCTGTTCGAGCTGCTGGTGCTCGAAGGCGCCCAGGCCGGCCTCTCGTGGTCGACGATCCTCCACCGACGCGAGGGCTTTCGCCGGGCCTTCAGCCAGTTCAGGCCCGAGGTGGTCTCGGCCTTTGACGACGCGGACGTCGCCCGACTGCTCCAGGATCGGGGCATCATCCGCAACCGGGCGAAGGTCGAGCGCGGCGATCGGCAACGCGCGCGCCGTGCTCGCCCTCCACGAGGCAGGGTCGAGCCTGGTCGGCCACCTGTGGTCGTTCGTCGACGGCAGCCCGCTGATCAACGCCTGGACGGACCCGGCCGAGATCCCGGCCGAGACCGACGTCTCACGGGCCATGAGCCGCGACCTTCGGGCGCGTGGCCTTCGGTTCGTGGGGCCCACGATCTGCTATGCGCTGATGCAGTCGGCCGGGCTGGTGAACGACCACCTCACCGCCTGCTTCCGTCATGACCAGGTGCAGCGCGAGTCGGTGCCGCACCAGGTGCCGCCGCGCCAGGTGCCGCCGCGCCACTGAGCTGCGAGGCGGATCCGTCAACCGGACCCGTCAACCGGACCCGTCAACGCGAGGCGCGCCAGGCATCGAGCACCTTCATCCGGCTGCCCGTCTGCAGCACCGCGCCCGTGTACACCCGGCCTCCGATCGTGAACAGCAGCCAGATCGCGACCAGCATGAGCGCGACGGAGACGACCACCTCCCACGGGTCGATCGCACCCAGGGCCACGCGCAGGGGCACGACCATCGGCGCCGACGGCGGCAGGAAGGTCATGACCTGGGCCAGGATGCCCGTCGGGTCGCGGGTGACGATGACCAGCGACACGATGTAGGACAACGTCGCGGTCATGGACACGGGCATCGCGGCGTTCTGCGCCTCGTCCACGCGCGACGCCAGCGCACCCAGGGTGCCCAGCGCCGTGGCATAGAACGTGAACCCGAGCACGAACCAGGTGATCAGCTGGAGCACCGCTCCGGCGGTCGTCGTGGGCAACGTGAACTGGCCGCTGAGCTGTGCAGCGGTCACCCCGAACACGACCAGGATAACCAGCTGGGCAACGGCCAGCAGCCCGATGCCGAGCACCTTGCCGACCAGCAGGTCGCGCGGCCGAACCGTCGACAGCACGACCTCGACGACCCGGCTCTGCTTCTCCTCGACGACGCCGGTGAGGACCCAGGTGCCGTAGGTGAAGATGCCGATGAACATCAGGATGATGCCGGCGTTGGCGAGGATGATCTGGGCGGTGTTCTCCGGCGTGGACGGCTTGAGCGCCGTGATCGTCGGTGGCGCGAGGAGCTGGCCCGAGGATCCCGCTCGCACGGCGATGACGGCGCTGCTCACGATGCCCTGGAGCTGGTCGGTCGCCTCCTCGCGCACGATGAGCTCGCCGGGCGAGGACAGATCGGCCGGCACGAGCAAGGCGGCATCGATCGTTCCGTCGTCGACCGCGCTGGTTGCCGCGGCCCGATCCGGGACCGTGGACACGGTCACCGCCGCGCCGAACCGGCCCGCGCTCGCCTCGAGCGCCGGGCCGAGCCGGGCCGGGGTATCGCCCACGAGCGCGACCCTGGTGGGCTCGTTGTGGCTGAGGATCACCGACGGGAGCACGAAGCCGGCTCCGAGCAGGAACACCGTGAACAGCAGCGCCAGCAGGTAGCCGCGACTGCGGCCTCGCTCGAGGATCTCGCGCATCGCGACCAGGCGGATCGCCCGGATCCGGCCGACCGACCTGGTGCGCCCGCCGGCCGCCGGCGAGGGCGCGCTCAACGGACCGTCTCGGGCATGGTCGGCTGGGGCGCGGTCACCGCCTCCATGAACAGCTCGGACAGCCGTGGAGGCTCGAACGAGAAGCGGCGGACCTCGCCGGCGGCCCGCGCCGCCGAGAGCAGCGCCCCCAGGTCGACCGTCTCGTCCACCAGCAGCTTGACCCGGTCGCCGTCCCGCTCGAGCACGGTGTGCTCGCCGGTCATGGCCAGCCACGCGCTGTCGTTGCCGGCCACCTCGACCTCGAGATGCCGGCGTCCGGATCCTGCCTTGAGCGCCTCGATCTCGCCGTTGGCGACGACGCGACCGCGGCTGATGATCACCGCGTCCTCACAGACCTCCTCGACCAGGTCCAGCTGATGCGACGAGAAAACGACCGCCACCCCGGCCGCGGCACGCTCGCGAAGCACCTCGCTCATCGTCGCCACGCCCAGCGGGTCGAGACCCGAGAACGGCTCGTCGAGGACCAGCAGCTCGGGGTCGTGGACGAGCGCCGCCGCCAGCTGGACGCGCTGCTGGTTCCCATGCGAAAGGTCCTCGAGCTTGGAGCGGGCTCGATCGGCCAGCCCGAACCGGTCGAGCCAGGCGGCGGCGCGCTCGCGTGCCTCGTGTGCCGACAGGCCATGGTGCTGGGCGAAGTACGCGAGCTGCTCGCCGACCCGCATCCGCTGGTACAGGCCGCGCTGCTCGGGCATGTAGCCGAACCGGAGACGGGTCGTGGCGTCGATCGCCGCGCCGTTCCAGCGAACCTCGCCGGCATCCGGCGTGGCCAGCCCGAACACGCCCGCATCGTGGTCGTCTTGCCGGCGCCGTTGGGGCCCAGGAAGCCCACCAGCCGCCCCGGCCGGGCGATGAACGAGGCACCGTCGAGCGCGGTCACCGGACCGTAGTGCTTGGTCAGATCGTGGATCTCGAGCATCAGGTTCGGGGCTTATTCGATCTCGAGCACGGCATAGCGCAGCTCACCGCCAGGCGTGATGATCGTGACCACGTCACCCACCCGCCGGCCCATCAGCGCTGCGCCCACCGGTGAGGCGCTCGAGATCCGGCGGTCGGTGACGCTGGCCTCGGCCTGTCCGACGACCTGCAGCGTGGACGTCTCGCCATCGACCTCGACCTTGACCCGGGAGCCGAGCTCGACCAGGGCGCCCCGCTCGGTGGGAGCCACCACGACCGCGATCTTGAGCTTGGCCTCCAGGGCCCGGATCCGCCCCTCGAGAAAGCCCTGCTCCTCGCGCGCGGCGTGATACTCGGCGTTCTCCTTGAGGTCACCGTGCTCGCGAGCGGTCGCGATCCGCTTGATGACCTCGGGCCGCTGGGCGATCAGCCCGTCAAGCTCGGCCTGGAGCCGCTCGAGGCCCTCGAGGGACAGGTAGACCGGCTCGTGGGCGCGCCGCGGAGATCCCTGGGCGGCGTAGGCGGCCGCGCTCGCCACGCGACCGGTGCCGCGGCCGCGGGCGGGCCGCCGGCCACGCTTCGCCTCGTCGCGGGCCCCGTCGGCCTCGCCGGTGGGCAGGTCCACGATGCGACGCACCGCGGCTGGCTCGGGTGGCTTCGCGGCCGGCAGCAGCGCGTCGGTGATGCCGGTCTGGCGCCGGGCTCCCGAGGGCGAGCGAAGGACGGCCCACGGCAGCACCACGTCGCCGGCCGGCAGCGCGGTGCGCTCCGCCGCCGGGATGGCTGCCGCGAACGCGTCGACCAGGGCGTCCTCGTACTCCTCGGGCGCATCGGTGGTGGCCCACCAGATGCGGAGCACCGCCGGGTCATGGAGCAGGTGCAGCCACAGGCCCGATGGTGCGGGCCGGGGATCGCCGGCAACGGTCTTGACGACAGCCGAGACCCGGCCGCCCACCGACTTGGGGGAGCTCCCGATGAGGAGCACCGGCTGGGAGGGCAGCCAGAACGACGAGAGTCGCTGCACCAGGTCCCGTGAGGTCGGGCGTTGGCCATCGAGTCGCAGCTCGGGGACCCGCTCGAGCCACTTGCCGACCTTGGACAGGTCGAGCGGAGCGCTGTCGGGCGGTTCCGGCAGCTCGATCAGGTAGACGCCCGGTCCGGTGGCATGAACGGCACTGCCCCAGGTGACCGGGCCGTCGGCAAGGAGGCCGACCTCGCGCAGCAGGGCGGCGGCGGTTGAATCGTGCGGCATGGCTCCCCGGTGTTGTGACTCATGGGCGGGACGTCGCGGAGCGGCGTGAAGCGCGTGCCCCGCGTATCGTCTCACCAATCATGCCCCGACCGACCGATCTTGACCGACCAGCCGCCTGAGCCGCTCGGCACGAGGCCCGCCACCGGGCAGCCCGCACGCGGGCGGCGAGCCCTGTTGGGTGGCATCGTCGCGATGGTTGTGCTGCTCGCCGTGCTGGCTGCCTCGATCGGCAGCGGCGCACTCGGTCTCGGCGCCGGCGTGGCCTCGACCGGATCCCCGATCTCGCCGGCGACGGGTGCATCGGCGGGTTCGCCCGCGAGCGTCTCGCCGGACCGGTCCACGGTGCCCGATGCCTCCGAGGCCGCCGGGCCACCGGCGCCCTCGATCCCGGCGATCGTCTCGCCGCAGCCGACACCCTCGTCGTCGCCCATCCCGACCGACCGGCTCGCGGCGAAGCTCCAGGCGATGACCGCCCGGGCATCGCTGCCGGGCGTGTCCGTGGCGATCGTCTGGGACGATGGCCGGACGTGGGTCGGGACCGCGGGTCTGGCGGATGTCGCCAGCAGCCGTGCTGTGACGCCGGACAGCGGCTTTGCGCTGGCCTCGATCTCGAAGACGTTCACGGCCGCCGTCGTGCTCCAGCTCGTCGATGAGGGGCGGCTGGAGCTGGACAGGCCGGTGGCGCCCATCCTGCCCGGCTACAACCTCGATCCGCGGATCACCTTGCGGATGCTGCTCGATCACACGAGCGGGCTGGCGGACTTCTTCTTCAATCCCCGAATCGACGCGCTGCTCCAAGGCGAGCCCGACGCCACCTGGACCGCCCAGCGTTCGTGGTCGATGGTGCCCAAGCGAGTGGCGAAGCCGGGCAAGCGGTGGTCCTATTCGAACACCAACTACCTTCTCCTGGGCGAGGTCGTCGAGGCAGTCACCGGGCATTCCCTGGCCACCGAGGTTCGGTCCCGGCTGCTCAGCCCGCTGGGGCTCGATCAGACCTGGTACCAGGCGCAGGAGAAGCCGCGTGCCGACGTCACGACCGGCTATCGGCTGATCACCGGCAGGAACGGGAAGATCAAGGCACGGACGGTGGCTCCGTCCAGCGACGTGATGCCGTTCCGATCGGTGGTCACGGCGGCCGGCGGGGCCGGCTCCATCGCATCGACGGCGCTCGACACCGCGCGCTGGATGCAAGCGTTCGCCGGCGGCCGGGTCCTGTCGCCCGGGATGCAGCACGCCATGCTCGCCGACGTCGCGCGGACCGAGGCGCGACACGCGTTGATCCCGTATGGCCTCGGCATCCAGGAGGTGACCATCCTCGGCCACACCGCGCTCGGTCATTCGGGCCGCTACCTCGGCTTCCGGAACGTCGTGCGCTACCTGCCCGACGAGGGAGTCACCATCGCCGTCCTGACCAACCAGGGCGGGTACGACCCGGCGCGGATCGCCAGGGCGCTGCTCAGGATTGCGTTGCCCAGGGAGGCAGCGGCCGCTTCACCGTCACCGCCCGCGCCACCGTCACCGGCCGCGTCACCCGCACCGGCAGCGCCGGCGAGCTGACCGCATGACCGTGCGCATCGGGACGTCGGGCTGGCAGTACGACGACTGGCGCGGTCCGGTCTACCCGCCCGGCCTGGCCCGCCGTCGATGGCTGGCCGCCTACGGCCGCGTGTTCCCGGCGGTTGAGTCCAACAGCGCGTTCTACCGCCTGCCGACCCGACCGACCGTGGAGCGCTGGGCAGCGTCGACGCCGGACGACTTCCGATGGGCGGTCAAGGCCAGCCGCTATCTGACCCATGTCCGGCGCCTGCGTGACCCCACCGAGCTGGTCGACCGGTTCGTCGACCGGATGACCGCGCTGGGCGATCGGCTGGGCCCCGTGCTCCTCCAGCTGCCGCCCTCGTTCGACGCGGCACCCGACCGACTGGACGAGACCCTTCGCCGGTTCCCTCGACGGTGGCGGGTCGCCGTGGAGCTTTGAGACGAGCGATGGTGGACCGACGAGGTCCGCCGCGTGCTCGAGGCTCGTGGTGCCGCGCTGTGCCTGGCCGATCGGCTCGGGCCCACGGGACCACGCTGGCGGACGACGAGCTGGACGTATCTGCGGTTCCACGAGGGCGGCGCACGCCCGCGACCCTGCTACGGCGACGACGCGATGACCACGTGGGCGCACCGGCTGATCGACGGCTGGGGTCGGAGAGCGGACGCATGGGTGTTCTTCAACAACGACCCGCACGGATGCGCCCCGCGAAATGCCGTGCGCTTCGCGCGGCTGTGCGAGCGCGCCGGCCTCGAGGTGGCGACGGTCGGCTCCCTGCCGGTCGGTCTGGAGTAGCCGCGGGCCTAGGCGACGCTCGAGCGACGCCGACGCTGGGCGCCCGTCGATCCGCCTCGGGACGGCGTCGACGGGCGACGCCGACCGCCTGGGCTACCGGGGCCACCGGCGCCGCGCGGCGTTCGGAGCGGCTGCGGCTCGACGTCACGACTGGGCTCGAAGCCCGGTTCGACGCTCCAGGGGATCGCGCGCCGCAACAGACGCTGCACGCCGCGCAGGAGGTCCGCCTCGTCGATGCACACCAGGCTGATGGCGTCGCCGGTCGCCCCCGCCCGGCCCGTGCGTCCGATTCGATGGACGTAGTCCTCCGGGTTCCAGGGGAGCTCGAAGTTCACGACGTGCGGCAGATCCTCGATGTCGAGGCCACGGGCCGCGACGTCGGTGGCGACCAGGACGCGGATCTCGCCGGCCTTGAACTCGTTGAGAGCGCGGGTTCGGTCGGCCTGGGCACGGTCGGAATGGATCGCCGTCGCAGCGACGTCCCGGCGATCGAGCCAGGAGGCGAGGCGCGAGGCTGCGAGCTTGGTCCGCGTGAACACCAGCACCTGGTGCCAGTTGCCGTTGACGATCAGATGGCGCAGCAGCTCCTCCTTGCGGTCGCGATCGACCGGGTAGACGAGCTGGCGAACCGACTCCGCGGCCGTGCCGTGGCGCGCGATCTCGATCGTGACCGGGTCGTGGAGGATCGAGCCGGCGAGGCTCTTGATCTCGTCCGAGAACGTGGCCGAGAACAGCAGCGTCTGCTGTCGCGCGGGGAGCAGGTCCAGGATCCGCCGAATGTCGGGCATGAAGCCCATGTCCAGCATCCGGTCAGCCTCGTCGAGGACGAGGATCTGGACCTGTGACAGGTTGGTCGCCCGCTGGCCGACGAGGTCGAGCAGGCGGCCCGGGGTGGCGACCAGGATCTCGACGCCCGCGAGCAGCTCCTTGATCTGCGGGTCGAGCGGCACACCCCCATAGACGACGGCAGACCGAAGAGGTACCCGGCGTCCATAGGTCTTGACGGACTCGGCGACCTGGACCGCGAGCTCGCGGGTCGGCGTCAGCACGAGGCAGCGCACCGGATGACGGGCTGGCGAGAACGAGGTGTTGGCGTGCTGGCGCAGGCGATCGAGGATGGGCAGCGTGAACGCCGCCGTCTTGCCGGTGCCGGTCTGGGCGGCTGCCAGCACGTCGCGCCCTTCACGCACCAGCGGGATCGCCTGCTCCTGGACCGGGGTGGGCTCCGTGTACCCCTCGTCGGCGACGGTCTGCAACAGATCGTCCGACAGCCCAAGCGCTTCGAATTGCACGAGCTTGATGGTCTCCAATGCCCGGTCGATGGGCCTCACCGGACGTGATGTGGTCGTTCGTGAATCCGGTACGGCGCCCACGCGCTGCCGGGCCGCGCCAGGGTCGTCCGCGCTCGGCGGCGGGGCGGCGACGGTCGCCGGATCGCTCGCAGCATACCCGACAATGGGACCATGAGCGCACGCGGAACCCGGGCCCTCGACGCGGTCCGGCGCGCGGGGACGGTGTTCTCGGTGCATGAGTACGCGCACGATCCGCGCGCTGCCGGGCTCGCCGGCGCTCCCGGCTACGCCCTCGAGGCGGTCGAGGCCCTCGGGATCGAGGCGGCGCGCGTGATCAAGACGATCGTGGTCGAGGTCGATGGGCAGGCCGCCCTGGCACTGGTGCCGGCCGATGGCGAGGTCAACCTCAAGGCCGTGGCCACGGCGCTGGGCGGGCATCGGGCGAGCATTGCGTCCACGGCGGATGCGGAGCGGTTGACCGGGTACGTTGCCGGTGGGATCAGCCCGCTCGGCACGCGGCGGCCACTGCCCACGCTGGTTGACCGCTCGATGCTCGACCACGCCACGGTGCACGTCTCGGCCGGGCGCCGGGGTCTTGAGCTCGAGCTGGCCCCCGAGGATCTGGTCGGGCTGACGCACGGGCTGGTCCGGGAGATCGCGCGCCGCGACTGAGGCTGCCGGATCCAGCGTGGCGGCGGGACCGCGGGGGCCTGGTGCCCCGGCGCATCGCACGGTCTTCCCCTCTCAAATGAGCCAACCGGCCCATGGGCCACCCCCGGTGTCGTCTGGCATACTCCGCACCGTTGCCCGGCATCCAGCCCGGGCGGCGCGCTCCCCAGCCGAACACCGATCTCGCTGCTGCGCGACGCGCGGCATCCCGGCAGGAAGGAGGCAGGACGTTTGCCTGCACACAGCAACGGCGCCCAGCGGGCGTCCTTCAGGAGAATGCGGACGGCGTTCGTCGGCATCCTCGCCGCTCTCGTTCTGATCGCCGGCGTCTCGATCGACGCCCCGGTGGCGCAGGCCGCCGGCCACAAGGTCGTGATCGTCGTCGGTCCCGTCGGATCCGCCACCAAGAGCTACAAGCGCAGCGCACGCAGGCTCGCCGACCAGGCTCGCAGCTACGGCGCCCAGGTGGTGGAGATCTACAGTCCCAACGCCACCTGGCGCAGGGTCCGGAACGCGTCCCAGGGCGCGAACCTGCTGATCTATCTCGGCCACGGCAATGGCTGGCCCAGCCCCTACAAGCCCTTCTCGACCAGGTCCAAGGACGGCATGGGGCTCAACCGCAGGGCGCACAGCGGCAACCGCAACCTCAAGTATTACGGCGAGTACTACATGGCCAAGCTCGCCCTGGCACCCCACGCCGTGGTCGCCCTCAACCGGCTGTGCTACGCGTCCGGCAACTCCGAGTGGGGCGCGGCGAACCCCAGCAGGTCGACGGCCAAGAAGCGGGTCGACAACTACGGGCGGGGCTTCATTCGGGCCGGGGCGCAGGCCGTGTTCGCGAGCGGGATCACGAGCATCGGCTACGTGATCAAGGGCCTGTTCAAGGGCAGCGCCTCGATGACCATGAGCAAGCTGTTCTGGACGGATCCCAACCGGACCCACAGGTACAACTTCGGCTTCCGCTCGCGCCACTTCGATGGCGTCCGCGCGAAGATGGATCCATATGCCCCGCATCGCTATTACCGATCGGTGATCGGCTACCTCGGGAAGACGGTCGGGAGCTGGCGCAGCGGCTGACCCTCAGCTGACGGCGCGGGTGCCGGGTTCCACGATCGCCGTGACCGGCGTCGCCCGGTCGGGCACCATGGAGCCATGCCGGATCGAGAGGCCGCCGTCGACCATGCGTGGCGCCAGGTGCGCGCCGCGTCGCCCGCGCGCGCCGGCCGGATCCGGCGCGGGCGGCTGACGTTCCTCGGCCATTCGACCGTCCTGATCGAGGTCGACGACCTGCGGATCCTGACCGACCCCGTCCTCCGCGAGGGGTTGGGCCCGGTTCGGCGCCAGGTGCGGGCCGTGCTGCCCGAGCTGTTCGCCGACCTGGACGCGATCTTCATCAGCCACGGGCATCACGATCACCTCGATCCGCCGTCGCTGCGCCGCATCCCGGGCAAGCCGACGCTCATCGTGCCGCGGGGCTTCGGGGCGATGGCCGCCAGGCTCGACCTCGGTCCGGTCGAGGAGGTGGAACCCGGCGATCGGCTGACCATTGATCGCGTCCGCTTCGAGGTGACGTACGCGGATCATTCGGGGCGGCGCGAGCCATTCGGGCCGGCCGGCCCCGCCATGGGTTGCGTCGTGACCGGCTCGCGCACGGTGTACTTCCCCGGGGACACGGACCTGTTCCCTGGCATGGGTGAGCTTGCCGGACGGCTCGATCTCGCGATGCTCCCGGTCTGGGGATGGGGACCCACCATCGGTGAGGGTCACATGAACCCGGTTCGGGCTGCGGCCGCGGCCGCCATCCTCCGGCCCCGCCTCGCGATCCCGATCCACTGGGGGACCTTCTACCCGGCTGGCATGCGACGACTCGTCCCGCAGCCGTTTGATGCGCCGGGTCACGACTTCGTCGATGCGCTGGCGCGCTTCGCCCCGGATGTCTCCGCGCGCGTGATCGCGCCCGGCGAGTCGATCGAGCTGCCCGGCCGCTGACCGGCTGCTGACCTTGCCCGCGCCAACCGGCCGCTACCGGGCCGCCGACCTTGCCCGTGCGGCGCGGTCGCCGACCTTGCCCGCGCCAACCGGCCGCTGCCCGGCTGCTGACCTTGCCCGCGCCAACCGGCCGCTACCGGGCCGCCGACCTTGCCCGCGCCAACCGGTCGCCGACCTCACCCCGCTGCCGACCATCCGTACCGCGAGCGTGCACACGGGCGCCGGACTGCTCAGATCTGCTCGAAGACCATCACGTGTTGACAAATAGCAAGTCCAGTATTAGAAATGCGGAACATCAGGTTCATATTATGAGGTTCGAGCACGATGACACACGAGGTGATCGCGACCTGCCCGGTCTGCGCTCACGAGCTGGCCGTCACGCGCCTGCGCTGTGGCGAGTGCGGCACGGTGATCGAGGGCGAGTTCAGCGTCGGGCGCTTTGGCCGCCTGGGCCGCGAGCAGATGCAGGTGCTCGAGAGCTTCCTGCGCAGCCGCGGCAACCTGCGCGAGATGGAGCGTGAGCTGGGGATCAGCTATCCCACCGTCCGGTCCCGGGTCGAGGCGGTCGTGCGCACGCTCGGCTTCGGTCCGCGGGACGAACCCGACGAGGCCGAGTCGACCGTCGATGGGGAGGTCGCCACCTCCGGACCTGCCGGAGACGTCGCCGACGCGAGGCGCGAGATCCTGCAGCGCCTTGCCGACCACGAGCTGAGCGCGGATGAAGCCGCAAAGGCGATCCGGACGCTCGGCGGGAGCAACCGATGACACGCGAGACGGACGTGCAGCGCTCGGTGCGCGAGGTGGACCTTGGAGCGCGGGGCGCGGTCGAGATCGTCCTGCCCGCCAACACGATCCGGCTGCGCGGGGTGGACGGCACGCGGGTGACCGTTCGGGTGCCGGCGGACCGGGCGCTCGACGAGGAGCTCGTCATCGAGGAGCTGCCGGGTCGGGTCCGGATCTACGAGGCCGAGCAGGGCTACCGTCTGGGGCCGATCCACGTGCGCACGCGACCGCCGGCGCCGGTCGAGGTCGACCTGCCGCGCGACGCACGCCTTGAGCTTCAGACGCTGAGCGGTGACGTGGTCGCCGCCGGCATCAGCGGCGACTCGCGCTGGTCGACGGCTTCCGGCGACCTGCGCCTCGAGCTGGGCGACGGTGCCGTGATCGCGACGTCCATGTCCGGCGACGTCACGCTGGCGGCCGTCCGGCCGACCACCGTTGCGGTGCGCGCCGTGTCGGGTGACGTGCGGATCCGGGCGCGGCGGATCGGCGAGCTCGCGGCATCGACCACGAGCGGCGACATCGGCGTGGAGGCATCGCTCGATGGCCGCGCGGAGCACCGGCTGAGCTCGGTCAGCGGCGACGTGGAGCTGTCCACGGCGAGCCCGGTGCGCGTGGAGACCGCATCGATCACCGGGGATCTCCGAGCGTCGGGCGTCGAGCAGGGTGGTGGCGGACGGGGCGCGCGCACGTTCGTCTCGGGCGACGGCTCGGTGCGGGCCACCATCCGGACGACCTCGGGTGACATCCGGCTTCGCATCACCGCGGACAGGGCCGTGGATCGAGGCGACGAGCCGTCGCAGCTCGTGACCGGCGGCGAACCGGTCGATCGCGCGGTGTCTGACGGTCGCGGCACGCCGAGCGACATGGCCCGGCTCGAGATCCTGCGGGCGCTCGAGCGCGGGGAGATGGACGTGGAGGCTGCCTCGCGTGAGCTCGAGCTCATCGAGGCAGGGAGCGGGCGCGATGGCTGACGACACCCTGGACCAGGTCCTTCGGCTGGTAGCCGAGGGCAAGCTCAGCGCCGACGATGCGGCGCCCATCCTGGCGGCCCTGGACGAGGCCGGCGGTCGTGGTGACCGGTCCTCCGGCGCCCCAGCCGGCCGGACCGGAAGCGGATCACCGAGGGCGTCGGCCGCCGCCTCCGACCGCGCAACCACGCTGCGGATCGAGGTCATCGAGCACGGCCGCCCGGTCGTCAACCTGCGGCTGCCGATCGCAGTCGGCCGGTTCGCGCTGGATCGCGTCCCGGGTCTGTCCGGTGACCAGGTCGATCGTGTCCGCGAGGCCCTCAGCTCCGGTTTGAGCGGCCCGGTCCTCGAGGTGGATGACGACGACGATCGCGTCAGGATCGTGCTCGAATGACGGCGATCACGCGCGCCCGCGCGCTGCCCATGTGGCGGGCCTTCGACGTTCGCGACTTCCGCCTCCTGTGGGCGAGCGAGGCCGTGTCCCTGGTCGGCGACCAGTTCCATCTGATCGCCATGTCCTGGCTGGTGATCTCGCTCACCGGCTCGGGTCTCGCGCTCGGGACGGTCCTGATCGCGGTCGGCGTGCCGCGCGCCATCCTGCTCGTTCCGTTCGGCGTCCTGGCCGACCGTCGTCCGCCGCGCAACCTGATGCTGGCTGCCCACCTCGGCCGTGGCGCCGTGGTGGCTGTGATCGCGGTCCTGGCGGCGGCGGGTGCGGCGTCGATCCCCGCCCTGGTGGTGCTGGGCGCCCTGTTCGGCGTCGCCGACGCGATCTACATGCCCGCGCAGCAGGCGTTCGTGCCGCGGGTGGTCAGCGCCGACCGGCTCCCGTCCGCGAACTCGCTGCTCCAGGGCACGATGCAGCTGACGTCGATCGCCGGACCGCCGCTCGCCGGGCTGGTGATCGCCCTCACGGGGACCGGCATCGCATTCGCCGTGGACGCGGTCTCGTTCGTCCTGGCCGCGGGGCTGATCACGATGCTCTCGGCGGGCGCGGTCGTCGTGACGCGCGCGCGGAGCCAGGAGGCGCCGGGCTTCGATCCGATCCCGGGCGACCCGTCCGCACCCAGCGCCGAGCCGGGCGAGTCGTTCGGGGCCGCCCTTCGTGCCGGCCTCAGCTACGTGGCCGGCGACCCTGCCATCCGGACGTTGATGCTGCTGTCGCTGCTGCTCAACCTCGCGCTCAGCGGCCCGGGCGCGGTCGGGATGGCGTGGCTGGCACAGAACCGGTTCGACGCCGGTCCGGTGGGCCTGGGCGTGATGGAGGCGGGCTTTGCCTCGGGCGCCCTGCTGGGGACGATCCTGGCCGGCAACGCGAGCCTCGATCGCCAGGGCCGGATCGTCACCGCGGCCGTGGTCGCCGCAGGGTTGGCGACGATCGCCATCGGCGTGCTGGGCTGGTTGTTGGGCGCGGTCACGGCCCTGTTCGTGCTCGGCCTCTCGATCGGGTACACGAACATCGTCGCGATCTCGTGGCTCCAGGCGCGCGTCGAGCCGGCTCTCATCGGACGCGTGATGAGCCTCGTGATGCTCATGGGGTTCGGGATCACGCCACTGTCGCTGGGTCTGGCCGGCGTTCTGATCGATGCCAACGCGGCGGTCATGTTCGTGGGCTCGGGCCTGCTCGTGGTTGCCGCCGGCGCGCTCAGCGTGCTCATCGGCTTCCCGGCCATGCTCGATGCCGGCCCGGAGACCACCGGTGCGGCGCCGGCCGCGGCGTCAGAGATTGCGTCCGGTCAATGACCACGACCGCGTCGCTGCCGACGGCGACCACCAGGACCGGCTCGACCAAGGCTCGACCAAGGGTGGTTCGAGCCCCACCACAATCGAAGGCTACGATCCCGCCGGATCAGCGCGGCGCCAGGGATCAGCC
Source organism: uncultured Chloroflexia bacterium (assembly GCA_963806265.1). Classification (GTDB taxonomy): domain Bacteria; phylum Chloroflexota; class Limnocylindria; order Limnocylindrales; family CSP1-4; genus CAIXZV01. The sequence goes on from CAWDXT010000016.1 coordinate 81,469, forward strand.
CGGCGCCGCGGGCACCCAGTAGGCCTCGGACCGGATGGCATCTGCCGGCAGGCCGTAGTCGCGCAGCGTGGTCGTGACGGCCTCGGTCATCCCCGGGTTGCCGCACACGTAGGCGACCACGGACGACGGATCCGCGCGGTGGTCGTCGAGGAGGCCGGGGAGCAGCGCATGCACTCGACCGGTGGCACCCTGCCAGTCGCCGTTGCGCGGATCGCCCGGTCGTGACACGGCGGGCACGTACCGGATCCCGCCGTCGCGATGAAGGGCTTCGAACCGGGCGCGGTAGGCGAGGTCCCCGGCGTGCGCGACCCCGTGCAGCACGATCGGTCGATCGTCGGACCCGTCCGCCTCGTCGGATGCGAGATGGCTCTCGAGCATCGCCAGCAGCGGAGCGATGCCGGTCCCGGTCGCGATGAGCAGCGGCCGCCGGCGATCGGACGGGTCGATCGTGAACAGGCCCTTGGGGCGCCCGATCCGCAGCCGAGCGCCGGCATGCAGGGTCCACAGCCGGGGCGTCAGCGCCCCGTGGGGAACGAGCCGGATCAGGAACTCCAGGCTGTCGGCCTCATTGCTTGCCGACGCGGTGGAGTAGGGCCGCTGCAGGGGACGGTCGCCGGCCTCGACCCCGAGCGCGAAGTACTGGCCCGGTCGGAACGGCGGCACGCCGTCGTCCGGTCGAACGCGCAGGCGGATGATCGTGGGGCTGATGTCCTCGCGCTCGACGATGGTCGCGTTGGTGCGGATCGGGGTGGCGCCGGTCGCCGCCGAGCGCGTGCGCCGATCCTCGGCCAGCGGCCGCCCCGACGATGGCCGCGGCGGCAGCACCCGCGAGGGCGACGGCCGAGGTGGAAGGGTGCGCCGGACCGGCGGCCGATCGGACGTGGCGGGGCCTGGCATGTCAGGCCGCCGGAACGAGCTCGTCGACGACGGAGCGCGCCGCCGCGGGATCCGAGAACCACGCGGCGTCCACCCAGGCGAAGTCGACCCACTGGGCGCCGAGCTTGTGCTCGGGCATGATCGCGCCGTTCGGGCAGGCGGTCTCGCACGAGCCGCACTCGATGCAGCCCTCCGGATCCACGTACAGCTTGCGGTCGACGGCGAGGTCACCCCAGATGCAATCGACGGGGCAGACCGCGACACACGATTGATCGGAATGGTCGACGCACGGTGCGGCGATGACGTAGGCCATGGTTCGGCTCCTGGCGGTTGACCGTCCCCCGGCGGGCGGCGGCGAGGATCTCCACTTCGAGGCGGTTGACGCCTCGTGGGTTTCAGCCTCGCGGTCCGGTCTGAGCCGATCCTGTGTCGGCGCTGTGCGTTTCCACATCACCGGCCCGGGCCCTGCCGCCCGGCAGCCCGACCGGCAGCTCGACCGTGAACCGCGCCCCGCCGGTGGGCGGCGTGTCGGCGCGGATCACGCCTCCATGAGCGTCGACGATCCGACGCGCGATGGCGAGGCCGAGACCGGTCCCGCCCGAGCCATGGCGGGTGGTCCCGGTCAGGCGGGTGAAGGGCTCGAAGATGCGCTCGCGGTCTTCCGCCGGGATCCCGGGACCCTGGTCGTCAACGTTGATCACGACCGCGTCCGAAGACCGGCTGACGTGGATCGCGACGGCACCACCGGCCGGTGAGTGATCCACGGCGTTGTCGAGCAGGATCAGGAGCAGCTGCACGATGCGCGCACGATCGGCCATCGCAATCGCGGGCTCTGCCGACCGCGTAACGAGCCGGACCTCACGCTCCGCGGCCAGGGCGGTGGCGCCACGGACGGTCTCCCGGGCAAGCTGCGCGACATCGACCGACTCGGGAGCGATCGACAGCTCGGTCTCGTCCCATGCCGACAGCTGGAGCAGGTCGCCGACCAGCATCCCCAGGCGATCCGCCTCGGCGATCACGTCCTCGACCAGGGGCTGACCCTCCTCGGTCACGAGCCGCTCGCGCTCGAGGACCTCGGCATTGGCCCGGATGAGCGCCGCCGGCGTGCGCAGCTCATGCGAGGCGTCGGCGACGAAGCGGCGCTGCGCCTCGAACCCCTCGCGGATCGGGACGAGCGCCCGGCCCGTGACGAGGAGCGTGATGAACGCCGCGCCGACCAGGCCCATGGCGCCGACGATGATCACCGCGAGGACCAGGCTCTGCGACTGGCTGTCGTGCAGGTCGAGCACGAAGCCCCCCTGGACGAATCCCAGCAGCCGCCCGTCGTGGACCAGCGGGGTCGTCAGCAACCGGACGTTGTGTCCGCCGGTCGAGATCGTTCGCAGGTCCTGTCCGTTGGCCGCGGCCACCGGGAGAACGCTCGTGTCGGGCAGACCGGGCAGCATCGACCCGGTGCGGTTCTGGAGGACGTTTCCCGACGCGTCCAGGACGAGCAGCACGGTGTCCGCCGCCGCCGGCGTCTGCTCGTCCGGCTCATTCTGCTCATCGGCTGCCGGCAGCTCTTCGGCGAGCGCTGTGACGACGCCGTTCACGGTGGTTTCGAGCGCCCGGTCCACGTCGGCGTCGAGCGCGTTGAGGCTGACCACCAATGTCGCTGCCCCGACACCGACGACGAGCAGGGTGAGGAGGCCGAGCGTGACCGCGAACAGGCGACGACGGGTTCGTCGGAGCAGCAGCTCCGTGCGACCGACCGCCACGGGTCTCAGGACTCCATCCTGAGCGTGTAGCCGACGCCCCGGACGGTTCGCAGGCGGTCGGCCCGATCCAGCTGCGCGAGCTTGCGACGCAGGTACGACACGTACAGGTCGACCACGTTCGAGTAGACATCGGGCTCGGCGCCCCAGACCTGGTCCAGGATCTGCTGGCGGGTGACGACCTGGCCGGCATGGCGGATGAAGAAGCCGAGCAGGGCGAACTCCCGGGCCGACAGGTCGACGGTCTGATCGCCGACCTGGGCGACGTGTCGCAGCTCGTCGAGGACCAGGTCGCCCGCCGCCAGACGGCCCTCGCCCGCGGGTGGTGGCCGGCGAGCGAGGGTCCGGATACGGGCCAGCAGCTCCGAGAAGGCGAACGGCTTGGCGAGATAGTCGTCGGCACCCGCGTCGAGCCCGGTCACGCGCTCCTCGACCGACCCCAGCGCGGTCAGCAGGAGGATCGGCGTCGTGATCCCCTTTGCGCGCAGCAGGCGCATGACCGTCAGACCGTCGATGTCGGGCAGCATCCGGTCGAGCACGATCACGTCGTGAGGCCCCGTCTCGGCCAGCGCCAAGGCGCTGACGCCATCCGGCGCGACGTCCACGACGTGACGCTCGGCGACCAGCACGCGCTTGACCAGCGCCGCCATCTTCGGCTCGTCTTCGACAACCAGCACACGCATTGCCGCCGCATTCTGCGGGGCGAACCCGCCGTTGGTCGAGGGCCGACGGCCCTGTCTGTGGGGATTCTCATGCGGGACACACCCGTGGCACGACCGGGGATCCGACCATGGGCACCATCCTCCGAACCCATCCGCCGGGAGTCCCGCGCAATGATCCACCGATCCGTCCTGTTCCTCGCTTCCCTGGCCGCAGCGCTCGTCCTCGCCTTCGGGCTTGCCATGGCGGGCTTCGCCCCGGGCGGCCCGACGTCCGTCGCCGATCCGGTCGTGGCCACCGACGCGCCACGGCCGGAACCCACCGTGCAGGTCGACACCGTCTACCTGACGGCGCCCGTCCCGCCCCAGGAGATCACGGTGACGCGCACCGCGCAGAGTCAGGGCGAGCGTGACGACGAGCACGAGGGAAGGGGCGACGACTGATGGCCAACGTTCGCTCCGGCGCCCCGCTGCGCGGCTCCGACATGTCCGACGGGCAGCGCCCGGCCAGCCCGCCCGACCGCGCTGCGCCACCGGCTCGCCGAGCCGCCGGCGCGCCGGGAGCTGGCGACCTGCCCCCGCGGCCGAGCGGTCTGCCGACTCGCGCTGCACCACCCGCTGCCTCGCGCGCCGGGAGCTTGCCCCCGCGGCCGAGCGGTCTGACGAGCCCACCCGTTGCCTCGTCCGCTGCCGGGAGCTTGCCCCCGCGGCCGAGGCCCATGCCACCGCTCGAGGCCCGAGCGCGTTCTCGACCCGACCCCAACCCCGTTCGCCTGCTCCTCGCGTTCGCGGGCATCGCCTCCGCGTCGGCGCTCGCAACCGCGATGCTGCCCTCGGTGCTCCCGGCCGGGGCGACGACCAACGCGGCCGCGGTCACGTCGGCCCAGCAGCCGCAGGCTCCCGTCCAGCACGTGACTCGATACGTGACGCTGCAGCCGGGACAGACCGCGCCTCCGAACGCACCCGTTGTCGTCCAGCCCACGCCCACGCCACGGGTCCAGGTCGTGACCCGCACCAGGCAGTCGGGACGATGACGATCGGCATCGCGGAGCAGGCTCGAGCTGCAACCGACCGTCCTGACCCGTTCGACATCCACGGCGCGCCTCGCGAGCATGCCTCTCGGGCCGCCGCCGTCCCATCCGGCGCCCGACGCCCGATGATGGGCGGCCAGGTCAGCGTGTCGTTGATCGACGAGCGGCCCGCCGAGGCACGCGAGCGCGACGCCGAGCGGGTGCTCGATCGCCTCGCAGCCTGGTCCTCCCGTCTCACTCGCTTTGACGCCTCCTCGGACCTGTCGCGCCTCAATGCCGCACCCGAGCCGGAGGTCTCGATCCACCCGACCCTGGCCGCCGTCCTCGACTGGTCGCGCGTGGCCGAGGGTCTGACCGACGGGCTGGTGGACGTGGCGATGCTCGACGCGCGCCTTGCCGCCGAGCACGGCGACGCGGTCACGACGCCCCTTCCGGCCAGCCGCCGCTGGTCGCTTCGGCGCGGGCCGCGTGGTTCGACGGTTGTCCGCGAACCCGGGGTCAGGTTCGACCTCGACGGCGTGGCGAAAGGCTGGCTGGCGGACCGGACGCTCGACCTCGTGCCGGGACGCTCGGCGATCGTCGACGGCGACGGCGACATCGCGATCCGGGTGTCACGCGAGGATGCGTGGGCGATCGGCATCGAGGATCCGCGCACGGCCGATGCGCTGCTGGCCACCGTGGTCCTCACCACCGACCGCCCGCAGGCCCAGCTCGGGCTGGCAACCTCCGGCACATCCGTCCATCGCTGGGAACGTCACGGGGAAGCTGCACATCACCTCATCGACCCCCAGGACCTGGCGCCCGGCCGAGACCGATGTCGTCCAGGCGACGGTGCTCGCGTCCTCCGCCCGGGTGGCCGAGGCGCTGGCCAAGGTGGCCGTCATCGCCGGCAGCGACCGGGCGTTCGAGCTTCTCGACCGCCCCGGGGTGGAGGGCCTGGTGCTGCTCACCGATCGCGACGACGTCCGGGCCACACGGAGCATGCTTCGATGGCTGGCGTGAGGTACCGCGGCCTCGACGAGCGAACCGAGCTCGTCCGTTGGGGGCTGCCGGCTGTCGCGCTCGGGATCATCCTGGGCGGAACGCTGCCGGGCGCGATCGACGGCGTGGTCGCCGCGTGGGAGACGAACGCGGCCAGCCTGCCCTGGCTGTTCGAGCGGCTGTTCGCCTGGATGGCCTATCTCGCGATGGCCGGATCGGTCATCTACGGCCTGCTGCTCTCGACCAAGCTGCTGGATGCGATCGCCCATCGGCCCGTGAGCTTCACGCTGCACCAGGACCTGGCGGCGATCGGGGTCGGGCTGGCCGGCATCCACGGGATGCTGCTCGGCCTCGACACATCGGTGCCGTTCAGCTTCGCGCAGATCCTGGTGCCAGGGCTCGCGCCGCATGCACCGCTGGCGGTGGCCGCCGGCCAGGTGGCGCTGTACATCTCGATCGTGGTCGTCGGCAGCTTCTACGTCCGGCGCCAGATCGGTCAGCGAGCGTGGCGGGCGCTCCACTACCTCACGTTCCTCACGTTCCTCGGGGCCACCGTCCACGGGATCGGGGCCGGGACGGACAGCGGGGCGTCGTGGGCACAGTGGATCTACCTGGGGGCCGGAACGATCGTGTGGTTCCTGCTCGTGTACCGGATCGGCATCTCGATCGCGACGCGGCAACGGGCGGGTCGCCTCACGACGGGTCGCTGACGGGACCCGCCCAGCCCGCCGCGGTCTTCTTCGAGCCGGCTCTTCGCCGGTCTGGGCGCTGTCGGCGGTCTCGTCGTCGCGCGGTCCGGAACGGCCGGCCGGGGCGCCGGCATCACGCGCGCGTCTCGGATCTCGCCGCCATCGCACGCCGTCGCCATCGGACACCGAACAGAACCACGTCGAGCGTCGGCGTGCCTGGCTCGGCGACGATGTCCACGATCGGCGGCTCGCCATCGGCGGCCCGCACCCGTATGCGCTGTGCGCCCACGCGAGCCGTGTCCCGATCGTCGAACCGGAGCCCGACCTCACGGACATGGTCCCTCATCGTGGTCGCGGGATCGGCGGCCGGCAGCTCGATCCCGGCCAGGCGCAGCGGACCGCCCACCGGATGACGCAACGTGGCCCGCGAGGCGCGCGCCACGTCGCCCCATTCGGCCCCGACCAGCTCGTGCTCGATGAGGAACGGCGCTCGCTCGGGCCCGAGCGTCGGGAACGCCGTGACCCAGCGGACGGTCTCGCCGTCCGGCCGGCGGCGGGCGCCGGCCACGGGGTTGCCGATCCTCGAGCCGGCCGACCGCAGGCGCGCGACCGTGACCTCGATGTCGGTCGTGGCCAGGGCATACGTGGCGAACCCTTCCCGGCCGGCGCCGAGCACCGCGCACGCGGCCGCGCCGACGGCGAAGCTCGGGTTGGCCGCCACGCGGTCGGGATCGAACACGCCGATCAGCTCGAGGTAGCTGTCACCCAGGAACGCGAGCCGGTTGAAGGTGCCCATCTGCGCGTGACGACCGGCACCGGTCCAGGCGATCCCCGCGCGCGCTCGAGCGTCGCGGCGGCCGCGTCCGGGTCGTGGACGGCGATCACGAGGTGGTCGATCCCGAGCAGCATGCCCGCGCCCCTGCGTCCTCATCGGTCGATCGTACCCGCGTACGATGGCCGCATGAGCCTGTCCGTTCCGCCCGACCACCTGCCGTTCACCGGCGACCCCGACGCCGACGCGCTGATCGCCACCGATCCGCTGGCCCTCCTGATCGGCTTCGCGCTCGACCAGCAGGTCACCGTCCAGAAGGCATTCTCCGGCCCGCTCGAGCTGCGACGGCGGCTCGGCCGTCTCGACGCTGCCCGATCGCGTCCATGGATCCCGAGGCGCTGGAGGAGGCATTCCGCACGCCGCCCGCGCTCCACCGCTTCCCCGGCAGCATGGCCACGCGCGTCCGCGACCTGTGCGCGGCGATCGCCGCGAGTACGGCGGTGATGCCTCGCGTGTCTGGGCCGGCGTCGGGGATGCGCGCGCCTCCACGCGCGCCTGATGGCGCTGCCTGGGATCGGCGAGATGAAGGCAGGCACGATCGTGGCGCTCCTGGGAACGCGGTACGGGATCAAGCCCGCCGGCTGGGACGAGGTGCGACCGGGCACCCCACCCTGGCCGATGTCGACTCCGCCGAGGCGCTCGCGAGTATCAGGCGGGCAAACGAGCGCGCAAGGCGGAGCTGCGCGCGAAGGCCTCGGGGGCGGCCGGTGACCACCCCCGAGATCCTCGCCGTCATGGCCACCCTTGCCGGGTTCGCGATGGCACTCTCGCCCGACGCTCCAGATCCGGCGCATGCGCCGCACCCGATCGAGCCGCGACGTGTCGCTGCTCTACCTGTCGCTGCTCGACCTCGGCTTCATCGCCTGGGTCTCGTACGGCTGGTCGATCGGCAACTGGGCGTTGATCCTGTCGAACACGGCATCGTTCACGATCATGACCATCACGATCCTGGTCGCGCTCCGGTTCCGGCGCCAGCACGAGCCGGCGGCGGCGCCGGTGGCCGTCGCGTCGGCTGCCGGATCAGCTGCCGAGCCCGAGGCAGACGGTGTTGCCGGGCACGGGACGACCACCGACCGATAGCCGGGGCGACCGCCCGCCGATAGCGAGCCGGGCGCCAAGGATCGGGGCCGGGTCCCTACGCGGGGAGGAGCGAGACGACCGCCGCGAGCTGCCGTCGGTCCCAGGCTCTCACCGGAGGACAAGGGTCCGGAACAGGTGATCCAGCGTTGCGGCCGGATCGTCGGTCAGGCCGGTGTGCACCTCGGAGGGCTGGATGATCGTGGACGACGGGGAGACCAGCCAGTGGAACCGCTCGGCCATCGACAGCGCGCGCGATGGGCCGGCGCCGGGGTCGCCATCGGCGACAGCCACGACTGGCGCAAGATGGTCGCGGACCACGCCCGGGTCGCAGTCGGGCGCCAGCGCCACGAGCACGGCCTCGTCCAGCGGACCCGGGCGCCCAGAAACCGGCGGGCCCGCGACATCAGCACGATGCCCGGCGTTGAAGGACTCGCCCCGCTCGACCCGCGGCACCACGCGCACGATCGCGTACTCGAACGGGCTGCGGTCGCGTGCCGCGTCGGCCGGCGGGGTCACGCGGCTCGCGCACGCTCGGCCTCCTCGACGAAGGCACGCGGCGCCTCCAGGCGGGTCGACCAGGTAGTCGACATAGGCACGGCGGTGCGCGTCGGGGTCGGGCAGGCCGGGCTCGGCCGGCAGCCAGTCGTCGGGGATGAGCGGCCGCGAGCGCGCTCGAACACGGTCCGGTCGAGCATGCGGTGCCAGGCGCTCGTCGGCCTCGGCGATCGAAGAGGCGAACGGCAGCAGCACGTGATCGCGGATGGGCTCGAACGGGCGTCGCGCGTGGGCGGCCGGGGTCGCGCCAGGTGTGGTGGATGTAGAGCGCCGACCCGTGGTCGATCAGGTGCAGCCGCCGATGCCAGACGATCAGGTTCGGGTTGCGCGCGCGTTCGATCGACGTTGGTGGTGAGGGCGTCGAGCCAGACCACGGCGGCCGCGAGGTCCGGCTCGGGCGCGGGGCCCACGGCGGGCGAGAAGGCGAGCGCGCCGGGCAGGAAGTCGAGCCCGACGTTGGTGCCCGCCGAGCGCTCGAGCAGGTCCTGGATCTCCTGGTCGGGCTCGGCCCTCGCCAGCGTGGCATCAAGCTCGACCAGGACCAGGTCGGGGACCGGCAGGCCCAGCTGCCGGCCGATCTCGCCGGCGAGCAGCTCCGCGACCAGGGCCTTGCGGCCGTGGCCGGCGCCCAGCAGCTTGACGACGTACAGCCCGTCATCGTCGGCCTCGACGAGCGCGGGCACCGAACCCCCTTCGCGGAGTGGCGTCACGTACCGGGTCGCGGTCACGGTTCGAATCACCAGGCGAGTGTAGGGCACGATGCCGCCGGAGGCCGTTGACCGGCCGGTGCACCGCGGCGGCGGTATCGTTGCTCATGCAACTACTTAGCGCGACCAAGACCGATTCGGAGTCGCACCCGGAGCCCCCATGGACGACACCGTCCGCAGCGCCCTCGATCACAGTCAGATCATCGACCTCACCACGACCGGGCGCCGTAGCGGGCGAGGCCCGGCGGATCGAGATCTACCTCCACAACTTTGATGGGCGGCTGGTGATCAGCGGCATGCCCGCGACCGGGCCGGACGCGCGCCTGGATCCACAACATCGCGGCCGACCCCGGGTGACGATCCACCTCAAGGGCGACCGTCGTCACACGCGGACCTGCCGGCTCGGCCCGGGTGGTCACGGATCCCGTCGAGCGCCGGAGCTCCTGGCTCGAGGGCGTGGCCCGCAGCTGGGAGCGCAGCGACGTGGATGCATGGTCGAGCACAGCCCGCTGATCGAGGTGACGGTGCCGGGCTACGGGCGGGACCGAGGCGGCGAGGCCGCGGCTCCGACGCCTGGGAAGGGTCAGACGGGTTCGGCCTCACCAGCGCCCGGAAGCGCTGCAGCGCGGCAGGCAGCTCGGCGTTGATCCGCCGCTCTGCCTCGCGGGCGATGAAGCCCAGCAGGGGGGACGTCGAGAGGTCGATCTCGAGCGCGATGCGGGTGGACGACCATCTCGCCGCCGGATGCAGCCGGGTTCGGACCTCCACGCTCAGCGGCCCTCCGGACCGCTGATGACAAGCATCGACGGCGTCGCAGCTGGCGGACCGTGCCCGTGACCTCGGCTCCGGCGGCTGCGCTCGAGAGCTGCATGCGGACCCGGCTGCCCGGTGCGAGGGGAGGATCGATGACGGACGCCGCGACGCACCTCCGGCATCCAGCGGGGCAGGTCGTCAACGCTGGTGGCCAACCGCAAACACGCGTTCCGCGGGGATAGGGGAGCTCGATCGAGGCGCCGACGCGGCCCATGCCCCAATCCTAGGCCTCCTGAGCGCTCGGCGTTGGGTGACGGCCACGTTTCGGCACTTCCGAGGACGGCGCCGGGTTCGGCGGGCGGCGGGCGGAGCCCGCGGCTGGGGCTCGAACGACGACTGCGGTCGGCCGACGCGGTCGGGCTCCGTCAGCAGATCGGTCAGCCGCGCCAGCTCGACGTCCGTCGATCCCCTGGTCCCGCATCAGCGCCCGGCCGCCGCCGTGGTAGCGGGCCAGGTGCTCGAGCGCCGACGCCATCAGCTCGGGAGGGCTGTCGACCTCGAGCGGACGGTGGCGCCAATCATCGGGTTCGACCGCGCTCACGGGCGTTCGGAAGTGGTGGGCGGAGAGCGCATAGTCGGCGACGATCACCTCGGCCGGCGTGCCGACGAGATCCAGCAGCAGGGCGATCGTGACGCCGGTTCGGTCCTTGCCCGCCGCGCAGCCGATGACCACGGGCAGGCCCTGGTCCTCGAGCAGCGCCCGGACGATGACGGCCAGCTCCGCTGCCGCCGGTCGAACACATACCGGTACATGCCGCCGAGCCCCGCGTGCGGGGTCGGGTCGTCGCGCAGCAGGGGGATGCTGCGGTAGCGGATGTCACGCGCATCCGGGGAACACGTTCGGTGCGCGCACGAGCTCCTCGGGCCAGCGGAGGTCGATCACCTGGCGCAGCCCCAGCTCGCGAAGCTGACGCATCGAGCCCGCCGGCAGCCGGTCAGCTCATCGGAGCGCAGCAGGGTCCGCCACCGCGTGTGCCGTCCCGGACCGGCGGGATAGCCGCCCACGTCCCGCACGTTGCGGGTTCCGTCGAGCGGCAGGTGGCGATAGTGGTCGGTCGGCGGCGTCGGAGGCATCGGGCTGGTCACTACCCAAGCGTATCCGGCATTGGCGCCCGGGGCCGACACGGCCGACTGCGCGTGGTGGGTCGATGGCCTCGTCCCGGCCTGGAGGTCCCGGTTGGCCCTCGCGGGCTTCGACCATTCGGCCGTGCGGCAGTGACCTTGGCCGCTTTCTCAGCCGGCCGGAGCAGCCGTAGGGTGGCGTCAACGAACACGGACCGCCAACATTCGGACAACCTCCGACGGCGCGTCGTTCCTCCGGCGGGATGCCGGGCGGCGGCGGAGTCGGAACCTCTGGCGAGCAGGCGGTCCGTTTCGGATTTTCCCTGGGCCCCCGCGACCGGCGTCGGCCCGCGGGAGTCGAGGTCAGCGCGGCGGGTCGCCCTCGAACGCGCGCTTGGCGCCGGCCACGGCGGCCTCGACGCCCCAGCGCGCAGGGATCGAGGCCAGGGCCTCGTGCAGCCAGCGAAACGGACCCCACAGGCTGGACCGCACCTCGGCCGCCTGGTGAACCCAGGTCCCGGTGCCGCGGCCCTCGAACGTGATGATCAGCCGGCTTGAGATGCCGAACGCCTCGGACGCATGCACCTGGCGGGTCGGCCGTCGGTGCTCGACGATCTCCCACTGCTGCGTCGTTGGCAGCCCGGCGAACCGGGTCCGCTCGCGGTAGACGGTGCCCACCCGGGCCGGTCCCGAGAGGTACAGGATCTCGCTCACGAAGGGCAGCCAGCGAGGCGTGTCCTCGATGTCGTCGTACAGCCGCCAAACCTCCTCGCGGGAGGCGCCAACCAGGGCATCGGCTTCGACTCGTCGCATCTCACCAAGTATTCCAGAGCGACCGGTGAGCCGCGATTCAGGCCATGCTCCTCCACCCGCCGGCCGACCACCGAATGCATGTCTCGGCACGATACATGACGGGATGTGGCATGTACCAGCGCTATGGTCAGGCATCGACAGCATGTTCGACGTCCCACGAGGTTCCCCGACGATGATCCCCGCCGACTTCCTCCTTCGAGCCGTCAAGGACGAGCGTGCGCGTGAGCTCCGACGCCGCGCTCCCCGCGTCACCGACGTCCCGTCGGGTCCGCGCCATGCTCGTCCCGAGCAGCCGGCCGCCCGAACCGACCTTCAGCTCCGGCCCGGCGCCCCGGCCGGCGCCGAGGCGTCGTAGCGGGCCAGGACGTCCGCCGCGAGACCGATGATCTCCGCGCGCAGCTCGGGCGGACCGAGCACCTCGACGGCCCCGCCCAGCGCCAACAGCCGGCCGGCTACCTCGCGCGGCCAGTCGAGCCGCACCCGCGCCCGGCGCCAGTCGCGGGGCTCGTCGCCCGGCAGCTCCAGGGCGGCTCCCGGCGGCGATGAGCCGAGCACGTCGTCCAGCCAGCCCCAGGCGTCGCGGCGCACGCGGAGCGTCACGTCGATGCGCGGCGTCTCGCGCTCGTAGGCGGCGATCGAATCGGCCCAGTACGCCGCCAGGCTGAAGTCCGGCGGGCGGGTGGCGCGATCGGGGAGCCGGTGAACGCGCCGCACGCGCGAGACCCGATATGTGCGCAGCTGGCCGTCGTGGCCGGCGACCAGGTACCAGATCCCCGCCTTGAGGACCAGGCCCAGCGGGTCGACGACGCGGGTCACGACGTGATCGTCCCGGTCGTAGTCGAGCTCGAGGCGCGTGCCGTCCCATACGCCCTGGGCGATGTCGCCCAGGCAGGGCACCGCCTCGCCGCTCCTGAACCACCCGGCCGCATCGAGGTGGAACCGCTCCAGCAGCCGGCTGGCCCGTCCCCGGAGCTCGGTTGGCAGGGCCGCCAGCACCTTGAGCCGGGCCGCCGTGACAACGGTGCCCAGGCCGAGCTCCGCGGCCGGGCCCGGGAGCCCCGACAGGAACAGCGCCTCGGCCTCCTCGGCGGTCATGCCGGTCAGCCGCGTGCGGTAGCCATCGACGAGCCGGATGCCGCCGTGCGGACCGCGCTCGGCGAACACCGGCACGCCCGCCGCGCCGAGCGCCTCGACATCGCGATGGACGGTGCGGACCGAGACCTCCAGCTCTCGGGCAAGCTCCGCGGCGGTCATCCCGCCCCTCGTCTGGAGGAGCAGCAGGAGCGACACGAGGCGAGAGGCGCGCATGCCGCATCCTAGCTCAAAGATGACATCGACTGTCGGGTTATGCGTGGCGGATCATCCGTTCGCCGGCGGCATACACGCAAAGGTTGCGGATGCTCCGGATTCGCAACCCAACCACCACCCGTGAGGCACTGCGCCTGTGGCGCCCGGTTTCGTATGGTCGCGCACCCGGTTCCCCGAGGCGTCCATCGTGGGAGGGACCCTTCGACGTGCCACAGACGCGCACCCTGTACGAGCCATCGACGGAGCACGACGCGTGCGGCTTCGGGTTCGTGTGCGACGTCCGAGGGCGTGGCTCGAACGGGATCGTGCGCGATGCGCTGACCGTCCTGGTCAACCTCGAGCACCGGGGCGCGAGCGGGTCCGAGCGCAACTCCGGTGACGGCGCCGGGCTGCTGATCGCGATGCCCCATGCGCACCTGCGGGCGGTGGCGCGAGACGCCGGGATCAGCCTCGCGACCGCTGGCGGCTACGGGGTGGCGATGGTGTTCCTGCCCCGCAACGAGGGCCGCGCGGGTTGCCTGGCCCACGTCGAGCGAGTGCTCGAGTCGGAAGGGCTCGCGCTGCTCGGCTGGCGCGACGTCCCGACCGACCCGATGGGCCTGGGCGAGTCGGCATCGCGAAGCCGGCCGGACGTTCGCCAGGCATTCGTCGCCCGTCCGAGCGACATCCCGGCCGGCGAGGACGGTGATCTCGATTTCGACCGCCGGCTCTACGTCGCCCGGCGGCTGATCGAGAAGGCCATCCAACGCAGCGCGCTCCCCGGGCGCGGCGAGTTCTACATCCCGTCGATGAGCTGCCGGACGATCGTGTACAAGGGCATGCTCAGCGCCTCGCAGCTGCGCACCTTCTACCCGGACCTGTCGGACGAGCGGCTGGCCAGCGCCATCGCCCTCGTCCACTCTCGCTTCTCGACCAACACGTTCCCGTCGTGGTCGCGCGCCCACCCGTATCGCTACATCTCGCACAACGGCGAGATCAACACCCTGCGCGGGAACGTGAACTGGATGTTCGCGCGGCAGTCCTCGCTCCGCTCGCCGGTCTTCGGCGACGACCTGCGCAAGGTGCTCCCCGCCGTCCAGCAGGATGGCTCCGACACCGCGATCTTCGACAACGTGCTGGAGCTGCTGCACCTGTCGGGGCGCTCGCTGGCACACGCGATGGCGATGATGATCCCCGAGCCGTGGAGACGGGATCGGGCCATGCCACCCGATCGACGGGCCTTCTACCAGTACCACGCCTGCCTCATGGAGCCGTGGGACGGGCCGGCCTCGCTGGCCTTCACCGATGGGGTTCGGATCGGGGCCACGCTCGACCGCAATGGGCTGCGTCCCGGGCGCTGGTACGAGACACGTGACGGCCGGGTGGTGATGGCGTCGGAGGCGGGCGTGCTCGACATCCCGCCGCGGGACGTCATGGCGAAGGGCCGGCTCCAGCCCGGCCGGATGTTCCTCGTGGACACCGCGCAGGGCCGTATCGTCCACGACGATGAGCTCAAGGCCGAGCTGGCGGCCGCCCATCCCTACCGCGACTGGGTGGCGCGGACGATGGTCCGCCTGGAGGATCTCCCGCGGCCGTCATCGGTCATCGAGCCCGATCACGAGACCGTCGTCCGGCGCCAGGAGGCGTTCGGCTTCACGGCCGAGGACGTGCGGATGATCATCGACCCGATGGCCACCGACGCCGCGGATCCCGTCGGATCGATGGGCAACGACGCCCCGCTGGCAGTGCTCTCGGACCGGCCGCAGCTGCTGTACAGCTACTTCCGACAGCTGTTCGCCCAGGTCACCAACCCGCCCGTCGATGCGATCCGCGAGGCGGTGATCATGGCCACCGAGCGCTCGATCGGACCCGAGGACAACCTGCTCGACCCGGGCGACGACGCCGCGCACCAGCTGGCGATCCCGTCACCGGTCATCTCCAACCTCGAGCTGGAGCAGATCCGGGCGCTCGATGGCGGGTATGACGCGCACGGGTTCCGGGCGATCACGCTCCCGATCCTGTTCCGCGCGGCCGACAACGGTGCCGGCCTGCGGCGTGCGATCGAGGACCTGCGGCAGCGGACCTCCGAGGCCGTGGCCGAGGGCTACAACCAGGTCATCCTGTCCGACCGGGGTCATGACGCGACGGACGCGCCGATCCCGGCCCTGCTCGCCGTGTCGGCGGTCCATCACCACCTGGTTCGAGCCGGCACCCGCGGCCGGGTGGGGCTCGTGCTCGAGTCGGGCGAGCCCGGGAGGCCCATCACTTCTGCCTGTTGATCGGCTACGGCGCGAGCGCGATCAACCCTTACCTCGTGTTCGAGACGATCGAGGACCAGGTCGAGCTGGGCGCGATCCCTGGGCCGGTTGCGACGGCCGAGGACCGCTACCGGAAGGCCGTGGTCAAGGGGGTGATCAAGGCGATCTCGAGGATGGGCATCTCCACGGTGCACAGCTATCACGGCGCCCAGGTGTTCGAGGCCATCGGGCTCGACCGCGACTTCGTGGACGAGTACTTCACGTGGACCCCGAGCCGGATCGGTGGCATCGGGATCGAGACGGTGGCCCGCGAGGTGCTCGCCCGGCAGGCCCGCGCGTACCCGCAGCTGCCCGTGATCCACCGGCAGCTGCCGCCCGGCGGCCAGTACCAGTACCGCGCCGACGGCGAGCACCACCTGTTCAACCCGCTCACGATCCACACCCTCCAGCGCGCGGTCCGGACCGGTGACTACGCTGCGTTCAAGGACTACACGAGCCTGGTCGACGACCAGTCGGGGCGCCTCGCGACGCTCCGCGGCCTGCTGGAGCTGCGACCGGCCCTGCGCCCGCTGCCGATCGACGAGGTCGAGCCGGTCGAGTCGATCGTGCGCCGGTTCAAGACGGGCGCGATGAGCTACGGATCCATCTCGGCCGAGGCCCACGAGGCGCTTGCGATTGCCATGAACCGCCTGGGCGGCAAGTCCAACACGGGCGAGGGCGGCGAGGACCCCGCCCGCTACCAGCCGCTTCCCAACGGAGACTCGCGCAACAGTGCGATCAAGCAGGTGGCATCCGGGCGGTTCGGGGTGACCAGCGAGTACCTGGTCAGCGCCAGCGAGCTCCAGATCAAGATGGCCCAGGGTGCCAAGCCCGGCGAGGGCGGGCAGCTGCCGGGCTCCAAGGTCTACCCGTGGATCGCGAAGACACGCCATTCGACGCCCGGGGTGGGGCTCATCAGCCCGCCCCGCACCACGACATCTACTCGATCGAGGACCTCGCGGAGCTGATCCACGACCTCAAGAACGCCAACCACCACGCGCGGATCAGCGTCAAGCTTGTGGCCGAGGTGGGTGTGGGCACCGTGGCCGCGGGGGTGGCCAAGGCGCACGCGGACGTGGTCCTGATCAGCGGCCACGACGGGGGAACGGGCGCCGCGCCGCTGACGTCCATCAAGCACGCCGGGATCCCCTGGGAGATCGGGCTCGCCGAGACCCAGCAGGTGCTCGTGATGAACGACCTTCGGAGCCGGATCACGGTCGAGGTCGACGGGCAGCTCAAGACCGGTCGGGACGTCGTGATCGGCGCGCTGCTGGGGGCCGAGGAGTTCGGCTTTGCGACCGCGCCGCTGGTTGCCCTGGGCTGCGTGGTGATGCGCGCCTGCCATCTCAACACCTGCCCGGTCGGGGTCGCAACCCAGGATCCGGAGCTGCGAAGGAGGTTCGCCGGCGATCCGCAGCACGTCGTCAACTTCATGACCTTCATCGCGCGCGAGGTGCGCGAGCACATGGCGCGACTCGGCTTCCGGACGGTCGACGAGATGGTGGGCCGCTCCGATCGGCTCGAGATGCGACCCGCCCTCGATCACTGGAAGGCACGCCACGTCGACCTCTCGCGGCTGCTCGCCCGGCCGGACGTGGCGCCCTCGGCGCCCGCCACCGCCTGATCGAGCAGGAGCACAACGTCGAGGCGTCGCTCGACGCGACGACGTTGCTCGAGCTGTGTGCGCCGGCGCTGACCGAGGGCCTCCCGGTGCGCGCGAGCCTCCCGATCCGCAACGTCCACCGCGTGGTGGGCACGATGCTCGGGTCCGAGGTGACCCGCCGCTGGGGTCGGGCGGGCCTGCCCGAGGACACGATCGATCTCCACTTCGCGGGCTCGGCCGGCCAGAGCTTCGGCTCGTTCATCCCGCCCGGTGTCACGCTGCGCCTCGAGGGCGATGCCAACGACTACCTGGGCAAGGGCCTCTCGGGTGGCCGGATCGTGCTCTTCCCGTCGTCCGAGGCTCCGTTCGTCGCGCACGAGAACGTGATCGCCGGGAACGTCGCGCTGTACGGGGCGACCGGCGGCGAGGCGTTCGTGCGCGGGCTTGCCGGCGAGCGGTTCGCGGTTCGCAACTCGGGGGCCGTGGCCGTGGTCGAGGGCGTGGGCGACCATGGCTGCGAGTACATGACCGGGGGCCGGGTCGTGGTCCTGGGACGAACCGGGCGCAACTTCGCGGCGGGCATGTCGGGCGGGATCGCCTGGGTCCATGACGCGGACGGCGGGTTCGCAGGTCGCTGCAACACCGAGATGGTCGCCCTGGAGTCGCTGCCGGCCGACGAGGTGGCCGAGCTTCGTGCGCTCCTGGAGCGGCATCGCGAGCGCACGGGCAGCGACCTTGCGGCGACGCTGCTCGACGACTGGGACGCGGCCGTGTCCAGGTTCGTGCGCGTCATCCCGCACGACTACAGGCGGGTGCTCGAGGCCCAGGCGCGGATGCTCGCGACGGGGCTCGAGGCTGAGGCGGCCGAGATGGCGGCGTTCGAGGAGAACGCCCGCGACCTGGCCCGCGCGGGAGGCTCGTGATGGGCAGGCCCACCGGGTTCATCCAGATCCAGCGGCGGGGCTCGCCGAGCCGGCCGCCGCTCGAGCGGATCGGCGACTGGAGCGAGACGCACCCGCGCCTGGACGAGGCAGCGCTGCGCGACCAGGGCGCCCGGTGCATGGACTGCGGTGTCCCGTTCTGCCACACCGGCGCGTTGATCAACGGCGCCGCCTCCGGGTGTCCGATCAACAACCTCATCCCGGAATGGAACGATCTGGTCTACCGCGGCCAGTGGCGCGAGGCCGCCATCCGCTTGCACCGGACCAACAACTTCCCGGAGTTCACGGGGCGGGTGTGCCCGGCACCCTGCGAGGGCTCGTGCACCGTGGCGATCGATGGCGACGCGGTCGCGATCAAGACGATCGAGCAGGAGATCGCCGACCGCGCCTGGGAGGAAGGCTGGATCACGCCCAGCCCGCCGCTGGCCAGGAGCGGACGCAGCGTCGCGGTCGTGGGCAGCGGTCCGGCCGGCCTGGCGGCGGCGGACGAGCTCAACCGGGCTGGGCACATGGTGACCGTCTACGAGCGGGCCGGCCGCGTCGGCGGGCTGCTCATGTACGGGATCCCCAACATGAAGCTCGACAAGGACGTCGTGGCGCGTCGGACGCAGCTGATGGCGGACGAGGGCGTGGCGTTCGTGACCGGGGTGACGGTCGGTGCCGACGTCTCCGTCGAGCGGCTGGTGGACGAGCACGACGCGGTGGTCCTGGCCACCGGGGCGACCCAGGCGCGGGACCTCTCGGTCCCCGGTCGCGAGCTGGGCGGGATCCACCTCGCGATGAGCTTTCTGCGCGGCAACACCCGGCGGCTGCTCGACGGCGGCATCTCGGCGGAGGCACCGATCGATGCCGCGGGCCGGGACGTGGTGGTCATCGGTGGCGGCGACACCGGGACCGACTGCGTCGGGACGGCGATCCGGCAGGGGGCAAGGAGCGTGCGCCAGCTCGAGATCATGCCTCGGCCGCCCGACAGCCGCGCGCCCGACAACCCGTGGCCCGAGTGGCCGCGCGTCTACCGCCTCGATTACGGCCAGGAGGAGGCGAAGGCCCTGTGGGGCGAGGATCCCCGCCGCTACTCGACGACGACCCGGCGGTTCATCGGCGTGGACGAGCGCGTCGCGGCGATCGAGATCGCGGACATCACGTGGGGGGTGTCGACCGAGGGGCGGCCGGAGCTGCGCGAGGTTCCAGGCACCTCGCAGGTCCTCCCGGCCGACCTGGTGCTGCTCGCGCTCGGGTTCATGGGTCCCGAGGGGCCGCTTCCGAGGGCGTTCGGCTGCGAGCTGGACGCGCGGGGCAACGTGCGGACCGACCTCGAGCGCATGACCTCGGTCCCCGGCGTGTTCGCGGCCGGCGACTGCGTGCGCGGCCAGTCACTGGTGGTGTGGGCGATCCGGGAGGGCCGGCAGGTGGCCCGGGGCGTGGACGCCTTCCTCGCCCGTGGCGAGACCGTGTCGGCGGCCTGAGGAGCCCGGTCAGGCGTCCTCGGGGGATGCCTCCAGCGACGCCAGCGTGGCGCGCAGGATGCCCGCCGAGCGACGCAGGCCGAGGGCCTCCTCGGGCGTCAGCGCGAGTCGCAGCGTGCGCGCGATGCCGCGGCGACCGACGATCGCGGGCAGGCTGACGTAGATGTCGTCGATCCCGTAGTAGTCGTGGACCAGCGTGGACACGGGCAGCACGGTGTTCTGATCGCGCAGGATCGCCTCGGTGATGCGCATCAGGCCCGCCGCCACCGCGTAGTAGGTGGCGCCCTTCTGGCGAATGATCGAGTACGCGGCGTCGCGCGTGTCGATGAAGATCCGCTGGAGCGCCTCGGTGTCGTACGGGATGTCGTTGCCCGCGCAGTAGTCGCTGAGGCGCATGCCGCCGATCGAGGCCGAGCTCCACACGGGCACCTCGGAGTCGCCGTGCTCGCCGATGATGTAGGCGTGGACGCTGCGCGCATCAACGCCGAACTGGGCGGCGAGCAGCGAGCGGAACCGGGCGGTGTCGAGGATGGTGCCCGACCCGAGCACGCGCTCGGCCGGAAGCCCGCTGAGCTGATAGGTGCGGTAGGCGAGCACGTCGACCGGGTTCGTCGCCACGACCACGATGCCGTCCGGGTTCGCGCGGGCGACCTCGGGGACGATGCTGCCGAAGATCGCGTCGTTGCGGCGCACGAGAGCCAGCCGGTCCTCGTCCGGGACCTGGGCCGCACCGGCGGTGATCACCGTGGCCGCGGCGCCGGCGCAGTCGGCGTAGTCGCCTGCCCAGATCCGGGTCGGCTTGCTGAACGGGACGGCGTGCGACAGGTCGGCGGCCTCGCCCTGGGCCCGGCTGTGATTGGCGTCGATCAGCACGATCTCCGACGCCAACCCCGACAGCAGCAGCGTGTAGGCGAACGTCGAGCCGACATTGCCCACGCCGACGATCGCGACGCGGCTCGGATGGGCGGTGGGGGGCATGGGACACGTCACCTCCGCTGCGATTGGTGTGGGGTCCGCGATGCCCGTTCGGTCAGCGCGCGGCGTAGCGGTGCCACGGGCGGTCAGGTCAGCCGGGGCTGCCCGGAGCGCCCGGCGTGCCGCCACCCTGGCCCTGCTCACGAAGGAAGCGCTCGATGTCCGTGATCAGGTCGTCACCGGCCGGCAGCCGTGAATTCGTCGACCATCAATTCCAGCCGTGCCACGTAGGCGCGCGTCGTCTCGTCGGCATCGGTCGCCGCATCCAGCCGCTGGCGGAGCTCGCGCGTCTCCTGGTCGAGGTCGCCGCGAGGCAGCTCGACGTCGAGGTGCCGCTCGAGCGCCTCGAGCAACGCGGCCGTGGCCAGCGCGTACGGACCCTGGACGTAATGCGGCGTCTGTGCGAAGTAGCCGACGGCGGGGATGCCCGCCTCGGCCACCGCCATCTCCAGCATCGACAGCGCCGCCGACGGCACCTTGAGCAGCCCGATCGGGCCGGGCAGCACGTCCCCTCGCAGCAGGCCCGGCGCGCCCTCGGTGCCCAGGATCGGGACCGGGCGCGTGTGCGGCACGGCGGCCGGGATGGCTCCCAGGCTCACCCAGCCGCGAGCGTCCAGGCGCTGCAGCAGCTCGACCGTCGCGGTTGCCAGGCGGTGCCAGCGATCGTCGGGCTCGGAGCCCGTCAGGACCAGCAGGTCACGCTCGCCGAACCGCGCGTGCCGGAGGGAGAGCTCCGGCCACTGCAGCGATGCCAGGCGGCCGTCGCGGATCTCGAGGGTGGGTCGGCGGGAGCGGTAGTCGAACAGCTCGTCGGGGTCGAATGTCGCGATGGCCGGCGCCGAGTCGGCGATGATCGACAGGGCGTTCGTCGCCGCCGATCCCGCGTCGACCCAGCCATCGAGGGCGGCGACGACGACCGGGGCGTCGAGCGGCGGCAGCGGATCGGTCAGCTCGTAGAGCGGCATGCCGGAAGTCTACGGCCTCTCCCTCGCGTGTCTCATCGGCGCGCTCGCCCAGCCGGCGGGGTCGCACTCGCCGCGTCGGCGAGTCGCGGTCGTGCAGCCGGCAGGTCGCGGTCGCGCAGCCGGCGGGTCGCGGTCGCGCAGCAGGCGGGTCGCGAGGGGGCACTGGACTCGGGACACGATCAGGGCGATCCTGAAGCTTGTCCGGACGGCGGAGGGCCGTCCGCGAGAGCCACAGGGGATCGAGATGAGAGTGATCTTCCGCGTGATCAGCGTTGTGCTGCTGGGCTGGTTCGCGTTCATGATCGGTGCCGCGGTCTTTGCCGCGAGCCGCAGGCGGGACCTGCCCGCTCCTGACCCCGGGGCGGACGAGGTGGAGCTCAATGCCACCTTCGGTCCCCTCGAGTTCCACAGCGAGTCAGGCGCCTTCCGCGGCGGCAGCGTGACCACCTGGTTCGGTGGCGGCGAGCTGGACCTGAGCGGCGCGACGCTCGCGCCCGAAGGGGCGACGCTCCGCATGAACGCGCTGTTCGGCGGGGGCAACCTGATCGTCCCCGAGTCCTGGAACGTCGAGACGCGGCTGGTCGGGATCGGGGGGGCCGGGGACGGGCGACCGCCCGCGGATCGACCGGACGATGCGCCGACGCTGCGCGTCGAGGGGACCGCGCTGTTCGGCGGCTGGGGCATCACCTCGGGCGGCGACGGCCACGAGGAGCTGGTCCCCGCCTGAGGGCCACGCCGGCCTCAGCGAACGAGCACGCTCAACGAGCGGCCCGGCGGTCCGCGCGCACCGACAGGTAGTGATGCCACAGGATCCGCGCGGCGACCGCACGCCATGGGCGCCAGCCCTCGGCCAGCGCCTGCATGGCCACGCTGTCGGGTCGAGTCGCCAGGCCTTCGAGCTCGGCGATCGACTGCGCGAGCGCGATGTCGTGCACCGGCCAGGCGTCGGGGCGCCCGAGCACCATCAACCGGTAGATCGTGGCCGTCCAGGGGCCGATGCCGGGCACCGCGGTCAGTTCGCGGTCGACCCCCTCGTCGTCGAGCAGGGGCAGCACGTCGAGGTCCAGCGAGCCATCCTGGACGGCCGTGGCGAGCGCCCGCGTGTACCGGGCCTTCTGGCGGCTGAAGCCGATCGCGAGGAGGTGTTCGTCGTCGAGCTCGAGGAACGCTGCCGGCGTCAGGGGTCCGTCGCCCGGCGCAGCCGGTCGAAGGCGGCCCTGGCCGATGCCAGCGAGACCTGTTGCTCGAGGATCAGGTGGACGAGGGTTGCGAAGCCCGGCTCGCGCGCCCAGAGCGGCGGCGGACCGTACCGCTTCACGACGCCGGCCAGGACCGGATCGCGATCGCCCAGCTCGCGAACCGCGACGAGCAGCGTCCGGTCGTTGAGCGACGCGGGTCGGGTCACACCATCGAAACACGGTCGAGGTGGATCTGGTTGCAGCCATCGCGGGGCATCGTCGTCCACGCGACGTCGCCCCAGTTTGACCTCTGCCAACAAAGACTCCATCGCGGAACTGATCGAGATGATGTCAGCACGCCAGCGCTCCTCGGCTTGCGCCTGCTCTGATACGCGTTGCGGATGCAGGGCAATCGCCCGCTCGATAAGCGCCAGCAATTCCCCTGCATCAAATGGTTTTGTCAAATAGCCGAACACGCCCTGCTGGGTGGCTTGCACCGCATCCGGGATGGTGCCATGGGCCGTCAATACGATTACGGGAAGTGCCGGGTCCTCACCGTGGACATGCTGGAACAAGGCCATCCCGTCCATGCCCTCCATGCGCAGATCGGTAATTATAATCT
>CAWDXT010000017.1:0-31355 GCA_963806265.1 uncultured Chloroflexia bacterium
CGCGCGCAAGACGAGGCGTCAGGGAAGCTCGACGTCACGATCAAGCGCGCCGTCCTCGTCCCACAACTTGAATATCCCGACGCGTATCGCGGCGCGGCGATGCGCTCCGTTGTCAGGGGACATGTTCCACGCATCTGTGTGTGGGCACGGAGCCCATCTTGCTGCGGCACCGATGACGAAGAACCCGAGCGGGCAGTCTTCGGAGGCCTTTTGAGGACAACGTCCGCTCGCTCATAGGCAGCGCGGGCAAGTCCTGTAACGATGACAGGACGGTCGTGCCCAGTCGAGCGGCCAGACCCGTGCGCCGAGCGTGCGATGCGATCGCTTGTCGGTGACCACGACGTCGCAGTACGGGGAGCGTGGACCCAGCGCGTCGATGTCGGCGATGTCGTTGGGTCCGCCAGACGTGGTTTGGGTCCCGGTGATACTCCGTCTTGATCGTGACCGCGACATCGAAGCTCGGCATGTGCGTCCCAGAATGGGCGCGTGTCGTCTCCGGGCCAGAAAGACGTCCTCGCAAGCTCGACCCCTCGGTCGTGCAGTCCCTTCCCAGAGATGCCCGCATTCACCTCAATCGCGACCTCACGGGCGGCCACAACGTCTCGGATTCGTCCTTTGCCGCCATGCCGGGTCCGCATTGAAATGTGCGACCTGCTCGATCTCCTGTTGCGCTCGCCGCTCGGCGGCCTCGAGCGCCGTCGAATGGGCTCTCCACCCCGGCGACCACGCATCTCCGCCTCATCTTGGTGCGACGCCGGGCCCTTCAAGGACCATCCTGTTCGAGGTTGAGCTGCCCCTCCTGCATCGCTATGCGGTCGAACTTCCTCTGGGTCCGCCCGGGTGGGTCTGCGCGCGCCTCCTCAGTGATGTCCTCGTGGTCCTTGTCGTAGACCCTCAGCGAACCCTTCCATGCCGAACGCGCGCAGCACGCCCCAATCGAGATAGCTCATCTCGTTGATCGGGTCACGGCTTGGCCCGGCACGCTCATCGAGCATCGTCTCAATCTCGTGAACCGAAACGACAGACCGCGAGGTGACCACCCTGAAGCCGGAGACACGCTCCATGACCTCACGCAGGTGTCGGCGCTGGCGATGCGATCCGATCTTCGAGACCTCGAAGTAGATCGAGTCCGACAAGGGGAAGATGGCCTCGCCCCGGCTCGACGCAGTGTCGCAAGAGTCGAGAACGTCCTTGACTTCCTCGCCGCCCGGGTGGCCTGCGTGGGCCTTGGACAGCGCCACCCAGTGGTTCAGATCCAGGTAGACCAGCTTCGGGGGCCGCCGCGGCACGTGGAGTTTCGTCGGCCACGTGTACATGCCGGAACGGTACCCGAGCCCCGCATCCGAGGTCCCAAGGGTGTCGCGCGCAGCCGGGATACGACTCGAGTCGTCGCCCGGTCAGTTTCCGAGCCCCACCTGCCTCTGCGCGCTAGCGGCGTCCCACCTTGACGAATTGGAGCACCAGCGGGTCGTCTCGAGCACCGGCGGACGCAGCCTGGTGGCAAGGCAGCGAAGCTGTCCTGCAACGGTGCGGAGGGCGAGGGCCTGGGTCTGAGGGTCCGGCTGCGTTTCGAGTCTCCGGATCACCGCGGCAAGGTCCTGAAGCGGGCCGTCATGGATCTCGCGCGCAACCCGACCGCGCTCGTCCTCGACCGCCCGGTACTCCGCGCGGCGTCGGAGGTTGCCGAGGATGAGGACCTCGACCGTGCGCGTGGCTATCCGCCGCGAGCCCTGGTAGAGGATGAGGGCACCGGCAAGCACACCCGCCGCGGCCAGCCAGCCGAGCCCCAGGAACAGCATCGCCCACAGGAGGAGGACGGCGATCCCCGGCAGATAGAGAAGGTCGAAGGTCCCGATCGCTCCCGGCGCGAGCAGGCGTTCGGCGACGCGTCGCCGGTCGATGACCAGCCAGGCCGCCCACAGGGAGAAGCTGGCCGCGATCGGGATGCGCAAGCGGTCGATGCCGGCCGTTGGCACCCTCTGTGTTGGCGGTAGCCTCATCTTCGATCAGTTGAGGCGGCAGTTCAGACTGAACTACGCCTTCGAAATGAAGGTAATGAAGGCGCGATCCCCGGCCTTCGCCGTAAGACTTCTACTGCGCGCAGGTCTCCGCGTCGACGACGTTGACCACCACCGGACGTACTACGACGGCTGGTCCCGATATCCCCTCGCCGTGCTGGACCTCCACTACCACTACCCCGCGACCGAGCACGAGGGTGACGACCTTGCCGGCCGGCACCGTGAACGAGGTAGCGGTCCCGGCATTCCCAACGCGAACGACCACGGTCTCGCCGCCCGCGCCGAGCACGCCGATCCGGGTCGGCAGTCGGATTGAGCACTTCTGGCCCGTGTTGCGCATCGGCTGGCGGAAGAACACGACGCTGGTGTCGACGGTGCTGTAGCCGGGGGCATAGGTCGCGGGAGACGACGTTAGGACGAACTGGTCGGCCGCACACGTGCCGCCGGGGTTCGCCAGGGCCGCCCGTGGCACCGCCGAGGAGGCCGGCGTCACCGCCAGGGGGGCCGGTGTCATGGTGGCGGGCACCGAGGGCAAGGGCTTCTGGGTCACCGTCGCGGTGGCGGTTGGGGTCGCGGACGGGCCGGGCGAGCATGCGATCACGGTCAGGGCGACGAGGACCAGCAGCGCGTTGTGCCTTCGACCCACCATCTCAAATCCCCCACGCCCCGCGGCACAACGGCGGTGTTCGATCGGGGCCTGATGCGAAGCGTCATCTCCCCTGACTCGGTCGTCAAGCAGTGCTTGGGTTGCCAGGCGAAGGCGGCGAGGATCGAGGGGACATGGAACGATTGGTCCAAGCGCGACGGGGGGTGGATCTGTGTTGACACGGTTGTCCGCGCACAGCTCACCTTGCTCCCGCAGGCCGGGCGTCAGCCGTAGGCGACGAGGGTCGGGACGCCGGTGCCCTGGTTGACCTCCACAAGGTAGTGCGCCTGATAGGTCCCACCCGCCACGGTCTCGGTCGTGTCGATCTGGACCAGCCAGACCGCCTGCCCAGCATTCGGTCCCGTCGGCTCACCGGTGCTGCCCGTCACGCTTGAGGTGAGGTCGGTGATGGTGATCGTGAGCGAGGACGCGTCCGGGGTCGCGGCGCAGGACCGGATCAGCGCAACCGCTGTCTCCTCGGCGGAGGCTGCCGTCGCTGCGCCGTGCGCGAAGTCAAAGGTGATCGGCACGGGGCTGTCGCCGTACGGCTGGCAGGACACCTGGGCAGGCCCCGGGGTGGACGGGCTCGCGCACCCGGCGAGAAGGGTCAGGGGCACCAGAAGGCAGAGCAAGCGCCTGGCATACCCTCGGACGTCGCTTGGCCAGTGCAAGTTCTGCATCGTTCCCCCTCCGGCGGCCTTCGCGAGCACCCAGTCTGCCGCTCATCTCGGCCGATCCGCAAACGAGCCAAGTTGGGCCACGTCGCGGATGTCGTTGCGCGCGCAATGACCACTGACTTCACATGGGGCGCAATCGGGCCAAGCCCCCGCATTGTTGTGGCGAGCTCTCCGGCAACGAACCGTCGCGGCCTACCCGCCGGTGCACGGGCCTTCGGTGCACGGCGGGTTCATCCGCACCATCGCCGAGGCGATCGGCTCGTCATTGCGTGTCACCTCGAGCCGGTAGACGCCTGGCTGCTCCACCCGTTGGAGGTCCCCCAGGTACCCGGTGGCCTCCGGGTCGATGCTCTTGGCCCGGCTCCATACGCGATCGAGCGTCCCACCGTTCACGCGGTAGAGGGTCACACGGATCGTCGAGACTCCCAGCGGCTCACCCCAGAAGGCACCGTACACGTAGTCGTCACCGGCGCTCAGGGCAGCGTCCGGCCAACCAACGAACGGGTCCAGCGTCCCGTCGGCATCCTGCCACCCGAACACGATCGTGCCCGCTTGCTGCTCCCCGCCGATGGCATACGGCGGTCCGGTGATCGTGTCGCCACCTGCCGTCGTGAGCACGCCCACACCGAAGCGCTGGTCGAGTGAGCACGTGCTTGCGGGTGGCACGGTCCACGTCATCGTCGCGACCCACTCCGCTCCGGAGACACCGCCGTCCGCCTTGCTGTCGCCACCGCCTCCAAGGACCACGGAGTCCCCGTCGCGCACCGTGACGATCGTCCCGTCATCGTTGGTGAACGTGATCGAGCGTGTTGCCTCGTCCCACGAGACAAGGTCGGCGGGCCAGAAGAGGAACGTCTCCTCGCTGCCATGGTCGAGGTAGGCACAGGCGTCGGTGATGCGCAGTGTGCCCTCCATCCGGGCGAGATCGGTCCCGTCCTGCGGCGGGATGATGGCCAGCGGCCCCCACGAGATCGCCGCCGAGGTGGTTGGCGTGGGCGTCGGGCTCGCGAGGACCTGCGTCCCGCCGCAGGCCAGCCAGGTGCCCCTGCCGTCGATCTCACCGCCACCGATCGACACGTAGTCGCCCGTGTGCGCGACAACCTGGCCGTTCTCGTCGAGGAGCACGAGTCGGCTGCCGTCGGTGCGCGCGGCGTAGCCATTCGGCCACACGACCTCCCGGGTCAGGCCCTGATCGTCCCGCAGGGCGATGCCTGACTGCGCGTCCGCGACGAGCGTCCCCGTGATGAGCGCCGCCATGCAGGCAGCCGGCGTCCCGGCCGGCTGTGGCTCCTGCGTCCGGAGCACCACCACGCCTGGTGGCGTCGCTGTCACCCCGGACGATGCGTCCGGCAGCGGCACACTCGGCCGGAGCGCACCCGAGCCGGCCCCGACGATCCGCCAGCCGACCCCGACCTGGTAGTGAAGCTCGTAGAACCAGGGGCCCGTGCCACCGGGGAGGCGGTCGGTCGGTGCGACCTCGAGCTGGGTCACGAACCCGACGCCGGCGCCAGATTCCGTACTGGCCGTCGCCCCCGACCGTCGTCGGTCCGCTCGTGATCTCGTACGAGCGCACCTCGCGCACGCCGCACAGGTCATCGCGGCCTGGCTGGAACACGCCGGGGTCAACGAGCTCGCGTGCTGTGGTGCAGTCGCCAGCCGTGAGCGCAGTGAGGTAGGCGTCGAGCACGACCTCGGGTCCCGCCGAGACGGGCGGGACGGTCACTGGTCGATGCTGGAGCTGCGAGCCGACGACGGCAAGGCCGAGGATCGCGGCCAGCACGAGCACCGCACCGAGCAGGACCGGCGCCACCACGGTCATCCGGGCATGCCGCGCGTGGGTACCGGTAACCACGCCCAACGGCGGCGGCTCAGGTACCAGGCGCTCGATCCGGGCGTACCGGGCGGTGAACCGGGTGAAGGTCGTCTCGTCTAGCTCGTTCATGCCAGCAGCTCCGGGTGTTCGCGTAGGACGGCGAGCGCGCGTGCGGCCAGTGACCGGACGCCCGACTCCGAGAGCCCCATGACGGTGCCGATGTCGGCATCGGTGAGATCGCGTTGGTAGCGCAGGATGAGGACCTCGCGCTGGCGACCGGTGAGCACGGCCGCCACGGCCTCGAACCAGACCCGGAACTCCGTCTCGAAGCTCGAGGCCGGTTCACCTGCCGCCGGGCGACTGGCTCGCAGGATCCGGGTCAGCCGTCGCGCGCGGCGCCAGCGATCGGTGGCGATCCGGCGGGCCGTGAGCAGGAGCCACGGGAGCGGACGTGGCGGGATCGACTGCCAGGCCCGGAGTGCGCGCTCAAACGTGTCGGCGGTGATCTCCTCCGCGTCCTCGGTCGAGCGGGTGAGCCCGAGCAGGTAGCGATACACGTCCCGATAGTGGTCGGCGTAGATGGCGCCGATGGCATCCGTGGCCGATCGAGCGGCCGGCTGCACGGGAACCGACAGGCCGTCATCGCCGGCTCGAAGGGCTGCTTCCGGATCGCCTGTTGCGCCACCCATACCTCTCTCAACGAACGAGGTCCCCGAAACGTCCCGCGCCGGCGTTCCGATCTCCCCTGAGCATAGGCGGTCCACACCGCGCCATGGTCGCCGGCACCACTCAGAGCGGACAGACCCCACCACCGCGCCCGCCCACGATCAAAGGCGTGAAGCTGTGCACGGTCTGCGGTGTCGTCACCAGCCGCCCTGGCAGCCGTGCACCGAGCAGCTCTTCTACCGAGGGCGGGCGGAGGGGTGGCTGGTGGCGGCGGGGCTGGAGCCCGGGCGATGATCTCCACAAGATCCTGAGCCAACCCTTCAACGCCTCGGAGCGCGAGGACGCCGATTGGGCAACCCACCAGCTCGCACTCACCGTTCTGTCGACAGGCCACTGCCCAGGGAATGACTGCGGTCCCCGATCTGCTACGCGGGTCTCTGGCGATGGACCAGGAACAGGGTTGCTCCGAGACCCCCTAAGCCAACCATCATGAAAGCCACGCCGTCGTAGGGCGCCCATCCGAGTGCACTTGCATCGGTTACCCCGAGTGGTACGGCGAAGTACCCGTGGGTCTCAAGCCACATTCCGGCAGGTGTGTCCTGCTCGTCATGGGGATCGGGGGACGGTACGCCAGCATCTGTGGCGAGCTGACGCGCCTCCTCGCGCGACAGAATCGCACCGCCTGGAGCGACCCATCCTATTGCCGTCGGCTTCGCTCCGAGGGGCGTCGGATCCACCGCTCCCACCGAGGTGGGACCGATGACCTCCTGGGGAAGCCCAGCCAACCAGGCGTCGCGGGCCAGGTTGAGGCCGAGAAGAAGGGCGAGGCTGAGGGCTAGGCCCACAACGAAGGCGGGCAAGGTCCGACCCAGGAAGGCCCCGACTGCCAAGCCGATGCCGAAGGCGCCGAAGGCGCGTACCACGACGAGCGGTCCCTGGAGGCCGATCAGGTCTGACCAGCCGCCACGACCCCAGCGCACCCAGTCCTCGCCGACCGGAGTGGCCACCAGGGCGGCGAAGACCATCGGCAGGCCCAGCAGCACCACAACTGGTGCAAGCTGGCGCCCCAGCCATCGAGATCGGGACGGGTTCAGCGACCACGCGGTTTGGGCAGTTCGCGCCTCGAGCTCGCGAGAAACGATCGGTACCCCGCCGAGCAGTCCTGCGAGGAAGGGCAGGGCGCCCATGATCGAAAGCGCAACCGTGCCCTCACCCGTGAGGTAGGTGTCGCCGATGATCTCCTGGCCACGACCAACCATGGTCAAACAGTCAGCGACGACGTCTGAACCATCTCGCGACGCGAGTGCCGAATTGAGACATGCCTGCGTGACGCCCAGCGCGTCGATACGCACGAGGATGCTGACACCGACCACGCCAGCGGCCACGGCGGCAAGGAAGGCGACCGCCAACTCGAAACGGTGTTGCTTGAGGGTGACGCGGGCCGCAGGCAGCATCAAACCACCTCTGACGTCAGGTGGCCGAGGACGATCTCCTCGAGCGTTGCCGGGCGCCCCTGGTCGCCGCCTCGCACCAGCGCCAAGGGCTCGCCGGTTGGCCCCGGAAATGTGCCAACGGCGAACCTGCCATCAGGGGCCGCAACCTCCACGGTGCGGAAGTCGCGCTTTGTGTCGGCGATCGAGGCGTGGAGCGCCAGCCGTCCGCGAGCCAGGACCACCAGGGCGTCGCAGGCTTGCTCGACGTCCGTCACGACGTGCGATGCGAGGATCGCCGTGGCGCCCCGTGTCCGGACATCGTCCACCAATGCGGTGAGGAAGTGACGACGTGCCAGTGGGTCCAAGTTGGCAAGTGGCTCGTCCAGCAGCAATAGAGGAGCGCGAGTCCCCAGGGCCAGGGCCAGGCCGACCTGCGCCTGCTCGCCGCCCGACAACTCCCCCACCGTCCGGTCCTCGGTCAGGCCGGCATCGTGAATCCGCTGCCGAGCGACGCCGCGGTCGAAACCGGGTCGCGCGGCACGCGCCATGGTGAAGTGATCGCCGACGGTGAGGTTCCGGTAGAGGGCGGTCTGCTGAGGCACGTAGCCGATCGCGGCCACCGCCCGGCGCCGGGCACGCGAGGAGTCGTGCCCGTACACAAGGATCCGTCCCTCGCTTGGTGGCTCGAACCCGACACAGGCTCGGATGACCGTCGTCTTCCCGGAGCCATTCGGTCCAACCAGCGCCGTGATCGAACCTTCCGGGATCTCGAGCGAAACATCACGGACCGCCCACGGGCGGGATCGGCGGTAGCGACGGCCGAACCCGGCGATGCAAAGCGGCGGTCCAACAGATGCCTGACTGTCGGCGGTCATGTCGCCCCCCTTACTCGAACTGACTCCATCGTCGGCCAAACGTGGTGGTCACGCAAGGCTACGGAGCGCAATCGCGTTCGTTCGACGCCCATCTCACCACCCGGGGCCGATAGACCCCGCCAGCTCGCCCGCCGACGATCAGCTCGTGAAGCTGTGCACGGTCTGCGGTGTCGTCACCAGCCGCCCGGGCAGCCGGTGCACCGAGCACGCCCGGCAGTCCAACCGGAGCCGCCACAACACCCTCTACAGGACGCGGTCCTGGCAGCGCCTCTCCGCCTGGGGGCGTGCGGCCAGGGTCCCGGTCCGCCCGTCCTCAAGCCGCACGAGCGACGACGGAGCACGACACCCTGAAGGATGCCGGGTCAGGGTCGAAGAAGGTGATGACCACGTCAAGCGCCCCCGCCAGCGGCACCTCCACGTCGGTCGAGCAGCGGCTCAGGAGGTCGAACGCCGGGCTCCCGTCCGGCGCATAGGACGGCACGTCGTAGGTGCCGAGGACCGACACGACGAGGCGGTGCGGGCCTGACACGGCCGTGGGCTCGGCATCGGTGGGCTTCGGATCGCCGGGCACCCACCACGGGTCGGCGGCCGACGGCCGCCACTCGTCAGTCACCGCGGTCCCGGCCTGGGCCAGGCTGACCGTCGCCGTGCACGAGTAGGGGAAGTTGTTGACGCAGTTGAGGCGGGGGCCGGCGAACCGCACGTGCATGGGAACGGCGGCGGGCGGGCTCGACGGGACGGGCGGCGCGGTGGACGGTGGGGGCGGCGAGGGCGTCGTGCTCGGCGGCGGCGTCGGCGCGCACCCGGCGAGTCCGACGATGGAGAGCGCAACGAGGAGTGCGGCCAGATGGGTCGCCTGACGCCCGATGTCGAACCGCTGCTGTCGCTTCATCGTTCCCCCTCCGCGTGTTCCGCCGCCTACTCCAGGACGGAGAAGCTCAGCATGTCGCTCGCGCCCCGGACGACCGCGAGCGGCGTCGGCGCGCGTCCGGTCCCGAGGCCGAGCAGCGTCTGGAAGGCCGCCTGCGGGTTGCCCCGCCGGTTGGGGCGGAACACGAACTCGTCGACCGACGGGACCACCAACGTCACGCCGGCTGACTTCGGGTGCGCATTCAACGATTTCCCGGCGCGGTCCGGCGAAACGCGACCCCGCAGGCGATCGCCCCCGCGATGAGCGAGACGAGGACGGCGAGCGGCCACCCTGACGTGGATCCGCCCTCGATGGGTCCGGCGGTCGCGGTGTCAGGTGTGCCGACGACGACGAACGTCGCCTCGGCTGCGCACTGTGGGCTGCTACGAAGTTCGGCCCGTACCCGCCACCGGCCGGGTGCGTTCGCCGTCACCTCGTAGCGAATGTCGGCGTTGCCCGGGTCGAAGTCCGTCTTCACGAGGTGGCCGTTGCGGTAGACGTAGATATCGCTTGGCTCGCCGAGGTTCGTCCTGAAGACGAACGTCGTGCCGGGCGGCCCGGAGGCGGGTGTGATGGTGGCATCCGAGCCGCAGGAATCGGCCGACGCGATCGACGCGCCCACCGGGCCGAGCGCAACCAGGAGTGTCGCCGCGATGGCCCCGACCTGAGCGAGGAGGCGCAGCCTCGGCGGCGTCAACTTCGCACCGCGTGACGGATACGCTCGAGAGCCCCGCGCGCCGCCGCGACGTTGCCCGCCGTCACCCTCGACGGTCTCGACCCCTGTCGTGGGCCGAGGCGCGTGGGCGGCCGTCTCGCTCACACGACGGCGCTCCATCTCGGCCGCACGGGCCGCCCATTCGGGCCCGGGGTCTCGAACAGGAGCTGTCATCGTTCTTCCCCCTTCCTGCGTCGCTGGCGCGCTCCACTCTGGTTGCGCGGCAGCCACGTTGTCAATGTGCCGGTGGCAGCCTATGGGCGCTTGTCGGTCGAGCCCTTCGCCGCTGCCGCGAGGGTGGCGGCGGCCGCGACGACCTGGCGTCCGAACCCCTCGGGGGTGGGATCCGGCGCGATGAGGCACGTCGTCGGCGCCAGCGTCATGACCACGGGTTGCACGTACTCGACGAGGAACACCGACAGCGTCGCGAGGCGGGCGTGGAATGGGGTCAGCGCCCGCCATAGCGCCCGCTGCTGGCGGCCTGAGCCGAGGAGACCGCGCGTGTCCGACATGCGCCACCGCCAGGCTTCGCCGGCCTCGGCGCACGCGGCGAACAGCTCGCCGAGGCGCGCCTGGAGCTCCGGGCGGCCGGGGCAGAACGAACCGGGCTCGCGGAGCAGCTCGAAAGCGGACGGCGCTTGTACGCGTGACGATCCTCGAGCGTCGGGTGTCGCCAGCCCCCGCGCGTGCTCACCTAGGATGGCGTGCTGGCGGAGCACCGCGATGACCCACTCGCGCCAGGTCGCCGCGTCGAGCCCGAGCTCGCGCAGGCGGCCGTCGCCAGCGGGGTGTCGGTCGAAGGGCGGTACCGCCAGCCCATCGAGGACGAGTGCTCGAACGCAGAACGACACGGGTGGAGACGCCTCGTACTCCCAATGCCAGTGCACGCGGGCGATGGTGGCACGAAGCGGCGGGTTCCGCACCCGGGTCCTCAAGACGTCCGCCACGGCGAACGATCGGACGGGCTATCGTCAGGCGCCATGGAGGGGTGCTTCGCGTGCGACGTCAACGAGGGCCGGATCCAACCACCGGGCGGCGCCATCTATGCGGACGAGCACTGGGTCGCCGATCACGGGATTCCACCCCTTGCCCGCGGCTACGTCGTGCTCAAGCCAAGGCGGCACGTGGCGAGTCTCGCCGAGCTCGACCTCTCGGAGGCAGCGACCCTGGGCGTGGTGGCCCAGCGGCTGACGGCCGCCATGGAGGCCGTGCTCCGGCCCGAGCGGATCTACGTCACATCGCTCGGCGAGTCGGTGCGGCACCTGCACTTCCACCTCATGCCCCGCTATGGGGACATGCCACCTGCGGGCGCCGAGCTGCTCCAGGCGGTGTTCGACGGAGCGTGGCAGGTGGACGAGTACCAGGCAGCCGATACCGCCGGACAGATCCGCCGGGCCTTGGCGCGAGGGGGCCCGCCCGAGGGGCGTTGACCGATCGTCATCGGACGGCCTCATCCGAGGGTGGAATCTACGGCGCACGACGAGATCCGCGACACGCTTTGGCGGCGCTCCTGCCGTGAGCAGGGCCTGGACGCACCAACGCAGGAGCTGCGACTGACCTACGTCGTTGCAGCGGGTGGCGCGGGCCAGAGCAGGCGTTCGAGGAAGCGCCAGAGCCAAGAGGAGGCCCAATCCCGAGGCACGAGCGCGAGGGACGCACACGGATCCTCGAGGACGATGCGCCGGTTGTCGGCGTCGTGGGCATAGCGTCCGGTGTACGCGTCAACCGAGGTCGGGCGCGCCTCGAGCTCGGTAAGCCGGCCGCGGGCATCGTGGTAGGTGGTCTCGACCGGGTGCCAGCCGGGCTCGACCAGGCTCGGTGGGTACGTCACGGTCGTGCGAACGCCCCCATCGAGCAGCGGCTCGTAGGTGAACGTCACGGCCCCGCCGTCGCGAAGCCCGTCGGCGTCGCGCTCGGTGATGACGCGGCCCTGGTCGTCGTACTCGATCGCGAGCGCGACCTCGCCGCGGTCGTCGAGGATCGCCGCGATCCGCTGGCTGCCCCCGTCATACCGATAGCGCTGCGTGCCCGCCGAACCCGTGACGCTCGTCAGGCGCCCTGCCTCGTCATACCCGAAGGTCACTCTGGGCTCAGCCTCGCCCGGGATGGTCACGCTGGCGAGCCGGCCATCGGGACGATAGACGAAGACGAGGCCGGGCCCAGCCGGACCGAGCGTCTCGACCGGCTGCCCACCGTTGTAGAGGACCTCGGCCCAATCGCCCTGGCCGTCGTCGTAGCGACGGAACGTGCCGTCGAAGCTGAACAGCCACGTCTGCTGGCCGTCCGTGACCGTCCACGTGTCGTTGTTCTCGAGCCGCAGGACCCGATACCCACGGCTCGTGCCGTGGGTCGGCCCGCGGCCCGGATTACCGGGAGGGGGGTATCCACGTGAGTACAGCCGGTGAGCCCCTCGCGGCCGGTTCTCCCGATCGCTCTACGGGAACTTGAGGCGACCGGCGCGCCACTCGCGCAACGTGATCTCGGCGCTGAAACCACGCAACCCTGGCCGATCCTTCGCCAGCTCCCGTAGAACTGGCTCGCCTGCCGAAGGCTCGAACTGGAGCGCGTGAGCCGCTGCCCAGCTACGGACGCCGGGTCGCGGATCGTTCAGGAGAGGCAGCAGCAAGCGTTGAGCCTCGAGGCCCCTCGAGCGCAGCTCGTGATAGACCCGCGCGATGCAATCAGCCGCCCGGTTCTGGAGCTTGCTCGGGATGTCAAGGCGATCGGCCACCATCGCCGCCTCGGCATAGAGCCCAACGAGCTCGGCGCCGTCCGTTCGATGGATCTGGGCTGCGGTCGGCCACTTCCGCGGTTCGATCGTCACGGGGTGCCACCTCCTCCTGCCGCCGGCACGGCCATCCTGCCTTCTGGTGGTTGATACGTCGCGGCGTCGTCATTGCAGCGGCGCGCGCTGTGGCCGTTCGGCCAGCGGCACCGGGAATGGGGGATTGACGTGGACGAAGAGGCGGCGTACTGGAAACGCTATCGCGCGTACGCCCGGCAGAAGAACGCTGTGCGGATGTGGCTGATCCTCCTGCCCGTCTGGCTCGTCCTCGGGTTCCTGTGGGCGCTCCAGACGTCCGGCTACGCGGCCGGCGATCCCCGGGGCGACCTGCTGTGGCGACTCGGCGTGGCGCTTGCGTTCGACGCGTTCTTCTTGGCGGGTGCCTTCTACTCGGTCCGTTGGCTGCTTGCCGATCGCTGTGGTGAGAAGCGTCCTCGTCGCTGAAGTGCGTCGGACGGGTTGATTGCACCGGCCACGGCGCGAACGGGCAGCGGGGACGAACCGCTCGTCGGGCTTGGTCGTCCTCAGGCCGAGCAGGCCCAGATGGAACACGGGCCGAACGCGAGGACCCACAAGCCGGCAAGCAGCACGAGGACCAACCCGGTGACGAGCAGGACGGCGATGACGCCGTGGAGCCACTCGCGCGTCGATGGTTCGCGTGTCGGCTGCTTCATGGATGCGCCCCTATCGTCCCTGTGCTGCATCGTTGGCCCCATCGAAGTGCGGGTCACGTGCCGGTCGTCATGCGGGGAGAGGCCACAGCACTCGCCTCCCGAGCGTTGGCCGATGGCCCGCGGGACTGGGGCAGGCCGACTAGGACCTTGCCCGGAACCGCCAGATCAGGACCACGGCCACGAGGGCAAGGAGCACGACGAGCGCCAACTCACTCGGGCCAATCTGCGGCATGCGGCCTCCTTCCGCCAAGCTGAGGGACGATTCTCGCACCCCACCGCGCCTCGCCACCGGGTCCGAGTTCGCGAGGTGGCGCTGTGGTTCCTCGCGCGCGCCAATGTCACGCCTCCACAGGGAGTCTATGCGTCCATCCGAATGGACGCGGGGGCGGGGGCGGCGACCGCCCCATCGCCACCCGTGCGACGATCAACAAGCCCGGTTGCAGCCGCAACCAGGATCCAGTCCCGACGCGCCCAACCGACGTGTTGGACTCGTGCTGGCACTAGTTGTAGTTCCCGGGGAACTACAACTAGTCGCTCTTGGCTGTGGACCGGAGTGCGTATGGCGCTACATGTCGTGCGCCCTTGGCTCGTTTGCGGATCGGCGGAGACGAGCGGCAGACTGGGCGCTCGCGAAGGCCGTTGGAGGGGGGAATGATGCAAGGCTTGCACTGGCCAGGCGACGTCCAAGGGCATGCCATGCGCTTGCTCTGCCTTCTGGTGCCGCTGACCCTTCTCGGCGGGTGCGCGAGCACGTCCACCCCGGGGCCTGCCCACGTGTCCTGCCAGCCGTACGGCGACAGCCCGGTGCCGATCACCTTTGATTTCCCGCGGGGCGCAACCACGGCAGCCTCCGCCGAGCAGACGGCGATCTCGCTGATCCGGTCCTGCGCCGCGACACCGGACGCGTCCTCGCTCACCATCACCATCACCGACCTCACCTCGAACGCGACGAGCAGCACCGGGGATCCGAACCGACCGAATGCCGGGCAGACGGTCTGGCTGGTCCAGATCGACACGACCGAGACCGTGGCGGGTGGGACCTACCAGGCGCACTACCTTGTGGATGTCAACCAGGGCACCGGCGTCCCGACCCTCATCGCCTACGGCTGACGCCCGGCGCTGCAACTGCATCCCGATGTGGCGCGAGTCCCATCGCTCAACGACGAGCGACAATCCACGTGACGACCGAAGCTGACCGAGACAAGGATGACCCTCGGAGACACGTTCTCGGACGCGGAGGTTGCGCGTCTCTACCGCCACCGAGCCCCCTATCCCGACGAGGTGCTCACCACCCTCGCCGCCCTGCTCGTCACGCCGGGCACGATCCTGGACGTCGGCGCCGGGACCGGCGCCCTCGCCCGGCGCATGCTCGACGTCGCCGAGCGTGTGGACGCGGTCGATCTCTCCGCGGCGATGGTCGATGAGGGGCGCAGGCTCCCCGGTGGTGGCGACCGCCGCCTGCGCTGGATCACCGGGCGGGCAGAGAGCGTTCCCCTGGATCCGCCATATGGCCTTGTCACCGCCGGTGCGAGCCTGCACTGGCTCGACCTCGACGTCGCGCTGCCGCGAATTCCGCGATGTCCTCGCACCCGGCGCGGTCATGGCCATCGTCGACACCGAGCGCGTCCACGGCACCTACGAGGCGGACCTTCTGGCGGTCATCCGTGCGCATTCCGAGGTCCAGCACCACGTTGGGATGCCGGAGCTCGTGGAGGATCTCCGAGCGACCGGTCGGTTCGTGGTCGATGGTGAGCTGCGCACGGAGCCGATGCCCGTCGAGCAGTCGATCGACGATTACATCGAGCTGTTGCACAGCACGAGCACGCTCGCTCGAGTGCGGCTGGGCGATGAAGCGCCACGGTTCGAGGCCGAGATCCGAGACGTGTTCGCGCGTCATGAGCTCGATCGCGTCCAGTTCGGCGTGGTCGGTCTCGTGTCCTGGGGCCGCCCGCTCTAGCGAGAGGTCTCACGTCAGTTCACGATTGGCCTTTCGCACCGCTGCTCGGGCCGCTGATTTCGGCCGCAGGGTGCTGGCCAAGGCCGTCCAGGCACGTGGGGCGGGTCCCGGGTCGCGCGCTCTTGGCCGGTTCGCTTGACGGACCCGGGCAGCAGGCCGACGGTCGGACATGCAAGAGGAGTGGGTGTCAACTGGCGAGGTCGCTCGTCGTGTCGGCTACTCGACGCGATGGGTGGAGCATCAGATCGAGCTCGGCCGACTCCCGGCAACCGCCTTCATCGGGGCCAGAAAGCGGACCTACCGGGTGCGCACGTCCGATCTCGAGGTATTCGTACGCACCTTCTTCGAGAAGGCGCCCGCGCCGGAGGCGAGCAAGCGATGACCTCGAGGGCCTGGCTCAGCACCGAGGACGCGGCCCGAGAGATCGGCGGCGTCAGCGCGCGCTGGGTGCGGAGCCAGATCGAGCGCCGCCGGCTGCCCGCTCGCGTGCTCCTGACCGGTGGCCGACCGACGTACCGGATTCGGGGGGACGACCTAGAGCTGTTCCTGCGGCGGTTCACCCGGGAACTGCCGGCCCTGGGCGTCTTCGGCTCCCAGGACCCCGGAGACGAGCCGCCCGCTGCGTAGGCGCGCTGGCGGACCGAGGTGCGCATGGACAGTCTGTTCATGGTCGTCAAGGCCGGAGGGCCACCGCCAGGAACCCAGGCCCTTCCTTGTGCGCCGCCTACTGGTCCCCGACGCGGATCACCTGGAACTGGGCATGGCAGATCACGTCGTGCCGCTCGCCGCGGGCGGTGCGCCATACGAGCTCGCCAACACGGCGTGCTGTGCCGGTCGTGCAACTCGAGGAAGGGGGCAGGGGTGGGTCGACGTTGACGTCAGTCGCTCGCCCGTTCGAGGGTGAGCGGAGGCGTGCTGTCAAGGTGGATGTGAGTCTGACTGTCCACGCTCCAACTTTCCGTGTTCACGACCGTGTCCAACACGGCGCGGTCAGAGCCGGCGGGCGTCCGGCACGGCGATGGCGCCGGGTCCGTGACACCCACGTTGAGCGCGCTGCCGTCTGTGTCCCACAACCCACCACAGCGGCACCGCGCCGCAGGCGAGCACCACCGTGGCATGGTCGCCATCCTGGCCGAACGAGAGTGCGTACGGTCCGGCGGGAGCCGGGTCGTTGCCAAGCTGCGAGATGGTCCAGTCGGTGCCCTGCGAGTCGAGCTGGTAAGCGGATTCGGACAATGCCGATCCCACGAAGGCAGCGACCGGGACCAGGCCCAGCACCGCGACGATGACGATGAGGATGAGGATGCGGCGATCCGTGACACTCACGAGACCGTGGACTCCTACTCAGGCGGTGATGTGACGTTCCCGGCCGGAGGCGGTGCGTCGTGCGGTGGGGTCTCTGCCTGCCGTGCTCGCCGCTGGAGGGAACCGGTTCACGACGGCCCTGTCCGACTACTGCGGCAAGGAAGCCAGGGCCGACCAGCGTGGAAGAGCTACCCTGCCAATCCTCGCTCCGGTGCCGGTTCTGGGACGACACCGGCAGGATCGACCGAGGCAACGGCGCGATCGCGGAATGCTCGCCACTGCTGGAGGCTCTCGGTGGCGAGCGAGGGATCGAAGAACCCGGTCCCGTCCTCGCCCTGCCCAGGGTCGATCGCGCGGAGTCCGAGGTGGTCCAGGATCGCCGCAACCACTCCGACCACCATGTCGCCCCCTCGCACGTGGAAGGCAAATGAGATCACGGGGTCTTCGTCTCCGATGCTCACCTCGATCGAGTAGTCCGTTCCCTCGACAAGTCCCCACGTCGGGTCCGAGAAGTCCGCCCCCGGAACAACGTCCAGAATCCTCGCGATCAGCTCATGGCGCGGCATGAGTGGCTGCGGCTCAAAGTCCTCCGGTATGTCGGCAACGGTCTTCGCGTCGCGAGGAAGGTCCTGAACGATGATGTCCCAGCTCATGATGCTCCTGGCTGGCTTGGGCGCGGTCCGACCGAATCATCGCAGAGCGCGCCGCACTCGGAGCGGCTCCTGGGCGGTCTCCGTTCCCTGACGCAGCGGTCCCCGGCTGGAGGCCGTCAGCCCGTCGGCCGTACCGTCTGCTCCCCGATCCGGGACACGATGTGGTGCCAGACCCTGCCGATCCGGCAGGGCACTTGGATAGAGTGTGGTCGCTCCGTGCAGTTGCCGGAATGCGAACGAGGTCCGAGCGTGGTGTCGGTAACCGACGAACTGAAGGACGCCTTCGTCCTGTGGCACATGCCGCCTGGGAGCGAGGAGTTGGGCGACTACATGCTCATCGGCGTCTACTCCTCGCATGACGCCGCGCTCGCTGCCGTTGCGCGGCTTTGCGGGCAGCCGGGCTTTCGCGACCACCCCGAGGTCGTCGATGACACCGAGAAGGCCGGGTTCTTCGTGTCGCGCTACACCGTCGACCAAGACCACTGGACCGAGGGCTATCGCACCGACCCGGCGTAGGACCCGCTGACCAGGGCCCAGAACGTCACACGGAGATGCAAGTGCCCTGCCAGTGCTCATCTCCTTCCGGGTGCGGCAGGACGCATGGGTGAATGTTGGGTGCAGTTAGTCGCCGATGCCCTCCTCGACGCTCGCCAACGTCAGGACTCGCAACGGGTGCCAGCCGTCAGCACCCCTCGCTACCCATGACCGCTGCCGC
Organism: uncultured Chloroflexia bacterium; assembly: GCA_963806265.1. Taxonomy (GTDB): domain Bacteria; phylum Chloroflexota; class Limnocylindria; order Limnocylindrales; family CSP1-4; genus CAIXZV01. The sequence continues at coordinate 17,843 of CAWDXT010000017.1, forward strand.
ACCCCGATCCGCGACGCGAGCAGCGCGCCTGGCGGCGTGTCGATTCGCCGTCCGGCGTGCGACTACGAGGAGGCCGGCTCCATCGTGAAGACCGGTGCCTCGCCCTGAGGCAGTCCCGGTTCGATGCCGACCGGCTGTCCTCCGCATGGGGGCAGGTCGCCTTCGGCAACCGTGCCCGTCTGCGCGGCGGGATCGGCGGTGCTCGCCACCACGACGGTCGTTGACGTCTTGGAGGCGCTGTTCGCGAACGCGAACGCGAGGTTGGTCCACACCAGCGCGCCGGGAGGCGCGTCCCAGGTCTGGTTGTTCGCCGCCATCTCGCCGGCCTTGAGGCGCGCCGCGTCATAGGCGTCGAACGTCGTGGTCGTCGAGCCGCACGCCGGGATGACGATGCCGGGTCCGACCGTCAGGGTCGCGTCCGTGCGGTTGGCAATCGTGAGCGTCGCCGGTGCCTGTGCGCCGCACCCGGCCAGCAGGACGAGGCCGACAAGCCCGAGCAAAGCGACCGGCTTCGAGATCATGTGAATCCCCCAGTGCGAGACAACTCCATCGACATCATCCGGTGGACCCGAGGGCTGGACAAGGGTCCGAGCAGCACGAAGCGGTGGAGTCCGCCTCGCGTCAGCGGCGAGCGTCGTCAGCCGGGCGACCAGGTCAACCCGCCGTCACTCGGGGGCAGCACCCCTCGTTACCCATGCGTCCTGCCGCACCCCTCTCCTTCTGAGTGCGGCAGGACGTGTGGGTAAGTCGTGGTCGTTGCTAAGGCGTGATCGGCGCGATGACTTCCGTGATCCGGCGCCGGGCGGAGGCCACCAAGTCGCGGTAGTCGGAGCGGAACGGCTCGACGAGCGCCGCGTCGAGCACACCGCGAAGACGCCACAGCACGGCCACCTCCGCCGGGTCGGAGGGACGCACCTCCTGGTCCCCCTCCTCGTCGCCCCGCCCGCGCCGCCCTCGCAGGTCGCCACCCACGAGGCGGAGCTGCCCGCTGTGCCGACGGCGTCGCAGCTCGCGGCCTGGCGCGCGGGCCTCGCCGAGTGCGCGGCGCTGCGGTGCGACGGCGTCGCGTCGCGGACCGCCCCGGAGACCCTCGCCCGCGGCCTGCTGCTCGAGGCGCTCGACGCCAGCGCATCGGCACGGGACGCCGCCGGCGCGGCGACGCTCCTCGGCGCGCTCGCGCCGATGCTCGCGCGACTGCCGGACTCGATCGCCGAGATGCGGCGGCACGGCCCCGCACTCACGAGGCTTCCCGGCACGGGGGAAGCGCCGCGGCGTCGCCATCGCCCTGAGGTGAGGAAACGAACTCCCCCAACGAAGCGCGGACGTCGGTCAGCCGCAGGCCAGACCGGTCGAGTGGAGGCGAACCAGGTGTCTCGACACCTGACCTGCTGCCGTGAAGATCGCGACAACTGCGCGCCGTGTCGCATGCGCGTCGAGATCGTGGCTGCGCGGGCTGCACCTCGCCGATCCCTGGCTGCGTCGAGACCACGGACGCCCTCCCCAGGCGCACTTCAGGCCGCCGCGTAGGCGCTCCCTGTGTGGAGGAGCGCGGTGGGAGCGGAATCGGCAGTTGATTCGCAGATTTCGGACGAATCGCATCTGGCGCCCCTTGTATTGCGTGAGGCCCGGTGGTCGGGCCAGCGAACAAGGGGGCGTTCATGCGAGCGATCGCAACGCTGTCGATCGAGTTCCTGTTTGTCGCGATGCCGATCCGGCTGTACGCGGCGACCAATTCCGTGTCCGGGCTGGAGCGGCATCGCGTCCACGAGGCGTGCCGAACCCGGATCCAGCTCCGGCCCTGGTGTCCAACCGATGGCCGGGAGCTTGAGGCCGGGGAGATCGTCCCCGCGGTGGAGGTCGCGCGCGACCGCTACGTCGTCCTGACCGATACCGACCTCGAGGCCCTGCCAGCCGCCACCAAGGGTCGGCTGCGGATCGAGCAGTTCGTGCCGGCGGCCGCGGCACGCGAGGCAACGCGGTTCGTCAAGGCGACCTACTACGCCGCGCCGGTCGCCCTGGCGGAGCCGGCATTCGGCCTCTTCCACGACGTCCTGAGTGAGCGCGGCCTGGTCGCGCTCGGCCGGGTCGTGATCCGCGACCGCGAACGGCTGGCCGCGCTCGAGCCATGCGACGGGATCCTACTCGTGTCCACGCTCGCGTGGCCCGACGAGGTCCGCTCGCCCGCCGACCTTCGACCCGCCGTGCCGACACTCATCCCGGGCGGCGAGCGCAAGCTCGCGCTCCAGGTCGCCGATGCCATGACTCGCCCCTACGAGCCCGCCGCCTACCAGGACACGTACCGCCAGGCGCTCGAGGCGCTCGTCCAGCGCAAGCTCGACGGCGGCGAGGTCGTCGCGCCGGTGGTCGAGGAGTCGCCCGTGATGGTCGACCTCATGGCGGCACTCGAGGCGAGCATGGCGAAGCTCGGCGCCGGGGCGTCGACGAAGGGTCGGCGCGGTCGTTCGCCGCGCCGGGGCGCCCGCGGGTCGGCAGCGTGAGCCGCCCCGGAAACACCGGCACCACCGGCGCGTCCGGCACGGATGACCTGGACGCGCGGGGCCCGAGGTGTTGGCGTGGGAGCCATGACCACGAAGCACGTGTGGCTCGGGCGTCGGTCCGTCGGCCGAGCCCAGCGACCTGGCGGGCGGCCATGGCCGAGCTGATCGGGGCGGTCGAGGACCACCGCGCGGTCGAGGGCGACGTCATCGCCCGGATCGCCACGCGGCTGGGGGTCTCGCCCAATACGGTCTGGGACCGGTATCGGGAGGCCATCCGACCGATCGTCGGGGCCGGGCTCACGCTCTCGCTTCACGAGCAGGAGGCCATCAGGAACGCCCCGGATCGACGCACCGCGGTGCGCATCCTCCAGGCGGACGGGCGCCACGAAGGTGCGGTCCTGCTGCTCGACGCCATCGCCCGGAGCCCGGGGCCGTTGCTGCTCGATCTGCGCCAGCGCGATCCCATCCGGGCACAGATCGACACTCGGGCACGCCGTCGGCGAGGCTGCCTCGCCAGGCGTGCGTCCCGAACGAGCCAGGAGGCCTAGGGACATGTCCGTCACACGAGACGAGCTCGAGCGGCGGCTGGCCGCGGCCCGAGTGCCCGAGCCGGCACGCCGTCTGGCCCGCGCCATCTTCACTGCCCCGCCGGGTCGATCGACCGAGTCAGGAAGGGGCAACGTCGCCACGCGCGTCCCCGATCCGCTCACGATGGAGTCACAGGAGCTGGAGTCTCGCCTGCTCGAGCTGCGCCAGTACTGGACCCTCCGCCAGGACCCGAGCGTGCTCCATTTCGCGACCCAGCCAGGTGCCCAGGTCGCGATCCGCGACGGGTGTGAGCGCCCCCACGCTTGGCCGACGACGCCGGACTTCTTCGTGCTGTGGCACGATCGTGCCGGGTTCATCGAGACCCGGACCGAGGCACGCGTCGCCAAGCTGCTGGCGAAGCATCCGGGCCTGTATGAGCCCACCGGTCGACCCGGCGAGTACGCGTGCCCGGGCGCCGCGGCATGGACCAGCGAGCGCGAGGTCTCGTACGTTGTCCGGACGCCTGAGGCGTTCAGCACGATCCAGACGCGCAACTGGATGTACCTGGCATCCCATGCGGCGCGGGCGCTCGAGCGCGGCGATGCGGAGCGGGTCGTGGATCGGGTTCGGCGCCGACCCGGGATCACGATCTCGGCACTGGCCGACATCGTCCCGGTCGGGGACATCCTGTGGTGCGTGGCGACGGCGCACGTGTACGCCGATCTCACCCGCCATGTTGTCGCCGACCATGACCACACCCACCTCTATCTCGACCGCCTCACGGCGATGGTCCACGAGCACGCGGCGCCGGCCGCACGCGCGATCGGCCACGGAGCGCCCGCCGCGGTGCGCCTCGAGCGCGGGGCGAAGCTTCGCCTGGCCGACGCGGCGCTCGAGGTCGAGGTCCCGGGGATCCACGATGTTGTCGTCCGGGACCTGCGCGACGGGAGCTGCCGGAGCTACGCCCGCCGCGACCTCGAGGCCTTCGCACGCGACGGGATTCTCGTGCCGGACAACACGGGCGAGCCAGATCCGGTGGCGGCGGCTCGGACCGCCGTCTACGAGCTCGCCAGCCCGTGCTCGATCGACCGCGCCGTCGCGCGGGCCGTGGCACTCGGGCTCGCGCCCCGGGAGGCCGCCCGCGGCCCCGTCCCAGCCTTCTCGGAGCGGCACCTGCGCCGGCTTCGGAGACAGCAGCGCGAGGTCGCGGCGCTGACGGGAGACCCCATCGCCGGGCTCATCCCGGTCAAGGCGAGTGGCGGCGGGCGCCACCTGGATCCCCGCGTGGACGAGGTCACCCAGCGACTGGTCGAAACGCACACGCTCTCGACGCAGCCACTCGCAGCCGCGGACATCGCCCGCCTGATCCAGGCGGAGCTCAAGACGATGGGCCTCGAGGACCTGGCGCCGAGCGACCGGACGGTTGCCCGCCGGCTGCATCGCATCTCCGAGCATGCCAAGCTGCTCGCACAGCGCGGCCGGCGTGGCGCCAACGGCGTCGCGCCGCGGCAGGCGGTCGATCCTGACGATGCGCCCCCGAACGGCGAGGCCCCATGGTCCGTCGCGCACCTCGATTCCACACTGCTCGACATCGAGACCCGCTGCGCCACGACGGGCCGGAACCTGGGCCGGATCCAGGCAACGATCCTCGTCGACGGCTACTCCGGCCTGTTCCTCGCGTGGGTGCTCCACTACGCGGCGCCCAGCGCGGCAACGGCGCTGCGGGTCCTGCGCGACTGCGTGGCGCGCTGGGGTCGGCTCCCCGATCTGATCGTCGTCGATCAGGGGCCCGAGTTCCACAGCGTCGAGTTCCAACAGGCATGTGCCTGGGCTGGCGTGGCGATCCGGTACCGGCCGACGGCGCAGCCGCGGTTCGGCAGTCCGGTCGAACGCGCGTTCCTCGAGCTCACGCGGATCGTCCACCGGCTCCGGGGACAGACACGCAATCGACGGGACCCGCGCGCGAGCGACGGTGACAAGGACGCGAGCAAGCTCGCGCTCTGGGATCTCGCGAGCCTGTCCAGCCACATCGCCGAGGGCATCGACGCCATCCACGACGTGCCGATCCAGGCCAAGGGCGCCAGCCGGCGCGAGCTGTTCGAGACGGGCATCGCGACCCATGGCGTCGTGACGAGCCGGATCCTGCGCGTCGACGACCCGGCGTTCCGGGCCTTCACGCTGCCGCTCGCGAGTGGCGGCGGCCGGACCGTGCACCCGGTCAACGGCATCAGCGTCCACTACATCACGTACTGGAACGACGCCTTCACCAAGCCCGAGCTGACCGGCAGCAAGGTGGAGGTGCGCTACGACCCCGACGACGTCAGCCACGTCTTCGCGCTCGTCAACGGCACGTGGCTCGAATGCTTCGGCCGGGAAGTCGCCCGCATGCGGGTGATCTCGGCCGAGGAGTGGCAGGCCGCCTCCGAGGCGGTCGCCGAGCGGAATCGCGCCATCCGGCGCGCGCGGCGCGCCAGTGGCAGCCAGATCGCCAAGCACATCGAAAGCGGGCTCGAGACCGAGAAGCTGCTCCTGGCCCGGTTCAAGGCCCAGGCGGAGTACACGCCGCCCATCGAGCCCGGTGATACCCCGGGCCAGCCGGCACCGACCATCGCCGCCATGCCTCTGGCTGGCGCGAGCCAGCAAGAGGAGCCAGCCGACCAGCCGGCGCCGAGCGAGAGTCTGCTCGACGAGTCGAACGAGTACCAGGGCCGGTGGTGGCACGAGGCCTCGTGAGCATGCCACCCACCAGCCAGCCAGCCAGCCAGCCAGCCACAAGGAGCCTGGACCCAACGATGCGCACCACGAGCGAACCCGAACCGGATCCCGTCATTTCGTTCGCTGACAGCTACTTCCCGCACCCCGTCCAGCGCCGTGCCATCGACCTCGTCGTCAACACCGTGATCCGCCCGGCCGGGCAACAGTTCGTGGCCGTGTCGGGCCCGCCTGGCACGGGGAAGACGCTCACGCTCAACATGGCGCACGAGGCCCTCCTCGCGCACTGGCACGACGCCATGGTCGCGGATCCCGACCTCCGCCCGGTCGTCGCCGTCGAGGCACCATCGCCGATCGGCGCCGAGTTCGCCTGGGGCGAGTTCTTCAAGGAGCTCCTGGCCGCCCTGCGGGACGAGGGGGTCGATTGGCTGATCGGCGAGCTCGCGGCCACCGGCACCAAGCCCGAGCGACAGATCCGGCCGGGTCGTCTCAGCGCCAACGAGCTGCTGCGCATCGCCGTCCGCCGCTACCGCGCCCGCACGGTCAAGGTGCTCCTGATCGACGAGGCGCAGCACATGGGCGTGGCGCCGGGCGCCGTCGCCCTGAAGCGGAACCTCGACATCCTCAAGGGGTTCGCCAACAAGACCGGGATCCGGATCGTGCTGTTCGGCACATACGAGCTCGTCACATTCCACCGTGCGAGCGCGCAGCTCGCCCGGCGGATCCTCGACGTCCACATGCAGCGATACCACTGGGACGTCGGGGCCGAGCGCGAGGCATTCGCGTCGGTGACCCGACGAATGCTCGAGGCGATCGGCGGGCTCAGCGACGCCGAGGTCGCCGCGTCGATCCCCGACTGCTACGAGCGCAGCGTCGGCTGCATCGGCGAGCTGCACGACTGGCTCGTGCAGGCGGCCTTCGAGTACCAGGCATCGGGTCGCCGACGGTGGGCCGCCAGCCTCGCGAGCACGGCTCCGTCGACGCCCAAGGCCATCGAGATCCTCGACCAGATCGAGGATGCCGAGCGCAGCGTCGCGGAATCGCGGTCGGCGAGGCAGAGGCTTCGCGCCCGGCTCGGCCTCGATCGTGGCGATGCAACGCCGCGTCCATCGACGGCCCATCCTTCAGCAGGCGCGAAGGGCGCACCGCGCAAGCCCCGACGGCCGGGTCGGAGGAAGCCGGTCCGGGACGACGCGGGAACGAGCCATGCCTGACACGAGGCACCGCGTCGGACCCGGTGCAGCCGTCGAGGCGACGATGCCGCCTCGGAGCCGGATCGTCATGCCCGAGCCGGTCGCGCTCGGGACCGACGAGGTCGAGGCTTTCACGAGCTTCCTCGCGCGCACAGCGCTCCACAATGACCTCGCGATGGGACTCTTCGCCCGCTACGTGCTGGCGCCGATCCTCGGTCGATCGGACGTGCGAGGTGCCTCGCGCGACGACTGGGGCCGCTACTTCAGCGCCATCTTCGCGCGCGCCGGCGGGTCGATCGACGCCAACGGCCCGCGCGCTCGGGGCTGGGTCGCCGCGCTCGAGCAGGCGTCCCTGCGCGACAGGCTCTCCCGGCTCACGCTGCTGTGGTGGACGCCGGTCCTGCCGACGGGTGGCCTGACCCGCGGCGTGCGCTGGTGGTGCCCGGTGTGTCTCCAGCAGCAGGGCCAGGGGCGGAACGCTGGTTGGCCCGAGCCCGACCGACCGCCGATCCACGAGCCGCTGCTGTGGCGCCTGGCACCCGTGGAGATCTGCTATCGGCACGAGCGCCCGGTCGCCCTCACGCACAACTGTCCTGCTTGCGACGCGGAGAGCCCGGTTCTTGCGACCTGGGGCCTGCCCGGGCAGTGCGCCGCGTGCGGCGCCTGGCTCGGACGACCCATCGAGGACGTCCGGGCAGCGGCCGAGACCGCCTGGTCGCGCTACGCCTGGACGGAGTGCCGTCGCCTGATCGCGGCCGCGCAGTCCGATCAGCCGCTCGCGGCCGCCACGCCGGACGTCGCGGCCGCCCTGACGACCGCGCTCGGAGCCCGGGCCAGGACCCGGAAGCGGCTCGCGCGCGACGTGGGCTGCACGGTGTCCGGTGTCAGCCTCTGGACGTCGGGTCGCCGGAAGATGTCGCTGCCGGCGGTGCTCCGCGTCGGGTTCATCCTGGGCGTCCACGTTGACGCCCTTCTCCAGGGTCGGGTGGAGGTGGCGGCTACGGGCGCGACCGAGGCGCCACCAGCCGTCGTGCGCCGTCGGGTCGACTGGCCCGCGGTGCAGGCGCACCTGCGCCGGGCGGCAGCATCGGGTCGGCCGCCCAGCGTGGCCCAGGTCGCGATGCGCCACGGCGCGGACGGCAAGGAGGTCTGTCGTCGCCTGCCCGACCTCGCGGCCGAGGTCGGGCAACGGCACGCCGCCTGGCGTCACGCGGTCGTCACTGCCCGCACGGCGCGGTCTGAGCGGGAGATCGGCGAAGCGGTGCGGGCGCTCGCGGGTCGCGGTGTCTACCCCAGCCGAGAGCGCGTCGCGCTCCGCCTGCCCCACCGCGCCGATATGCGCAACCCACGCCTCAGGGCGGCATGGAAGCGGGCCCTTGCCGAGGCGGGCCTGCTTTGACCGCCGACGTAGGCCGATCGGGCGACGTTGGGGCGGCTCTTGGTCCCGATTCCGGGGCGACCCGTTGCGCGCGTGGATCGCACCTGAGACAACTGACCCATGGGCTCACACGGGCCCGAGAGCCAGAAGGGCATGAGAAGCATGGACACTCCACGTAGCGATCGCCCGGACGATCAGCCAGCGCAGGGAAGCGGCGAGCGGCTCGCCGTCATCCGCCGCGTGTGGGCTTTCTCTCGAGAGCGGTTGGCGACGGCTGCACAGCTCAGCGTCGCCGCCATCGAGGAGCTCGAAAGGGGGGCGCGCGAGCCGACCGACACCGAACTCGACCGCCTGGCTCAGGCACTGGCCGTGCCCGTGACGGCCCTCGCACCCGACGCGCTGGTGGCCATCGACACGACCACCCTCGACATCATGGTCGTGCGCTCGGTCGGCGGGACCACCAGCACGAATTCGCATCCCAGGGTCGGTCCACTCGGTGTCGCCGGGCGACCTGCGGAGCGACTTCGAGCAGCACTTCGCCGTCTCGTCGCACCTTGTGGCGCGAGTCGCCCACGGCTCGCACCTGACCCCTGCGGAGACGCAGATACTGCTGGAGCGCGCGCTCAAGCTTGACTGGAACTGGTCCTGGGCTGGGCCTTCCGATGGCGACCTCGCTGCCATCGCTGGCCTCGACACCGTCGCCGATGCGTGGGACGCACTTGGGCGCCCTGTGCCCGCCTGGCAGTTCAGGGCGTGGTTCAGCGCTCGCCGCCGAGGCTCAGAGCCGGCGGTGGTCGGGTTGATCGGACGTGACGAGGCGGTCAGGGCCGCCTGCACGCGTGGCGTGCGCGGTCTCCGCTATTCGTGTGAGACGTGCCGGCGATCATCGCTGGTCGTGGCGGGCATCGACGCCCTCCTTGCGAGGATCGGATGTCACGCCGAGACCCTGACTGCCGTTGAGGCCTAGATCGCCCTGGACCAGTTTGGTTTGGCGGGGCCGCGCACGACCACGAACGGCATCCTCAGAACACAGCCTTGCCGTCGAAGGCGAGGTTCAGGTTCACGAGCCGGTACATGATCGCTTGCTGACTCACGCCGAACTTGCGGGCGAGCTCTCGGATCTGCCGGACCCCCTCGTCGTCCAACATGTCGATCCCCGCAGAGACCGCCTCCCGCACTTCGCCCTCAGGCATCAGTAGCTCGGCGGCGAAGGCGTTTGCCGCGATCTCCTCCGGGTCCACAGCCTGCGAGCTCGCGGCGTCACGGAGCCGGAAGGCGCTGTCGATATGCATGCCGTCCCTGCGCTCCAGCAGCGCGTGACCGAGTTCGTGCGCGATGGTGAACCGCTGGCGAACAGCGGGGTGGCTCGCGTTGACGCCGATCACCCGCTCCGCGCCGTTGCGCATGTAGAAGCCGGAGATGTCCTCCCCGTCGTCCATCGGCTGAAGGACGACGGCGATGCCCTCGAGCCACGCAAGATCCTCGACGGGCACCGGCCTGTCAGATCCGTGCGGCTGAGCCAGGAGCCTCTGGACCTCCGCCTTGATGCGCGCCCTGGGCACGCTCATGACTTCCTCCTCGTCTGCGTCACGGCCGCCTCCCGGACGCTGCTCACGAAGTCGCGCAGGGCCGCCGGGGCGTCGGCGGGCATGCCTGGCACCGACGCTACGGCGGATGAAGCCGTTGGATCTGTCCCGCGCAACAGTGTGTCGACCGGAGTCTCCAGGATGGCGGCCAGCCTGATCAGCGTATACGCGCTGATCGGCTGCTCGCCGCGCTCCATGAGGATGAGCGAGGTGCGCGGCACGCCCACGAGCTCAGCCACCCATGATTGAGAGCGGCCCGTGGCCCTTCGCGCGAGGCGGACGCGCTCCCCGAGGGCCGTGTAGAAGGTCTTCTCGGCCGGTCGCACGCTGCGGAGCCTAGCACCGACCAGGAATGGGTGTCGGCTGTGCCGACACAGTCGGGATTTCCGACCAGATGATTTTCGTGTTGCTACTCGACATTCGTTCGACGGTCGCATAGATTCGGCGCACCACGGCCCGTCCGGGCCGACGTCCGGCAAGGAGGCTGATCATGACCAGCGCGGTCCACACCTTCACGATCACGGTTGACGGCGAGCCCCTCGAGGTCCCTGAGCACGAGCTGACACCGGCCGAGATCATGCGGCGTGCCGGCATCGACGCGGCGACGCACTACCTCATCGAGATCGAGGGACGGATCCAGAAGTCGCTCGAGGGCAAGAACGACGTGCCGATCCACATTCACGAGGGGCTCAAGCTGGTCTCGGTCTCGACCGGTCCGACCCCGGTGTCGTGACGTGGCCGCCGCTGACTTCACCGAGGAGCTGCGGGCCCTTGGTCACGACGTGATCCCCGTGGGGGACGACAAGGTCCAGATCCCGTACGAGATCCCGGTCGGCCCCCGGCTGGGCGAGCGCATCGTGCTCGGGTTCGTCGCGCCGCCGGACTACCCAGCGTCGCCCCCGAGCGGCCCGCACGTCTCGCCGCCGATGTTCGCGATCGCATCCGGCGGCTCGCATCCAGCGGGCGGGATCCACTCGTCGCCGTTCGGCGACGGGTTCCAGTACTGGAGCCGCCCGTTCAAGGACTGGCCCAGGACGACCCGGACCGCGCGCGACTATATGGCCTTCATCCGCCAGCTCTTCGCGACGCTGTGAACTGGGCGGCGGCGATCGCGGGCGGACCGTACGAAGAGTTGCGGGTTCACCTCCTCCGCAACGACGGGCAGGAGGACATCGCCTTCGCGCTGTGGCACCCGAGCGCCGGACTCGAGCGGACGACGGCCGTCGTCTCGCGCATCGTCCTGCCTGGGCCGGGCGACCGCGCCGTCCACGGAAACGCGTCGTTTGCGCCCGCGTACTTCGAGCGAGCGCTCGGAGAGGCGCTGTCCTCCGGGGCCGGGCTGGCGCTCGTGCATTCGCACCCTGGCGGGCGCGGCTGGCAGGGCCTGAGCGTGGATGACGAAGCGGCCGAGCGCGGGCACGCTGCTGCCTCGATGGGCGCCACTGGCCGTCCGCTACTCGGCATGACGATGGCGGGCGACGGCGTGCTGGCGGCGCGCGCCTGGACGCGCGTTGCCGCCCGCCAGTACGAGCCGCGGCCGTGCCGCTCCGTCCGCGTAGTCGGCGAGCGCCTTCTCGTGTTCTCGCCCGAGGAGCGCGCCGCGGCGGCACCGGCCGGCCTATCGCGGACGGTGTCCGCGTGGGGCCTGGATGCCCAGCGCCGCTTGGCGGGCCTGCGGATCGGGGTCGTCGGCCTCGGCAGTGTTGGGTCCGTCGTGGCCGAGGCACTGGCGAGGACCGGCGTGGGGTGCATCACGCTGATCGACTTCGACTCCGCCGGCGAAGTCAACCACGACCGGACGCTCGGCGCAACGCGGGCCGATGTCGTGCTGGCGCGGTCGAAAGTGGAGGCCGCCCGGAGACGGGCGGAGCGCGCCGCCCACACGCAGCGTCTGGCCGTGCACGAGTTCGAGGCGAGCGTCGTCGAGCATGAAGGCTTCAGGGCGGCGCTCGACTGCGACGTGCTCTTCTCGTGCGTGGACCGGCCGTGGGCCCGCGCCGCGCTGAACCTCGTGGCCTACGCCCACCTCGTACCGGTGGTCGACGGCGGGGTCGTCGTGCGGACGGCTCGGGGGCAGCGGATGCTCAGCGCGGAGTGGCGCGCGCACACGGCAGGGCCCGGCCGGCGCTGCCTTGAGTGCTTGGGCCAGTACGACCCGGGCCTCGTCGCGGCCGAGCGCGAGGGCTACCTGGACCGGCCGTCGTACATCGAGGGCCTGCCGGACGACCACCCTGCCCACCGGCGCGAGAACGTCTTCACCTTCGGCCTCGCGGCCGCGAGCCTTGAGCTGCTCCAGCTCCTGTCGCTCGTGGTCGCGCCCGGCGGCGTCGGGGACGTGGGAGCGCAGCGGTACGTGGCGTCCCTGGGGAGGATCGAGCTCGACTGGCGTTCGTGCGAGCCCACGTGCCTGTACTCGGGCCGGCTTGCGGCCCTCGCTGATGACGCGGACATCCGTGTCACCGGGCGGCACGAAGCCGCAGAGGCCGAGCGGGCAGCCCGCCGGGCGCGTCGGGGGCCGGTGGTGCGAGCGCTCCGGGCCGGAGCGGCGCTGGGGGACGCCGTCGAACGTCGGCTGGGGCTCTGGTGACGAAGGCGGACTGCTGGACGGCGGAGCAGCCCACGGGCAAAGATGGCCCAGGACACCAAACGAGGCCACCTTTCGGTGGCCTCGCACTCAGCCGCCGAGGCGGCCTGAGGGGGTGCGTCCACGGTATGCGGCCTCAGGGCCGGTGTCAAGATGCCTTTGGGGGTGGGATAGGCCATGAAGACGCCGGCCACACCGGCACCTCGCAGGGTGGTCGTCTACATCGACGGCTACAACCTTTACTACGGGTCGCTGAAGGGCACCCCGTACAAGTGGCTCGACCCCCACGCACTGGCGTGCGCGCTGCTGCCCTCCGACCACATCGAGGCCGTGCATTACTTCACGGCTCGGGTCGCGGCGACCCCGAGCAATCCCGGCGTCGCACAGCGGCAGGACGTGTACCTGCGGGCGCTCAGTACGCTGCCGAAGGTCCACGTGAAGGAAGGCTTCTACCTTCTGAAGACCGCTCGCGAGATTGCCGTCTACCCGCTGAACCCGGCGAACCCGAAGGTCCCCAACCCCGCGAACAGGACCGTCGAAGTATGGCGGAACGAGGAGAAGGGGTCCGATGTGAACCTCGCGACGCAGTTGCTGCTGGACGCGTCCGATAGGAACTTCGACCTCGGTGTCGTGATCAGCAACGACTCGGACCTCGCCTGGCCGATCCTGATGGTCCGGCGCAAGTTCCATCGCCCGGTGGGCGTCTACAAGCCGGAACGGCCCGCCAACTATCCGGGCGCGCATCCGCGGCCGGACTCGCGGGTCCTCAAGAAGAGCGCGCGATGGTTCAGACGGATCGAGGAGCGGCACCTCGTCGCGAGCCAGCTACCCGCGACCATGGCGGACCAGCGCGGGACGATCGTGAAGCCGTCGGGCTGGTAACTCTCGAGAGAATACTCGGCCACTGGATTCGGCCAACGCCTGCAACCGGACACTCGGAACGTCTCGTCTGATCATGACCTCGTGGCGCGCCGAACATCGCACCGGACCCTCGATTGACAAGAGCCCGGACATTCACAACGTTGTTCATCAGC
>CAWDXT010000018.1:0-52413 GCA_963806265.1 uncultured Chloroflexia bacterium
TCGTGCGGCTGACCCGCGCGAGCTGAACGCACCCCTTCCGGTGCCCGTCTGCACCGCTCGTGACACGCAGGCAGATATCGCCGCCGGGATTCGACCGGGCGCTCGCAGCCGCACCAGCAGGCGCAGATCTCGTTACCGTCGAGCCACCCGTCGGCGTACGCCTGCTCCAGGTCCTCGATGCTGTCGATGTCGTGCGACGCGTGCCTCGTCGGTCGCCACTACAACCCGTCAGACCCCGACGATCGCCGCTAGGGGGTGCTGCTGCTGCCGAGTGTTGTGCGATCGATCTGCCGCCGCGACGCAGCGCTTGGCAGCTGTGGGCGCGGCGCGTGCCTGGATGGTAGACTAGTCTGAGACCAGTCTAAACGGAGTGTTGTCCATGCGTCAGGTCGGCGCTTACGACGCCAAGACCCATTTGCCCCGCCTCCTCGACGACGTTGCCGGCGGCGAGACGATCACGATCACCAAGCACGGCGTCCCGGTTGCGCTCCTCGTGCCCGCCGGTGGCGACCGGACGCCGCGGACGCGGGCGGCCATCGCCGGTCTGCGCGCGTTCAGGGCGCGCCATCGGCTCGACGGCGTGACGATCCGTGAGCTGATCGACGAGGGTCGGCGCTGATGTTCGTGATCGATGCGTCGGTCACCCTCGCCTGGTGCTTCGCGGACGAGGTCAGCCCGGGTGCGGACGCCGCCCTCGAGCGCCTTGAGTCGGAGGATGCGATCGCTCCTGCGCACTGGCCGCTCGAGATCGCGAACGCCCTGAGGACCGCGGAGCGGCGGGGTCGGCTGGGCGCCGCTGACGTAGCCCGGTTGCGTCAGGTGCTGGCAGCCCTGCCCGTCGAGATCGTGCCGATCGAGCTGACGACGGCGCTGTGGAGCATCCTCGACGACGCCCGTGCCCATGACCTAACGACCTACGACGCGGCCTACCTCGGGCTGGCGTCGTTCCGGGACATCCCGCTGGCGACCGTCGACGATCGGCTGCGGGCTGCCTGCGCGGCCGCGGGCATCGAAACCCTCGGATAAGCGTCCCGCACGACCGCCGTATCGCCGCGACATGCTCCCCTCGATGGACATGCGCGCGGACGATGAGGAGGACGAGCCGACCGCTGAGCCCGCGCCGGCGACGCGGCGCGAGCACAGAGCCCTCACGTCACCCGGCGCCCGCGCCCGAGCCTAGCCGCTGGTGCCCGATGGACCGGCCTGACCGGGAGCGGCGTTGAGCTGGGTGCCCAGCGGGATGGCGTTGATCCCATCGGGATCGGAAAGATAGCCGCGTCGACGACCGGCGACGCCCGTGTGCCCGTACTGCCACACGATCCGGTTGGTGCGTGGGTCGATCACCACGACCCGGTTGCGATTGTCGTCGTTGAGCGCGATCGTCCCGTCCGGCAGCGGGATTGCGAGGCTCGGGTGGTCGAGGCGGGCCGAGCCGGACCTCGGCCGGTAGCGCCAGACGACGTGACCCCTGGGCGTGATCTCGATCACCGCGCCGGGGCTGCTGTAGTCGACCACCAGGATGTTCCCGTCGGGCAGCAGCTGCGCATCCGACGGATAGCTGACCGGGGCGCGGAGGTCGAACACGACGTGCCCGTGGGCGTCGAGTCGTACGACGTGTGAGCCGTGGATCTCGGTGATCAGCATGCCTCCGTCGGGCAGGGGCGTGTCGCCGTTGGGCGATGCATAGGCGGCCGGCGGCGCGTGGCGGCACGAGCCAGTCCGGCCCCATTGGTGGACGATCTGGTGCCTGGGGCTGATCTCGAGCACGCGGCAGTTGGCGATGTCGGCGACCCGGACGTCGCCATTGGCGAGCGGGTAGGCATCGTCAGGGGTGTGCAGGTACCCGGACGCAGAGCCGGATCGCCCGTAGTGGCCGTATTGCCACACGACCTTCCGGCTGACGATGTCGATCCGCTCGATGACCTGGTGCGTCTCGTCGTTGGCCACGATCGTGCGGCCGTCAGGGTCCAGGAACGCATCATCGGCCGAGAACGACTGGCCCCGCGGCAGGCTCCCGGCAACCGGGAAGTGCCACAGGATCCGACCTGATTGATCCACGATGAGCAGCCGGCCGCTCCCGCGGTCGGCGATCAACAGGCCGAGCCCGAAGAGGCCGGCCTGCGGCTGAGCCTGGGGTGCCGCGGGCGGTGTCGCCGCTGGGTCGTTGGCGGCTGGTGCGCCGGCCTTGACCTGGCCCGCCACGGTGGCCGTTTGCGGCGCATTCGGTGTCTGTTGCGGATTGGCACCCATTGCGCCGTGGCCGCTGGTTCCGGGCTTGCGGCGACGGCGATGGCCGTGCTGGTCGTGTCTGGTGGCGGGGCTCCAGCATCCCCCGGACCGCGGCTTGACCAAGGACCCAGCACGGCGAGGGCGATCGCGACGCCTCCGCCGGCGGCGAGCAGCCACCACGTGCGCAGGCCCGCCGGCCCTGATGGGCCTGCATCGTGACGCGGTGGCGTCTGGGCGTTGGCGTGTCACCGAACGGTTGGCGCGGGCGGTTCACCTCGGCGCCACGGAGCTGGTCCTGGCTGCGGGGCCGTGATCGGCCCCGTCGGCGCCGGTTCCACGCACGGGCCGTGGGGCCATCGGGACGTGGACGATCGGAAGACGCATCGTCAAGCACCTCGGGCGGCATTGGGCGTTCGTCGCGGTGCCGTCCGGGGCGCCGTTGGGGTGATCGTAGCCGGATCCGGTCGGGCAGACACGGAGACCGGCGCGGGTAACCCGCGCCGGTCAGATCTTCGTTGTCAGGCGCCCGCCTGCTCGTCCGCTAGAAGATCGGCAGCAGCAGGATCAGCGAGTGGTACGTGTAGAGCGTGATCTCGCACTGGTGGTGGTTGTAGCCCGTCAGCGTGGGGAAGTGAAGAATGTCCCAGAGCTCCGGTGGCTCGGAGAACGTGAACGGGTAGCTGATCTGGATGTACTGCCCCATGTCCTCGATCCCGTTCTCGAGCTCGGTGCAGCGCTGGTTGAGCGAGATGGATCGCTCTCCGGGTTGGTCTCGTCCTCGGGGTACCGGTACGCGCGAATGTCGGCGTTGATGTGCTTCATGCAGGACTGGAACGAGCCCGTATAGCCCGGTGCCTTGAACTCGGTGAGGATGCGGCACGCCTCGGCGGGTGTCGCGATCGGCCGGTTTGGCAGCCTTGGCCGCGGCGGTGCCGACGGTGCCAAGGGTGAGCAGCGTCGCCGCTGCCAGGATGAGCAGGCCTCGTTTCACCTGTGAACCTCCTTCAACTGGAACGCGTGAGGTCCCCGGTCAGACGTCGGAATGAGGAACGCAGTTCTGATCGGTGTCGCTGCGTGCCCGATCGCTGTACAGGTCGCCGACGTTCTTCTGGCCCTCGAACGACCCGAACTGCTTCGTCAGATCGTGGATCACGTGATTGATCCACGGCCGAACGGGCGATCCGTCCGGCAGCCGGAGCTGGGCCAGGTACGGAGCGCAATAGCCCATGTTGTGGTGGAACTCGTGCGGGAAGGGTTCCCGCGCGGCCACCGGCGACGCGAAGGCGCCCAATGCGACCAACGCGACGGTGACCATGGCGAGGCGTCGACGCATGTCTGCGGTCTCCCTCTAACTCGCCCCGGCGCGGTCCAGACGGACCAGTCACGGCGGCGCGAACGTACTGGTCGCGGTGTTGCGGGTCAACGGTTCGCGCGCCGTGTATCCGTCTGCGCAACGCAATGGTGGTGCGCCGGCGCACACCCCCTCGACGCGGGTCGTGCTCGACCGGCGCGGCCGGGCTCGTCAAACCCCGCCGCCAGCCGACCTCCTGGCGTCGCCGCGATGATATAAGCGATCAGCGCCAGGTTGTCATGACTTCCACGCCTGCGAGCCGGCTGCAGTCGGCCGCCATTCGGCCTGATATGTCCCGCCATATGTCGTGCATGTGAGCGTGGTCACGCTTGACGAAGCGCTTCCTCGGATCGATAGTGTCATCGTGTTTGTCAGCCTTCTGTCCGACGTGCGCGCCAGTGGGAAGGCCCGATGAGCTCGGTTACCGCGCGCCTGGAGTCGGTGATCCAGGGCAGTGAGCTGGACTACCGGGACGTGGCGCAGATCGTCGACGCCAGCCCGAGGAGCGTCGCCCGCTGGGTGACCAGCGACACCGAGCCGCGACGAGCCTCCCGAGAGCGCCTGCTCGAGTTCTTCGCCGTGATGGAGCGCCTCGGCACCGTCGTGCGACCCCAGGCCGCGCACGACTGGCTGTACACGCCCAACCCGACGCTCGACAACGAGAAGCCCGCCGACCTCCTGCGCCGCGGTCGAGTACCGGCGGGTGCTCGCGATCGTCGACGCCCTCGGCGAAGGCGTCTTCGTCTAGGTGAGCGCGGCGTCGCGCGCGGATCGGCTGCCGCGACCGCAGCTCCTCGAGCGCATCGACCGGATCCCGCCGGTCACGTTCGAGGGCGAGGCCGTGCGCCACATCGCACCCGGCTATCTGCCGCTCAGCGGTGAGGGGGCACGGATCCACGGTGGCCGCTGGAACCCGCCGGACTCCTTCCCGACGCTGTACACGGCCCTCTCGCGCGACACGATGCTCGACGAGCTCGAGCGGGCCGCCCGCCGGCAGGGCCTCGCGGTCACCGACCTGCTGCCCCGGATCGAGGTCCGCTATGCGGTCAGGCTGCAGCGCGTCCTCGACCTGCGGGACCCCGACGCGCTCGCAGGCGTCGGGCTCGGCCCGGGCGACATCACCGCCGACGACTGGACGAGCTGCCAGGTCGTCGGGACCGCAGCCCATCACGCGGGGCTCGAGGGCATCCTCGCTCCATCGGCCACGTCGGAGGGGGACGTCCTGGTGCTGTTCCTCGATCGGATCGCCCCGGGCTCAGCGCTCGACGTGCGCTCGACCCGCCCGCTCGCGACCTGACCCGGCGAGCACGGGGTCGATGGCGCCCGTGCCCATGACCTGGTACGCGATGTCGAGTCCGCCGCCGCGGGCGTAGCGCGTCTCCGGGACGTCGAACCCGTCGAGGGTCACAGGCCGCGCAGCTCCCGCACGTTGTCGATCAGGACGATGGCCGCGAGGCCGACGAGGGCAACGACGAACAGCTGCGTGGCGTAGGCGACCGCGAGGATGATCGCCGCGATCGTCGCCATGAGCACGGTCAGCACGAGCACGAGCTGCATCAGCCGGCGCTGGAGCGCGGCCTCGATGAACGCGTATGCGGCGGCAACGACCAGGATGGTCCCGACCGGCGACAGGATCCCGAAGTAGACGAGGAGCACGGTGGCGGCAAGCAGCACCGCCACGCTCACCGCCGACCACAGCTCCACGATCCGGCCGTAGCGCATCTCCTCGGGCGGGATCGGGTGCTCGGGCATGACGCAGGTGGGCTCGCGGATCGCCGAGGTCGCCTGCCCGGATGCGGGCCAGCTCGCGGGTCGCGGCCCGCACCGCCTCGCCGGCCTCGACCCGGCGCCGGCGCCGGGCAGCCTGTGCGTCCTCGTCCGCCCTTAGCTCGGCTGCGGCCCGATCGTGGAGGCCGGCGAGCGAGGGCCGGTCGCCCAGGGCACGGACCAGCAGCTCCTGGCTGCGAAGATCGGTCCCGGCGGCTGTCGCCTCGGTGTCGAGGGTGGCGATCTCCGCGGTGAGTGCTTCGATGCGCGTCTCGAGCGCAGCGGCGGCACGGCTGGGTGGGGCGACCTTGTCCAGTCCCGACCAGCCGAGCGGGTCGTACCAGGTCTGGCGAACCGTGCCGTCGCGGTTGTACTTGGGCCCGGCCGGGGCCCGCTCGCCCGCGAAGCGATCGTAGGTGTCGAGGCCGAACAGGCCCCGGTACGCGTCGACCCAGGCGACGTTGTCGTCGATCGGCACCGGGGTCCACTCGCCATCGCCGCCGGGTCCGATGACACGCCCGTTGCCGCGCCCGTAGTCGATGAATCCGACGTTGAAGGCGCCTTCCAGCTTCTCCGCGAGGTTGCCGGGGTCGGGCTGGCGGAGGGTGTCGCGCCAGACGCTTCGGAGCAGGGCGAGCGGGCCTCGCAGCCGAGCGATCCCGGGGATCGGGGCCGCGGTCAGGTAGTCGCCACGCTCGAAGTACGCCGCATGCGAGCCACCGCCCGGATTGATGACGGGGTGCGTCTCCGCCTTCTCGAGCGTCGGGTCGTCCCAGCGCCGGCGGAGCTCGTCGCCCGTGTAGTCGTGGGCGGCGCAGGCGACCCAGACCGGGACCGGTCCACCTGGAGCGTCGTCGAGGAAGACGAACAGCTGCTCCCAGTCGGCCTCGTGGTCATTGGCTCCCGCGAACGTCGAGCGAAAGTCGTTCATCGCGTAGAAGAACACGTAGTGGAGGACGATCCAGCCGTCCTGCCGAAGCACGCGTGCGTGGTAGACGTAGCGCGGGTCGCCGGCGCGGATCACCTCGTACTTCACCGATGCCGCAGCCGCGGTCCCGCCCGGCACGGTCCCGCGCAGCAGGAGCGAGGCGGTGAAGCCGGCATCCACCAGCCGGGCGAACAGCCCCACCCTGGCCAGGCGGCCCGGTGTCCGGAACACCTCGCGGTCGGGACGTCCCCGCCAGCGGGCGAGCTCCAGCGGACCGAGCGCCTGCTGCACGAAGCGCAGGTACAGCGACTCGCCGGGACCGCTCTGGGCGCTCGCGAGGCGATCGGGCGTCACCTCGCCGTGCGGCACGAGCACTCGCCGGTGCTTGTCGTCCGGCCCCGCGAGCAGGTCGCACTCGGCGAGGTATCCCTCGACGGCCATGGGATAGAACAGCTCGCCGCGGTTGTAGCGAAGGATCGGCTCGAACCGCCGGAGCAGCTCCATGTCGTCGGGCGCCAGCTCGGCGGACCCCACGGTCGCGGGCGCCACGGCACCGGGCGTCAGATCGTCGGAACCCACGGTCGCGGGCGCCACGGCACCGGGCGTCAGGTCATCGGCCGCCTGCCGGTTGCTCACCCCTGGTCGGCCTCGGGAGGCGCGAGCGGCACAAACGTCGCCCGCTCCCGGAATTCCAGGAACAGCTCGCGGACCTGGCGCGCGTTGAGGTAGAAGGCGGTGACCACCAGGATGGCCATGCGCACCGGCTCGAGGTTCCCGATCCACCACTGCCAAAGGGCGGCCACGAGCCCCACCCCGGTCGAGATCATGAGCAGCGCCCAGCCCTGCCGGCGAAGCAGCACGATCATGACGGCGGACACGATGAGCATCACACCCCAGGCCAGCCAGAACAGGCGCACCAGGTCGGGCGAGAGCTTGAGATCGCCAACCGGGTAGGTGTCCGGCGGTCGCAGCCCGAGGGTCCCCGTGAGCACCCAGACCCCGCCGAGGGCGGCGACAGCGGCGAGCGCGAAGACGCTGAACGGGCGATCGGCGGCAGGCACGGGAGCAGTCTATGTCTCGCTGGTGCGCCTGGTCGCGCCGGTGGCGCTATCTCGCGCCCGGCACCGACGATCCGCGCGCCTGGACCTTCGCCCAGGTGTCCTTGAGCGTCAGCGTCCGGTTGAACACCAGCCCACCCGGCCGCGAGTCGGTATCGGCGCAGAAGTAGCCCAGCCGCTCGAACTGGACGGTCTCGCCCGGCTGGGCATCCGCCAGCGCCGGCTCGACGTATCCGTGGACGACCTGCTCCGAGTCGGGGTTGAGGTCGTCCTCGAGCGCCCGGCCACCCGACCCGGGGTCAGGTCGCGTGAACAGGTAGTCGTAGAGGCGGATCTCGGCCGGCAGCGCGTGCGCCGCCGACACCCAGTGGAGCGTCGCCTTTGGTCGCCGGCCATCGGGCGAGTCGCCGCCGCGGGTCGCGGGATCGTAGCTGCAGCGCAGCTCGACCACGTTCCCGTCGGCGTCCTTGACCACCTCGTCGCAGGTGATGAAGTACGCGTTGCGGAGGCGTACCTCGCGCCCCGGCGCCAGCCGGAAGAACTTCGGTGCGGGCTCCTCCATGAAGTCGCCGCGCTCGATCCACAGCTCGCGCCCGAAGCGCACCGCGCGCTCACCGGCGGACGGATCCTCGGGGTTGTTGACGACCTCCATGGTCTCGACGAGATCGGCCGGGAAGTTGGTGATCACGACCTTGAGCGGGTCGAGGACGCCGAACCGGCGCGGCGACGTGCGGTTGAGGACGTTCCGGACATGGTGCTCCATGAGCCCGATCTCGTGGGTGCTGTCGGCCTTCGCGACACCGACCGCGGTCGCGAACTCCCGGATCCCTTCGGCCGGGAAGCCGCGTCGCCGCATGCCGCGGATGGTCGGCATCCGGGGATCGTCCCAGCCCCGGACGCGGCCCTCCTGGACGAGCCGCAGCAGGAAGCGCTTGGACAGCACGGTGTAGGTCAGCGCGAGGCGCGCGAACTCGTACTGGTGGGGGACGTGCGGAACCGGGAGGTTCGCGATCAGCCAGTCGTAGAGGGGGCGATGGACGTCGAACTCGAGCGTGCACAGCGAATGCGTCACGCCCTCGATCGCGTCCGACTGCCCGTGCGCGAAGTCGTACGTCGGGTAGATGCACCACGTGTCGCCCGTGCGCGGGTGCGTGGCGTGGACGATCCGGTACAGGACGGGGTCGCGGAGGTTGATGTTGGCGTTGGCCATGTCGATCTTCGCGCGCAGCACGCGCGAGCCGGTGGGGAACTCGCCGGCGCGCATCCGCGCGAACAGGTCCAGGTTCTCCTCGACCGACCGGTCGCGGAACGGTGAGTCGGTGCCGGGCTCGGTGAGCGTGCCGCGGGTCTCCCGGATCTCGTCGGCCGACTGGTCGTCGACGAACGCCTTGCCCGCCCGGACCAGGTGGACGGCCCAGTCGTAGAGCTGCTCGAAGTAGTCCGAGGCGTGGAACAGGTTGTCGCCCCAGTCGTAGCCCAGCCACCGGATGTCGGCCTGGATCGAGTCGAGGTACTCCTGCTCCTCCTTGACCGGGTTGGTGTCGTCGAACCGGAGGTTGCAGTGACCACCGAGCTCCGCGGCGACGCCGAAGTTGAGGGCGATCGACTTCGCGTGGCCGATGTGGAGGTAGCCGTTGGGCTCGGGCGGGAAGCGGGTGACAGGCGCCGAGATGCGGCCCTCGCGCAGATCCGCAGCGACGATCTCGCGGATGAAGTCACGTCGCTCCGCCGCGTCGGCCGTACCCGGCGCGTCGGTGGCCGCCTCTGCGGCCGTATCCGCACCGGCGGAGGAAGGGCGATCTGCGGTCATGGCGGTGGCTCCTGCTACCGGTCGATGCCTGGGAGGAGCCGCGACTCACGCGAGGGCGCACCACACTCCCTTGGGAGTTGGCTGACGTGCCGGGAGTCGAACCTCGGACCTCCTGGCTCAGCACCAGGCGCTCTCCGTGAGCCACGCATCAGCGACCGGCACCGATGATATCGCGCTGATGGGCTGCCGGCTGTCGGCTGCCAACCGCGCCCCTCATGCCGGCTGCCGCCCGGGATTCAGTGCCGACTGTGCTGGCTCCTATGCTGGCAGGCATCGAATTCGGCGGTTACGTCCAGATCGGACCGTGATCCGTGCCGCATGGCGCCAGCTGATCCTCCCGAGGCATGGAATTCGATCGCAGGCCCACCACACGGCGGCTACGAGCCGAAAGTGATGCCTCCTGGACATGGACGAGCGCGCTGGGAGGCGGGACGACGCACAGCGGCGGGCTACGAGCCGAAAGTGATGCCTCGTGGACATGGACGGGCGCGCGGCCGCCCGTGAGGGTGTCCAGCAGTGCGCGATGGAGCGCAGCGGCCCGAGACGGAGGCGCAGCGGCCCGTGACGGAGGCACGGCGCCGGACGGTGCCGGCCGGCTTAGCCGAACAGCACCTGCTGGCCATATCCGGGCGCGCCCTCCAGCTCGAGCATCCGGCGCTTGGTCGCGAGGCCGCCCGGTGCCGAGAACCCGGTGAGCGCCCCGTTGGCGGCGACGACCCGGTGGCACGGGACGAGGATCGGGCACGGATTGCGGGCCAGCGCCACGCCGACGTCCCGGGCGCCATCGGGCCGGCCGATCGCCCGGGCGACCTCGCCGTAGCTGCGAGTGGCCCCCGGCGGGATCTCGCGGGCAGCGGCATAGACCGCCCGGCGGAAGTCGTCGATCTCACGATCGTCGAACGGGATGTCCCGAAGGTCATCGGCTGTGCCGTCGTAGAGCGCGGTCATGCCGTCGATCGCGCGCTGGACGAACGGCGGCAGCACGTCGGGGCCGAGCATCGCGGCATCCGGGCCGGCCATTCCGCCAGCGCCCGGCAGCCAGACGCGGGTGATGCCGTGCTCGCTCCACGCGATGCCGCAGCGGCCGAGGGCGGTCGCAAAGGTGACGCGGTTGGGTATGCCGTGGGCGCGGGTGTCAGCTTCCATCACCATCCAGAACACGGTACTCGCGCGTCGGGTTGCACGCGACCGGCCCGGGCGAGCGACCGGCCCGGGCAAGTGCCCGGGCCGGGGTTGACGCTCGTTGGAATGGCCGCGCCACGACGGCGCACATGGCCGCGCCACGGCGGCGCCCATTGGGGTCTAGCCGGTGCTGTCGTCGCAGCTGATCGGTCACCGGGGAGGAGCGGCCGCGCGGCCGGCAGGTAGACGACGCCGTCGGCCTCGAAGTACTGGTTCTGCTTCGCAGTCGAGAGCACGGCCCACAGGGACTGGGCGTCGGCACCATCAACGGCGCCGCAGCGTGCGTCCCCGAAGCTCGTCGGGTCCCCGAACGTCGCGATCGGCGTGTCGAGCGGCCACTCGAGGGGCTTGGGGTTCGTGCCGTCGTCCGGCTTCTGCCCAACCCGGAGGACGAGGCGCAGCGCGTCGGGGAGTAGGGCTCGGCGGTCGAGATGTTCTGGTCACCGACCAGCGCCGGCAGGTTCCCGACCTTGGCCAGGAGCGTGTCGACAGCGGCTCGTTGGGCCGTCTCGTCGGGCGAGAGCGACGCATCGGGCATCGCCACGCCCATCGTGATCGTGACCATCCCGTTGGCGGTCGAGGCCGTGACCCGGGTGTCCGGTGCGTCCGCGATCCCGTGCGGCGGGTAGTCACCGTTGACCAGGTTTGCCGCATCGATGGTCTGCTGGACGACCGCCAGGCCGTCGGGCGTGAGCTGCGAGACAAGGGTGGGCGGCACGAGCGGACCCGGGTAGATCTCCGGGATCGCGCCCTGCTCGAACACGCGTCCGTCGGCGTAGATGCTCTGGACGGGCATGCGCGTGAGCAGCGAGTCGGGAGCGACGAACCCACCCACCATCTCGACGCGCAGCACGATGGCGTCGGGATCAGCCGCGGCCGGCGATCCGGACGGGCTCGCCGATGGCGATGGCGATGGGGATGCCGTTGGCGATGCCGACGGCGATGACGCGGGTGTCGGTGCCACAGACGGGTTCGATGCGCCGCCGGGCGCGGTACAGGCGGCCACGACGACGAGGAGGAACGGCAGGGTCAGGCGTCGCATTGCTGGCTCTCCGAAGTGGGGATGCTGACAAGTGTGCGTCGCCGCGGCCCTCGGCGGCGACAGCCTCCATGACGCGCGTCGGCGGGCGGCGGTTCCCTGGCAACACGGCGGGCGCCCTGGAAAGGCGGGGCCCCGGCTCCCCGGGCGTCCACCATCCCCGCTTGCCAATCGCCGGTCGACCGTGGCAATGTACGTATACACCTACGTATAACGACGATGAACCACGGAGGCTACGATGTGGCCGTGCCGAACAAGACGATCTACGTGTCCGACGGCGATCTCAGGCTCTATGAGCGTGCCCAGGAGCTGGCGGGCGGCAACCTGTCCGCCGCGATCTCGAACGCGCTTCGCCGCTACGTCAACGTGGAGGAGGGGCTGCGCGAGGGCTTCGACGAGATCACGGTCCGGGTGGGGGTGGGCAGCGGCCGCAAGGTCCGCTTCACCGGGGTCCTGGTGGGCGAGTGGGTCGACACCAGCCCGACCCGGGTGGCCTCGTATCACGTCTATCGCGGACGCAAGGGCAAGTACGTCCTGCACACCGAGCGCAGCCCGGAATGGTGGGCGGTCGATGCCGATGGGAAGCCGGCCGGCTGGCGCGGCTGGATCGGGATCGGCAACCTCAAGTACGGCAGCGCACCGCGCGAGGCCACGCTCGAGGTCATCGACACCCTCGACGACCTCCGCGAGAAGGTTCCGCCCGAGCTGTTCGAGATGGTCGAGCGGTCGAGCCGCCAGCCAATGGTCGAAGACCTGGACATCTGACACGCAGCGCCGGCACGAAGCCGTGCGCGCCGGAGCATGGCGATGACGGCGCGACAGACCGCCGGTGCGCCGGCCATCGAGGTCCGAGGTCTCCGGAAGTCCTACGGCAGCCAGGTCGTGCTCGACGGCATCGACCTCACCGTCACCGAGGGCACCGTGTTCGCGCTGCTCGGGCCCAACGGCGCCGGCAAGACCACCGCGGTCCACATCCTCTCGACCCTCATCGCCGCCGACGCCGGCGACATCCGGGTCGCCGGGGTTGACGCCAGGCAGCAACCGGACACGGTTCGCCGGCTGATCGGGCTGACGGGGCAGGTCTCGGCGGTCGACCCCCAGTTCACGGGCGAGGAGAACCTGCGCCTGATGGCCGACCTCCATCATCTGGGTCGTGAGTCGGGGCAGCACCGGGTCGCCGAGCTGCTGGAACGGTTCGATCTCACCGAGGCTGCGAGGAAGCCGGCGATGACCTGGTCGGGCGGCATGCGCCGGCGGCTCGATCTCGCGATGACGCTCATCGGCGACCCTCGCATCATCTTCCTCGACGAGCCCACGACCGGCCTCGACCCGCGCAGCCGGCGCGTGATGTGGGACATCGTGCGCGAGCTCGTTGCGTCCGGTGTGACCGTGTTCCTGACCACCCAGTACCTCGAGGAGGCCGACCGCCTCGCGAGCCACATCGCGCTGCTCGATGAAGGTCGCGTCGTCGCCGAGGGCACGCCGGCCGAGCTCAAGCGGCTTGTCCCGGGCGGCCACGTCCGGCTCGAGTTCGGCACGCGCGAGGCGCTCGACCGGGCCGCCCACGCTCTCGCCGACGGCTCTCGCGATGAGCAGGGGCTTGCGCTCCAGGTCTCGAGCGACGGCAGCGTCCATGCGCTGCGCGCGCTGCTGGCCCGGCTCGAGGCTGACGCGATCGAGGTCGATGGGCTCTCGATCCGGTCAGCCGATCTCGACGACGTCTTTCTCTCGCTCACCGGCGGCGAGGCGACGGCACCGGTGGACCCGGGGCTCGACGCCGCGACGGCCCAGGAGGCTTCGATCCCATGACCGCCTACGTCCTGACCGACTCCGCGACGATGTTCCGGCGCAGCCTGCGCCGGATGCGCCGCTACCCGTCATTGACGGTGTTCATCGCCGGCATCCCGGTCGTGATGCTGCTGCTGTTCGTGTACGTGTTCGGCGGCATGCTCGGTGCGGGGCTTGGCGCCGGTGCGATCGGGGCGCCGGTCGGCTCGGCGGCCGATCGGTCGGCCTACATCGCCTACGTCGTGCCCGGGATCCTGTTGATGACCGTGGCCGGGGTGGGGCAGGGGACAGCGATCGTGGTTGCCATGGACATGACGCAGGGGATCGTCGCCCGCTTCCGCACGATGGCCATCGCGCGGGCATCGGTGCTCACCGGCCACGTGCTGGGCGCGGTCGTCCAGGCGGCGCTGGCAACGATCATCGTGGTCGTCGTGGCGCTGGCCATCGGCTTCCGGCCCACCACACCGCCCCTGGACTGGCTGGCGGCGGCGGGATTGCTGGTGCTGACGGCGGTCGGCGTGGCGTGGCTGTCGGTCGCCCTCGGGCTCGTCACCGACAGCGTCGAGACGGCGAGCAACCTGCCGATGATCCTCACCTTCCTGCCGTTCCTCAGCTCGGGCTTCGTGCCCGTGGCGTCGATGCCCGATCCGCTGCGCTGGTTCGCCGAGAACCAGCCGTTCACGCCGATCATCGAGACGCTGCGCGGGCTGCTGTTCGGGACGCCGATCGGGGACAGCGGCATGCTGGCCGTTGCCTGGTGCCTCGTGATCTCGGCCCTCGGCTACCTGTGGGCGCGACGCCTCTACGAGCGGGTCCCGGCGCGCAGCGGCGGCTAGCCCTCGCGGTCACCGAGTCGAGCAGCGGTCCTGCCCGGAGCCCGGGCCATGCGGATCGGCGATTCGGTACTTGACGCAGGGGTCGGGCGGCCGCAGCGTGGGCCCGCGCCCGGCGGTCGGGTCGGATCTGCAGGGGATCGGGATGCTTGGGCGGACTCGGCCACTCGGAGTCTCGGTGCTGGCGGTGCTCGCCGCTGCCGGTTGCGTGATCGGCGTGGCGCTGATGGTGGCCGCGATGGGCGGCGCTGCGGAGGTCCACGGCGGAGCCCTCGCGATCGTCGTCGGGTGGCTGCTGGTGCTGGCCTCGGGCGCGACCGCCTACGGCCTGTGGACCCTGTCCTGGTGGTCCTGGCCGCTCGCGGTGTTCGCCTGGGTGTACGGAGGCACCCAGGCGTTGGTGTCGCTGGCAAACGGCACCATCGATACCGGGCTCGTCGTGGCCCCGATCGCGATCATCTACCTGCTCACGCCCGACATCCGTGCCGCCTTCGGCACCCGGGTGGCAACGCCCGGCCGACGGCTCGTTGCCGCGACCGTCGCGCTCGCGTTGCTGCCCATCGTGATGACGTTGGCCGGGTCGGCCATGGCCGCCTGGCGGCCGACGGTGCCCGACATCGCGGGGAGCACGCCCGTCGCGCACGTCGATCTCGGCAGGGTTGCGGCGGTCCGGCCATCTGATGTCGCCACGCTCGACGAGGCCACCGTCGTGGCTGCCGACTGCGTTGCTCCCGACCAGCGATCTGCCGGCTGGCTGGATCTCTGCTGGTCGGTGATGCGCCAGCCCGACGTCGATCCGGCCGGTGACTACTACCGGTTCGAGGTGACCGGGCGCTTTGGCGCCGAGACGGCCGGACCGGGCGACTCGCCGGGCTCGGGTGTCCGCTGGCTGGTGCTCCGCAATGAGCTCCTGACCCCGGTCGTCGACGGCGTGTCCTCAGCGGTACCCGATGGCGTCATCGACGGCTGTGACCCGCAGGCCGTGGATGGGTCGCCCGGGCTCGGCTCCCGCATCGTGGCGGTCCCGTGCGACGGACACCTGGTCGGTGATGCCACGCTCCAGACACACACGGTGACCTGGACGTGCACCGACTGCCTCCTTGGCACGGATCCAGGGGAACGAACCGTCCAGATGGCCGAGGACGTCAAGGTCGCCGAGGGCGTGCTGCCCTCGTGGAACATCTACGCCGATTTCGGCCATTGACGCCCGGCAGGCCGGCCGGCCAGCGTTTGCCCGGTCTCAGTCGTTGATGGACGAGCCCGCGTCCGCGGCGACGTTGAGCGTCGCCGGCGTGCCGTGCAGCTGGAGCGTCGAGCCCATGGTGCACGAGCCCCGGACAACGTCGGTCGCGTTCACATGCGCCGTGGAGCCGACGCTGACGTCGACCTGGGCCTCCGTCGCCTCGAGGTTGCGCAGGTCGACCGTCGACCCGGTATTCGCCTTCAGCACCAGCATGTCCGCCTGACCGCCGGCACGCACCGTCGATCCCGAGCTGGCCCGGACCTCGAGGCTTGCCGGCCGCAGGTCCTCGCAATCCACGGTGGAGCCGGCGTCGGCGGACAGGCCATCGATGGGGGAGATGGTTGTCACGTCGACCGAGAGCGGGCTGTGGGTCTCGATGTCGCCCTCGATCGCGACCACCAGCGTGCCATCGCTGACCGTCGTGATGACATGCGCGAGCAGGTTGTCGTCGGCCGAGACCGTCGCGGCTGGCGAGTCGCCGGTTGAGACGAAGACCGTGACGCCCCGGGTGGCCGAGACCGCATGAAAGTCAGCCAGCGGTCGCGTCTCGGTGGCGACGGTCCCCGAACCCTGCTCGTAGGGGCCCGACCCGACCCGCAGGTGGTTGTTGTCGGTGAGCGCGCACGCAGCCAGGCTCATGCCCAGCGCGGCGATGACGGTGACGGCGACGAGCAGCGCCTGGGGTTTGCGAGACACCCGATCCCTCCGTTTGTCGGGACGCCTCGAAAGCGATCGAAACGATCGCTCACGCGGAGACGCACGGGGAGGGTCGAAGGGCATCACATTGACCCGCCGGTGGCCCAGAATGTCGATGGCAACGGTCGACGGCAGTGAACGGCATGGCTCGAGGTTCGCCGATGGAACAGGTTCTCGGTCCCAGGAAGCAGATCGGGCTGGTCGCCCATGACCATCGGAAGGCGGATCTCATCGAGTGGGCGAGGTTCAATCGCCGGCTGCTCGCGGAGCACGACCTCGTGGCCACCGGAACGACGGGCACGCTCCTCGAGGAGGAGATGGGAAATCGGGATCGTCAAGCTCCAGAGCGGTCCGCTGGGCGGTGACCAGCAGCTGGGTGCCATGATCGCCCAGGGCGAGATCGACATCCTGGTGTTCTTCTGGGATCCGCTCGAGCCGCAGCCCCACGATCCGGACGTCAAGGCGCTGCTCCGTCTGGCGGTCGTGTGGAACATCCCGATCGCGTGCAATCGGGCATCCGCCGACTTCATCATCTCGTCCCCGCTGATGACCGGCGACTACCAGCGAGCGATCCCCGACTTCCAGGCGTACATCGACCGCTACCAGCCCCAGGTGATCCAGCCCGACGAAGCCTGACCGGGCGGCGTCGCCGGCACCGCGCGCCAGGCGGCCGGCGTCCGGCGTCCGCAGCGCCCCGTCAGACGCCGCAGCGCCCCGTCAGACGCCGCAGCACCCGTCAGGCGCCGCAACAGGAAGTACTCGGGCAGCGGCCGGTCGTCGGTGATCATGGGCCCGGTCCCAGCCCAGGCGGCGGCCTGACCATCGGCCAGCCAGACCTGGTCCGGGATCCGGGCGGCCCATCCGTCGATCGTCGTCGTCGGCGCATCCGGCGCATCCGACAGATCCTCGAGCACGCCGGGCCTCGCCAGGACCGACCGCAGGGCTGCCTGGTCGAACGAGAGCGGGTCGTCCGAGCCGAACATGAAGGAGCCCCAGCTGCCACGCACGACCAGCACGTGCGGGAAGACGCTCGCGTACGTGCGCACGTGCGCCTTGAGCTCGTCCAGCGTCTGGCCGTTCGGGACCCACTCCATCATCACCCCGCCCGGGTTGAGTCGCCGACGCGCGGCCTGGTAGAACTCGAGCGACGAGATCACCGACACGCCCGAGCTGTAGATGGGTGGCGGGGGATCGACGATGACGATGTCGTACCGTCGGTTGGTCAGCTCCACGTAGTTGCGGCCGTCGGCGATGATCACCCGCCCCCGCGGATCGGCCATCACCTGCGCGGCATCGGGGTAGTACCAGCCGAACATCCGGGGCACCGATGGCACGAGCTCGACGGCGTCCGCCCGGAGCCCGGCCCGCAGCGACGACCGGAAGCTGGAGCCCATCCCGAACGCGATCACCAGGGCCTCGGACGAGCTGGGCCGCAGCGCCAGCGACAGATAGGGCATGAGCCGCGTGTCCACGGTCATCACCGTCATCGCCGTGCCCGTGACCCACAGCTGCGGCCGGTCGATCTGCCCGGCCTGGACCGACGCGATCTCGTCCTCCTCGGACTCCCAGACGACACCGCCGGCGGCGATGATCCGCGCGACACCCGGGTCGACGATCCCGCGCGGCAGGGCGAGGGCGACGATGGCCACGATCGTCGCCGCCACGACCGCCGTGCTCGAGGCGAGCCGTGCAGCACGCGTGCGCGTGCCGCCCCGAACGACCAGCACGACCGCGGTGGCGATGTTGATGAGCGCGAGGGCGAGCACGCTCGCCGGCGAGCCAAGCGTCGGGATGACGAAGAACGGGATCAGGAACGTGCCGGCGATGGAGCCGATCGTGTTGGCCCCGAGCAGCAGGCCCGTTCGAGCTCCGACGGTGGCGTCGGTCGCGCCGAGGAGGCGGGACGCGAGGGGCAGCGTGAAGCCCATCAGCACGGTGGGCGGCAGCACGACCTTGAACACCGCCGGCCACAGCGCGCCCCATACGCCCTGGACGTCGTCGCCCTGGATCTGCAGCGGCGCCGGGTTGCCGATCACGCCGACGAGCCCGATCAGGACGAGGATGGCGATCAGCGCCTGGGACACGCCCAGGGCCGCGGCCGGCTGGCGGATCCGGTGGCCGACCAGGCGATAGGCGGCCGAGCCGATCGCCAGCCCGGTGAGGAACACGGCCAGGATGAGCGAGAACACGTAGGTGGAGTTGCCGGTGCCCGATGCGAGCAGTCGTGTCCACAGCGTCTGGTAGCCCAGGGCCGTGAGGCCGGAGACGAAGGCGAAGCCGAGCGCCATCGTCAGCCGATCCCTGATCTGCGCGTCCGGCCCGCTCTGGACCTGGCGCTCGTGGGCCGCGCCAACAGCTCCCGGAGACGCCTGGGCGGGGGGACCGTTGTCGGCCTGGGGCGAACGACGTCGCGGGCTGAGCGAAGCCGACGTCGTGGTCTGGCGAAGTCGGCGAGCGCGACCACGCCGGCCGTCAGGGACGCGGCGACGCCGACCTCAAGGGCGCCGGTCAGCCCGAGCAGCTCGATCAGCACGAAGCCCGACACCGTCGCCCCGAGCACCGCGCCAACGGTGTTCGCGGCGTAGAGCACGGCGAACGACGAGGACAGAGGCCCCGCCGGCCGCGGGCGAGATGGCGGGTGAGCGTCGGCAGCGTCGCACCGAGCAGCACGTCGCCGGGCCCGAGGGCGAGCAATGCCAGCGCGAAACTCACCAGGGCCAGCAGCTCGGTGTCTGTCTCGAGCGCGCCGAGGCGCCCCGGTAGACCTCGAGACTGAGCCGGAACAGGGTCGGCGTGGCCAGGGCCACGACGCGCGACCGGATCTCCAGCACCGCGTACAGCCGAAGCGGTCGTCGCGACCCGATCGGCCAGCCTGCCGCCCAGCACGTTGCCGATGGCCATGCCGCCGAAGAAGCCGGTCAGGATCGCCGACACCGCCTGGGTCGTGTTGCCGAACACGAGCACGAGCTGCCGCGACCAGACGACCTCGTAGACGAGGCCGGCCGCCCCGGACAGGACGAAGATGGAGACGACGAGCCAGCGCGCGAAGATCGGACGTCTCTCCTGATCGGTTCCGGGCGCTCGCAGCGTCGGGCGGCCATCTTATCCAGCCGGCCGGAATCAGGGAGATCCTGCCCGCTCGCGATGGAGCGCAGGGTCGTGGGGGAGCGGCTCGATCATGGAGCGCAGGGTCGTGGGGGAGCGGCTCGATCATGGAGCGCCGAGCTCGCTGATCGTTGACGACGACCGAGCTTCCCAACGCGGGCGCCGCGGCCTGCCGGGCAAGCCCAACTTGCCACGAGACGCGGCCGCGGCCATGATCGCGACGATGACGTCCCCACAGACCGGCATCTTCGCGCTGGGCACCAACGCGCATGCCTACCTGGAGCTCGACCTGGTGCGGTCCGGCGACGCCCGCGATGCCGTGGCCCACGTCGCCGCGCTCCGCGAGCCGCGGACCACGATCGGTGGCGTCAACCTCGTCGCCGGATTCCGTCCCGAGCTGTGGGCGACGGTCGCGCCGGCCGCGGCGCCGACGGGATCACCGGGTTCAACGAGCCGGTGGTCGGGCCCGACGGCTACACCCTGCCGGCGACCCAGCACGACGTCGTCATCTGGCTCTCGGGCGCGTCCTACGACGTGGTGTTCGACGTGTCCCGGGCCGTCGTCACCGACCTTGCCGAGCATGCGCTCCTGGCCCACGAGCTGGTCGGCTGGCCCTATCACCACGACCTCGACCTGACCGGGTTCATCGACGGCACCGAGAACCCGACGCTGGTCGAGGCGGCCACGGTCGCGCTCCTGCCCGACGGTTCGCCGTGCGCCGGGGGATCGATCCTGCTGCTGCAACAGTGGGAGCACGACGTGGCGGCTGGGAAGGGCTTGCGATCGCCGGCCAGGAGGCGGTGATCGGGCGCTCGAAGGCCGACAGCACCGAGCTCGACCCGAGACCGGAGACCTCGCACGTCGCGCGAACCGACCAGGAGCGGTTCGGGAAGATCTTCCGCCGCAACATCCCGTACGGCTCGGTGGATCGCCACGGCACGATCTTCGTTGGCTTCGCCGCCGACCAGGACATCCTCGTCCGGATGCTGGAGAGCATGGTCGGCATGCCCGACGGGGAGCGCGATGCGCTGACCCGGTTCACGCGACCGCTGACCGGCGCCTACTACCTGATCCCGCCGGCCGATCTTCTGGCGGGCCTCGGTGACTGACCCGACCCCCGGCGATCAGCCGCAACCGCGTGCCGCGCTGGGTGACGAGCCGATCCGGACCATCAGCCGCGATGAGCTCAAGGCCAAGCTCGATCGCGGCGATGAGTTCACGCTGATCATGGCCCTCAACCGCTGGGCGTACGAGGCCAAGCACATCCCGGGCTCGGTGCATTTCGACACGCCCGAAGCGCTGTATGCGGCCGTCCACCCGGACGACGACGTGGTTGTCTATTGCTCGCAGCTCGATTGCCTGTCCAGCGTGGCCCTGTACCGGGACCTCGTGCGGCGTGGCTACCGGAACGTCCGCCGCTACGCTGGTGGCCTGCTCGACTGGGAAGATGCCGGGCTGCCGCTGGAGGGGGCATTCGCCGCGCCATGAACGACCAGCCTCCGACCCCCGCAGGGCTTGCCGGCCACCCGTACGTGACCGACATCGAGGCGGAGCGTGCCGGCTGGTACGAGCTGCTGGGCCTCGTCCGGTCGCTGACGCCCGAAGAGTGTCTCGAGCCCGGCTACTACGCTGATCCTGCCTGGTCCGTGGGCGACGTCGTCGCCCACCTGGGAACCTGGCTTGCCGAGGCCGAGGTCCAGTTCGAGCGGATCGCCGCGGGCACCTACGAGGGCCACGAGATCGACATCGACGAGCTCAATGCCGCATTCCTCGCGACCATGGCGGGCCAGCCCTGGGCGATTGCCTGGCTCCAGGCGAACGCGGGCCGGACGATGATGCTGGAGACCTGGTACGCGCTGTCCGAGCCCAATGACGAGGCAGCGTGGTGGATTCGCAAGTCCGGGGCAGAGCACTTCGCGGAGCACCTGCCGCGGCTGCGCGAGTGGACCGCCGAGCTCATTGCACGGCGATCCACGAGCCGTCGCTGATCGCTCGGGGCATGGCTCCGTGGAGCCGGCCCGCCGGGGGCATTGACGCGCAGGGCATGGCACGCAGGCCGGGCACGCAGGCCAGGGCACGCAGAGCTGCGTAAGACCTTACCCATGTCCTGCCCGGTCGGGACGTTCGGCAGGTTCGCCGAGGCTTGATGCGTAATACCTTACGCACATGCACGACCCACGCTACACGGACCCGCGACCCGACCTGTTCGGCTCGCTGCTGGTGCTCGTCCAGCACCTGTCGCGACGGCTCGACGAGGCGCTTGCGCCGCTCGAGCTGACGTCTCGCCAATGGCTGCTCCTCGCGGTCATGGAGCGCTGGTTCCCGGACCACAGCCCGACCCTGACCGAGGCGGCGGCGCGGTTCGGCACCTCGCGCCAGAACGTGAAGCAGGTTGCCCTGGGTCTTCAACGACGCGGCTACCTGCGCCTCGTGCCCGATCGGACCGACCGTCGTGCGACGCGCCTCGAGCTG
This sequence comes from uncultured Chloroflexia bacterium, assembly GCA_963806265.1. GTDB lineage: Bacteria > Chloroflexota > Limnocylindria > Limnocylindrales > CSP1-4 > CAIXZV01. Next base: position 21,502 of record CAWDXT010000018.1, read on the forward strand.
ACCGACAAGGTGTCGATCTTCTATGAGCCCGACCTCAGGGCGCAGCGACTCGAGGTCCTCGACGCCGTGTTCGCCGATCTCGATCCGGCCCGGGTCGAGCTGCTGCGAGAGCTGGTCGGGGAGTGGCTGGCCATCGAGGAGCGGAAGCGTGAGCGCGATGCCGGCACACCACGACAGGAGGCATGACATGCACCGAATGACGCGAACCATGGCCTGGCTGGCGACCGGGCTGGCCGCGGCGGCGAGCACCGCGGGCCTGCTGACCGACAGCTATCGCGATACGCCCGCCATGATCGACCAGGCTCGCGGTGCGGACCTGGCCACGCTGCTGCTCGCCGTTCCGTTGCTGGCCATCGCGCTGCGGCAGGCTCGGGATGGATCGCCGTTTGCGGGGGTGGCGGCTGCGGGTGCGCTGGCCTACCTCGTGTACACGTACGCGATCTTCGCGTTTCAGGTCATGTTCAATCCCCTCACGCCGGTGTACATCGCGATCCTGGGGCTCGCGACCTGGGCCCTGGCCTTCTCCGTGCCGGGACTCCTCGCAACCGTGACGAACGGCACGCTTCAGCCTCGGCTGCCGCGCCGGGCGACCGCCGGGTTCCTGGCGCTCGTCGCCGTGGCGTTCGCGGGCCTGTGGCTGGGCCAGATCGGTCGCGCAATCGCGAGCGGCGGCCAGCCGGAGGCGGTCGTCGACCTCGGTGTCCCAACGAGTGGCGTCTACGCGCTCGACCTCGCCTTCGTGCTGCCGGTGTTTGCGGTCGCGAGCGTGCTCGTGGCGCGTCGTTCCACCATCGGACCGTGGATCGCCTACGGCAGCCTCGTGTTCAGCGTGCTGATGGCCCTCGGCATCGTGGGTGCGCTCTGGATGGAGGCCGTTCGAGGCACCCTCGATGATCCGACGGTCGTGGTCGGGTTCGTGGTGGTCAGCGCGGTCGCCATCACGCTCACCGCCCTGGGCACCAGGTCGGGTCGGCATCGACCGTCCCTGGCCGCCCGTGGCGGGCTTGCCGAGGCGTGACTGATGACGTGCCCAGCCGTGGCAGATGACGTGCGAAAGGAGGACCGCATGATTCGAACGATCGCCGCCGCCCTGGTCGGAGCCCACGGGCTCATCCACCTGATCGGCTTTGCCGTGGCCTGGGGCCTGCTCCAGGCATCGGGCCAGGCGAACGTCTGGCCCGACGGGGCCTGGGTGCTCACCACACGCATCGATGTGCCGGTCCTGAGCGGCTCGCCCGACGCAGGGGTCGGCCGAGCCTGGATCATCGGTCTGGCCTGGCTGGCGGTCGGGGTCGGGTTCGTGGTGGCCGCGACCGCCCTCGAGCAAGCTCGACCGTGGGCCGTCCCGCTGACCGGGGGCCTCGCCATCGCGTCCGCCATTCTGTGCGCGCTGTGGCTGCCGGACGCAGCCACCGGCATCCTGCTCGACGGCGGGATCCTCGTCGCTGCCGGCTACGTGCTCGCCCGGGCGCGGTGGACGGTCGTCCTGTGACCGGATCGGGCGCCGGGTCGCTCCCGTCACCCGTCGAGCGACGGTCGTTGCCGAGCGTCGCTCGCACGACCGCGGAGGAGCGGGACGAGAGCGTCGCCGCCAACCGGGGCGGTCTGTCGTTCGTGCTCGTTCACGGCATCACCTGGCTTGTCGCCGGGTGCCTTGCGCTCGTGCTGGCACCGACGTCGGCGGCCCTCGTCTACCTGTTCCAGGGCCTGGTCGCCTTCCCGGCGTCCCTGGCGGTCGAGCGGCTGCTGGGGTTCCGCACCCTGTCGTCGCGCGACAACTCGCTCGTCAACCTGTTCGTCCTGATCGCGGTTGCCCAGGGCCTCGCGCTGCCGGCGTCGATCATCGTGTTCAACCTCGACCCGCTCTACGTCCCCATCGTGTTCGCCGCGACCAGCAGCGGGCACTTCCTGCCCTACGCCTGGCTGTACCGGACTCGCGCGTACATCCTCCTCGGTGTCGTGACGGGTCTCGGGCCGTTCGGGCTGCTCCTCCTGCTGGGAGCGCAGCCGGCCTTCTGGCTGGCGGGCTTCCTGGTCGGGACCGCGCTGCTGGCCTCGGCGGCGTACCTTGCCTGGCTGACGCGGGCGTCAGGTCGGCCCATGGGCGGGCCGGATACCGGGGGGTGTGCCCCGGCCGGCTGATGCGCCAGCTAGCTGTCGCCCCCTGGTCCGCGGCGGGACGCGACGTTGCGTCTCTCTGTCTGCCTGCCGCGGACGACGACGGCAGCCGCGGCCGTCGCGGCTGCCAGGGAAGCGACAATGAACGCGCTGCCCAGCGCCTGGTTGGGGCCGATCGTCACGATGCCCAGCACGACGAGTGCCAGGGGCAGCGCCACGAACCACGGACGCCGACGCACCTCCGGGCGCGTGCTCACGGGAGCGATTGGCAGGTGGCGTCGGAGTCCGGAGCAGCAAAGCTCACCCCGTGCGCGTCGGACAGCGTCAGCACGGCGCCCTTCACGACGGTCCCCGAGTAGCAGCCCGGGTCCAGCGCGGTGCCGTCCAGCGCCACCTCGCCGTCGGCAAAGCGAAGCACGACGTCGGCGTCGCGCGTGAACGTCCAGGTCGAGGTGATGCTGGAAGCGTCGAGCGTATAGCGGTCACCGAGCGAGTTCTGGGCCATGCCCACAGCCTGCTCGCCAGCCGTGTCGAATGGCCGGGACGTGAATCCGACGCTGGCCAGGACCGCGCCCGCGACCACGATCACCGCCACCAGCGGCAGCACCACCACGATGATCCGCTTGTCCAATCTCACCCTTGCACCCCTTTCGCGGCGAGCACGGAAGGCTCCGCGCCGCGTGCCGATCAGGGCGAGGCGGCGCCAGGAGCATTGCGCAGCGCGGACGGCGGAGGGCTGGATACCCACGGCACAGTGCGTGACAGGCACTGGACGCGACCGGCCTCAGGATCGAGGCGGGGGTCGTTGGTCGCGTTCCGTCCCGCGCCATCTGATCGACGTCCCCTGGGCCCAAGTTCACGCCACCCCGCGGGGGTGAGTCACAGGTTGGACGACACCGAACGGGCGGGACATCGGTCACAACCCGCTCAACACGGTTGCGGATCAGAGCGCGAGATGAGGTCGGGTCCCGCGGCCAGCCATCGCGGGGCACGCAGGACGAGACCGCCAGCGCGATCGAATTTGGCTGTGCTTGAGCCGGAGGAGAGAATGGCGAGGTGACCCAATACGAGGTGGAGCTGATCCTTGCCCGCCAGCTGGCCGGAGGGCTGGCCGTGCCGGTGCTGCTCGTCGACAGCCGAGGCGACACCGTGTTCTTCAACGAGCCCGCGGCGGTGCTCTTCGGGCGCCGCTTCGAGGAGGTCGACGCCCTGCCGTTCGAGGAGCGGACGGCCCTTCTCGCACCTCTGCTCGAGGATGGGCGACCGCTGCCGGTCGATGAGCTGCCGGGCATGGTCGCAATGCGGGAGCGACGACCGGCCCACGTCTCGTTCCACATGCACGGGCTCGACGGCGTGCTCCGGCCGGTGGAGGCGACGGCCATCCCGCTCGAGAGCGTTCGCGGTCACGTGCTCGGCGCGTTCGTGGTGCTGTGGGCGCAGGACGATGGCCGAGCCGGCGGTTCGGCCAGCTCCGCGTGAAGGTCACCGTCTGGGGTTCGCGTGGCTCGATCGCGAGTGCCGGGCCGGAGACCGTCCGGTACGGTGGGAACACCGCCTGCGTCACCGTCGAGAACGACGATGCGCTCTGCTTCCTCGATGCCGGATCCGGCCTGCGAAGGGCGGGGATCGCGTTCGCCGATGATCCCCGCCCGGTGCACCTGCTGCTGACCCATCTCCACATGGACCATATCCAGGGCCTGGGGTTCTTCCGCCCGCTGTTCCAATCCGATCGGCCGGTCCACGTCTGGGGTCCGCCGTCGACGACACAGGACCTCAGGACCCGGCTCACCCGCTACCTCTCGCCGCCGCTGTTCCCGGTCCGCATTCGGGACTTCCCGGCGCGCGTGGAGCTCCACGATGCCCCGCTCGAGCCGTGGCCGATCGAGGCCTTCGAGGTTCGGGCAATGAGCGTGATCCACCCCGGCCCGACGCTCGGGTTCCGCATCTCGACCGGCGGTCGCTCCGTCGCCTACCTGCCCGACCACGAGCCCGCGCTCGGCGGGCCGATCGAGGTCCCGGACTGGACCTCGGGTTGCGAGCTGGCGATCGGCGTCGACGTCCTGATCCATGACGCGCAGTACACGGGCGAGGAGTACGACGAGCGGCGCGGCTTCGGCCACAGCAGCATCGAGCACGCAGCGGCCTTCGCGGACCTGGCCGGCGCGTCCCGGCTCGTCCTCTTCCATCACGCGCCCGAGCACGATGATTCCAGCGTGGACGACCTGCTCTCGACCGCGCGATCCATGCGCCGCCGGGGGACGGTCGACGCCGCCAGCGAGGGGATGACGATCGAGCTGTAGCCACCGGCATCGGGTCGGCGGCTGCCGGATCAGCGGCGTGCGGCCGGATCGCGCGGCCAGCCATCGGCGGCGCGCAGGCCGAAGCCCGCAGCGCGGTCGAACGCGATGTGGGCCAGCCAGACGATCCCCGAGACATACGCGATGAGCGGGAGGTGCCGGGCCGCCTCGAAGGCATCAGGCGCCTGGACAAGCATGCGGATGGCCAGCAGGGCCGCGAGGGCCAGCACGATCGTCGCGACCGGGATCGCCGGCCGGTGGACGAGGTTGTAGATGGGCACGGCCCGTGAGGGAAGCTGTCCCCGAGCATGCGGCTGGCCAACCCCGGCGACGAACGCCAGGTCGGGGAGCACCAGGAACGCGATGATTGGCACCGGTCCGAGGTCGTGCACGACGACCTCGTAGATCGAGAACGCGATCAGCACCAGGCCCAGGACGAGCCACGCTGGACGGCGCCATTGCCGGGCCGTGGTCCTGGGGCTCATGACCGCGAGACCAGGCCGTGGCCGATCCGCTCGACATCCTTAACGAGTTGCACCAACCGTGCCGCCACCAGTCAGCCGATGTCTCGCTGCCACTGGGGCGGGAGGGGCCGTTCCAGCGCCCGAAGATAGATGCTTGCCTTGCCGTAGAAGATCAGCAGCGCCTGCAGATAGTCGGCCAGCTGCTGGATGGGTCGGGGCGAGTAGTGCGCCGGGTCAAAGTCGGTGCGAACGATCGGTCGCTCGAGGTCGTCCTCCGACAGCCCGTCAAGCGCCGCCATCAGATCCCGGTCGAGCTCCCCGTACCAGGACCGGAGCGCCGCAACGCTGGTTTCGAGCCGCCTGTCGGGCTGTCGAGGCGAGCCGTTCATGCGGAAGGTTCGGAAGGACTCCACATACGCATGCTCGACCTCGCCCATCTGGTGGCACAACGAACCCAGGGTGGGCGTATCGCCGCCGAGCCGCATCCCGAGGTCCTCGTCGCGCAGCATGTCCAACAGCTGCTCGCGAAGGACCAGGTAGTCGTCGATTCCGATCGACGCGAGGTGATCTGCGAGGCGTCGCTGCACGGAAGGCCTCCCGATGGAGCTCGAGCGGTCGTGATCGACACTGTAGGTCCTGCCGGGCGCGGCCTTCGCGCTCGCCCTCCCCACCAGCGTCATCCAGGTGTTCGCCGCGCTCGCGTTCGTCCTGTTCGGCGCCCTGCTGGTCGCACAGAGCATCGGTGTCTGGAAGTTCTGAATGGACCGCTCGACCCGGAAGGGCAGCATCCCAGTCGACGCCGGCTCGCCCGCCCCCGGCGTCGTTGCGGGGCCACCGCCGCGTTCCTCGCCGGTGGGGCTGTGCCGCCGATGACGACGACATCCCAGGCCGCAGGGAGCACATGAAGACCGGCGCGGGAAGCCCGCGCCGGTCGAAAATTGGGCCTGGCTGTCGGCTTAGAGCCCGACGAGCTTGTGGTACGTGAACAGCGTGATCTCGCACTGGTGGTGGTTGTACGCGGTCAGCTCCGGCCAGTACCAGCCGGCATCGATACCGCCCTCAGTGAACCAGAACGGGTAGCTGATGCCCATCCCCTCGAGGTCGGTGCACCGCTGGTCCAGGCCGATCAGCGGGCTGGTCGGGTCCGTCTCGTCGGAGAAGAAGCGATAGGCGCGCATGTCCTTGTTGAACGTTCGCATGCAATCCGCGAACGACGTGTAGCCGCTCTGTGGGTTCTGCGCCAGGATCGCGCATGCGCGACTCGGCGTCGCGATGTCCTTCTTGGGGCCGGCTGCCTGCGCGACTCCGAACGTCGCGAACAGCAGCAACGCGGCGGCTGACAGGATGAGCAAGGTTCGCTTCACGTGAGACCCTCCTTGGGTGAGATGCGTGAGGCCTGGTCCGCCGTCACGAACGGGCGACGCAGGTCTGATCCGTCTCGCTGCGGGCTCGATCGCTGTACAGGTCGCCAACGTTCTTCTGCCCCTCGAACGTTCCGAACTCTTTGGTCAGATCATGGATCGGTGTGGTTGATCCACGGCCGAACCGGCGATCCGTCCGGCAGCCGGAGCTGGGCAAGGTACGGAGCGCAATACCCCATGTTGTGATGGAACTCGTGCGGGTAGGGTTCTCGCGCGGCGACCGGTGACGCGAAGGCGCTCAGCGCGACCAACGCGACGGTGGCCATGGCGAGGCGTCGACGCATGGCGTGCGGCCTCCTCAACAGCTCTCCCCCGGCGTAGTCCAGATGGACCAGTCGCAGCATGGCGAACGTACTGTGCCGCGCACCCCGGGTCAACGATCCCGACAAGCGTGTGCCAGGTCGCGGAACAAACTCGTGGTGCTCGGGGGCACCAACGGCGGCGCCTGGTGCGAGCTCGAGGTCGACCTGGTCACGGCCCGGATGTCGGTGACGGAGGCAGGGGAGCGGGGGCTCGTCGCCGAGCGAGCCTGACGGCGCCACGGCCGCACGGCCGCGGGCAGGAGATCCGGGGGAAGCCGGCTGGCCGCCGATCGCGCCACGCTGCGCGTGCCTTGATCCCGAATCGCAACCCCGCCGGCACCATTCGGGCGGAGTGCCGTCGACCCTCGTGCAAGACCATGGCGCGCAACCGGCCGATGGCGCGGTGGGCAGGCGCACCGATGCCGAGCTGGCGGTCGCGTCGGCCGGCGATCCCGTGGGCACCGCGAGTGGAGGAGGATGCGCATGCTTGCCACGCAGCGCGACCAGGTCCGAGCCGCGTTCCCGGCCGCGGCGCTGCTGCTGATGCTGGGCGTGGTGATCGTGATCGCCGTCGCGGACACCGCCACGGCGACTCCGGTGGGGGAGCAGCCGCCCGTGGATACCGGCGCGACCGCCTGGATGCTGACGTCCACGGCGCTCGTGCTGCTCATGGTCCCGGGACTCGCGATGTTCTACGGGGGGCTCGTCCGGACCAAGAACGTCCTGGGCACGATGATGCACGCCTTCGCGGCCATGGCGATCATCGGCGTGCTGTGGGCCGCGGTCGGGTTCGCGCTCGCGTTCGGGCCCAACGTGCTCGGCGGCTGGTTCGGCTGGGACCCGGGCCTCGTGTTCCTGCGCCGCATCGACGGCACCGTCAGCAGCAATGGTGTGCCCGACCTCGTGTTCGCGATGTTCCAGGGCAAGTTCGCGATCATCACCCCGGCCCTGATCGCCGGCGCCTTCGCCGAGCGGATCCGCTTCCGCGGCTACGCCGTGTTCATCGCCCTCTGGAGCCTGCTCGTCTACTGTCCCCTGGCGCACTGGGTATGGTCCTCGGAGCCCGGCGCCGAGGGGTTCCTGTTCCAGCTGGGCGCCATCGACTTCGCGGGCGGGACCGTGGTTCACATCTCAGCCGGGGTGAGCGGTCTCGTGGCGGCTCTGTATCTCGGGTCGCGCCGCGGCTACCCACGCACGGCGATGCACCCCAACAACCTGGTCATGACGCTCATCGGCGTCGGCCTGCTGTGGGTCGGCTGGTTCGGGTTCAATGCCGGCAGCTCGCTGACGAGTGGCGTCAAGACCGCGCAGGCGCTGACCGTCACCCAGATCGCCGCCGCGGCCGGTGCGCTGGCCTGGGTCTGCCTCGAGGCGGCGCACTACCGCAAGGCGACCAGCCTGGGCATGGCGTCCGGGATCCTGGCGGGGCTGGTGGCGATCACGCCGGCGGCCGGCGTGGTCCCCCCGGCGGGCGCGGTCGTGCTCGGCTTCCTCGCGGCGATGCTGTGCTACGCGGCGATCCTGCTCAAGAACCGGCTCGGCTACGACGACACGCTCGACGTGTTCGGGGTGCACGGCGTGGGCGGCATCACCGGAGCCCTGCTGCTCGCCCTGTTCATCCGGGCCGGCGAGATGCCGGCCGGTCGCGACGTCTTGAGCCAGCTCGCGGTCCAGGGCCTTGGCGTGGCGACCACCATCGTCTACGCGAGCGTCGTCACCATCGTCCTGCTGCTCGTCGTCGAGCGCGTCGTGGGACTGCGTCTGGACACGACCGGTGAGATGGCCGGCATGGACCACGAGCTGCACGGCGAGCACGGCTACGGCCTGCTCAACCTCAACTGATCATGGCGGACGAGGGAGTCACAGCATGAAGCTCATCGTCGCGATCATCCCGCCCGACAAGCTCGACGAGGTGCACCAGGCCCTGATCAGAGCGGAGATCTTCCGGATCACCGTGAGCCGGGTCACCGGGCACGGGCAGCAGGAGGATCCGGAGCTGTACCGGGGGGAGGAGGTGTCGCCCAGCCTGATCCCGAAGGTCCGGCTCGAGATCGCCGTCAACGACGCGTTCGTCGAGCCGACGGTGAACGCCGTGCTCGATGGAGCGAGGCACGGCGACGGCCAGGTCGGCGACGGCAAGATCTTCATCATGCCGCTCGAGGAGTGCATCCGGATCCGAACCGGCGAGCGCGGAGGGTCGGCGATCTAGCTCAAACGGCTCGTGGCCGGTCAGCGACGAGCCGATCTGGCCGGGAACCCTGCACCGTCGTCGATCGACGGCCGGCTCGGCACGCTGTCCACTCGGCAGTCAGCCACGCGGCACAGTGTGTCGATGCTGGTCCGAATGCTCATCGGTGGCGTGTCGAACGGCGGTAATCTGCTTACGGAATGTCGGGCCAACCGCTCGGGGTGAGGTGGATCGCCAATCCGAGGAACGACGTCATGGTCAGGTGCGGCCCTTCGCGCGTTGTTGACCGAGAGGTTCCCGTTGGTTGACCCAAGGCCACGTTTAACCGATGGGACCCAGTTCCGGCTTGGCAGTCGACGGGGCCTCGACGCCTGTGCCTCGCCCCGCGGCACGTTCGCGGTGCTCGCGCTCGACCATCGCCAGAACCTGCGCAAGGAGCTCCATCCCGAGGCGCCCACCACGACCACGTACGACGAGATGGTCGCGTTCAAGCGGGCCGTCATCCGCGCCCTCGCGCCATATGCCACGGGCTCGCTGCTCGATCCCGAGATCGGCGCCGCCCAGTGCATCGCCGACGGGTCCCTGCCGGGCCGTGCCGGCCTGCTGGTGGCGATCGAGGCGACGGGGTACGAGGGCGACGCCCGAGCGCGCGTGTCGCGGGTCCTGCCCGGCTGGTCGGTCGAGCAGGCCAAGCGGCTCGGTGCCTCGGCCGCGAAGCTGCTCGTCTACTACAACCCGGATGCGGCCAACGCCGCCGACCAGGAACGCCTCGTCGCGGACGTCGCGGCCCGCTGCCGGGCCCAGGACCTCGCCCTGTTCCTGGAGCCGCTGGGCTTCGATCCGGCGACCGGCGGCAAGCTCACCGGGCGAGGCGCGCCGGCGCTGCGTCGTCGAAACCGCGCGCCGGCTCACCGAGCTTGGCCCGGACATCCTCAAGGCCGAGTTCCCGTACGACGTGTCGGTGACCGACGAGGGCGCCTGGCGCGAGGCATGTGCCGAGCTCGACGCGGCGAGCACACTGCCCTGGGTGCTGCTCTCGGGTGGTGTCGACGACGCGACGTTCGAGCGGCAGGTCGCGGTGGCCTGCGCTGCCGGCGCCTCGGGCGTGCTCGTCGGTCGCTCCGTGTGGGCACCCGCAGCGACGCTGCCTGCCGAGGAGCGTGACGCCTGGCTCGTCACCGAGGGACGCCGGCGCCTGCAGCGCCTGGTTCGCCTGGTCGACGAGGATGGCCGTCCGTGGCACGAGCGCCCGAACCCGGTGACGGCCGCGCCCGTTCCGGGCGACGGCTGGTACCGATCCGATTGACCGGGCGCGGCTGATGCCGGGGACGCGATCCGCTGCCAACCCGTCGCGCGTCCGGTCGGCAGGCACATCATCGTCGGCGGCCGCGGCATCCGCGAAGCCGGCCGCGCCTGCCGCCGCCGCGCCGGTGCGCCGTCTCGTGTGCGTGTCGCTCAACGCCGCGATCGACAAGATCAGCGCCGTCGAGCGCCTGGTATCCGGCGAGATCCACCGGCCGGAGCTGCTGTCGGTCGTGCCGGGCGGCAAGGCGCTCAACGTCGCCCGTGCCGCGGTGGGGCTGGGCCTCGACGCCGTCGTGGTTCCGGTGGTCGGCGGTCACGCGGGTGCCTGGCTTGTGGCGGCGCTGGATGCGGCCGGTCTTGTCTGCCGTCCGGTCGAGGTTCCCGGCGAGACGCGGACCTGCCTCACGATCCTCGACCGCTCGACCGGGCAGCTCACCGAGTTCTACGAGGCCGGGCTCGCAGCTCGACGCTGACGGTTGGGCGGCCGTGAAGACGGCCGTTTCGAGCGAGATTGCCGACGAGCCGTCCGGGACCGTGGTGGTCGTCTCGGGGTCGCTGCCGCCGGGGCCCCCGAGGACGCCTGCGCGCAGCTCGTCCACCTGGGACGGGACCTCGGCGCTCGGGTCGCGATCGACATCGGTGGACGGCCGCTCGCGCTCGCCGTGTCGGCCGCACCGTGGCTGGTGAAGATCAACGCCTCGGAGGCGGCGGCGGCCACCGGTCGCCGGCCCGGCGGCGAAGTCGAGGCGCTCGAGGCGGCACGCGCGCTGCAGGCGGGCGGCGCCCGGCTCGTGGTGGTGACGCTGCGGCGTGGACGGCGCCCTGGCGTCGACGAGGAGGGGGTGGCATGGCGCATCGGCCCGCCGGCCGAGCAGGGCGCCTATCCGGTCGGGCAGCGGTGATTCGATGCTCGCGGGCTTCCTCGTCGCGCTCGCGGCCGGGGTCGGGATCGGCGAGGCCGCTCGGCAGGGGGTCGCCGCAGGCGCCGCCAACGCGCTCCACCCCGGCCAGGGCGACATCGACCCGTCCGACTTCGCCCGGCTCCTGCCCGGTATCACCCTCGAGGATGCGCTCGAGCGGAGGCGCCCCCGCATCGGACGACCCCAGGCGGCATCCCGGTGACCCCGGAGGGCCGCCGATCGCGCCGACCGACACCATGGCGCCGATCGACCCGGCCTCGGTCCCGCGCCGCACGCTCGCGGGCGGCGCCTCGATGCCGGCGATCGGGCTTGGCACGTTCGGCTCCGACCACGTCCCCGGCCGGAGCGAGTGGCCGCGGCCGTCGCGGGCGCCCTCCGAGCTCGGCTATCGGCACATCGACTGCGCCGCCGTCTACGGCAACGAGCACCAGATCGGCGAGGCCCTCGAGCGGGCGATCGCGCGGCGGCATGCCGGCGCGATGAGCTGTGGATCACGTCCAAGCTGTGGAACGACCGGCACGCCCCGGCCGACGTGGCCCCCTCGTTCGAGCGCACGCTGCGCGACCTGCGGCTCGACTACCTCGACCTGTACCTCGTCCATTGGCCGTTCCCGAACACTCATGCGCCCGGGCGTGGCCGTGCGCGTCGCGCGACACGAATGCCCAGCCCTACATCCACGAACACTACATGGAGACCTGGGCGCGAGATGGAGCAGCTCGTCGAGCGTGGGCCTCGTGCGCCACATCGGCACCTCCAACATGACCATCCCCAAGCTGCGTCTCGCTGCTGCGCGACGCGCGCATTCGGCCGGCGGCGAACGAGATGGAGCTGCACCCGCATTTTCAGCAGCCGGAGCTGTTCGAGTTCGTGCGTGAGCAAGGGGATCGATGCCCGATCGGCTTCGCGCCGATCGGCTCGCCCGCCCGACCCGAGCGCGACCGCACGCCGGACGACAGCGGTCGACATCGAGGATCCCGTGATCGTGGCCGATCGCGCGGCGCCTGGGCGTCCACCCGGCGGTCGTATGCATCAAGTGGGCCGATCCAGCGAGGCCAGGTCCCGATCCCGTTCTCCACCACGCCGGCGCAACTACTCGCAGCGAACCTCGCGGGCGCCATCGGCGAGCCCCTGACCGAGGCGGAGATGACCGCGATCGCCGGCATCGACCACAACTGCCGCCTGATCAAGGGGCACGTGTTCCTGTGGAAGGCCGGTCAATCCTGGGAGGACCTCTGGGACCTCGACGGGACGATCACGCCGCCGTGACCAGCGTGCGCACCCGGCATGTCCTCACCATCGACCAGGGGACGTCGAGCGCTCAAGGCCGCCCTGTGGACGGAGGACGGACGTGCCGTCGCCGAGGCGACCGCCGGCTACGACCTGGACCGGCCGGCGCCGGGATGGGCGGAGATCGACGCCGAGCGCTGGTGGGACGGCGCTGGAGCGGCGTCGCGCGCCGTGACGGCGCAGGCGGGCGTGACGGCCGACGACGTGGCGGCGATCGCCCTGGACGGGATCGGCTGGACGCTCGTGCCGGTCGATGCGTCGCTCCGGCCGCTCATGCCTGCGCATGACGTGGCTGGACCGCCGCGCCGAGCGCGAGGCGGCCGAGCTGCGCGCCCGCCCGGATGCCGCAACCCTGGTCGAGCTCGCGGCGAACCCGCTCGACGCCGCCTACATCACGCCCAAGGTCGCCTGGCTGCGCGCGCACCGGCCTGCGGTCTTTGACGCGCGCGCGCTGGTTCCTCACCGCGTCCGGCTTCCTCGTTGCGCGCCTGACGGGCGAGGTGACCTGCGACCTCACCCAGGCGTACGGCTTCCACTGCTTCGACATCCGCCGCGAGCGCTGGGATCCCGGGATCGCAGCGCTCCCTGGGCATCCCGCCCGATCGGCTGCCGCCCCTCCGTCGGGCCGGCCACCATGCAGGCGGGCTCGCCGGGGTCGCGGCCCGCGAGACGGGCCTCGCGCCGGGGATCCCGGTCCTGGTGGGCGGGCTCGACGCGGCCATGGGTGCGTTGGGCAGCGGCGTCACCCGCCCGGGCCTCACGCAGGACCAGGGCGGGTCGGCGGGTGGGTTCGGGATGAGCGTGGCCGAGGTGGTGGTCGAGCCGCGCCTGATCTTCAGCCACCACGTGCTCGAGGGGCAGTATCTGCTCCAGGCGGGGACGGTCGGCGGCGGCGCGCTTGCCTGGCTGCGGGAGCAGGTCGCGGGCGGGGACGTCAGCTTCGACGCGCTGACCTCGGAGGCGGCGGCCTCGCCCGTCGGCGCCAACGGCGTGCTGTTCCTGCCGTACCTCGCCGGCGAGCGAACGCCCCTCTGGAGCAGCACGCCGCGGGGCGTCTTCGTCGGGACTCACCTACGCGACGAAGCGAGCCGACCTGGTTCGGGCGGTGCTCGAGGGCTGTGCGTTCGCGGTCGTGGACAACCTGCAGCTGGCCGAAGCTCGTGGGCACCGGGTTACCGAGTGGCTGGGGCAGGGAGGAGCCGCGCGGTCGGCCATCTGGAATCAGATCAAGGCGGACGCAACGGGTCGGCCGTTCACGGTCGCCAGGCTGGCCGATGGCACCGCTGGAGGCGCGGGCCTGGCCCTGTTCGCGCTGGGCGCACGGGCAACCGGGCTTGCGGGCGACCCGAGCGAGACCATCGAGCGGCTGCTCTCGCAGCGGACGACCTGCGAACCCGATCCCGCGCCGGCACGAGAGATACAGCGAGCAGTTCGAGATCTGGCATGGCCTGTCGCGGGCGATGCTCCCGCAGTTCGAGCGCATGGCCGGCGCCCGGCCGATGACGGAGGTGCAACTGCCATGAAGGCGCTCGTGCTGGAGGATCGTCTCCAGATCGCCATCCGCGACGTCCCGGACCCGGTGCCGGGCCCCGGCGAGGTGCGGCTCGAGGTGCGCGCGAGCTCCATCTGCGGCTCGGACATCCATCGCTTCGCTCGCGGTCACCGGACGTACCCGATGATCCTCGGCCACGAGGCCGCCGGCGTGGTCGACGCTGTGGGCGAGGGCGTGGACGGCGGGCTCATCGGACGTCACGCGGTGGTCGTGCCGCTCATCCCCGACCACACCTGCGACGAGTGCCGGGCCGGCCGCTTCTCCGCCTGTGCCAGCTATACGTTCGTTGGCTCGCGCCGGGCCGGAGCGCTGGCCCAGCGCGTCGTGGTTCCCGAGGCCAACGTCCTGCCCCTGCCCCACGACGTCGCCGTTCGAGGCGGCCGCGCTCATCGAGCCGGCCACGGTCGCGCGCCACATCCTCGACCTCGGCCGGTTCGAGGCGGGGCGGACGGCCATCGTGCTCGGCGCGGGGTCGATCGGGCTGATGCTCGTCCAGTGGCTGCGGATTCTCGGCGCGTCGCTCGTCGTCGCCGTCGATGTCGCCGACGCGAACCTCGCGGCCGCGCGCGGGTTGGGTGCGCACGCGACCCTCAACCCGGAGCGGGACGACGTGGCCGGCGAGGTGCGGCGGCTGACAGGTGCGGGTGCGGACCTGACGCTCGAGGCCTCCGGCTCGCCCGCCGCGCTGCAGTCCGTGGTCGAGCTGACCCGTCCTCGCGGGACGGTCGTGCTGGGCGGCAACCAACCTGCCGGACACGGCGCTGCCGATGACCTTCGTCGAGGCGCTCATGCGCCGCGAGCTGACGCTGTCCGGCTGCTTCATGTCCTACTCGGCGCCGTGGCCGGGCCACGAGTGGACCGATAGCCTGGCCGCTGTCGTCTCCGGCGACCTCGACATGCCCGCGATGATCTCGCACCGCGCCGCGCTTTCGGCTGCACCGGCCATGTTCGACGACATCGCAGACCACCGGCTCGCCCATCGCAAGATCGTGTTCGATCCCAGGTCATAGGAGGCGCGCGTACCTCGCCTCCGGTTCGCTCGTCAGTGGATCGCCGAGCCGGCGAACCGTCGTACGGGGCTGGACGCGCGAGAGCTGAGCGACGAGGGCGGCGTCGAGATCGACCTCGAGAGCGATGGAGCTGGCGCGGTCCGCCCAGTCGATCTCCCGAGCTCGACCCGCCCACGCGGTCCAGAGGTTCACCTGAATGGGTGGGACGGCCTCGGCGTCGGCACGATAGGGCGGCTCGAGGGCATTCCTGTGAACCGCGAGGAGCTCCTTCGCCTGGGCGTACAGCCCGAGAGCGATCACGCTGCTTCCTCCCGCCAGCCCGTGCGACGCTGCATGAGCTTCGCTCCTGACGCTACGCCTGCGCGGAATTCGTCATCCCCGCACCGAGTCTGCAGCAGGCCCATTGAACCCGCCGAGAGCCCCGGTGATCGTCAACGCATCGCCGCCACGGCCGCCCGCTCGATCGCGAGACCCTTCGTGTGGCGCTCGAAGAACGCCGCGAACCCTTCGACGTCGCGCGGGTCGGGGCTGACGGGTGCGCCGATGCTGCCCGCGATTCGCTCGTCGAGATAGTCGGGCAGCGACTGCCCCTGCTCGTCGCGGAGCATGTAGGCGGCCAGCACGGCCATGCCCCAGGCCCCACCCTCGCCGGCGGTGGCGGGGATGCTCACCGGGACATTGAGCGCCGCTGCCATCATCCGCTGCCCGACGCCGCTGCCCTTGAAGAACCCGCCGTGACCACGGATCTCCTCGATCACCACCGCCTCCTGCTCGGTCAGGATGTCGAGGCCGGTCCGCATGGCGCACAACGATGCGAAGTACATCGCTCGGACGAAGTTCTCGAGCGTGAACCGGTTGTCCTGGTCGCGGACGAACAATGGCCGGCCCTCCGTGAACCCGGTGATGTGCTCGCCCGACACGTAGTTGACGGCCAGCAAACCGCCGGCATCGGGGTCAGCCTCGAGCGCCGCTGGCAGCAGCTTCGCGTACAGGTCGTCGGTCGATGCCTCGGCGCCCAGCGCCGTGCCGACCTGGCCGAACAACGCGATCCAGGCGTCGAGGTCGGACGAGCCGTTGTTGGCGTGGGCCATGGCCACCGGGCTGCCGTCGGGCGTGACCACGATGTCGATCTCCTCGTGGACCCGCGAGAGGCTCTGCTCGAGCACGATCATCGCGAACATCGAGGTGCCGGCGGACACGTTGCCCGATCGCGGGCGCACGGCGTTGGTGGCGACCATGCCGGTGCCAGCGTCTCCCTCGGGCGGGCACACGGGGACACCCGCCTCGAGCCTGCCCGACGGATCGAGCCGTCGGGCGCCATCGGCGGTCAGGGTCCCGGCCCGCTGCCCCGCCGGCAGCACGTCGGGGAGCAGGTCGCCCAGGGTCCAGCCGAGGTTGTGCGGCGCGATGAGCGTGTCGAACCTCGCCAGTCGGGCCTGGTCCCAGTCGCGGGTGACCGGGTCGATGGGGAACATGCCCGACGCCTCGCCCACGCCCACGCGGTGCTCGCCGGTGAGCTTCCAGTGGACGTAGCCCGCGAGCGTCGTCAGGTGGGCGATCTCCGGGAGGTGCGGCTGGCCGTCGAGAATCGCCTGGTAGAGGTGAGCCACGCTCCAGCGCTGCGGAATGGCGAAGTCCAACGCTGGCGTCAGCTCGGCGCACGCCTGCCCGGTGATGTTGTTACGCCACGTCCGGAACGGGACCAGCAGCTCACCCCGGTCGTCGAGCGCCACGTAGCCGTGCATCATGCCGCTGATGCCCAGGGCGGCGACGGACGTGAGGTCCAGGTCGTAGCGCCTGCGCACGTCGTCGGCGAGCGACGTGTAGCAGGCGGCGAGGCCCGCCCAGACGTCGGCCATGTCGTACGTCCAGATGCCGTCCCGGAGCTGGTTCTCCCAGGCGAACGAGCCCTCGGCGAGAGGGGTGGTGTCGGGTGACATCAGGGCCGCCTTGATGCGGGTCGAGCCGAGCTCGATGCCCAGGATCGCCGCACCGGCCCCGATCACCTTCCGGGCGTGCGGCAACTGCTCACTCATCGCATCCTCCTCGGGCGATTCGGGTCCGGGCGGCGCGGCGGGCCGCCCGGTTCATGAGCGCTGATCCGCCTGGCCGTAATAGGCGCCGGGCCCGTGCTTGCGCCCGAAGTGACGCTCCAGCAGCGCCTCGTCGATGGCCGCCGTCCGGGCCTCGAGCGTGAGCGTCCGGTCGGCCATCATCGCGACTGCCTCGAGGGCCACGGCGTTCGCAACCGCTTGTGGTGCATCGGAACCCCACGTGAATGGCCCGTGCGAGCGCACCAGCACCGCGGGCATCTCAAGCGGCGCGAGCCCAAGGTTGTCGAGCGTCTCGATGATCACCGCGCCGGTGTCCGCCTCGTACGCGTCTCCGAGCTCTGCGTTCGTGAGGGCCCGGGTCACGGGAACCGGGCCGTGGAAGTGGTCGGCATGGGTCGTGCCGAAGCACGGGATCGCCCGGCCGGCCTGCGCCCACGCGGCCGCCCACGACGAGTGGGTGTGCACGACGCCGCCGATCTCCGGGTAGCGCCGATAGAGCGCGAGATGCGTCGGTGTGTCGGATGAGGGCCGGAAGGCGCCGGGCTCGGGAGCGGCAGACTCGATGTCGACCGCGACCAGCTCGTCGGGTCGCAGGCGCTCGTAGGGCACGCCGCTTGGCTTGATGATCATGACCCCGGTGGCGCGGTCGATGCCGCTCGCGTTTCCGAAGGAGAGCGTAACCAGCCCGGCCGAGACCAGGGCCTGGTTCGCGGCCCATACCTGCTCTCTGAGATCGTCAAGGCTCATGCGATCGCCTCCTGCGTGCGGTGGTCGGGTTCGGGCGACCCTCCGTCGGCCTCGGGTGGCGAAGCCGTGGAATCACGGATCACCAGGACGGGCGGAAAGACGCGGACCGATGCATGACCTCGATGGGGAGCTGTGACCTCGGTAGCAGGGGAGCCGTCCGGGTGCCCGTCCTGCGATCCATCGGTGCCTGCGGCGGGACCGGCGTCCGGTGTGCTCGACGTCCCACCGGTCGAGCCGAGCGCGAGGTCGATCGCCTCGGCGGCCATGGCCGCCATCGGCATCTGAACGGTGGTCAGCGCGGGCACGGTCAACGTTGCCATCGGGATGTCGTCGAACCCGACGACCGAAAGGGTGTCGGGCACCTTCACGCCGCGAAGCAGGGCCCCGCGCAGGATGCCCGTGGCGAGGACGTCCGTCGCGGCGACGACCGCCGTCGGCCGGGGCTCGAGACGCAGCAGCGCCCCGAGCGCGGCCTCGCCTCCCGCGGTCGTGTTGGCCACGTGCTGCACATACCCGGTCGGGATCTCGCCCAGGTCCGCGGACACCAGCTCCTGGTAGGCTGCCTGCCGCTCGCGAATGTCGCCCAGCAGCCGTCCGCCGGTGAACGCGATCCGCCGGTGACCGAGACCCCGAAGGTGCTCGATCGCCAGCCGGATGCCCAGGCGATTGTCGACCTGGACGCCCGGGATGACGTCGAGGCTCGTGCCCTGCCAAAGCGTCACGACCGGGACATAGGTGTCGCGCAGGTCGGCCAGCAGGCGAGGCTGGTCGCCCATGTCGCCCAGCAGCAGGATCGCATCGCACTGGCGTGCCTCGAGGATCGCAGCGAGCTCCATGGCTTCGGCCGCCCGGGCGTGGGCGTGGCCCAGCACGATGTTGTAGCCGCGCGCCCGCGCCTCGTTCGAGATCGCCTCGATGGCCCCGGCGAAGAACGGGTCGGTGATGTCGCGAACGATCGCGCCGACCAGCATCGTGGGCGCTCCCCGAAGCGCACGGGCAAGCGGGTTCGGCCGGTAGCCGAGATCGCGCGCCGCGGCCACGACCCGCTCGCGGGTCTCCCGGGCGATTGGCACGCTGAGCGGCGCGTCGTTGAGGACTCGCGACACGGTGCTCCGCGACACACCGGTCGCGACCGCGATGTCCCTCATCGTGACCGGCCGGTCGCGCCGGGCGGTCGGACGGGGTCCGCTCATGAGCGGCGCGCACCTTGAGCCGAGTAGTAGCCCTGGTTCCAGCGCAGCTCCTTCCTGATGTCGGTGGCGTTGGTCGCGTCGCCGATGGCGACCAGCTCGATCCCGGTCATCTCGGCAAAGTCCTCGATGTGCGCTCTGGTCAGGGCGTAGCTGAGGCTGGTGTGATGGGGGCCGCCGGCGAGGATCCACGCTTCCGCGGCAACCTTCAGCCCGGGCTTCGGTTCCCACAGTGCCCGCGCCACGGGCAATAGGGGAAGGTCCTCGGGTGGTGCGACCACGTCCACCTCGTTGAGCACGAGGCGGAACCGGTCGCCGAGGTCGAGAAGGCCCAGCAGGATCGCCGGACCGGGCCGGGCCGTGAACACCAGCCTGACCGGGTCGGAGCGATTGCCGATCGATAGCGGATGGATCTCGCACGACGGCTTGCCGTCCGCGATCGACGGGCACACCTCGAGCATATGGGCGCCCAGGACCTGCGGCCTGCCGGGCACCAGGTGGTACGTGTAGTCCTCCATGAACGAGGTTCCACCGGCCAGGCCGGTTGCCATGACCTTCATCGCCCGGACGAGCAACGCCGTCTTCCAGTCGCCCTCGGCACCGAAGCCATAGCCGTCGGCCATCAGGCGCTGCACGGCGATCCCCGGCAGCTGAACGAGCTCGCCGAGATCCTCGAACGTGTCGGTGAAGGCGCCGAATCCGCCGGCCTCGAGGAAGGTTCGCAGCCCGACCTCGATCCGCGCGGCCTCGCGCAGCGCCGGCCGGTGCTCACCGTCGCGCCGAAGGGACGGAGCGACCACGTAGCTGGCCTCGTATTGGTCGACGACCGAGTCAATGTCCGGCTCGGCAGCCGCGTGCACGGCCGCGACCAGATCGCCCACGCCGTAGCCGTCGACACGGGCACCGAGCCTGATCTGCGCCTCGACCTTGTCCCCCTCGGTCACGGCGACCTGGCGCATGTTGTCGCCGAACCGGGCGAGCCGAAGATGCCGGAGATCGTCCACAGCACTGGCGGCGCGCGACCAGACGCCGATTCGGTCGATGACATCCTGGTCCCGCCAATGGCCCACCACCACCGTTCGACTGCGCTGCAGCCGGGTCTCGATGTACCCGAACTCGCGATCCCCGTGCGCCGACTGGTTGAGGTTCATGAAGTCCATGTCGATCTCGCCCCACGGGAGATCGCGGTTGTGCTGCGTGTGCAGGTGGAGCAGCGGCTTCTGCAACGCGAGCAGGCCCGGGATCCACATCCGGGCGGGGGAGAACGTGTGCATCCAGGCGATGACCCCGATGCACTCGATTGCCGCCGTCGCCTCGAGCAGCACGGCGCGAATGGCATCCGAGGTCGTGACGACGGGTCTGATCACGACCCTGACCGGGATCGACTCGGCCTCATCAAGCGCACGGGCGATCTCAGCCGCATGCTCGGCCACCTTGCCCAGCACCTCGTCGCCGTACAGGGCCTGGCTGCCGGTGACGAACCAGACCTCGCGGTCTGCCATGACGCTCATTGCAGCTCCCTCAGGACGTGACACTCGGATCATGGGCGACCTCATCCACCTTCGACCGGGGTTGGACGGGTTCGCGGACCCAGGGGGATGGCACCTCAGGCAGTCGGGCCTCGTGGGGGCACGAGTTCCTGCACTCGAGTGTATGCACTCGAGTGCACCGGTCAACCCCAACCGCGTCCGTTCGAGACGATCGCACCGGCGAGGACCGCCCCGAGGGACGGCGCCGGCGGTTGCGTCCGGTGTCGTCGTGACCACTGGAACGCCGCTATTGGTACAGCGCGGTCAGCCCGATCGGGGTGCGCTCCCCGCACGTCGGGCCGCCCGCGCAGCCTGGCGGCTCGAGATGATCGCCAGGATGTACGGCTGGGCGATCATCACGGCCGCCACCGCGAGGACGATCAGGGCGGTGAGCTCGGTCGTCGCCTGGAGCATCACGACGGTCAGCAGGATGACCATGAATGGTGCCTTGAACAGCACGACCAGGAACCCGGCCATGGTCCCGCCGATGATCACATCGTCCCGGACGCCTGGCATGAGGATGCTGATCGCAAGCGCGACGCAGACCGAGGCGAAGATGGCCGGAAAGGTGGGTCCGCCGAGGAACCCGCTCTTGAACGCGACCGCGAGCAGCGCGAGCTTCACGATCGCCATCCCGAGCAGTACCGGTGGACCGTAGGCCGCAGGATCTGCGACCACCGCCTGAATCTGCGTCTCACCCGAGAACAGCAGGATCGGCGCGACCATCCCAACGACGCTGAAGATCGCTCCCGCGATCAGCGCCCGCTCCACCGGCCGCTCACCGAACCGGCCAAAGAAGGCCGCTGAGAGGCGGAACAGGGCGCCCGCGATGATGGCCAGCGCCATTCCCACCAGCCCGAAGGCCACCACCAGCACGACGTCCACCGGCTCGAACTGCTGGGCGGGCGACAGGTGGAGGTAGTTCTCCAGGCCGCTGCTCCCGGCGGCAAAGAAGATGAGGTAGCCGATCGACCCGCCGATGAGCGTCGCCGGGAGGTTTCGCGCCCGCGTGTCGGCGTCGGGGATCAGCTCCGACCCGAGAACGCCCGTGAACAGCGGGTTGGCGACCAGCCCGTTGTAGGCCGACGCAAGCGTCGAGAACACGAGCCGTGAGCGCTGCTCAGCCGGGATCCCGACCTTCTCGGCGTACAGTGCCGCAAGCTTTGACGCGATCCCACCGATGCCGCCCTCGGGACCGAGGACCGCGCCCGAGAACAGGGAGGCCAGCGACATCACGATCGCGACCGGCAGCGTTCGCCAGTTGATCGCCGACGTATCCCCCGACATGCTGTCGATCAGGGACTCGTCGAGGTTCGTCGGTGCATGGCGGTACTTGACGAGCAGCCCGACCGCGAGCGAGAACGGCAGGCAGATGACGGGGAACATCCACGCGTTCGATGTGACGAACGCGTTCTCCCAGATCAGCCGGTTGACCGTCTCGTAGAACAGGAGCCAGACGAGGACCGACACCCCGCCGATGACGGCGACCGCGACGACGTGCAGGTACGGGTGTACGGGCCGGTCGGGCCGGATGCCGATCTCGCTCTCGTCGCGCTCGCTGCCCGAACCGGTGACGGATCGGAGACTCGCGGCCGTGTCGCTCCCGCTCGGTTCCACGCACACTCTCCATGTCGGCCGGCGCGGGGCCGGCACGGTCGGGCAAGTGTGGCATCACTTCGGGCGTCGGCGTGGGTCGTTCGCCGCACCCACGCTCGGGCAGACGGGCGTGAACGGCTCGATCACGACCTGCGGCACGCGCGGCTTGCGCAGCCGCTCGAGCGGATCGGCCCGCAGGTACGCCTCGGCCACGCACCAGCGGCTGAGCACCTTGAGCGTCAGGACCCGGTTGGCGACCGTCGCCGGTCGGCGTCCCGGGGTGCAGGCGGCGACCCAGGCGCGTTCAGGCGATCGGTTGAGCCGTGCCGCGGAGGTGCAGGCGTGGGGAAGTGCGCGGTCAAGGGACGCGCTGATCGCCCTCGAGGTACCGAGATCGTGCCCGGGCGAGAGGTTCGCACCCGGCCTCGGCGACGAACGCCGCCACACGCTCGAACGCGACGAGCTGTGCAGCGATCGCGAGGCCCAGCTTGCCGAGGATGTGGTCTACATGGCGTCCGGGCCGTCGCCGGACTGATCACCGAGTCAGGTGGACAAACCATGGGTATCGACCTCCGGTGAGGCCGTCACCACGCTCGTCGGGAGCCCTAACACCACAACATGTGATGGTCTCGATACCCGCAGGTACCGGATCTTGGGGGGTTGGCTGGCGCGGAAGGATTCGAACCTTCAACCCCCTGATCCAGAGGACCTTCAACGGTTTCGAGTGTCGGGGCCAGCGACAAAGCGTGGCGGCGGCAGTTGAGCGCCCTCCTCGGCCGCGATCAGGGTGCACGTGCGGGATCGATAAGTCGATCGTCCGTTCGGGCACCTGAGGTAGCGTGGGCCGTCGGTGCGCTACAGAGGGTGCTGGCGTTCCATCTGTTCCCGGCGACCCGCTGGGCCACCCCGTTGCGGTGACGATGGCTACAGCATCCCCGACCGGTCTGGAGCCCCTGACGGCCCAATTCGGTGCCGCTATCGCCGCGGTCGAGCGCCCCGATAGGGTTGGCGGCGGTCTCTCCGGCGCCGGCTCACGAGCACGAGAAGCGTCGCGACCACGGCAGCGACCAGCCCACCGACGACGAAAACGGCCGTCAGCACCGAGCCCGATCCGTCGGCGGGCAGTTGGGCGACGGGTGATGCGGTCGGTGCGGTGGTGGGCGCTTCCGAGGACGCCGTCGCCGATGGCTGGCCCGATCCGTTGGCCAATTCCTCCGGCGTGGGGTAGGGGCTGACGCCGCTGGAGACCACGGCGAAGTCGCCGAACTCGGTGACGACGGCGAGGAAGCCGCCGCCCAGCATGTCGGGCGGCGAGGTCTTGAGCGGCTGCCAGGTCGTTCCATCGAGCACTGAGATGGTCGCGTCTGAGACGTTCGGGTCGGCGGATCGCAGGATCACGCTGACGCGCTGCGACGCGTCGGCGGTGATCGGGTTGCCGGCCTGATCGGTGACGCTGATGCGGTACACGTTGCCGTCGATGTAGCCGGCCGCAGGCAGGTCCATCGGTGCCATCGGCGTGATCGAGACCTCGACCGAGGTCGCGCCGCCCGGCAGGGTGAGCCCGCCCGGCACCGCGAACACCTGCGCCTGGGGGGACAGCTCCGGCGTGGCAACAGCCACGAGCTCGTTCTCGCCGTGCTTGACCTTGATCGTTGCGCTCGCCCCCTTCGCCCCGCCCGGATGGTCGGGTGGTGGCGCGGCCCACACGTATGGCTCCAGGGGCACCACACCGTCGTAGAGGGGCGGCTCCGGTTGCGGAGCGATGGCCTGGGCGCTGGCGATCACGAGCAACCCGGCGACGAGGGACGCGATCGTGAGGCGGCGGTTGGACGTCACAGCCAGAAGGTCGCGAGATCGGCCATGGAATGGGCGATCGCGGGCGCTGCGATCCCGCCGCTGAGCAGGCGCAGACCGGCGAGCCACAGTCCGACCCCGAAGTCGAGCGGGACGACGTGCCAGCCGTAGAGCGGCACGTGGATCAGGGCAAAGCACGCGCTGGTGACGACGATGGCGGCGGTGGTGCCGAACGGCATCTCGATGGCATCGAACAGAGAGCCGCGCAGGATGGCCTCCTCGCCGGTCGCGACCAGCACGGTGGCCACCGCCCAGGGCACGAACGGGAAGGAGGCAGATGCCGGTGGTGCCGCCACCCCGCGCTCCGCCAGCAGCGCGATGACCACCAGCACCGCGCCGCCGCCGATGCCGACCGGGATCGAGCGAGCGCGTGGCCACTCCGCTCGCATGCCCGAGGCGAGTGCCAGCGCCACCAGACCTCCACCAAAGGCCAGGCCGACCAGGATCGGATCGCCGATCGAGCCCGCGGCGGCCGACCAGCGGACAAGAACGATCGACGTCAGCCCCACCGCGAGCAACGCCGGCCGGGCGAGCGAGGCCCGGCGGAAGGCGATCGCCGTCACGGGGTCAGCGGGATGAAGCCGATCACGCCGGTGGCGTAGGTCGGCGGCCAGACGAAGGCGTACTCGCGGACGGCCTGCCACTGCCAGACCACGGCCGCGGCCCGCGTGTTCTGGCCCAGCGTGGCGGGATCAGCGGAGAAGCGGAGACCCGCGCCGTTGGGCAACGAACCTGCCGGCAGATCCACCGCCCGGGCCGCAGCGGCGATGGCCGGTGCGTCAAGCTGCCCTGGGACCGACGGCAGGACGTCGTGGAACAGCGCCCAGCCCGCGGTGAACCCGGCCAGCGCCTCCTCGTCCGCCTCGGCGGACGTGGTCTCGGCAGGTCCGCTGATCGTGTACTCGCTCGAGCCGCCGTAGCTGCCGTATGCGCCACCGGTAGCGTCGCCCGCGCTCCCTGACCCGCCCCAGCCATCACCGGTCGCAGGAGCGGATGATGCACCGCCCGACCCGTCGTGGAGCGTGGGCTTGACGGCCGCCCAGGCTGATGCGAAGCGGTCGTAGACCGCCCGGGCGTCGGACCCAAGGGCCGTCGGCTGGAACCCGGCGGTCGGCCGGTCAGAGGCGAAGATCCCGATTGCGTCGGCGCCGAGCTCGCCCGCGAAGTCGGGATCGCACTCGGCCATGGTGGACCCGATCAGCGCACCGACATGCAGGTCCGCGGCGAGCATGGCGCGCCGGAACGCGACGCCGTCGGGGATGTGTGAGGCGAGGATGATCACGTCAGGGTCAGCTGCCGCGAGCGCAGTCATCACCGTGGTCCAGTCCGGCGCCGAGAGGTTGTAGGCCTCCCGGGCGACGATCTGCACGCCCTTCGTCTCGGCGGTCGCCGCGGCAGCATCGGCCACGGACGTGGCGTAGTCGTCCTGCGCGCTGACGATGGCGAGCCGGAGCTCGCCCGGCTGCCGGCTCAGCCGCGGCGCGAGCTCGTCGGCCGCGAACGCTGCCGAGTTGGCGCCGAGGTTTGCGCCGCTCGCGCCGACCCTGAACACCAGTGGAAGGCCGCGACCCGTGAGCCGGTCGGCCACGGCCCCCGACTCCCAGTACACGAGCCCGGCCGCCTCGGCCGTGGCGCTGGCCGTGATCGACAGGTCCGACGCGTATGCGCCGATGACGACGCTGGTGCCGTCGCTGGCAAGCGATGCCATGACCGCCGGCGCGTCCTGGCTGCTCTCGAGGTCGCGAACATCGAGCTCGACCTGGCGTCCCTCGACACCGCCATCGGCGTTGACCAGCTGGGCCGCGATGCGGACGCCGGCAAGCTCGTCCTGGGCCAGCAGCCCGGCGGTCCCCTGCAGCGGGAACACGGCGCCGATCCGGATTGCGCCCGATGACGCGCCCGGGGTTGGGCGCGGGGTTGATTCGCCGGGTACGCCGGCACACCCGGCAAGCATCACCACCAGGACGGCGGCGAGCAAGCTGCGAGATCGATGCGTGGTGCGCATCAAACCCTCCTGACGTGGGGTGGGGTGGTGGTTCGATCGCCGACGCCCCCGCCTCATCGGCGTCGGTCTCGGCGTGATTCCTTCTGTTTGCGGCTCGGGGTGGCGGGTGCGGCGTTCGGCGGCGCAGGGCGAGAGCGACGACGCGGCCAGAGCAGGGATCCCGCCACCACGACGAACACCGCGGCCAGGGCGATCCCGATCAGGCGCACCAGCGGGTTCGACGAGGGTGCCGTTGTGGCCAACGTCCCTCGAACCGCGAACTCGCCCAGCGCATCGACATTCGCGAGGTAGATGTCGGGCTGACCGCTGTCCATCATCGGCACCGGCTGCCAAGCGCCGTCGACGAGCTTGACGATCGTGACGCCGGTGGCGCCGGCGGGAGCCCGGAGCGCGAGCGTCACGAACGAGTCGCCGCGGATCCCGACGGCCGTGCCGTCGGGCGCTGCCACGGCGAAGCGATAGGCGTTCCCGAGCACCGAGTCGGGTGGATCCGGGGCGGCAGGCGTGATCGAGACGTCGAGCTCGGAGATCGCGCTCGTGATTGCGAATGCGCCGGCCTGTGCGATCAGCTGCGCCTGCGGCGGGCTCTCGTTGGTGGCTGCGGCGAGCGCCGGACTCACGGAGCCCGTGACAGGCTCGCTCCCCGCGTACGCGGTCGGGTTGCCGGCCTCGGCCCCGGCCGGGTCGACGTAGCGGTACGGCTCCTCCACCACCACCCCGTCGTACAGGGGTGGCCGGCGTGCCGGTACGAGCAGCTGCACCAGCGCGATGACCGCCAACCCCGCCACCAGTGAGGCAAGGCCGGTGCTCCTGGGATTCACTGGGCGACCGTGAAGAACACCTGCTGCGACCAGACGCGGGGATTGAACGGGGCGTGGTCGGACGCAACGAACTCGGCCTTGATCACGTAGGTGCCCGGATGAACCGGCAGGTCCTCCTCGAGCGCGTAGTTCATCGAGACCAGGACGTTGTCGACATAGAGGTGGACGTGTCCCTGGTCGGGTCGGATGTTGGTGGTGGTGGCCGGGACGATCTGCGCGCCGGTCAGGGACAGCACGATGTGCACGCTGGAGCCAGTGACCGTCGTGCCGTTGGTGGGCTGAACGATCCTGACCACGGCCGGCGACGATGGTCGAGCCGCCGGCGCGGCGGACCCAGCGCCGGAGTCGCCTGCGCCTGGTGAGGAAAGCCCGGTCGAGGTCGGCGTCCTCGATGGGGCGCAGGCGGCGACTGACAGGGCCACGACCGTGACCAGAACAGACAGCGTGGTGACGAACGAGGGCGGGCGACGACTCATGGAGACCTCATGGCTGGATCGGGATGTCGAAGTGGGCGTGGAGCATCGAGCCGTCGGGCGCCGGCCCGGCGACGTCGGCGCCGAGCGTGTCCCCGGCGACCTGGAGATCGGTGATGAAGTGGCCCGGCTCCAGCTGCCGCGGGACGACGATCGATGCCGCACCCCCGGCCGCCTCGATGAGATAGGTGGCGGTCTGGACGGGCAGCTCGCTGCCTGTCCCGTCAAAGAACGTCGAGTGGAGCTCGTTCGGTCCCGCACTGCCGGGATCGAGATAGACCTGGAGCGTCGTGCCACCCGCCAGATGCGCCGTGTAGATCGTGGGTGCGCCGCTGGCCGGGATCGAATCGACCCGCACCCCGGGCACCCGGGTCGCGATCGGGAGCGGTACCTCGACCGTCGCCGTCGGCGCGGCCACCACGGCGGTCACCTTCCAGATGCCGTCGAGCGAGAGGTTGCCGCCCGATGCCGCATAGTCGCCGGTGCCGCGCTCATCGAGGCGCAGGGTCGAGTCGCCGATCCCGGCGGACGACGTGGGGTTGAACCTGAGCTGGACCGAGGTTGCCGGGACCGGGTCGCCGGTGTCGTAGTCCGTGACGGCCGTCTCGAAGGTGTTGATCCCGGGCGTCCCGGGAGTGACCACGAGCGTGACCCGAACCGTCGTGCCGAAGTCGCTGCCGCTGACCGTGATCGGCGACGGCGGGGGGGCGGCGGTGGCCGCCACCGACGAGGGCGGCACGAGGTTGACCAGCAGGCCCGTGGCAAGCACGACAACGCCGGCCACCGAGAGCTCCATCCGACCGATGCGACGCAGGATGCGCAGGTCGTGGATCGCGGCCGGGACGCCCACGAAGTGGTTGACGGCGCCCAGCCCGATGAGCAGGGCCAGCAACACGCTCTTGGCCACCAGCACCAGCCCGAAGTCGGTCGTGAACAGGGCGTCGAGGGAGCCAACCTCCTGCACCGCTCGCACCGCGCCGGTGATGGCGACGGTCGCCAGCGCGATCGTCGCCAGCCGACGGAAGCGCCACGCGGCACGCGCCTTGTCGGTATCCGCTGAGCCGCGGATGGCGATGAGCAAGGTAGCGAGCCCGCCGATCCAGACCCCGACAGCGAGGATGTGCAGCCACTGGAGGCTGACCTGGATCAGCGTTCGCACCGCTCGCGTTGGCGTGGCCGTTGAGCACGTCGACGAGCATGCCCGCCGCGGCGGCGCCGGCGACCACGCCATGGGCCCAGCGGGCGGGGCGTCTGCGGGTGGCCACCAGGACGCCGACCGCCAACCCGGCGGCCGCGGTCGCGACAAGCCGCATCTGGGCCCCGCGCCCCACGCCACTGCCGAGGAAGGTACCGAAATCCGGCGCCCGTGTCGAGCGCCTGGACCGCGATGAGCCCGATCGTGCCGGCCACCGCCACGATCCAGGCGACCACCGCCAGCGCCAGGATCCTGCGCGGGGGTCGTGGCTGGATGATCGATCCGAACAAGCCCGCCCCGAACAGCAGGATCAGACCCGCGTAGAGCAGGAACCGGGTGATGGTCGCGGCCGGCGATGCCGACGAGCTTGTCACGGTGGTCGCGCTCGTGCCGGTGGCCGCGGACCCCGGCGACACCCCCACGCCGAACGCGAACGAGCCGGCCACGGTGTGGCCATCGACCGTCGAGACCGTCCGCCAGGCGACCGTGTACACGCCGTCCGGCAACGAGCCGAGCGGCACCTGGAGCTGCTCCGGATGTCCCGGGACGGCGGCGGCCGGACCGCTCGCAACGTTTCGCCCCGCCGAGTCGAGCACCTGCGCCGAGCTGAGCTTCGGATCAGGCGCCTCGCCGAACGTCATCACGACAGCCGCCGGAGCCGCGGCGACGGAGCTCCCGGCAGCCGGGTCGGACGACTGGAGGAGGGCGTGTGCAGCGACCCCTCGGGGGAGCATCAGGGCTCCCCCGATGGTGAGGACGGCGATCGCCGTGAAGCGGGCGACGCGCCGCACGCTCATCCGGACGCGGGTTTCCGGGTCGATCGGCTGGCGCGAACGGCCATCAGGAAGCCTGCTGCTCCGACGAGCAGCGCGACGACCGCGATGCCGCCGGCGACCAGCAGCGCCCGGTCGGCCGCCGCCTGAGCGTCGGATGCGGCGGTCGTCACGGCATCCACGGACGCCTGGGTCGGACCCGACGCGGTCTGGGCATTCACCACCCGGCTGTCGACCTGATCGAGTCGCGTTGCGATCTCGGCGATGGTGGGCAGCGTCGTCGGGAACTGGATGTCGCTGGTGCCTTCGACGGTGTTGAACGTCTCGTCTCCCGACGTCACCGTCAGATCCACCGGGGTGCCATGGATGGCGCCCGTGACGTGGAAGGTGTAGTCGCCGGGCGCCGTGGGCATGATCGCCGCGTCGTACTCGCCGAGCGGGCCCTCCATCTCCTCGGGGTCGAAGCCCGGGTCGAAGGTCAGCTCCTGGCTCTGCTGGCCACCGGTCGAGACCACCACCTTGAGGTCGTCGGCTGTGAGGTCGACGACCGGCTTGTCATCGGCATCGGTGACGATGACCTGGACGCCGTTCGACTCGCCGACGTACGTCGGCTCGTGCTGCCAGCCGACCTCGATCGTGTAGGGGCCGGCATGCTCGACGGCGTGTGCCGCCACGGCCCCGGCGCTGGTGAGCGCGAGCGCGGCAGCGCTCGCCATCGAGACGGCAACCAGCCGTCTGCGGGTAACCACGGTGAAGCCTCCTGCCTGTGTGGACACCCCCGACTCCGGGTGGCGGAGTGCAGGGCGGCGCACCAGCGCAGGACCCGTCCATCGTGGACGTCGAGCGCAGCGATGCGCCGGGGATCAGGTCACAGGCACGGCGGGTGGCGCCCGGCCCGCGAGCGCGCGCCCGAGGATGGCGCCTGGTCGAGGCTCGGGGTCGGTTGGTCGTTGGGGGCGGGCATCGGGTTGCCGGCGCAGTCTCCCGATCCCGGCCCTCAGCCGGGCAATCAGCACGGCACGACGCCACCGGACGAGCGACCCGACCAGAGCCACGATGAGGGCGACGACACCGACCACCAACAGTGCGTTTGGGTACTCGGCCGAGCCAAGGACACCCAGGCCGGGGAGGGGCAGGTTGGACGCGAGGTGCTCGACGTTCTCCTGGAGGACGAACACCATCGCTGTGGTCCCCATCAATCGGGCCCACAGGTTGATGAAGTCCCGCCCGAGCAACGGCTGATCGATGATGAGCGCCGGGCCGCGACGCTCCAGCTGATGCGTCAGGAGACCGAGCTGGTGAAGGCGCCAGAGCGCGATCGTAAGGAGCCCTGCGCCGGCGACAAGCACGATCGTCACGGCTGCCTGCCACGCGTCGCCGTGGCCCGTATGCGCCAGCGCATCGCCGGCTCGGGACCCGTACGCGAGCACGAACACGAGGTTGTGAGCAGTGACGAGGCTGACCAGGCTCATCGCGAGGAACCCAAGCCCACGCCGCGCGACCACGTGCACGCCACGGGTCAGACGCGACCTCGCCCAGGCAGGCTCCAATGAACCCCGCATGGCCGGGCGGGCGGTCCGAGGCGGGGTCAGACCTCGGTGCGTCTTCACGACGTCATCGCGGCATGGACCCACGCCGCCACGGCGACCTCCACCAGGGACCCCGCAAAGACAGGCGCCGGCGAGGGCCGGCAAAGGCCGGCGAAGGCGACGGCAGGTCCGAGCACCAGGTCCGGGCTCGGCAAGGAGACGCTCACGCCCGGAGCGTAACCGGAATCGCACGCGAGCATGTCACGCGGCGTCTGGGGGGTG
>CAWDXT010000019.1:0-25707 GCA_963806265.1 uncultured Chloroflexia bacterium
GCAGGCGACGACGCAGGGCATGGCTCACCAAGTACCCGGCCGGCCAGCTGGACGCCATCTGGGGCGCCTGGGACGAGCCGGCGCTCGGTGCCGCCGCCGCGGCCGATGCCGCGGGACGCAACGACCTGTTCGTCACCGGTACCGACTACCAGCCTGCCGTCGGCCAGCGGATGCAGCAGGGGAGCGTGCTCCAGGCTGACTGGTTCATCGACTATCCGAAGATCGGAACCACCGCCATTGAGCTGTTCCAGGACGCGTTCGCTGGCAAGGCGCTTCCACCCCACGTGTACGTCGCCCTGCAGCTGGTGACGCCACAGACGTTGCCGTCGGGCGACTACCCGCCCTCGTCGTCGACGTACACGCTCTGGAACGGTCAGTAGCCTTGTCCGAACCGACGGCCGTTCCCCCCCGCGGTCCGTCGTCTGCCGGCTGGCCGGGGTGGTCAAGGACTACCCCGGCCAGCGGGCGCTCGAGCTCGACGAGCTCGAGCTCGAGGCTGGCGAGGTCCACGCTCTCGTCGGTCAGAATGGGGCTGGCAAGTCGACGCTCGTCAAGATCCTCGCCGGCGCGACGCAATCGTCGGCCGGCGAGATCGTCCTTGACGGGAAGCCTGTCCACTTTCGAAGTCCGGCCGATGCGGGACGAGCAGGCGTCGCCGCCGTGTTCCAGGAGATCGCGGTGGTCCCGAACGCGTCGGTCCTCGAAAACGCAAACCTTGGGCTGCCGATGCCCCGAATCGGACCCATCGTTCGGTGGCGGGCGCTTCGTGCCCGCACTCGCCCCATCGTCGAGCGGCTCGGCCTGACTTCGGCGGACCTCGATCGCCCCGCCCGATCGATGAGCGTCGCCGATCTCCAGCTCGTGGCGGTGTGTCGCGGCCTGCTCAGGCAGGCCCATCTCGTGCTGCTCGACGAGCCGACGGCGTCG
This sequence comes from uncultured Chloroflexia bacterium, assembly GCA_963806265.1. Classification (GTDB taxonomy): domain Bacteria; phylum Chloroflexota; class Limnocylindria; order Limnocylindrales; family CSP1-4; genus CAIXZV01. The sequence goes on from CAWDXT010000019.1 coordinate 928, forward strand.
CTCACCGAGCGCGAGGTTGGACGCCTGACCGGCGTCATCCGCGACCTCACGGCAAATGGCGTGGCGGTCCTCTACATCTCCCACCGACTCGAAGAGGTCGCTAGCATCGCGGACCGGATCACGGTGCTGCGGGATGGTCGGAGGATCGCGACCGTGCCACCCACGACGCCGCGCCGCGATCTTGTGGAACTGATGACGGGCGACGTGGTCGAGCCCGAGCGGCCGCCGGAGGTGAAGGTCCCGGTTGAGGCCCCACTGCTCCGCGCGACCAACCTCCGGTCGCCCGCCGGGATCGAGGTGTCACTCGAGCTGCGACCAGGCGAGATCCTGGCATTGGCCGGGCTGGTCGGCTCCGGTCGCACGACGGTGGCCCGCATGCTGGCTGGGCTCGAGCCGCCCAGCTCGGGCTCGATCGAGCTCGCGGGCAAGCCGATCCAGATGACCTCGCCACGGCGAGCCGTGGCGGCAGGGATCGCATTCGTGCCCGAGGATCGCCGTCGTCTCGGCCTCATCATCGGGCAGAGCGTGGGATTCAACATCTCGCTCGCGAGCCTCGCCCGGTTCGCCCGGCTGGGGATCCTGATCGACGGACGGGCCGAACGTCGGGCCGTTCGCTCGTACATCGAGAAGCTGTCGATCAAGACGCGCTCGCCCCAGCAGCCCGTGCGCGAGCTCTCCGGTGGCAACCAGCAGAAGGCCGTCCTCGCTCGCTGGATGCTCCGCGGTGCACGCGTCTTCATCGCGGATGAGCCGACCGTCGGCCTCGACGTTGGTGCCCGCGCGGAGGTCCACCACGTCCTGCGGGAGTTGGCCGATGGGGGCGCTGCCGTGCTGTTCATCTCATCGGACTTCGATGAGCTCTGCCTGCTCGCCGATCGCGCCGTCGTGATGCGCGAGGGCCGGGTCGTTACCGAGCTTGCACCTCCACGACTGACCAAGGCGGAGATCCTGCACCACTGCTACGAGGTCGACGAGGCCGCATGAGCGAGAGCGCAGTCGTCCATCAGCCGAGGCGCCACTTGGTGGAGTACCTGGCACGCTACGGCACGATCGGGGCCCTGATCGTGCTCGTCGTCGTCTTCTCGCTGCTGCGACCGGACGCGTTCCTTCAGTTCGCGACAGTCGTGAACATCCTGCAGCAGAGCGCGGTGCTCACCGTCGTCGCGATCGGCCTCACGATCTGCATGGTCATGTTCGAGTTCGATCTCTCGATCGGCTTCATGGCCAGCCTGGGTGGCGTCCTGGCGACCGGGCTGATGGCCTTCTCTGGGCTTCCGTGGCAGCTCGCCGTGCTCGCAACGCTCGGTTTCGGCGCCCTGATCGGGCTGGTGAACGGCATCGTGGTCACGCAGCTTCGGGTTGCGGCGTTCATCGCAACCCTGGCGATGGGCACCATCCTCGTCGGGATCAACTTCTGGTACAACGGCGGCGTCACGATCGCGGTCGGGGTCCCGCGTGAGTTCACGCGACTCGGGCAGTTGACCTTGCTGGGTCTGCCGCTCCTGGTCTGGGTTGCGATCGTCGTGTGTGCGCTCGCATGGGTGCTGCTGAACCACACGCCGGTGGGCCGTCAGATGTATGCGATCGGCGGCAATGCCGAAGCGGCCCGACTGACCGGAATCGGAGTCACCCGAGCGCGCGTGCTCGCGTTCATGCTGTCGAGCACGTTCGCCGCGCTCGGTGGCGTGATGCTCGGGGCCCAGTTCGGGATCGGCTATCCGAGCGCCGGCGACGCGCTGCTCCTGGATGCGTTCACGGCGAACTTCCTCGGGGCCGTCACGATGCGCGACGGCGAGTTCCACGTGCTCGGCACCGTCGTCGGGGTGCTGCTTCTCTCGGTCATCTTTACCGGCCTGACGATCCTCGGGGCCCCGCTGTACGTCCAGAACTGGACGAAGGGGACGCTGCTCATCGCGGCCGTGGCCCTCTCGGGCGTCGCGCGCCGGCTGCTTTCGCAATGACGACCGCGCCGGTCGTCCAGCTCACCGGCGCGGTCGACCTCCACGTCCACGGCGGACCTGACCTCGCCCCGCGACGCCACAGCGACATCGAGCTTGCCCGTCGCGCCCAGGCAGCAGGGATGCGGGCGCTCGTGATCAAGAGCCACGTCGAATCCACCGTCGGGCGAGCGGCCCTCGCTCGAGAGGCGACCGGCTTCGACGTGTTTGGCGGGATCGTGCTCAATCCATTCGTGACGGGCGGTCTCAACCCGGACGCGGTGGAGGTGTCACTGGCCCTCGGCGCGCGTGTCGTGTGGCTGCCCTCGCTCGGCAGCGACGCACACGGGGAGGTCTTCGGGCGAAAGGGTCGACGCTGGGCAGGCCTACGCCGGCATCCGGCCCAGATCCCTGAGACCGCCGGGGGCCTTGCTCTGGATGTCCATGGTCAGGCGACCCAGAAGGACCTCCGGGCGATCTGCCGATCGGTGGCACGGGCTGATGCCCTGCTTGCGTCGGGGCACGTCGGCACGAGCTGGATCGGACCGGTGGCTCGACTGGCCGCTTCGGCCGGCACCCGCTTCCTGGTCACACATCCCGACTACGCCGTGCCGGGCATGTCAGTGGGGGAGCAGCTCGAGCTGGCCGCAGCCATGCCGGGCGTCATGTTCGAGCGACCGGCCTATGTTGCGTCCGGCGTCTGGTCAGACCGGGTCTCGGCTTCCTACCTGGTGGCTGCCATCCGGGCCACCGGGATCGATCGGAACATCGTGTCGAGCGACCTCGGGCAGCCGGGTAACCCGCCATACCCGGACGGGCTGGCAGGCTTTGCCACGAGTCTTGCGGAGGCCGGGCTAACCGAGGAGGATCTGAGACAACTGCTGGTGAGTGGCCCAAGCCTGCTGCTCAGACTGGCCTGAAACCCGCCAAGGGACCAACCCACCACAGCGACGTCTACTCAACTGGAAACCACCGTCCGTGTTGACCGGAGTGGGGCAGGGGAATTGGTCGATCTACGACGCGCCGAGTCAGGTGATCGAGTGGCCATCTCCCTGGCTCCTCCATGAGGGTCCACGTTCGGGGAGGAGGGCCGCTTTCGGGCAGGAATTATCGGTCCGACGACCGGATCAGGCCTCGATCGAAGGCAAGTGAGGGAAATGGCTGGCGCGGAAGGATTTGAACCTTCAACCCCCTGATCCAGAGTCAGGTGCTCTACCGTTGAGCCACGCGCCAACGCCGGGGCATTCTACCGTACGAAGTCGGCGCCCTCGGCATGAGAAGCCAGGTGGCCCGGGCGAGCTACCCGGGCCACCAGAGGGATCAGGACGCCGGCGTAACCGGCGACACGGCCACCATCAGTGACACGACGACCGCGTTCGACGCATACGTCTCGTCTGGAGTCGCGGCCTGTGTCCAAATCGTCAGCGTGCCGCTCGACCCGAGGTCGATCAGGTACGCGAACCGGGATGATCCCGCCGGGACACCGTCAGCGTCCACGACGGCTCGAGCCTCGACCATGGTCGCGGGCTGGCCGGCCACCTCCAGGTCCAGCTGCTCGTGGACGTCCCACGTCGCCGGGTCCGTGGCCGCGGTGACGGCATCGGCATACGGGTCGCTGGAGGCAGTTGCCATGACTGCGGTCACCAGCGTCGCGGGATCGGAGGGGACGATGATCTCGGCCGGGTCGAAGTAGCGGCACGCGAGGTCGGCCGGGGCCGAGACCGTGTACCACGTGTCGATGTAGCTGAGCGTTACGAGCGGCGTCCCGTCCGGCGCGACCATGGTGCAGTCGGTCGTGGCAGGAACGTCGATCGGCGGGACCGAGGGACGAGGGGTGCCTGTTGGCTCCGGCGTCGGCGTCGGCGTTGCTGCCGGCGTGGCGGTCGGGGTCGGCGTTGCGCTTGGCTCCTCCGTGGGCTTCGGCGTGCCCGACGCCTTCGGTGTGGCACCTTCTGATGCCGCGGGCGACGACGATGCGCCCCCCTCCTCGGACGGCTTGGCCAGGCCAACCTTGATCGAGCCCGACAGGTCCTTGAGCAGCACCGTCGACCCCCGGTACTCGATGATCGACAGGCCCTGGAGCGCATCGAGGAACGCCGTCTCCTGGGCCATGACAGCCTCGTCGCACGCCAGCAGCGTGGTCGCAAGCCTGCCCACCCGCACCACGTTGCCGTTGGTGCCGTACGTGCCGTCGAACGAGTTGCAGCCGGCGAAGCCGCCGACGCTGGTCAAGCCGAACGTGACCGTGAGCTTCGTGTCCGCCATCACGGCGTGGACGGAACCCGGCGCGGTCTGGTAGTCGGTGACCGACCATGCTCCGCGCAGCGGGTTGCGGGGCGCCGCATCGAACACGAGCAACGTCTCGCCGCCTGCGCCGTGGATGGTCAGCGTCAGGACGTGCGCGGTGTAGAAGCGACTCTGCTGGAGCAGGTCGAGATACGTCTGCTCGAGCATCATCTGGTCCTCTGAGCACGCCTTGAGCGTCGTCGCCGCCTGGGACACGAACAGCGTGCGGCCGCCGGAGCGATAGCGCGCGTTGAAGCTGTTGCAGCCGCCGAAGCCGGTGACACGCTGGGTGTCGAAGCTCGCGTCGGCGTAGAGCCCGTCGGGCACGATGGTCAGCGCGCCGTCCTGCTCATAGGACCGCAGCACCCAGTCCGTGCCCTGGAGCTCGCCGCCGGCGCCCGGCCCGGCCGAGCATGCGGTGATCAGCAGGGCGAGGCCCGCGAGGAGCGCGATTCCGCGTGTGCGCATCCGCGGGTGCCTAGCTCGACCTGGTGGCCACGTACAGCGCGAACAGCCGCATCATGTAGCCGATGCCCGCGACCAGAAGGGCCAGGAAGATCGGTCCGCCGATGGCGCTTGCCGAGATCGCAAACGACTCGAAGAAGTTGAACGCCTCACGCTGGGCGAGGTCGATCCACCAGACGACCCCGGCCACCAGGGCCCAGATCACCAGGACCCAGCCGACGACGATGAAGAAGGTGCCGATCGAGGCGAGCCTGCGAGCATCCTTCATCACATCCATGAGTGCTCCCTCCTGTTCCGTTGCGGGCTGTGGTTGTGTTCCCATCCATTGACCCTCAGTCAGGCTGCCGGCGCCTCGCCCGAATGGGATGAACCGTGCAGGCGGCCTGGCCGCTCGCGTGGCGCAAGCTTCGCAGCCTCCGGGATCCGGACCGCCTTCGACCATGGCTGATCGCCGTGGTGGCCAACGAGGCAAAGCGACTCGGCCGGTCCAGGGGCGACGCTTCCTGCGCGAGATCCCGCTCGAGCCAGAGCTTGGAGCGGCCACGCCGGTGGCCGCCGATCCCTCCCATCGCGTGGCCGAGATCGATCATGCGAACGCCCTGGCCGCGCTGGACCCGACCGACCGGCTGATCGTCGCGATGCGCTACGCCGGTGGCCTCACCTCAGCCGAGATCGGCGAGGCGATCGGTATGTCCGCGGGGGAGTACGGGGGACGATGCTGGATCCTGCCATCCACGCGACACGCGTCGTCCGCTGCGTTCCTCCGTTTGCTGATGTAGGGTTCGCGGATCCGGCCATCGCGACCGGCATGCTGTGTGTGGGGGTCTCCGCATGGATCGAACGTTGGGGTATCGCACCTGCCTGTTGCTCACCATCGTCGCCGGGCTGGTGATCGGCGGATGCTCCGCCACCGCTCCATCAAGTGGCGGCAGTGGGGTCCCGGAGGCGAGCTCCGCGGCCGATGGCAACGGCGGGGGCGGCGGCGGGGGTGATGGCAACGGCGGGGGCGGGGGCGGAGCTGCGTCCATCGACGCCTGCTCGCTGCTCACGCCGGACGAGATTCTAGCAACAGGTCGACGCGGCCGTGGACGACGGCCTGCTCCAGACGACGGACGGCCAGGCGAGCTGCGACTGGTCGGGTCCGGACGGAAGTGGGATCGGCGTCAATGTCACCGTCCAGGACTTCGATCAGACGTTCTGGGACACGATGTCCGGTCGCCCGGGAGTCACGGCGGTCAACGGGTTCGGTGAGGCCGCTTTCCAGGGCATGGTCTCCTCGTACGCGCTGAGCATCAAGCAGGGCGGTTACGAGATCGACGTCGGGGTTGTCGACTTCAATCTGACAGACGAACAGGGCGTCGCCGCCGAAGAGGCTCTCGCAGCGTTGGTCCTCCCGCGCGTCTGAGCTCTCCTCTCGCGATGTGAGACGCAGGCCGGCCGCGAGGCGCTCGCGATCCCGGGCCACGCAGCGACAGGTCCGCAATGCCGCCTTGCGCGATGACCCGGTCCGAACACCCTCTCGCCGTCGGCGGCGTCCGGGCTGACCGCCTACAGCGACGCGGAGGCCTGGTGGTCGAGGGCTCGGGCCAGCGCGGCCTCGCCTTCCGGCATCAGGCGATCCTCGAGGATGGGCAGGTACAGCTCCCACTCGACGAGGTGGGTCTTGAGCAGCACGTGCAGCCGCAGCATCACGCGCCGGAGCGCCAGCACCCAGTAGCGGTCCACGGCCGTGTCGGCGTCGTCGAGGATGGTGTCGATGCGAGCCATCAGCTGCCGGATCTCCGTGTGCTCGCGGCGCAGCGGGATGCTCGCCTCCGGGTCGTCGATGAGCCGCTCGAGGACCGGGTAGATGCTGGCCTCGGCGGCATCCATGTGGGGGAGCAGGCTCTCGCGAAGCTCCTGCACGACGGCCCTGATCTCCGGAAGCTCCGACCGGGCCCCCAGGGTGTCGAGGCAGTCGGGGCACAGGCACTCGGCCAGCTCATAGAGGCGACGAGTCCGATCCCGCAGCAGGGTGTGGTGCTCGCGAGAGACCTCGGACAGCGCATGCATGGCTCACCTCCGCATAGCACGGACGCTAGCGGCGGGGGCGGTCCAGGGTAAGGGGACGATGACCCGGCCGGGACGGCTCGATGGGCCCGATCCACGACCGTGCTTCCTCGATCGTCTCACGCGACTCCGGCGACAACCTCCTGCGCCGCGCCCCCGTCGCCGCGCGCGATCCCGTCTGCCAGCGCCTCGGCCAGCAGCTCGCCGAGCTGGTCCCACTCGGTGAGGAATGCGTCGTGGCCCTTGGTCGAGTGGATCTCGCGGTAGCCCGCATCGACACCGACCGAGGCCGCCGCGTCGACGAGCGCCCGGACCTGGCCGGGACCGAACAGGATGTCGCCCTCGATCGCGACACCGGTCAGACCAGCACCTGCCCGGGCCAGCTGGCGCAGGGCCTCCTCGGCCCCGCCGCGCTCCCGGCCGATGTCGTGGCCGTCCATGACCCGGACCAGCGCCCGGTAGGTCGCCGGATCAAAGCGATCCACGAGCTTGTGTCCCTGGTGGTCGAGGTAGGACGCGACGGAGAACCGTCCGTCCGGCTCCCGGTGGCGCGCGAACCGGTGCTCGAAATCGGTCTCGGACCGATAGGAGGTCATCGCCAGCTGACGGGCGAGCGCCAGCCCGTCCTCTCCGAGCCGATCGATCAGCTCGAGCTGGATATGGTTCCAGGCGAGCGCAAGGGCGCCGGTCGCCGCCGGGGCCGCGATCGGTGCCACGTGCGCAACATCGCCTGGTCGTTCCAGTGCGACCTCGAGCGCGATCATGCCGCCCAGCGAGCCGCCCGTGACCAGCGCAAACGCGTCGATCCCGAGCGCGTCGGCAAGGCGCCACATGGCGCGGGCCTCGTCGCGGGCCGAGATCACCGGGAAGGTGCCGCCCCAGGCTTTGCCGGTGGACGGGTCGATCGAGGTTGGCCCGGTCGATCCGTAGCGGCCCCCCACGAGGTTGACGCACAGAACGCCCACCCGCTCCGTGTCGAGGGCACGGCCCGGTCCGATGACCGGCGCCCACCAGTCGCCCGCAGCATCGGCGGACCCGGTGAGCGCGTGGATCACCAGGGCCTGGGGTGCGTCGGGCCCGGGGCCGTCGTGTCGGTATGCGAGGGAGAGGGGAAGGGGAGTGTCACCGGCCTCGGTCTCGAACGGTCCGAGGTCGGCAGCGATGACCTCCCCGGTCCCCAGCGGGTATCGCCGGGGACGGGGAGTGCCGGGACGCCGTTCCGTGGCTGGCGTCATCTCCAGGTCCCTCAGGCCGTCACGAGCTCGCGCTCGGGTGACGGTCCGGTGGCCGCAGCGAGCGCCTGGTCGAGGTCGGCGAGGATGTCGTCGATGTGCTCGATGCCGACCGACAGCCGGATCAGGTCGGGCGTGACGCCGGTCGAGACCTGCTCGTCGGCGCTGAGCTGCTGGTGGGTGGTCGAGGCAGGGTGGATGATCAGGCTCTTGGCATCGCCCACGTTGGCCAGCAGGCTGAACAGCTTGACGCTGTCGATCAGCCGGCGGCCGGCCTCGGTCCCGCCCTTGATCCCGAACGTCACCAGGCCGCCGAAGCCGCCCTTCAGCGTCCGCAGCGCAACCTCGTGCGACGGGTGCGAGGCGAGGCCCGGGTAGCTGACCCACTCGACCTCGGGACGATCCTGCAGCCACTGGGCGACCGCCAGGGCGTTCTGGCTGTGGCGCTCGATCCGCAGCGGCAGCGTCTCGAGGCCCTGGAGCAGCTGGAAGGCGTTGAACGGGCTGAGCGCGGCGCCCAGGTCGCGTAGCCCCTGCACGCGGAGCTTGATGATGAACGCCAGCGGCCCGAACGCCTCCGTGTAGGACACGCCGTGGTAGGAGGGGTCGGGCGCCACGAAGTCGTCATGGAAGCGAGGAGAGGCCGCCCAGTCGAAGCTGCCCGAGTCGACGACCACGCCCCCGATCACCGTTCCGTGCCCGCCGATCCACTTGGTCGCCGAGTGGAGCACGATGTCGGCGCCCAGCTCGATCGGCTTCGCGATGAGGGGCGCGCAGGTGTTGTCGACGATGAGCGGAACGCCCGCCGCGTGCGCGACGCCCGCGATCCCGCTGATGTCGGCGACGTCGAGGCGGGGGTTGCCGATCGTCTCGAGGTACAGCGCCCGCGTGTTGTCGTCGATGGCTGCGGCCCATGCCCCGAGGTCGGAGCAGTCCACGAAGCGGACCTCGATGCCGAGCCTGGGCAGCGTGTAGTGGAACAGGTTGTAGGTGCCGCCGTAGAGGCTGGCGCTGCTGACGATGTTCTGGCCGGCACGGGCGAGGTTGAGGGCGGTCAGCGTCTCGGCCGCCTGGCCCGATGCCAGGCCGAGCGCCCCGACGCCGCCCTCCAGTGCCGCGACGCGCTCCTCGAACACGCCCGTGGTGGGGTTCATGATCCGGGTGTAGATGTTCCCGAACTCCTGGAGGCCGAACAGCCGCGCGGCGTGGGCGGCGTCATCGAACACGTAGGAGGTCGTGGCGTAGATCGGCACGGCCCGGGCATGGGTCGTGGGGTCGGGCACCTGGCCCGCGTGCAATGCCTGGGTCTCGGAACGGAGCCCCGGCAGGGCGCTGGGGTCGAAGCTCATGTCGCTGTTCTCCTGACGAGTGGCGACCGGGCGGGTCGGTGTGCTGCCTTCGGTCGCGTCGGCTGACTGGGTCGTCGAGGGCCCCCGGTGGGGTTGGCTCGGCGGCTACCCGTCGTCTTCGCCGGAGAACAGAAGAGCCGCGAACCCTCGTGGTTCGCGGCCCCGGGACCTCGGCTCCGAGATCCCCGTTGTCACTCGCTGTTGGTCAGCGCGGGGAAGCTCGGCGCCCGTCCTCCGAACGACGGGGCCGCCCACGCATGCACATCGACCAACTGTGGCTGGTGTGACTCATCAGGTCGCGAAGAATGGGGGACGGCGTCTCGGCCGTCAACCCCGGAGCGAGCCTCGCAACCGAAACGTAACCGGGTGGACTCGTCCCGCCTGCCGTCGCCGCGTGCCACTCCGCGCGCGAAGCAGCGTGCGGCACGGCCTGCCGTTCGGCGCGCCACGCAGCGTGCGGCACGGGCCTGCCGTTCGGCGCGCCACGCAGCGTGCGGTCCCCACGCGCGCCACGTAGCGTGCCGCACGCGCTTGCCGTCCCCGCGCGCCAGGCAGCGTGCCGTCGCCGCGTGCCCCTCTGCGCATGGTGCGCGCCTCCTTTCCGCGCGCCAGGCAGCGTGCCGTCGCCGCGTGCCAGGCAGCGTCCCGTCCCGGTGGCCCCTGCCCGCCTGCCGTCGCCGCGCCCCGAACGCCCAGCGTTCAAGTGGTTCGCTCCGACGTCCTTCAGCCAATGGCTCGCTCGCCCGGCGTTCATCCCGTTCGTTGCGGGTGCCCCCACCGGACATCCGGAACGCGGCGTGATCAGTCCATTGCTCGAACGAACCAATCGGACGCCCAGCGTTCAGCGGGGGAGGTTGCCCAGCGTTCAGCGGGGGAGGTTGCCCAGCGTTCAGCGGGGGAGGTTGCCCAGCGTTCAGCGGGGGAGGTCGCCCAGCGTTCAGCGGGGGAGGTCGCCCAGCGTTCAGCGGGGGAGGTCGCCCAGGGTCAGCGTGAGAGAACGCCCAGCGTTCAGGTGAGAGAACGCCCAGCGTCAAACGTCGGGAACCTGGTGACCTGCTGGATGTTGGACTGCGATTTGCAAGGGAAACGGCCCGCCGTTGTCGGCGGGCCGTAGGTGCGAGGCTCGGCGAGCCAGAGGTGCAAAGCTCAGCGAGCCCGACTCGAGCTCGGCGGGCCGGAGGTGGGAGGCTCGGCGAGCCGGAGCGCGAGGCTCAGGGGGCCGTTGTCGAGCTCAGCCGCTGGTGCCGGACCCCGTCCCGGTGCTCGGCGAGGGCGAGGCGCCGGGCTGACCCCAGCCGCCCGGACCGGCGAACGGGTGAGCTCCGAAGGGGCCTCCGCCGCGACCGCCCCGGCCGATGCCCAGCTCGCGCAGGATGCCGCCGCCGATCGAGCGCAGCTCGTCGGTCGTGATCTTCCCGTCGTCCATGAGATTGGTCAGCTGCCGCAGCGGGCTGTCGGCGGGGAGCTGGTCCAGCTCGTCCTGGGTGATCTGACCATCCGACAGGAAGTCGCGGATCTGCTGCGCCTGCTCGCGCAACGCCTGGGCAGCAGCCTTGCGGTCGGCGGCCAGCTGGTCGCGCCGGGCCTGCACGGCATCGAGGATCGCGGTCTTCTGCGACTCGGTGATCGTGCCCTTGGACACCAGGTTGTCGAGCACGTCGGACAGCACCGTATCGGTCGCCTTCGGCTTGACGGTTGGTGGGGTCGGCGCGGTCGGCGTGGGCGACGGTGTCGCCGCCGCCGGCACGACGGTGTCGGCGGCGCTCGGTGCGGGCACCCCGGTCGTGGCCAGCACAGCACCGGCGCCCACGACGAGCAGCAGCCCGATGATCGGGAGTGCGAGGGTCTTGGTGAGCTTCACGAGCTACCTCCTGATGAAACGCGACGAAGAGCTGATTGAACGCGATGAAGAGTGATTGAACGCGATGAAGGGAAGACGACGAAGGGCTGATGAAAGACGACGAAGGGCTGATGACCGCGACCTAGAGCAGGGTTCACGGCTGGCCCTGACCGCTGGCGTCACCCTGCGGCGGTCGCCGCATCGAAGCGGCATCGAAGCCGTCGTCGTGATCCTGCAGCCCTCAGATCGTGCCCCCGCTCGCTGAACCTGAGCCGGGGGGCACCTGTGAGTTGCCTGTGAGCGGGAGCTGGATGGTGAAGGTCGCGCCCCCGCCCGGCGTGCGCTCGTGCCAGATCGCTCCGCCGTGCGCGGCCATGATCGAGGCCGCGATCGACAGCCCGAGACCCGCGCCGCCGCGATCCCTCGAACGCCCCGGGTCCACCCGGTGGAAGCGATCGAACACGCTCGAGCCGTGCTCTTCCGGGATGCCCGGTCCGTGATCCACCACGCGAAGCTCGCCCAGCATCGGCGCCTCGACCGGCGCGTTCGCTTGCGCCGGCGCGTTCCCTTCCGCCGGCGTGTTCGCTTCCGCCGGCGTGGTCGCTTCCCCTGAGGTGGGATCAACCGGCAGCAGGGTGGCCGCGCGTGCGCGAGTGACGATCACCTCGAACGGCGTGGTCGGCGTCGTGTGAACACGGACGTTGGCCAGCAGGTTGCCCACGACCTGGCGGAGGCGATCCTGGTCGCCGATGACGATGACGTCGGGGTCGATCGCGCCGGTGATCCGGCGCCCCGGCTCCAGCGCGCGGGCGTCTGCCACGGCGTCACGAGCGATGGTCGACAGGTCGACCGGCTCACGTCGCACGGGCCGGCCCTGATCGAGCCGCGCGAGGGTGAGCAGGTCATCCACCAGCGCGCCCATGCGCCGGCTCTCCGTCCCGATCCGCTCCATCGCCACCGCCAGCTCGGCGGGATCCTCGAGGCCGCCGGCCTCGTACAGGTCCGCGTAGCCCCGGACCGCGGTCAACGGTGTCCGGAGCTCGTGCGAGGCATCGGCCACGAACCGACGGAGGCGATCCTCGCTCAGCTCCTTGGCCTCGAGCGCCGCCTGCTGCTGACCGAAGCTCTTCTCGATCCGATCCACCATGGCGTCGAACGCTGTCCCCAGCCGCCCGACCTCGGTCTGGTCGTGGGGAACGCCGGCCCGGTGTGAGAGATCGCCGCCCGCGATCGCCTCGGCCGCGTTCGCGATCCGCTCCAGCGGCAGCAGGTCGTGCCTCACGACGAGCCAGGCCACGAGCAACAGGCCGCCCAGTGCCAGGAGGCCGACCACGAGCAGGGTTCGAACCAGCGCCGATGTCGCGGCGTCGACGCCCGACATGGGGGCCGCGATCGCGAGGATCAGGTTCGGCCGGGCCCGCTCGGTGATCACGCGATACCGCAGCGACCCGTCGACCGAGGGCCGCTCGACGATCTGGCCATAGGCCGACGCGGGGATGCCGTCCGCATACACGGGCATGGCCGGGAGGGGGTCGGGATCGCTGGCGAAGCCCGACGGGATGGCTCGCTGCACCCGGCCCTGGCGGTCGAGGCGCATCACCGCGAGCCGCTGCCCCGCCTCGCTGTCAGTGACCGTCAGGTCGGCCAGGCGCAGGAGCCGGCTGCTGGTCGCCGCGACGGCCTCGAGCTCCGCGTCCACCCGGCTCACGAGGCTGACGCGCGTGAGCCCGACGAGCAGCGTGCCCGCCAGCATCAGCGCCACGGCCAGCATCACCGCGAGCGAGACCAGGAGACGGGCGCGGAGGGTCACCGTGGGCCAGTGATCACGACGCCGCCCTCAGGCCCGGCCGTCGGCGCGCAGCACATAGCCGAAGCCGCGGACCGTGCGCAGCAGGCGGGGCTCGACGTCGTCGATCTTGCGTCGCAGGTAGCTCACGTAGGTCTCGACGACGTTGTCCTCGCCGTTGAAGTCGTATTGCCAGACGTGGTCCAGGATCTGCTGCTTGGACAGCACCCGCTCGGGGTTGAGCAGGAAGTAGCGGAGCAGGCGGAACTCGGTGGGGGAGAGGTGCACCTCGCGCTGGCCCCGCCACACCTGGTGCCGGTCCTCGTCCATCTCGAGGTCGCGATAGCGCAATCGCGCGTCATCGGTCTCGCCGCCCCGGACCCGGCGAAGCAGCGCCCCGATGCGCAGCGTCAGCTCCTCCAGGGAGAACGGCTTGGTCACGTAGTCGTCCCCGCCCCGAACGAAGCCCGTCACACGGTCGTCGTCCGAGCCGCGCGCCGACAGGAAGATCACCGGCACGAAGTCGCGTGCGTCGCGCAGCCGACGGCAGACCTCGAAGCCGTCGATGTCCGGGAGCATCACGTCGAGCACGACGAGGTCCGGCGCCGCGCTCGCCGCCGCCTCGAGCGCAGCGTGACCGCTGGCCGCGGTCGTGACGCGATACCCCATGTAGCGCAGGGCCGTGGCCAGGAGGTCCGTGATCGCCGGCTCGTCGTCGACCACGAGGACATGCGCCGATGGGGCGTGGCCGGCGTGCATGGGCGCGGCAGGTTTCGCGGGGCGCTCGGGCTGCATGGACCCATGACACCCCGTCTTGCTGAGAGTTGGCTGTGAGCTCGCCGGGAGTGCGCCTGCGGGCGCGAGGACCGCGGCGGGTAGGATCGTCCCATGCCTGACCTGTCCCGGGGCGAGCCGGCGCCACCTGTCATATCCGGCGACCTGCCCCCGACATTCCGCGCCTACGTGGTGGACCGACCCGCCGATGGCGTCTTTCGGCGCGGCCTCACCACCCTGGATCCCGAGAGCCTGCCGCCGGGCGAGGTCACCGTCCGGGTCGAGTGGTCCGGCGTGAACTTCAAGGATGGCCTGGCCGCAAGGGAGGACGGCCGGGTTGCGCGGACCTATCCGCTGGTGCCCGGTATCGACCTCGCCGGAACCGTCATCGCCTCCGAGGCGCCGGAGATCCCGGCGGGCCTCGCCGTGCTCGCCAACGGCTACGAGATCGGGACATCACGGCACGGTGGATACGCAGAGCTGGCGCGGTTGCCGGTCGGCTGGGTGGTCCCGATGCCGCCGGGACTCGATGCCCGCGCGGCGATGGCGATCGGGACGGCCGGGTTCACGGCGGCGATGAGCGTGGACGCCCTCGAGCGTCACGGACTTCGACCCGGGGACGGTCCGGTGCTGGTCACTGGCGCATCCGGCGGGGTCGGGTCGGCGGCCGTGGCGATCCTTGCCGCGCGCGGCCACGAGGTCTGGGCGGCCACGGGCAAGGCGGACGAGCAGGATCGGCTTCGCCGGCTCGGGGCCGTGGGGCTGCTGACACGGGACGAGGTGTCGGGTCCGGGCCGGCCGCTCGATAAGGCACGTTGGGCGGGGGCGGTGGACACCGTGGGCACGGCCACGCTGCCGTACGTGCTGCGGACGCTGCGCACCGGCGCCGCGGTTGCGTCGTCGGGCAATGCGAGCGGCGCCGAGCTTGCGACGACGGTGCTGCCATTCATCCTGCGCGGCGTGTCGCTGCTGGGCATGGACAGCGCCAACATGGCGATCGGCGATCGGCGGGCGATGTGGGCCCGGCTTGCCGGCGATCTCGCGCCTCGCGGGATCGAGCGAGCGCTGACCGAGGTCGCCCTCGACACGCTCGAGCCGGCCCTTGACGCGATCGTCGAGGGCCGTGCCCGGGGCCGCTGGATCGTCAGGATCGGCGCCTGAGGGCCGCTGCATCGTCAGGATCGGCGCCTGAGGGCCGCTGGCTGAGTGGGCCCCACGCGCCCTCAGCCGTGGTCCAGCTCTCCGCGGAGCTGTGCGGTGGTTCGCTCCAGCGCCTCGCGTGCCGACTCCGCCGGGTACGGTGCGGCCTCGATCGCGTCCTCGAGCGACAGCTCACCCGCGTGCACGCGACGTCCCAGCGAGACGACGGCCTCGAGCTGCGCCAGCGACTCGGCCACGAACGCCTGGCCCGCGGGGTCGCCGTGGCCCGGAACGACGACGGTCCGCGCATCGACGAGCGACGCCAGGGCCGCCACGGTCGCCGGCCAGTCGAGCGGGAAGCCGTCGCTGAAGTGGGGCGGCGCACCGTTCTCGAGCAGGTCACCGACGCACAGCACATCGGCGTCGGGCACGCGGACCAGGATGTCGTTGTCGGTGTGGCCACGCCCGACGAAGGTGAGCTCGATCGGCCGCCCCTCCAGCTCGATCAACCTCCGACGCGCGAACGTGTGATCCGGCGGATCGAGGATCACCTCGGCCAGGTCACCCGCGAGGTCGGGCATCGCGGCGGCGCTCTCGGTTCGCTGCCGCTCACCCGTGTCCCGGATCATGGTCGCGCATCGCTCGTGGCCCCAGATCACCGCCGGGCGGAACAGCGAGTTCCCAAAGGCATGGTCGTAGTGGCCGTGGGTGTTGACGACGATGCCGACGCGTGGCGAGCCGAGGTCGCGGAGGTCGTCGAGCAGCTCGCGCGCCTGGCCCGGCGTGCTACGGGTGTCCACGACCAGCGCCGCATCATGGCCCAGCACGGCGACGATGTCCTGGTCGAAGAAGGCATAGCGACCCACGAACACGCGATCGGCGATCTCGGCCCAGCTCCCGCTCATGACTCGATGCTAGCGGCTCGGCGTGAACGGCTGGCGGCGGGATGCCCGGACCGGCTACGCTGACGACCGAGGAGGTTCCTCGATGATCGATCATTCGCCGTTGCCGATCGCGGAGAGCACGGCGCGGATGAGCGACGGCACGCTGCTCCGCACCGTGCACTGGCCCGCGGACGGCGACCCGTGGGCGATGGCCCTGATCGTGCACGGGCTTGCCGAGCATGCCGGGCGCTACGCGACGGTGGCCGATGCCCTGACGGCCGATCGGATCGACGTTCACGGCTATGACCTCCGCGGCTTCGGCAGGTCGGCCGGGCGTCGGGGCCACATCGATGACTGGCGCCAGCACCACGACGACCTCGAGGCCCAGATCGCGTCACTGCGGGCCGAGAGCCCGGGTCTGCCGCTGGTCGTGTGGGGCCATTCCTTGGGCGGCCTGATCGCGGCGGGGTACGTGACGTCGCCGGTCGACCGGCCGCTGCCGGACCTCCTCGTGCTCTCCTCGCCGGCGATCGCGGTCGAGCTCCCGGCCTGGAAGCGAGCCGTCGTCGTCGGGCTGGCGAACGTGCTCCCGCACATGCGCATCTCGAACGGGGAGCTGAGCGAGGGCCTGTCGCATGATCCGGCGGTCGCCGAGGCGTACCGGACCGACCCCTTGCTGGTCCCGGTGAGCACGACACGCTTCGCCTATGAGGGGCTCCGCGAGCAGCGGCGGGTGCGCGATGCGCTGACGGAGCTGTCGGCGATGCCGATGCCGACCTTCGTGTTCCACGGCGGCGACGACCCGATCGTGCCCGTGTCGGCGTCGGCGCCGTTCGAGTCGATGGGCAACACCACCCGGCACGTCCACGAGGGGTTGCGGCACGAGACGCATCACGAGCCCGAGCACGAGCGGGTGCTCGACGAGGCGGTGGCCTGGATCGACGGGCAGCGTGCGGGTCTCGAGGCGAGGCATCCGGTGGTCGTCGACCGGGGTGCGGCCGTCGGGGCTGCGGCGGAGGCGTAGGGAGGGCCCGGGGAGCCAGGCACCGTGCGGCCGATTGTTGCGACCCGCGTCGCGCACCGGGTGCACGAACCGGGGGTCGCCCGAGGCGGGTGTAGACTCGGCTGACAACCGAAGAGTTGCCTCCGGGGAGCGCGAGAGCGCTGAGAGTGTGGTTCACCCACAGACCCGCGGAACCTGATCCGGTTCGTACCGGCGAAGGAAGCAGGCCCGCACGCGTGATGCCGTCCCCGGCTCCCGGGGGCGGCGTTGTCGTGATGTGGAGGAAGTTTGTCGATGGCGACGGTCGTTTCGACCCGAGGCCCCGTGACCCCCGATCAGACCGCCTGGCGGACGCGCGATGTCGTCGTGACCGCGATCATCGGCGTGACGTTCGGGGTCGTGTTCTGGGCGTGGGGCCTGCTCTGGGAGGGGTTCACGCCCCTGTTCGCGTTCGCACCGCCGCTGAAGGACCTGCTGTACGCGGTGTGGCTCATTCCGGCGGTCCTGGCGCCGTTGATCGTGCGCAAGCCGGGCGCGGCGCTGTTCGCGGAGATGGTCGCGGCCGGGGTATCGACGATCATCGGCAGCCAGTGGGGCCCCGACACCCTCCTGTCCGGCTTCGTCCAGGGCGCCGCCGCGGAGATGGTGTTCGCGTTCACGCTCTATCGGTCATGGTCGTTCCCGGTGCTCGCGCTGGCCGCGATCGCGTCGGCCGCCGGTGCCTGGATCCATGACTGGGTGCTGTACTACCCGGATGTCTCGATCGAGCTGCAGCTCGTCCGCGGCCTGATGATGGCGATCTCGGCCGTGGTCATCGTCGCCGGCGGCTCGGTGCTGCTGGTGCGGGCGCTGCGAGGCGCCGGCGTGCTCGAGGGCTTCCCCGCTGGCACCTGATCTGACGGGACGTGCCAGGCCCGGCTCGATCCGGGCCGACGGGTTGACGTTCCGGTACGCGGCGCGGCCGCAGCCGGCGTTCGCCGACGTCTCGTTCGAGGTCGACCCGGGCGAGTGCCTGCTCGTCATCGGTCCGTCCGGGTCGGGCAAGAGCACGCTGGCCCTGGCGCTGGCCGGCCTCGTTCCGCGCGAGCTCCCCGGGGAGTGGCGGGGCTCGCTCCTCGTCGACGGCCTCGACCCGACCACGACCGCCGGCAGCGAGATCGCGGCCCGGGTGGGCCTCGTGTTCCAGGATCCGGCCAGCCAGCTGGTGATGGAGCGCGTCGAGGACGACGTGGCGTTCGGGCTCGAGAGCCGGGCGTGGTCGCGCGACGCGATGCTCGCGCGCGTGCCCGAGGCGCTCGACGAGGTGGGTCTTGCCGGCCTCGAGCGCCGCCGGACCTCCCGGCTGTCCGGCGGGCAGCAGCAGCGCCTGGCGCTCGCCGGTGCGCTCGCGCCCCGGCCCGGGATCCTCGTCCTGGACGAGCCGACTGCCAACCTCGATCCGCCGGCCGCGCGCGCCTTCGCCGCTCGCATGACGGCGCTGCGGGCCGCGCGCGCGGTGACGATGGTGCTCGTCGAGCATCGAATCGACATCGCGTGGTCGCTCGCCGACCGGGTCCTGGCGCTGGGCACCGACGGCCGGCCGATCGACTTCGGGGCGCCGGCCGCGGTGCTCGCGAGGTCTCGCGATCGACTGCTGGCGGCCGGCGCCTGGCTGCCCGACGAGCCGGCGACGAGCCGGCGCCGGTCGGTCCCGCCAGCGTCCAGCCACGCGTCTGACCCGGTCGTGGTCACGGCCAGCGGCGTTCGGTACGCGTACGACGGGCCCGACGTGATCCAGGGGGTCGACGTGGCCGTCGCCGCCGGAGAGCGAACGGTGCTCGTCGGGACGAACGGGTCCGGCAAGTCGACCCTTGGCCGGCTGCTGGTCGGGCTGCTACGTCCGTCCAGGGGCCAGGTACGGCTGGAGGGGCGGGATCCCTCGCGTCTCCGGCCCTCGGACCTGGCAGAGCACGCCGCGTACCTGTTCCAGGACCCGGAGCAGCAGTTCGTGACGCTGCGGGTCGAGGACGAGGTGACGCTCGGGCTCGACCGCGTCGCGCGCCGCAACGCGGAGTCGCTGATGGATCGCATCGATCTGCCGCTGGCGTTGTTCGGCGACCGCAGCCCGTACACGCTGTCGGGTGGCGAGCAGCGCCGGCTCTCGCTGGCGACCGCGCTGGTTCGGCGCCCCCGGCTGCTGGTTCTCGACGAGCCCACCTTCGGCCAGGACCGACGCGGGCACGAGGCGTTGCTGCAGATCCTCGACGAGCGCGTCGATGACGGGGCGGCGGTGCTGGCGGCGACCCACGACGAGCGTTTCATCGATGCCTTCGCGAGCCGCATCCTGCGCCTCGAGGGCGGGCGGATCGTCGCGGTCGGTGGCCCGGCCGAGGGTGACGGGTCCGTGTCACCGGCGACCGTCGGCGGGCAGCCGGCGACCGTCGGCGGCAGGCGACCGTCGGCCGGTCAAGCGCGACCGTCGGCGGGCCAACAGCGATCCGCGAAGACAGGGCGCCGGCCCCGTGATCCTGCGGCGCATCGAACCATCCGAGGTCCAGCTGGTCAGCGTCCTGGGCCGCGTGAGCCCGTTGACCAAGCTGATCGTCGCGCTCTTGCTGCTCGCGGGGCTGGCGCTCACCCGGGCGATCGGGCCGCCGCTCCTGGTGACGGCCGCCGTCCTCGTCGCGGGCCGCCTCCTTGGCGACATCCCGGGCCGGCGCCTGCTGGCCGGCGTCGCGCCGCTGTGGCTGGCGGCGCTCGGCATCGGCCTGTCCAACGCCCTGTTCTCGGGCTCCAACTCGGACCCGACCCAGGCGGTCGCCGTGCTCATCGGACCGGTGCGGATCACCTGGGCCGCGCTGGCCGCGGGTGCGGGCCTGGCCGCGCGGGTGATCGCCATCACAGCCGTCGGCGTCGTGTTCGCGCAGACGACCGACTCCACCAGGCTCGTGGACTCGCTCGTGCAACAGGGTCGCGCCCCGGAGCGCTTCGCGTATGGCGCGCTGGCCGCCTACCAGGCGATCCCGCGGCTCGCCGAGCACCTCACGTCGCTGCGCCAGGCACGACGGATCCGCGGCCTTCGGGGGTCGTGGCATCCGCGGCTCCTGGTCGGGCTGCTCGTGCTCGCCATCCGACACGGGGATCGCCTGGCGCTCGCGATGGACGCCCGGGCATTCGGCTCGGGCCCAGGAGCCGCTATCGCCTCGTGCGCTGGTCATGGCTCGACCCGGTGCTCGCGATCGGTGCGGGCCTGGTGCTGGTGGTCGCGCTCGCCGTGGGCGGCGGCTGAGCCAGCGGCGGGACCGCACCCCAACCATCGGCCGGCGACCACCCGAGCGACCTCCCCCGGAGCGGCTCCGCGATCTGCCCGGCTACATCCCTTCGCGGATCAGGCGCCAGACCGTCCGCATGCCGGGTCGCTGCCCGTACAGCAGGACACCGGCCGCGTAGATCCTTGCGGCCACCCAGACCGCGACGACGATGCCGACGAGGAGCAGGATCACGCGAGACCACGATCTCCCACGGCACGGCGCTGCCAACGGCGATCCGGCCGAGCATCATGAACGGGCTGAAGAACGGGATCACCGACAGGACCGTCACCCAGCCCGAGCCGATGTCGAGCAGGCCCATGGCCGCGTAGATGCCGATGAAGTAGCCGCCCATCGACAGGAACGTCATCGGCATCACGGCAGCATTGACGTCCTCGATCCGGCTGACCAGCGAGCCGGCCGCCGCATACAGCGAGGCGTACATCAGGAACCCGAGCACGCCGTACACGCCGAATGCGACCAGCAGGCCGGGTGTCAGGCCGCTGGGCAGCGACAGCGCCGACACGTCCTCGCCCAGCACGATCGTGCTGATCGGGTTGAGCAGCGCCAGCGACACCAGGCCGGCAACGACGACCGCGCCGTACTGCGTGAACGCCACGCCGCCCACGCCCAGGACCTTGCCCGCCAGCAGCTGGAACGGTGTCGCCGCATTGAGGACGACCTCCATGACCCGCGACGACTTCTCCTCGACCACGCTCATCGCGATCCAGTTCCCGTACATCACGATGATCATGAAGATGAGGATGGTCATCCCGAACCCGAGCAGATCCTGGCTCGCCTCGGTCACGGCGTCCTGAACGGGGCCGGTCTTGTCTGGGTCCGGGGACTCGACCTGGAACTGCGCTGCCGCGAACATCGTGGCCTGGTCGGCCGGCGCGACGCCCGCCCGGTCCAGGCGATCCGCGATCGCAACGGCGTTCGCGGCCTGCCCCACGAGGGTCGCCGTCCGGCCCGTCGAGCTGTCGTTCGTGTAGAGGACGAAGTTGAGCTCGCCATCGCTGGACCTGGTGATCGCCAGGCCGGCGCCGGCGTCGCCGTCGCGGACCGCCGTGCGCGCGGCGTCAGGGCCGTCAACCACCGTGATGACATAGTCGGTCCGCGTGTCGCTCGACGCATCGGCCGGCGGCGGGTTGAGCAGCCGGTCGAGCGTCGCGGCCGCCGTGGCCGAGACCTCCGGGGTGTCGGCCGAGACGGCGACCTGCGTCTGATCGAACTGGTCCACGTAGCGGATGATGACCGGGAGCAGCGCGATCACGACCACGCCGATCACGAGCAGCGCCGTCCCGAACATGAAGCTCCGGGTTCGAACGCGGACGCCGTACTCGCGGCGGGCGATGGTCGTGATGTTGGTCAGGTTGCTCATGACCGCACCGCCTCGGCAGGCGCCAGGGTCTGCTCGGTCGTGTCGACCGCGCCCACCCTCTCCACGAACACCTCCTCCAGCGACGGGTCGCCAACCTCGAAGCGGAGCACATCGCCGCCATGGGCGATCGCTGCCTGGAGGACGATCTGCGGATCGGCACCGGCCTCGACCAGGACCTCGGTGTAGTCGCGTCCGGGCCGCGTCACCGTCACGTGCGGCAGGCCGCTGAGCCAGCTGCCGTCGCCGTTGCCGGTCACCGCGACGCGAACCACCTGGTGCCCCGTCGAGCGCTTGACCTCCCGCGTCTGGCCCGAGGTCACGATCCGGCCGCGATCGATGATCGCCACCGAGTCGCACAGCTCCTCGGCCTGCTCCAGCTGGTGGGTGCTGAACAGCAGCGCCTTGCCTCGGTCCCGAAGCTCGAGGAACGCGGCCTTGAGCAGCGCGACGTTCACCGGGTCGAGGCCCGAGAACGGCTCGTCCATGAGCAGCACGTCGGGGTCATGGAGGATGGTCGCGATGAACTGGACCTTCTGCTGATTGCCCTTGGACAGGGTCTCCGCACGTCGGTCCGCGTAGTCCGCGATTCGGAAGCGGGTCAGCCAGGCCAGGGCCTCGCCGCGCGCCTTCGCGCGCGACACCCCGTACAGGGATGCGAAGTAGACGAGCTGGTCCATGACCGGCATCCGCAGATACAGGCCGCGCTCCTCGGGCAGATATCCCCAGGTCCGGCGCGGCCAATCGCGGGCCGGCCGGCCGTCGAGGGTCACCGTGCCCTCATCGGCGCGCAGCAGCCCGAGCACGATCCGCATCGTGGTCGTCTTGCCGGCACCGTTCGCGCCCAGGAACCCGAACACCTCGCCCGATGGCACATCGAACGAGACGTCGTCGAGCGCCTGCACCTCGCCGAACCGCTTGCGCAGCCCGACGATCGTCAACGTCATCGCGTCTCAGCCTCCCGTGGCGCGCATCGGACGCCGGTCAGGAGCCGGGCCCGCGCCACATCGCGCATGCCGCGTCATGGGCGGCGATGCCGGACACCAGTCTCTGCACGTCCGGGTGACCGGGCACCTGCCATCCCGGCCATTCGAGATGGGCCGAGCGGGTGATCCGACCGGGACGTTTGCCCTCGCTGGCGTCCATAAATCCCGCGATGGCCGGCGTGCGATCATCGAGGTGGAGCGCGTCCCGAAGGCGAGCGGCAGAGGTGTGACAGTGACCGACGGTCGGACGATCGTGTTCTTCCCGGAGGGCGCCTACGGCCCGACCAACAACTGCGTCGGCATCGGCGACATCCTGCGGCGGCGCGGTCATCGCGTCGTGTTCATCGTCGAGGAGTCGTTCGCGGGCAACCTGGAGGCGAAGGGGTTCGAGGAGCGGCTGATGCGGCTCGGGCCGCCACCGGCCGATCCCGAGGTCCCGGGCCAGTTCTGGATCGACTTCATCCGCGATACCGCGCCCGTGTTCCGCAAGTCCACCCTGGAGCAGATCGGGGAATTCATCCAGCCGACGTGGCAGGCGCTGATCGACGGCGTGAAGTACGTGGATCCGCGCCTCACCGAGATCATCGGCGAGCTCGAGCCCGACGCCATCGTCGAGGACAACGTGGTCTCGTTCCCCGCCGTCATGGCGTCGGGACGTCCGTGGGTGCGGATCGTGTCGTGCAACCCCGCCGAGATGCTGGATCCGTTGGTGGCCCCGTTCTCGTCCGGCTACCCGGCTGCCGATCCATCGCGCTGGACCGCGTTCCGGGCGGAGTACCGTCGCATCCACGCCGACACCTGGACCGACTTCGATGCGTTCTGCCGCGAGCATGGGGCGGGTGGCCTGCGCAACACGGAGCTCGGCCCCGAGTTCATGCACGAGTCGCCGTACCTCAACCTCTACTCGTACCCAGCGGAGGCTGACTACCGGCGCGCGGAGCCGCTGGCTCCGACGTGGCACCAGCTCGACTCGACGATCCGCGGCACCGACGTCGAATGGTCGCTGCCGCCGTCGCTGGCCGACCAGCCCGGCGCGCTGATCTACCTCTCGCTCGGCTCCCTGGGCTCGGCTGACGTGGAGCTGATGCAACGCCTGGTGGACGTGCTGGGTCGCACGGCGCATCGGGTGATCGTGTCCAAGGGGCCGCTGGCCGACCAGATCCGGCTGCACGACAACATGACCGGCGAGTCGTTCCTGCCCCAGCCGGCGATCCTGCCCCACGTCGATCTCGTCATCACGCACGGCGGCAACAACACCGTGGTCGAGAGCTTCCACCACGGCAAGCCGATGATCGTGCTGCCGCTGTTCTGGGACCAGGTCGACAACGCGCAACGGGTTCACGAGCTGGGCTTCGGGCGCCGGCTGTCGACCTACGGTTTCGAGGACGACGAGCTGACCGGCGCGATCGACGCGCTGCTGGGGGATGGGGCCCTCCGCGAGCGGATGGCCACGATCTCGGCACGGATGCAGGCGGCATCGGGCACGCTGCGGGCAGCCGACCTGATCGAGCGGGTGGCGACCACGCACGCGCCGATCACGCGGTAGTCGCCAGTCGTCGCGGTGTAGTTGCGGGGCGTCGCTAGTTGCCCGGCGCCGTCGCCCGGCAGCTTCATCGCCACCTTTGCCCGCAACCTTCCCCGGCGCCCCGAGATCGTCGGATCCGGTCATCCAGTCATTGGACGGGTAGACGGCGCGTCGACCCGGCCGAATCGGCCCAATTCCGGGGCCCGCGAACGGAACGCACGGCACGTTTCGTGCTCAGCGGCGGCAGCCCAGCCGGCGTTCGCTGGCCCGTGACCCGGACCTAAGGCCCGCCGCAAGGGTCGATTACCCGTCCTTTTGCTATCTGGCCGAAACGCGCCGGGACAGAGCGAATTGGGATGAAACGCGTCCTGGCGAAGCGCCACCGGGCGAAACGTCCCCGGGCTGCACGGGCGCCGACCCGCGTCGCGTAGGTCGCGCTCGACTGGAACCGGGCTTGCGAGCGGGGCACAATCATCGGATCAAACGGCACCACTTCGGAACCGTCGCAGGCGTGCCCGATCCGCGCGCATGGAGGCCCCCGTGACCGAGACCCTGAACCCCGTCAAGACGTATCAGCAGTTCATCGGCGGCAGCTGGGTCGATGCCGTGTCGGGAGAGACCCTCGAGGTCCAAAATCCGGCCACCGGCGGGGCCGTCGCCACGGTTCCCGCGTCCGGGCAGGCGGACGTCGACGCCGCCGTCGATGCCGCTGCCGCGGCGTTCGAGACGTGGTCGCTCACCACGCCGCAGGACCGCAGCCTGGCGCTGCTCAGGATCGCCGACATCCTC
The DNA here is from genome assembly GCA_963806265.1 of uncultured Chloroflexia bacterium. Taxonomy (GTDB): domain Bacteria; phylum Chloroflexota; class Limnocylindria; order Limnocylindrales; family CSP1-4; genus CAIXZV01. The sequence continues at coordinate 25,641 of CAWDXT010000019.1, forward strand.
GAGTCCAACGGCGACGAGCTGGGCCGCCTCGAGTCGCTCCAGACCGGCAAGCCAACCGCGATCGCAA
>CAWDXT010000020.1:0-61522 GCA_963806265.1 uncultured Chloroflexia bacterium
GCCCTCGAGACGACCGCCGCGTGGGCCGGATGGGCGGGGGACGCGCAACGGTCCGCGCTCCTGACAGGCAAGGCGGACGAGATGAAGGAACGCCTCGGAGCGGCCGCGCCCACCCAGCTCCTCGGGATGGAGCGGCTGTTCGAGCAGGTGCGTGCCACCCTTGGCGATCGCTATGAGGCGCTGCACGCAGAAGGCCGCCAGCTGAGCTTGGCGCAGGCCCGTCAGCTGGTCGAGGAGTTCGCCCCGCCCGCGGACGCACCGCCGACCCCGAAGAGCAGCTCGGCTGACGCGGGATCCTGATGACAGGAAGGCGATCCGTTGCGACCTCGGGGCCCGGCCCTGCGGCACACCCGATGCCGCGCCGACGTGGTGCGGGATCAGGCGCCCTGCGACGGTAGAACGCGAATGCGAGGCCGTGGATGGTCAGATACCCGTCCACCGAAAGCCCGCCGTGTGAACCCCAGAAGACCGCAGTCGCAGTCATCGCAGGAAAGGCGAGCACGAGTGCCACGTCCACAGCCGCCAGACCGACGATCAAGCTGCGCACCCACGTCGAACCGCCGTCGATGCTTCCCACCACGTCAGCAAGCTTGGGGATGAACGCCGGCGACAACAGGAAGCCGGTGGCCCCCATGGCCATGCCCACCATGAAAGCCGAGTCGTAGCTCAGGCCGGCGTAGTAATCGCTGATAGCGCCTGGGGAGCTGGCCCACGAGGGCAGGTCCAGCTCGTCGGTCAGCGCAGCTGACGCGACGGCCAGCACCGGATACGCGATCCCGGCGCTCGCCGCGATCAGCGTCCCGCCTCAAGTCCCGAGTGTCGACGCGGCTCGGGCCGATGTCATGGGTGTCATGGGACGTCCTCCTTCTCGCGCCTGACCCATCGGCTCGCGGTGTGCTCGATCAGCCACATCGCTCGCGAGATGCCGCAGACAGAGATGACCATCGCCAACACCGACAGGGACGAATAGCCAATACCATGCGAGGCCGGCCACCGACGCGCCGCCGACGACGAGGACGGCTCCCTCAGCCGGGCGGGTGCGCATGATCGAGAAGCCACGGGCGACCGTGGTGATCGCGACAGCCACGATGGCAGCGGCGAGCGCGATCAGTACCACGGCGACGTTCCCACTCGGCTGCGTTCCATCGCGGTACTCGACCGTGTTGACGACGAGGCTCACGCAGATGAGCACGAGGGCAATCGTCACCCCTGACCCCAAGACGGATGAGCCTGCCTCGCGAGGCGCGTTGCGCGAATGACCCACTGAGCTTCTTCGCGCCCCAGTTCCTCAAGAAGCTCATGGACTCGCTTGACGAGCTGCGGCGTCAAATCGGACGGCGTCTCGGGCTCGGTCTAAGCCGTGGCGTGGGCCGCGCCGGTCGCCGGCGGCTTGGCTGCGGCGTCGGTCTTGGGCTCGGCCGTGGCCGGATCGAGGATCCGGTAGGCGAGCAGCTTCACGCGGTCGTTGACGAGGAACCAGCCAGCGCGTAGCCCCACACGAGCAGCGCCCAGCCCCAGCCGAGCGGCGTCATGAACACGCCGTACACCGCGATCAGCGTCGCCACGGCCTGCGTGCCGAACACGGCCACCAGCAGGACCCGCGCGGGGCGGATGGACCAGAACGGGCCGCGCGTGCGCGTGAGGAAGATCGTCAGGTGCCCGGCGACCGACAGCTTCAGGTACATCAGCGTCTGGATGTGCGGCATGGTCGAGGTGGAAGACGCGCTCTCCCAGGTAGAACAGGCCGAACGCGGCCACGACCCCGATGACGCCCAGCACCGTGGCGATCCCCAGCACCAGGCGCATGTTCCAGGCCTCGGGCTGGTCCTTGTAGTGCACGTTGTCGTAGGCGATGGAGAGGATGGCGCCGTCGTTGAGCAGCGCCAGCATCACGATCATCACCGCGGTGACCGGGTAGAAGTTGAAGACCAGGATCGACGAGCGTCATGAACAGCAGCACGCGCAGCGTCTCGGCGATGCGGTAGATCGCGTAGCTGTTCATCCGCTGGAAGATGCGCCGGCTCTCCTTGATCGCGTCGATGATCACCGAGAGGCCCGGGCGTCAGCAGCACGATCGACGCCGCCGCGCGCGCCGCGTCGGTCGCGCCCGACACGGCGATGCCGCAGTCGGCCTTCTTGAGCGCCGGGGCGTCGTTCACCCCGTCGCCCGTCATGCCCACGATGTGGCCGCGCTGCTGCAGGACGTCCACGATGTGGAACTTGTGCTCGGGGAACACCTGGGCGAACCCGTCCGCGCTCTCGATGGACTTGCCGCAGCTTCGCCGTCGCGTCGATGCCTGGTGTCGCCGAAGCCGCTGGCGTCGAGGATGTTCGTGCCCATCCCCAGCTTCTTGGCGGTCTCCTGGGCGATGGCCAGCGCATCGCCGGTCACCATCTTGACCGTCACGCCCATCTGCCGGGCGGTCGCGATGGTCGCCTTGGCCTCGTCCCGCGGCGGGTCGAACAGCGGCAGCACGCCGAGGAACTGCCACTCGCCCTTCCCCTCGGCGCGGGCCACGCCCAGCGAGCGAAAGCCGCGCGCCGCGAACTCGTTGACCGCCTTGTCGACGGCGGCCTTCACCTTCCCGGCATTCGGCGGACATCTCCAGGATCACCTGCGGCGCGCCCTTGGTCACCTGGAACTGCTTGCCGTCCGCGCCCTTGACGGTGGCCTCGGTGCGCTTGTGCACGGGGTCGAACGGCTGGAAGTGGACGACCTCGTAGGCCTTCAGGGCCTGGTCGTCCTTCAGGCCGCCCAGCACGGCCAGGTCGATGGTGTCCTTGTCCTCCGCGCGCGAGGCCAGGGCGCCGCAGCAGGATCGACCTCATCGGCCTCGACGCCGCTGACGCCGAACGGATCGCCCAGCGTCAGCTTGTTCTGGGTCAGGGTGCCGGTCTTGTCCGCGCACAGCACGTCCACGCCGGCCAGCTCCTCGATGGCCGCCAGGCGGGTCACGATCGCCTCTCGCTTGGCCAGCAGGCGCGCGCCGACCGCCATCGTCACCGACAGCACCGTCGGCATCGCCACCGGGATCGCCGCCACGGTCAGCACCAGCGCGAACTGCAGCGTGTCGAGGATCGGGTCGCCGCGGAAGATCGCGACGGTCGACGATCACCGCCACCAGCGCCACCGCGAGGACGATCAGGTAGTTGCCGATCTTGAGCACCGCCCGCTGGAAGTGGCTGACGGTGTGCGCCTCCTGCACCAGTTGCGCCGTCTTGCCGAAGTACGTGTGCGCGCCCGTCGCGTAGACCATCGCGTCGGTCTCGCCCTGGCGGACGATCGACCCCGAGAACACCGCCTCGCCGGGCTTGCGTGTCGCCGGCAGCGACTCGCCCGGTCAGGGCGGACTGATCGACCTCGATCGGGTCGCCCGTCAGCAGGCGGGCATCCGCCGGCACGATGTCGCCCAGGCGCACGCGGATGACGTCGCCCGGCACCAGCTCGCGCGCCGGCGGCGTGACCCACTTGCCGTCGCGCCGGACCCTGGCCTCGATCGCCAGCGTGGCCTTCAGTGCGGCGATGGCGTTGCCCGCCTGGTGTTCTTCCCAGAATCCGACGACGGCGTTGGCGAGGAGCAGGACGAGGATGATGACGAAGTCCGCCCAGTGCTGGGCGAGCGCCGAGAGGACGACGGCCGCCTCGATCATCCACGGGATCGGGCCCCAGAAGTAGGTGAGGAACTTCAGGAGCGGGTTGTCCTTCTTCTCCTCGATCTCGTTGGGGCCGTACTGGGTCAGCCGCTTCTTCGCCTCGGCCTCGGTGAGGCCGTCGGGCGACGATCCCAGCTTGGCCTGCAGCTCCGGCATGGGCATGGACTGGAGGTCGCTCTTCGCCTTCGGCTCGGAACCCGTCTTCGACCCGGGCTTGCGAGGACTCGTCTTCATGATGCCTCTGCCTCTGTTCCAGCCACCCTGCCGAGTCTCGCCATGCAGGGGCACCGCGTTGGCGCCAGGCACGTGGGATAGGCCTCAGGAGGGCCGGAGATCCGGCAGGTGGAGGCGGGGCACGTCACCTTGGCGCCAGCCGCGTGGGATACGCCCCCGGAGGGCAGGAGATCCGGCCGGTCGAGGCGCGCCACGGCAATCCTGTCGTCGGCCATGCCGTCATCGACATCGAAGCGGTCGGGAATGCCGAGATCGGCGCCCCGATCGATGCCCGCGGGCGCTTTGTCACCGAGCCCCAAGTCACGTCAGGGTGCAGTATGTTGCCCCGTCCGCCGGGGGTCATGACGGTTCGTCATCTCGCCGCGGCCCCAAGCGATGAGGTCGCGAGCAGGCCAGCCGGACCGTCCGCTGGCGAGATGACGCCGTCGCCTGTGCGTTGCCGTGCGAGCGCCGGGCCGTCCCCGAACCGGAAGCCAGGAGGGGCGAACCGATCGCGATAGAATCATTGCAGCGGGCACACACTCCTCGAGGGCTCATTGAGCGCGATGGTCACGACCGACAAGCCGGCGGAGGCATCGGAGGTCGAGGCGCGCCGTGCCCTGGTGCTGCACGAGCAGCCGCTGATCGTGGACCTGATCGAGCTGACACTTAACCATGGCCTGTTCGTCGTCCGCGCGGCGCGCAGCCTTGCCGAGGCGGAGGGGATCCTCGCGGAATGGCGCCCGCATGTGGCCGTGGTCGACATGGACCACGATGACAGCATGGAGCTCCTCCACCGGGTGGGTGCTTCCAACACCCTGGCCCGGAGCGTGACGCCCGTCCTCGGGCTCACTCGCCGTGGCGACCTCAAGACGAAGCTGCGTGCTTTCGACCTGGGCGTCGACGACATCCTGACCGTGCCATTCTCGCCCGAGGAGCTGCTCGCGCGCGCCATCGTCGTCACGCGCCGGACGACGGGCGCCGACATGCCCATCGTGCCCACCATCTCGCTCGGTGAGATCGAGATCGACATCGTCAACCGCGTGGTGCACGCGGGGTCCTCGGTGATCCATCTCTCCGGCATCGAGCAGAGCCTCCTGTACCTGCTCGCCAGTCGCGCCGGCCGCATCGTCACCCGCGACGAGATCCTGGACACCGTCTGGGGCACCGACTTCGTGGCCGAGAGCAACATCGTGGACCGCCACATCCGCAGCCTGCGGATCAAGCTCCAGAACGACTACCGCCATCCGCGCTTCATCGCCACCGTGCCGGGCCAGGGCTACCGCTTCATCCCAACCTTCTCGAACCAGGGCTGGGCCGAGGAGGCGCCCGACGGCGAGCGTCCTCGCCACGACGGTGAGCGTCCTCGCCACTGAGCATCGCCCGGCACCCTCGCATCCGCGGCCCACGACGAGAGATGACGGGCCGTCATGACGCAATCGCGTCGGTACCCAAGACTGCTGGATGGGCCACGGCGTCCATCGTCCTCCTGCTGAACGCGTGACCCCGTTCCCACGGGAGCCCGTCCATGACGACCGTCGAAGCCCCGGAGCCACGCGGGGAGTCGGGTGACCTCGCCGCGATAGTCGGCCGCAGCGCCCAAGCGGACGCGGTGCGCTCGAGCCGGCGCGATGCGCTCGAAGTGCTCGGATTCCTGCTCGGCCTGACCGGCGTCCTCCTGGGCCTCGTGCTCACGCTGGGCGCCCCCATCCCGATCGGGCAATGAGCGGCTGGCCACGGTCGACCTCGCCCTCGGGGCCCATCGCCGCGCGTCGTGACGGCGACGGGCTCTCGCGTCGCGACGCGATCGCCCCCGTGGTGGTCCGGTACCTCGCCTGGATCGCACTTGCGATGCTCCTCATCTTCGTCATCCTCCCAGCGGTTCTGGGCGGCGCCGCGGGGATCCAGGCGGTAGCTGGCGGTTGACCTCACCTGCCTCGTGCGGCGTTGCGGCGCGGGGCGAATTCGGCGACAGCCGGCGCCATCGCCGGCACATCGACTGCCGGAAGGTCCGACGACTGGACTGACCGGCCACCGGGACCGGGTCGCGGTTCCTCAGCGGATGGAGCTCGTCCGCAGCCAGCGTCGGTCCAAGGGGGCCGCGCGACAAACAAGAAGGTACGGTTGACATGGGCTTCATCGCCTGGATCGTCGTCGGCGCCATCGCCGGCTTCCTCGCCAACAGGATCATGGGCTCCCACGAGGGGCTCGTGATGATGGTTGTCCTAGGCATCGCGGGTGGGCTCGTGGGCGGCTTCGTCGCCACGAGCGTGCTCAAGATCGGAACCGTCGACGGCATCAACGTCGAGAGCATCGTCATCGCCACCCTGGGTGCCATCGCGGTCGTCTTCGTCTGGGGCCTCGCGAAGGGCTCGCGCAGCCTCAGCCCCCGTTGACACCTCCTGCTGGGTGGGTGCCAACCCATCGTCTCGCACTCCTCGACGGCTCGCGGCCCTGCCTGAGTCCGATCCCGACGACATAGCTCATCTTGGCCGGCGTGGTCCGGTACGAGCTGTCGGGCGTTCGTGCGTGGCGGCATGCGCGCCACCGGGCTCCGACTCCACGGTGGCGAGGGTAGACGGGCTCATCGGCTGCGCGGCAAGGTGCCGTCGCCCACGACGCCAAGAGTCGGCGCATGTCGGAGGGAACCGTATGATGGGGATCGGCAGCCGGGGGTGTGGCCAAGGCTGCTCCAAAGCGTGTCGCTGGTGGTCCGGCAGGCGACCGGCATCTGCGCCAGGAGCGCCCTAGGCTACCGCCGAAGGCCGAAGACACGAAGCAAGTGCGCTTCGTGAGCACGAAACCTGTCGGGTTGTGGCGCAACGGTGGCGCACGTGCTTTGGGAGCCGCCGAGGCCGGAGCGGCCTAGGCCCAACCCCACTGAGCACGAACCGCGGAGCGTCGCAGGCGTCGATTATTGTGCGGTTCGCGAGCACGGACATTGCCTAGCATCCGACCATGAGCAGGAAGCCGGACCCCGAGAACCTCCAGCCTAGCTGGTGCTGCCGGCGGATCGGGCGTGGTTCGTGAGGAACGCCCAGATGACCGCGAGGTCGTCGATGCCGGACCCGAGCCAGGTGTCGACCAGGCCATTGGCCTTGATGAACTCGACCTCCACGCCGCCCGAACACGTCGAGAAGGTGGTCGTGACCACGATGCCCTCAGTGGTGGTGGTCGGCTCCCCGGTGCAGCCATCGGCCTGGCGCCAGCGCTCCATGGTCTGGGCGACGGACGGGCAGGGCCCATCACAGCCATTCGCCCCTCCGTCGGAGAGGGTGACCTTGTCGTCAGAGCCGTAGATGTCGAGCACGGAGATCGGACGCGCCAGGGTGCAGTCTTCCCCAACGAGGAGCTCGGCGTCGAGGCTGACGACGGCGACGGCCGCGAACCGATCCGCCGTCTTGCACGCGGCGCGATACGCCATCGCACCGCCGGTCCCGTCGCCCAAGAGGAACACCCGGTTCGGATCGATCGGGTAGTCGGCCGCGAGGTGGTCGATCAGCGCCCTGATGAATGCGACGTCGTCAGGGCCATCTACGGTTGCCCGAAAGTTCCAGCTGGTCTGGTAGGCCTCGGCCCAGACCAGGACGGCACCAGGATCCCTCGCCAGCTTGTCGGTGCCGCTGATCACCCGTGCCTCGGACGTCGCGATGTTGCCTCTGTGCATGAGCACGAGGAGCGGCAGCGGCCCGCGGTTGGCCGCGTCAGGTGGCGCGACCAAGGTGTAGTCGCGGGTCACGCCGTCGACGTCGATGTGCGCGGTCGCCACCGTGTTCGTCGGAACCGCCGTCAGGCCGGGCGTCGTGGCCGCCGTGGTCGCGGTGGTCAGCGTCGGCACAGCGCCCTCAAGGAGCGGGTTCCGGGGCAGGAGGCTGGATCCCGCTCCGAACGCCACACCCAGCAGTGCGATCATCAGGAGAACGGCCGCCGCCAGCAGCCACGCGCGATGGATCTGCGGCGAAACGACCGGTGGCGTCTCGGCGATGGCGTTGATCCTGGCCAGCAGATCCTGCGAGGCATGCTCGTCGCGGCCTTCGGCACGGAAGTAGTCGCGCAGCTGGCGTTCGAGCTCGCGGTCAGTCATGGGCGGTTCCCTCGTCCTCAACCCCTTCGAGCACCGTGCGCAGGTGGCGCAGCGCGTAGTGCAGGCGCGAGTGGACCGTCCCCTCGCGAATGCCCAGCAGCCGAGCGATCTCCTTCGTGGTGAGGTCGCGGTCGAAGCGAAGCGCGACCACGAGCCGGTGGTCGGGCGACAGGTCAGCAAGCGCGCGACCGAGGACCATCCGGTCACGGGTCTGCCCGAAGGGATCCGTCCCGCCGCCCGTGAGCTCAGTCGACAGGTCCCGCACCTGCCGGCGCGCTGCGGCCCGGAGCCGGTCACGACAGCTGTTGACCAGGATGCGCGCGAACCAGGCATCGAAGCGCTCTGGATCGCGCAGCGTCGACCAGCGCTGCCACGCTCGCTCGAAGGCGTCGTGCGTGGCGTCCTCGGCCTCGGCCCGGCTGCCGAGGATGGCCCGGGCCAGCCGGTAGCTCTCGTCGAGGTGCTCGGCAGCGAGGCGCTTGAAGGCCGCGGCCTTCGTGGCCGCACCCGCGGTCAGCGCTCGATTCAGCACAGGCTCGCCCAACGCATGCTTCCCACTACCGTGATACGCCGGCTGGCAAGCCCACGAGCTTCAAAGACGGCATGGGTACACGCCTAGCCGGAGCTGCCGGCCGATCGGGCGTGGTTCGTGAGGAACGTCCAGATGAGCGCCAGGTCATCGATGCCGGGTCCGAGCCAGGTGTCGTTCAGGCCATGGCCTTGACGAAGCGACCGCCACGCCCGCCCGAGCGGTCGAGAAGGTGGTCGTCTCCACGATCCCCTCCGTGGTGGTGGTGGGCTCCCCGGTGCAGCCGTCGACCTGGCGCCAGCGCTCCTGGTCTCGGCGACGGGCGGGCACGGCCCATCACAGCCAGTCGCCCCTCCGTCGGAGAGGGTCACCGTGTCGTCATGCCGTGGACATCGAGCACGGAGATCGGGCGAGCTAGGGTGCAGTCTTCCCCGACGAGCAGCTCGGCGTTGAGGTCACACGCGACGGCCGCGAAGCGGTCCGACAGCTCGCACGCGGCGCGATACGCCATTGCACCGCTGGACGCGCCGAGGAGGAACACCCGGTTCGGATCGACCGGGTAGTCGGCCGTCAGGTGCTCGATCAGCGCCTTGATGAATGCGACGTCGTCAGGGCCATCACCGGTTGCCCGAAAGTTCCAGCCGGTCTGGTAGGCCTCGGCCCAGACGAGGACGGCGCCAGGATCCCTCGCCGGCACGTCGGTGCCGCGATCACCCGTGCCTCGGACGTCGCGATGTTGCCTCCGTGCATGAGCACGAGGAGCGGCAACGGCTCGCGTGGCCGAACATCCGGCGGCGCGACGACGCGGTAGTCCCTGGTCAGGCCACCGACCTCGATGTGCGCGTCAAGGACCGTGGCACTCGGCACCGGCGTCGCGGGACGGCGATGTGGTGGCGGCCGTAGGCGTCGGCACCCCGCCCTTGGCCGAGGCGGCGGGCGACGCTGTCGGAGGCACTGCGGTGCCACCGCAACCCGCGAGGGGAGCATGCGAGCAGCATCGTGCTGATGGGGCGCAGGACCTTCATCGATCCCTCCTGTCTCTCGCTTACCTGACGCGCGGAGACAGCGATTCCTTCAATCGCCCAGCGTCGGGCAGACCGACCCAGCCGCTGGGGAGCTCCGTCGATGGGCGAGCTCGACGCTGGACCGATCCCGGGCTAGCCGTTCCCTACGAGTTGGCTCACGCACTCTCAGGCGAAACGGGTCTGAAGAAAGCGCGTCCGCCGGGCGTCAGGTGGGTAGGAGGAAGGAGACCCGGATGGATTCGATGGATCGACGTGCCGCCACTCGCCACGCGCGGACCCTGATGCGAACAGCCGTGCTGAGCAGCGTCCTCGTGGTCGCCGGGTGCGGCGGCAACCCCCCGTTGGCGACGCCCTCGCCAGCGGCCACGCCCACGCCGGTCCCGACGGCCTCGCCCGCGCCAGCCTCGCCCCAACACCCGGCCCCTACGCCACTGGTGGCGACGGGGCACATCGAGGTCGACGGGAAGGGATGCCCGCGACTACAGGGTGGTCACGCCGCCCGACGTCGGGGCGGGCCGGGACCCGCTGCCGCTCGTCCTGGCTCTCCATGGGCGGACCGGGACGATGGACGACGCTGAAACGATCTCCGGTTATGACACCATTGCGGTCGACCCCGGTGCGGTCGTGGTCTACCCCCAGGGCTACAAGGGCAGCTGGAACGCGGGTACGTGTTGTGAGCTGGCCAACAGGGAGAGCATCGACGACGTCGCGTTCATCGCCGCGCTGATCGACCGCATGGAGGCCGACTACCCGGTCGATCCGAACCGCGTCTTCGTCCTCGGCGGCTCGAACGGCGGTGAGATGGCTGAGCGCGTGGCCTGCGATCTCTCCGGCCGCGTCGCCGCGATCGCGGACGTGATCGGCACGCTCCTCGTTGACTGCCAGCCGAGCCAGCCGGTCTCGGTCATCGCCATCCACGGCACAGCTGATGTCAATATCCCCATCGACGGAGGACTCACCGACGACCCCTCCTGCCAGGACGCCCCGTGTCCGGCGTTCGCGGATGTCATGGAGCGCTGGCGGCAGCTTGACGGTTGCCCGGGCGACCCGACAGTCACCGCGGACACCTACACGTCCGAGACAACGTGGACGTCCTGCGACGCCGGTACCGCGGTGACCTTCATCGAGGCCATCGGCAAGGGGCACGAGTGGTACACGTCCGACCCGGACGATCGGGCCGTCACCTGGGACTTCTTCATGAATCAGCCCCGATCGGCCGGCAGCTAGTCGACGGCGAGACAAGGGCAATGGCGGGCACTTGCCGAACCTCGTTTCATGGAAGGGCACAGCTGAGCGAGTGCAGTGGTGGACCACGAGATCACCAGCATCGGTGAAGCGGCCAGGGCGGAGGTCTTCCGGCGTCTGGCGGCCGACCACCTCGACGCCAGCTACCGGCTGGCGCGAGCCATCCTCGGTAACCGGGCGGAGGCGGAAGACGCAACCCACGACGCCTTCGTGCGGGCCTGGCGGAAGTGGTCGTCCCTGCGGGATCCGGACCGCTTCGAGGCCTGGTTCGAGCGGATCCTGGTCAACACCTGCCGCGACCGGCTCCGTCGCAGCGCGCGCCGCCAGGTCCGTGACCTGTCTGACGAGCTGGTGCGATTCGGACCCGACCCGATTGGTCGGGCGGACGATCGGGCGCTGTTGACCGCGGCGCTGGCCAGCCTGTCGCCGGATCATCGGCTGGTGGTCGTCCTCCGCTTCTACCGGGGCTTGAGCACGCGTGAGATCGCGGAGCAACTCGGGATTCGGCATGGAACCGTGTCATCCCGCTTGCACTACGCGCTCCAACAGCTACGCGAGAACTTGGACCACGATGCCCCCCGAGGTACGATCGATGCCTGACCGAGACCTCGAGCAGCGCCTCCGCGAGCATTTCCGGGTCGAGGTCGATGACGGTGGCCCGTCCGCGTCCCTGCTGCTCAGCGTCAGCTCCATCCCCGAGGGCACGTCGACGCCGATCCTGCCCGGACGGCGCGGCCTCCTGCTTCTGCTGGCCGCAGCGCTCCTGGCGCTCATCGCCGGCACCACCGCCGCCGTCGGGACCGGGCTGCTCCGCCTACCGTGGGCGACCGAGCGGCTGGGGAACACGCTCGCCCTGCCCGCCGCAGATCTGAACGGCTGCTCCGACCCGAACGCCGTGGGCGACAGGGTTGCCCAGCTCGATTCGGACGATCCCATCGCCGGGCAGCAGATCGCCTGGCCCGCGCTCCGTGTGTACCGGGATGGTTCCGCATACGTCGGCCTGGGCGATCCGGCGGGGCCGACGGGTGCCCTCGTGCGGCGAGACCTCACAGGGCCGGGACTCGGGCTCCTGCTCGATGCCCTCCGCGACCCACGCCTGCCCGGCTGCCGGTCGTATTGGGCAACAGGCGTGGGATTTATCGACCTGCAGGTCATCTCCCCAGACGCGCCCTATTCGATCCACGTCGGCAGCGGGCCCGACACGCATGTCACAAGCCCGGATCAGGCAACCGCCGTGGCCGCCCTGCGGGCGCGATTGCGCGATCCCAACCTCGGGCTGCCCGACACCGCCTGGGCGGACACTGCCTGGGAGCCGTACCTGCCTCAACGATGGCAGCTGACGATCGACCTGCAGGACCCAGGCGCTGAGGGAACGTCATTGTTCAGCGTCTCGTTACCGGACGGCTCAGGGCTCCGCGACCTCACAACGGACGACCCGACGGCCCGGGCGCGAGGCCTCGATGCGGCTCTGTGCGGGATCGTGGATACCGGGACCGCACGGACAGTAGTGAGCGCGCTCGAAGACGCGATCGGGGACCCCCAGAGTGGCTCGTGGGATTTCAGCGACGGCTCGGTCTACCTGCCGGCCGTGTTGCCCGGTGACCGCGATTGCTTCACCGCCGCTGCGATTGCGCCCACTCGAACGGTGTTTCCGACCGACGCCTGTTCGATCCTGGGCCCGGCGCTTGCGGGCACCGATGGCAATTCGTGGGAAACCGACCGGCCGGACGCCTGGATCTGGTGCGGCCACGCGGTGCTTGAGGATGCCCACGGGCAGGTGCTGCCCGATGCCGCCACTCCCCAGGTCTGCCTTTCCGGGGGCTGTCCCAATGCGCCCAACGGCAGTTGGTCGGACGTGTTCCTGAGCCCACAGCCCGTCGCCGCGGACCAGGCGGACGCGGTCGCCGTGGCATTGTTCGACTCGACGGGGTTGACGCGGGAGGAGATCGCCGGGCATCCGGCCTTCTTCAACGGCTGCGAGCGAGCCAACCTCGACGACAACTGCGAATTGGCGGTCGCCATCTCCGCCGATCCGGCGTTTGCGGTCATCACCTGGGACGGCGCCACGCAGCACAACCTCGAGGCGCTGGCCGAAGTCTTCGCCGAACAGCTGAGCCGCCACCGCTGAGCGACGCGCGGTCCATGCTCTGGCCGCCGGGACGGTGTCGACCCCGCGCTCCACGCATCGCCGTAGGATCTGATAGCCGTCCGACCAGGAGGAGACGACGGACATGGGGCAAGCACCGGGCACCGGCACGTTGGCGCGGCGGGACGACCCGTGGCCAGTCGCCAGGGGTCATCGGACGTTTGCCGAAGCCCTGCTCGTGTTCGCCTTGTTCACGCTCACCGCTTGCGGGAGCGCCCCGAGCCCGTCGCCATCGGCCACACGGACCGAGCCTGCCCGCTCGACGCCGACAACGATGCCCACTGGGTCGCCGACGCGCACCGCGATGCCGTCTATCTCCGCGTCGGTCTCGACCGCGCCGTCACCCGCCGTGGTCGGCGGGTGGATCGCGGTGACCGGGCAGGCAGCCGTCGATGGCGTCCAGCTGTACGACGTCGTGTGGACCGGGTCGCGGTTTGTCGCCACGGGATCGGCGCTCGATGACTCGACGGCTTTCGTCGAGTCGGCTGACGGCGCGACATGGCATCGCTGGCCGGGCGGTTCACCGGCGGGCATCCCCCTCCACCTGGCCGCCGGACCGCCCGGCGTGGTCGCCGTCGGCTCGATCGATGATCGGCCCGCGAGCTGGTTCTCGCCCGACGGACAGACCTGGACGGTGAAGGTGGACCCATTTCCGGCGGGCCGGATCGGCTCGGATCGCGTCACCGCCACCGATGTGGTGGCCACCAACTCGGGCTGGCTGGCCGTGGGGCGCCAGGATCCCCTGTGCAACTCCAACTGCAGCACGACACCCGTCCGCGCGCTGGCATGGATGTCGAAGGACGGCCTCAGCTGGCGGCGGGTCACCGGCCAGAGAGCGTTCGAGGATGGGGCGATCAACGCAGTTGCTCGCACAGGCTCAGGGTTCGTGGCCGGTGGCATGACCAAGGACAATGCTGCCGGTCATGCGGCGTTCTGGACGTCGCCCAACGGCAGCGCCTGGGCGAGGGTGCCCGATGCGCGGCTGTTCCGGGCCGCGAAGCGCAAGCTATGGACCGAGGTCAAGGACATCGCCGTCGATCACGGAAGCGTCGTCGCTGTGGGTATGGGCTCGGAGGACGCAAGCGACTTCGCCATCCGCGCCTGGTGGTCCACGGATGACGGGCACTCGTGGGCGCTCGCCGAGGGTGACTGGCGGCGGGCCGGGCCTGGCTTGGCGGTGGCCGGCACCCCGGAGGGATTCCTGGCCATCGGGCCCGGTTCGAACCAGGCCGGCTGCGGCGATGGTGTGTGGGATTCGGTCGACGGCCGCTCCTGGCGCTGCCTCGCGTTGGGTCAGGATGCGCAACGGTTCGGACCGTACGCGGCCGCTGCATCCTCGGCAACGGAGGTGCTAGTGGGACTCATGGACAGCGACGAGGAGTCGCCGGCTGGGATACCGGGTGGCGTCCTCTGGCGGCCGGTTCCGTAACTGAGCAGTCCCCGAGCCGCAGCGCACTGACCGATCGGTACGGTCGAGCGCTCGTTCTCGGTTCGGTGGCACCTGGCATCTACCGGCTATCGGGCGCAAGGAGCGCCGTAGGCCCTTTGCTACCCCTTCAGACGCATGCTGTGTACCCTGTCTGAGCACGAAACGCTCGGGGTGTGGCGCAACGGTGGCGCACGTGCTTTGGGAGCACGAGGATGTGGGTTCGAATCCCACCACCCCGACCAAGGCGCCGCACTTCTTTCGACGGGATCCCGGTTTGCCCGGATCTCGACGGCATCCTCGAGCCGGACGAGATGCGGTTTCTCGCGGATCTTGTCGAACGGCGTGGCGGGAATGTCAACCGGATTCTCTCGAGTCGACCGGGGGAGATCGACGTCCACCAGCTCAACTGCACGTACTACTCGGCGCTCGGCGAGGACGATGACCGCTACGTGGCGGCGCGCGACCCAGCTGTTCGCGCGGGGTGTGCCCCGATCTACTACGTCGGGCTGCTCGCGGGTCGAAACGACGCCGACGCGGTCGAGAGCACGGGTGAGGGACGCGCCATCAACCGGCACGATTACGCGCGCGAGGAGATCGAGGCTGCCCTGGCGGCGGTGACGCAGCGTGTCCTGGAGCTGGTTCGGCTGCGCTGCTGCTCCCACCCCGCGTCCGATGGAACGCTCTCGGTAGAGGCGCTCAGCGCGAGCGGGCTGCGAATGGCCTGGGCAAACGGCGGAGCGTCCTGCGTGCTCGAGGTCGACCTCCGCACCGCCGAGGTCTCGGTCACTCCGGTCGAGGAACGCGGGCTGGTCGCCAAAGGCCACTGAGGTGGTCGTTCGGCAGCAGACCGGGTAACGCTTCGCGTGCTCCCGTTTCCCGACCGGGTCTCCGACGGGGGCCTCGCTTCGGCGCGCGCTCGATGCGGCCAGCGGCTGGCCGGGCCGGCCATGTTCGTCCAGGCCGGCTGACGCTGACGTCCGGCTGGCGCCGGCCTTAGACGGGATCGACGGGGAGACCTGCCGCCTGCCAGGCGTTGAAGCCGCCGTCGAGGTCACCGGCCCGCGCGAAGCCGAGGTCGCGCAGGGTCGCCGCGGCCACGCTCGACGAGTAGCCGTCGGCGCAGACAAGGATGATCGGTCGGTCGAGATCGGCCAGCCCGGGATCCTCGTATCCGGAGGCGGGGTCCAGACGCCAGTAGAGGACCGAGAGGGGCACGTGGACGGAGCCCGGGATGATGCCGGTCTGCTGCCGCTGCTCCGAGCACCGAGTATCGATCACCAGCGCTCCCCGTTCGGCGGCGGCACGCGTCGCGAAGGGATCGAGGCGATCGATGCGCGCGCGGCTCGCCTCCAGCAGCTGGTTGACGGTGTGTCGTTCGGTCACCGCGCCCTCCTTGTCGTCGAATTGTGCGCGTTGTGGTTGGGCATGCATCCGCGGCGCCGGACCATCCGCGGGTTGCATTCACCCGGATGGGCCGGGACACTTCGGATGAGGACGGACCTGCGGGCGCGGGAGAGGCGGTCAGGACCGATGGCGGCGGAGCGATGGCGGCCGGCGCTCTCGGCGGGTCATCCGAAGTGGAGGAAACCTCGTGGCTGTTGATCACGACGCGTTGTTCCGGCGGGTCCTGGAGATTCACAACGACCACGACTGGGATCGGTTTCGCGAGGTGTACACCCTCGATACGGTCGAGGAATATCCGCAGTCGGGCGAGGTCTTCCGGGGACTCGCCAACGTGCGGGCGATTCGCGAGCAGTACCCGGGCGGGCTTCTCGATAGCTCGGTGGATCGGGATACGATCCGCCTGGCCGCAAGCGAGGAGAAGTGGGTCATGACGCCCATGTACACGGCGGTCCGGATCGAGGGCAGCGGCAACGTCGGGACGGCCGTGATCCGAATCCGGTACCCGGAGGGCGCCCCGTGGTGGACCATCATCCAGTACGAGCTCCGGGACGGCCTGATCGCGCATGCGACCACCTACTTTGCGCAGGAGTTCGAGCCACCCGATTGGCGCGGCCCGTTCCGCGAGACGCCCTAGCGCCGTCAGCAGCAGCCCTCGCCGCCGCAGCAACCCGTTCCCGCCCCAGGCAGCGGCAGGTCCACCGTGCTCGACGTCGACGGCGCATCGACCGATCTGGTCGCCTTGATGATCGCGCTGATCATGCCGTCGGCGACCTCGTGGGTGGGGGTGATCGAGATGTCGACCAGCCCGGCACCTGCGAGGCCGTCGCGGTACTCGGTGAACGACAGCGCGCCGGCGATGCAGCCCGCGTAGGAGCCACGCTCGGCCCGCTCGTCCGCGGTGAGCCGGTCGTCGGCCACGATGTCCGTGATCCCGACCCGGCCGCCCGGTCGAAGCACACGGGCGATCTCGCGGAACACCGCGGGCTTGTCCGCCGCCAGGTTGACCACGCAATTGCTGATCACGACGTCGACCGATCCCGCTGGCAGCGGAATGTCCTCGATGTGGCCGCGAACGAGCTCGACGTTGGTCAGCCCGGCCTCGGCCACGTTGCGCTGTGCGAGCGCGAGCATCTCGTCGGTCATGTCCAACCCGATCGCCCGGCCGGTCGGTCCGACCCGCTGTGCGCTCAGGAGCACGTCGATGCCGCCGCCGGAGCCGAGGTCGAGCACCCGCTCCCCTTCGTGCAGCTCGGCGACCGCGATCGGGTTGCCGCAGCCGAGCGATGCGAGCACGGCGGCCCCCGGCAACCCTGCGCGCTCCAGCGCCGTATAGAGCCCCGGGCCGATCTCGGGGTCGCTCGAGCAGCAACCGCCGACCGACGCCCGGCGCGCTGCCTGCGCGTAGTGGGCGCGCACCTCCTCGTGGATGCTCTCGATGGTCACGACGTCCTCCTGCCTCGACCGGCACCGTCCCGCGAGTCGAGCCTCGAGGCCGGACTCCATATTGATACTTGCTGATATCGATGGTTGTCAATACCATATTGGCATGAAACGCCTGACCGATCCCGACGCGCTGCTGCTCCAGGGCGCCGCCGATCCGACGCGCCTCGCGATCCTGCGCCAGCTCGCCACCGCGAACGATGCGGTGTGTGCGTGCGAGTTCACCGCCTGCTGCGACGTGGCGCAGCCGACCGTGAGCCACCATCTCAAGGTCCTTCGCGACGCCGGCTGGGTCCGGTCGGAGCGCCGGGCGTCGTTTGTCTACTACTCGCTGCGGCCCGAGGCCATCACGCGGCTCGGCGCGATCGTCGGCCAGCTCAGCGCCGAGGTACCGGGCAGCAGCCGCGGATCACCGCCAGCGAGGATCCTGCCCGTCGTCGAGCCCGATCGCGGCGCCACCGCTCCACTGGAGCCGGCAGGCCCCTAGCTCGCCTTGGCCTCGACCGCGCCCGAGGTCGAGAGGATGTTGCCCGCGCCGTCGAGCGCGGCCACCGCGACCCAGGTTGCCTGGGCGGGCACGACCTCCGAGATGACGGTCTCGAAGCCCGAGCGGGGGATGTCGGCGACCCGGCTAAGGTCCTTGGCCTTCGGCCCGGCCAGCAGCCGCCAGGTGGCCACGTCCGTTGCGCCATTCCAGCTGGCATAGGCATTGATCCGGTGCTGCCCCGAGGTCACCGCGACCACCCGGTCGATCGCCAACGCCGGTGGCTCCGCGGGCAGGCCGCTCCACGCGGCGCGGACAGCGCGGTAGGACTGCTTGCCGGCAGGCAGGCTCGCGTCGAACAGGATCTGGCCATCAGCGCTGAACTCCGTCAGCACCGGTTGCGAGCCCCAACCGACCAGGACGTTGCCGTTGGGCAGCAGCTGCATGCTCCCCTGGCTGGAGATCTCGAGCCCGTCGGGCCGCGCGTACTCGCGAACCAGGGTTGCGGTCATCGCGGTCTCGTCGATCCGGAGCACGATTCCCCGGCCCTGCTCGGGCGGTTGGCGATCGTCGAAGATCGTGATCGTCCCGTCGGCCTGGCGCCGGGCGTCATGCTGCCAGCCAAAGTCGGCACCCTCGCCCATCTGGAAGTCGCTGCGCTTGCCACCCAGCCGCCACACGATCTGTCCGGTGGTGCGGTCGATCTTGTACACGGCACACGTGTTGCGCGCCGACATCAGCAGGGTTCCGTCGGTGTCGACCTCGACCGAGTTGGAGTGGACGTAGTCGTAGGCGCCTCCGCCCCCCTCCTGCGGCGGGTCGATGTACGTCTCGTCGATGGCGATGTGATCCACCGAGTGCCACTCGAACAGGCGCTTCCCGCTGGCGAGGTCCACCTCGACGATCGCGCAGTCGAGGACCTGGCTCGGCAGCGGCGGCCTGGAGCCCGCCGGCGGTGGGACGCCATGATCGACGAAGTAGAGCGCCGTTCCCTGGGGCGTGACGAGGAACTCGTGGAGATCGGCACCGCCACCGGGAGTCTGGACGCGCATGACCTCCTGGTAGCCGGCATCGACCAGCACGTACTCGCCGTCTCCGATGCCGCCGTTCACCGTGCCCTCCCACCAGCACAGCAACGGAGCGCCGTTGACCTGGACGACCTGGAGGTTGGTGGCGTGAAGACCTTCCTTCCCGACGGCCGAGTCGGGCCGCATCCAGACGAGGTCGCCGGCCCCGTCGTAGATCGTCGGTCCGTCCTCTGCCTCGCCGTTGTTGGGGGTCAGCAGCAGCAGCCCGGGCGCGGTCTCCGGCGATCGGTCGCGGATGAGCATCGCCGGGGGCGTCAGGTCGGGACGCGACCGAAACGCCAGCCTCGGGCCCGGCGGCGGCGGGGTCGGCGTCGGCGCACCACCGGGTGTCGGCGAGGGCGTGGCCTCGGGCGTCTCGGATGCCACCACGGCAGCCGCCGTCGAGGACGGCGATGGCGCGGCAGCCGACGGGGACGCGGACGGCGAGCCCGATCCCAGGAGCGGCCCGACGATCTCGATGCCGGCCACGGTCGCCACCGCGGTCCCGGCCACGAGTCCCGCCGATGCGAGCAGGGCCCGCCGCGAGATCAGCCGATCCTCGGGTGGTTGAGCGCCGGCAGGTGATGCGCCGCGGCCGGAGGCGGCCCCTTGGCCGGAGGCGGCGCCAGGCGCCGCACCCTCGCTGGATCCGGCCTCGTCGCCCGGCTGCGGCGACTCGGGTGTCGCGGACGATCCCTGATCGTTCGTCATTCGGCGCACTCCTGCCAGGCTGGACGCCACACGCCTGCGTCGCAGTACGGTATCCGGATCGCCGTTCGCGTGCGTTGCCGCGAGGTCCGCCCGTCATCGACCGCTGGCCCCTCGACGATGGGCCGTCCGGCCGGGTAACACTGCCCAGGTCAGCCCTGCCGGGTCTCTCGCGTTCAGGCTCCAATCGGGATGCACGCCTGACGCGGCGTGTCGCCCCTTGCCCGCGGCCGGCGGGCAATCCTCGGGAGGCATCGATGAGCGCTACCTGGGTCGCGATGACGTGGCTGCACCAGGTGTCGATCGTCGTGCTCCTCGGCTACTACGGCGTGCTGGCCCTGGTCGTGCTGCCGGTCCTGTCGCGAACGCTCGACGGCGAGCGGCTGGGCGGCACGGTCGGCGCCATCGGGCGTCGCTCGCGTCCCCTGATCGTGATCACCATCCTCCTGTTCCTCGTGACAGGGACCTACCTGCTGTTGAGCGCGGGCCGCTACGACGGGCTCGGGAACCTGTTCGCCTCGACGTGGACCGTGCTGCTCACGATCAAGCACATGGTCGTGCTGCTGATGCTCGTGATCGCGTTCGCCGTCGATCGCCTGTCGGTTGCCGTTGCCGAGGCCGGCGATGACCACGGCCGACGGAACGCGCTCGGGATGCTGGAGCTCGCGGTCCAGGGGATGAGCGCCCTCGGGCTCGTCGTGCTCCTGCTCACAGCGGCCGCCCAGGGGAGCTGAGCCGAACCTGGTTCGGCGCCTCGTGACCCGGTGTGCGGGGCAGCGTACGATCGTGCCGATGCAGCGGCGCTGGTGGCCCCTCCTTCGATCGACGCTGATCGTCCTCGTCTCGCTGGCGTTGACCACGCTCGCGGTCGAGCTCCTCGAGCATCGGTTCGGTGTTGCCGACGCCTCCTCGCTCTATCTCGTCGCGGTCGTCCTCGGCGCGCTCATCGCCGGTACCGAGCGG
The DNA here is from genome assembly GCA_963806265.1 of uncultured Chloroflexia bacterium. Classification (GTDB taxonomy): domain Bacteria; phylum Chloroflexota; class Limnocylindria; order Limnocylindrales; family CSP1-4; genus CAIXZV01. The sequence continues at coordinate 20,392 of CAWDXT010000020.1, forward strand.
GGCGATCGCGATCGCGGTCGGTGCGTTCGTGGTCTACGGCTTCGTGTTCACCGAGCCGCGATTCACGTTCACGATCCACGATCCCGGCGTGCTGCTCAGCGTGGTGCTGCTGCTGTTCGTCGGAATCGTGGTGGGCGAGCTGGCGGCGCTCGAGCGCGGGCGGGGCGATGCCGCCCGGCCCGCGAGCACGAGGCGCGGGCCCTGTTCGCGGTCAGTCGCCTGCTGGCCACCCGATCGACCATGGCGCGAGGCCTTGGCGCGCATCGTGCTCGAGCTCCGCACCGAGACCGGCATGGAGCGCGTGTGGGTGTCCATCGGATCCGGATCCGGCCACCGAGCGCCCGGCGGCCGACACGGGAGACGGCACGCTGCCGTCCGCCCCCGCCCGGTTCCGGGTGCTGCAGCGGACACCGGGTGACGACCCGGCCCGCTGGGTGCTCGTGCAGCGACCCGGAACGACGGCCGCCCCAACCGGCACCGGATCGACGTCCGGTCCCACGACCGATGCCTACCGGATCCGGATCGAGGCGAGCGGCGACCTGCTGGGCTCCGTCTGGGCGATCCGACTGCGCGAGCTTGGCGAGCCCGACGTCACCGCGACCCGGCTGCTGGCCGCCGCCGCCGACCAGATCGGCCAGGCGCTCACCCACGAGCAGGCGGAGGAGCAGTCACGGGAGGCCGAGATCGCCCGCCAGAGCGACAGCCTCAAGTCGGCGCTGCTCCAGTCCGTGTCGCACGACCTCCGCACGCCGCTGGCCACGATCCGGGCAGCGGCCGGGAGCCTCCGGCCCGGAACCTCGCTGAGCGACGAGGATCGACGGGCCAGCGCCGACGCCATCGAGCGCGAGGTCGAGTACCTGAACCGGCTGGTTGCCAACCTGCTCGACCTGTCGCGGATCGAGGCCGGCGCGCTGCGAGCGCGGCGCGACGTGTTCGAGCTGGACGATGCGCTCGGCCGCGCGATCGATCGAGCGCGGGGCCGGTTGGGATCACGCAGCCTGGAGGTGGACCTCGTTGCGGCGCCGGTCGAGGTCGATCCCGTGTTCCTCGACGCCGCGGTCACCAACGTGCTCGACAACGCGATCAAGTACACGCCCGACGGCGCGCATGTCCGCGTCACGGCGGCCGAGACGCCGGCCGGCGGGTGCGGTTGACCATCGAGGACGACGGGCCTGGCGTGGGGGACGAGGCGCTCGGGCGCCTGTTCGAGAAGTTCTACCGGGTGCCGGGTGCGCCGGGCGGCTCGCGGGGGGGCTCGGGGATTGGCCTCGCGGTGGCACGCGGCATGATCGAGGCGACCGGTGGGAGCGTGGAGGCGCGCCGGAGCGAGCTCGGGGGGCTCGCGGTCGACCTCGACCTCCCGATGGCGACGCTGCCCGCCGAGCTCTCGGTCGGGCAGGCGACGTGACCGGATCCAGGTCACTGACGAGCGGTCCCGGCAGGCCCGCCGCTCGGAGCGGCCGGCCGTCGCGCAGCCGAGCGCGACGACGGGTCCGACGATCCTGGTGGTCGAGGACGACGCCGAGACGCGGTTGGCCGTGGTCCGCGAGCTCGTGGCGGCCGGCTACGCGGTTGTCGAGGCAGCCGATGGCCGAACCGCGCTGGAGCGCTGGTCGGCCCGCCGGCCCGACCTGGTGCTCCTCGACCTGGGCCTGCCGGACATGGATGGCCTCGCAGGTCGTTGCCGCCGTCCGGCGCGACACGGCCACGACGCCGATCGTGATCCTGTCGGGTCGCTTCGAGGAGCGGGAGAAGGTCGAGGCCCTCGACCGGGGCGCCGATGACTACGTCACCAAGCCGTTCGGCGTGGACGAGCTCGCCGCGCGGCTCCGCGTCGCGATCCGGCGCACGACCGGTGCCGGCAGGCGACGTCGGGCGGTCGCGTGGCAGCAGGTCCGCTCGTGCTCGACCCCGCACGTCACGAGGTCCGCGTGGGCGAGCGTCTCGTGGACCTCACCCCCCGCGAGTTCGAGCTGCTGCGCGTGCTGCTCACCCACCAGGGTCGGGTGGTCACCAAGGGTCGCCTGCTCCGGGCGGTCTGGGGCGAGGCATACCAGGGTGCGGACAGCTACGTCTACGTGCACGTCAGCCAGCTCCGACGCAAGCTTGCGGCGGCCGACCCCGAGCGGCCAGCTGGAGCGGCTGATCGTGACCGAGCCCGGCGTCGGCTACCGGGTTCGCGATCTGCCGCGGAGCGGGCTGCCCGAGGTCCGGGAACCTTAGGAAAACCTTAGCCCCCGGCCGCCCTCGAGACCCCCTGGCCTCTTGGAGGCATGGGCGATCGTGGAGCCATGGAATCCACGCCGGAATCGGCAGGGGAAGCCGTCCAGCCCGAGCTGGACGGCGAGCTGCGGCTGCTCCGCGAGGCGATCCTGATGGTCGCCACCGGCGTGTCACCGCATGTGACCGTGGCCGGCCTCCGGTTCGGGGACCGCCTCGTTCCGGCCTGTGCCGCCCTGTCCCGCGAGGCGGGTGTCCGCGTCCTGCCGGTTCGGTCGTCTGGAGGCCGCATCGGCTTCTCCGTGGAGCGTGAGCCACCGCCATCGTCGCAGCCCTCGACCCTGGTGGCCGGTCGACCGGCACCAGCCCACCCGTGATCGCCGGACGCCGGCCGCTCCGGGGACGCAAGGCAGGTGACCGCCGCGTTCGCGTCGAGCGGCCGCACGCCGCCTACTTCCGGTACGCAGGCCCCAACCAGCTGGTGGCCAAGCCCACGGCCTCCGCGCCGCGGACGCGCATGGGCCGCACCCTGGTGCGCGTCAAGGGCGCTCTGATCGGGCGTCCGCTGGCCACGGAGGAGGAGGCGGCCGAGCGCCTCTCAAAGCGCAAGGCGCTCCCGATCTTCAGCTCCGACGCGATCTCCTCGTCCGCATACGCGACCGAGGAGATCCTGCGGGTGCTGGTGCTGGGCGGCGCGGCGGCGTTCCTGCTCAGCGTCCAGGTGGCGATCGCGATCACGGCGCTCCTGACCGTCGTCGCGCTGTCCTATCGCCAGGTGTGCCGGGCGTTTCCGGGCGGCGGCGGCGCCTACGCCGTCGCGAAGCAGGAGCTCACCCCGCTGCTCGGGCTGATCGCCGCGGCCGCACTGCTGATCGACTACGTGATGACCGTCGCGGTGTCGACGTCGTCCGCGGTCGAGCAGCTGATCTCGGTCGCCCCCGACATCAACCACTACCGCGTGATCATCGCGTTGACCGCGATCGCGCTGATCACGATCGCCAACCTGCGCGGGCTCCGCGAGTCGGGCAACATCTTCGCGGTCCCGACCTACATGTTCGTGGGCATGGCGCTGCTCATCGTCGGCATCGGCGTCAGCCACATCGCGACCGGCACGGTGGCTCCCTTGCCGCCCCAGAAGGAGGCGGTCCACCTGGGGACGCAGACGATCGGCATCCTGCTCCTGCTCAAGGCGTTCGCCAGCGGCTCGGTCGCCCTGACCGGCACCGAGGCGATCGCCAACGGCGTGCCGGCGTTCAAGCGCCCCGAGGCGAAGAACGCCGCCAACACCCTGATCGCGATGGCCGTCCTGCTGGGCGTCCTGTTCATCGGGATCACCGTGGTCGCCGACGCATACCACGTCGTGCCGTCGGAGGAGGGCAGCGGCGGGCCGACCGTGATCGCGCTGGTCGCCCGTGTTGCCTTCGGCAACGAGACGCCGCTGTTCTACCTGTTCCAGCTCTCGACGGCGCTGATCCTGTTCCTCGCCGCCAACACCAGCTACAACGCGTTCCCACGGCTGGCCGCGCTGCTCGCAGCCGACGGCTACATGCCGCGCCAGTTCGCGTTCCGCGGCGACCGCCTCGCCTTCAGCTGGGGGATCGTGCTCCTGTCGGGGGTCGCCGGCCTGCTCCTGGTCGGCTTCGGTGGCGTCACCACCCTGCTGATCCCGCTGTACTCGATCGGCGTGTTCGTGTGCTTCACCCTGAGCCAGAGCGGCATGGTCCTTCACTGGCTGCGCAACCGTGAGCCCGGCTGGCACTGGCGGCTGGGCCTCAACGCCGTGGGCGCGCTGCTGACGCTGGTCGTGCTGGGGATCGTGATCTTCGAGAAGTTCTCGGGCGGCGCGTACCTGGTCGTGATCCTGATCCCGCTCCTGGTCGGGCTCATGCTGTTCATCAACAGCCAGTACGCCGCGTCGCGGCGGGAGCTGGCCGTCCACCCCGACGTCGTGGTGCCCGAGCCGCGGCGGGCGCACCGGGCGATCGTGCCCGTGCCCGCGCTCAACCGCGCGGTCGTGCGGGCGATCAACGTGGGGCGGTCGATGTCAGACGACGTGACGGCCGTCTACATCAGCGACGACGCGGATGCGTCGGCCCGGATGCGCAGGCGCTGGGAGAAGCAGGTGCCCGGCGTGCCGCTGGTCATCGTGGAGTCGCCGTATCGCGCCCTGACCGGCCCGCTGATCGCCTATCTCGACGTGCTCGACCGAGCATGGCCGCCCGATCGCCCGTCGCCGATCACGTTCGTGATCGTGCCCGAGTACGTGGCCCGCCACTGGTGGGAGCGGCTGCTCTACAACCAGTCGGCGCGCCGCCTGCGGTCGGTCCTCCTGGGGCGTCCGCACACCGTGGTCGTGGACGTGCCCTACCGGCGTGACCAGCTGCCCGACGATGAGGAGGTTCGTACGGACCTTCCGTCGCGGGTCGTGCCCGTCACGGATGAGACGCGGAGCGCGGATCAGCGATCCAGCGAGGGCGCCGGGTACCAGCCCGCGTAGTCCTCACGCCGCGGGCGGTCGGCGATCCCGGGCCGCCTGCGGTCAGCCGGTTGCGCAGCTGGTTGCGCCTGCCGTCAGCCGGTTGCCCAGCTGGTTGCGCCTGCCGTCAGCCGGTTGCCCAGCTGGTTGCCCGGCTGGTTGCCCGGCTGGTTGCGCCTGCGGTCAGCCGGTTGCGATCGAGGCCACGATCACGCCGTCGCGTTCGCGGAACGATGCCTGCTCGTCCGCCAGCAGCTCGCGCATCGGTGTGTTCTCCGGGGCGAGCTCGGCCAGCAGGTGGTCGACACGCTCACCCTTCGCGACATCGATCGCGCCGCGCACCAGGTTGGCGCCGATGCCCCGCCCCTGCCACCGGTCCGCGACGCTCATGGTCAGCATCCGATCATTGGTCGCGTGCACGCGCGCCACGCGGGCCACTCCCACGATCTCGGGTCCATCGTCGCCCTTCACCTCGGCCACCAGCGCGAACTGGCGGTCGTAGTCGGCGAAGCAGATCCGGGTCAGCCGCTCGTGGGCGGTTCGCTCGGAGAGCGGGCGGTCCTTGCCATAGCGCGCCCGGACGGTGGCATCGGACAGGCTCGCGTGCCATGCGGCGACGCCGGGCTCGTCCTCGGGTCGGATCGGGCGCACCACGAACGGGACGCCGTCGTCGGTGGTCGCCTCGTGCATGTACTCGTGCGGGTAGGGCCGGATCGCGAGGCGCGGCAGCTCCGCGTCCGGCACCGACGCCGGGTGGAGCACCACGCGGGCGTCGAGCGCAATGATCCGCTCGGGTGACGCCAGCAACGGGTTGATGTCGATCTCCGCGATCCGTGGCTGCTCTGCCACGAGCTCGCTGAACCGAACCAGCAGGGCGGCCAGGACGTCGATGTCGACCGGCTTGCGACCGCGAACGCCCCGCAGGGCCCTGGAGATCATCGTCTCGTTGATGAGCCGGCAGGCGAGGTTGGTGTTGAGGGGTGGCAATGCCAGGGAGCGGTCGCGGAACACCTCGACCAGCTGGCCGCCCATGCCGAACAGGAGGACCGGCCCGAACTGCGGGTCCGGGCTGCTGCCCACGATCAGCTCGTACCCGCTCCAGTTGATCATCGGCTGGATCGTCACGCCCTCGAAGTGCTCGGCGCCCGCCTTCTCTGTGACCGAGGCGCGGATCTGGTCGAACGCCTCGCGAACCGCATCCGGGTCACGAAGGTTGAGGATCACGCCTCCGACATCGGTCTTGTGGGTCACGGTCCGGCTGAGCAGCTTGGCCACGACCGGGTAGCCGATCTCCTCCGCCGCGCTGACCGCCTCGTCCGGCGTGGTCGCCAGCTCCGTGTCGGTGATCGGGATGCCGTAGGCCGCGAGCACCTTCTTGCTCTCGTACTCGGTGAGCAGGGTGCGGCCCTCGGCCGTGACATCCGCGATGATCGTGTCGACCTCCTCGCGGAACTCGCCGCGCTCGGGGGCGACGGGGAGGCGCGGCGTCTCGTACAGCGAGCGCAGGTTGGCGTCGTACCGCCACAGGTGGTTGAACAGGACGCACGCGGTGTCGGGATAGGCGAAGGTGGGGATGCCCGCCTCGCGCAGGATCGCAGCGCCTTCGGTCACCTCCTCGCCGCCCATCCACGACGCGAGGACGGGCTTGCCCTCGATCCGCGCGTGGTCGATGAGCGCCTTCGCGGTGGCCGTCGGGTCGGTCATCGCCTGGGGGGTGAGGATCACCAGCAATCCGTCGGTGGCCGGGTCCGCAGCGGCGACCTCGAGCGCCTGTGCATACCGGTCCGGCGGGGCATCGCCGATGATGTCGATCGGGTTGTTGTGGCTCCAGACCGCGGGCAGCACCGCGTTGAGCCGCTCCATCGTCTCGGGCGTGAGCTCGGTCAGCTCCCCGCCACCGCTGATGAGGGCATCGGTCGCGATCACGCCGGGTCCGCCGGCGTTGGTCACGATCGACAGCCGGCGTCCCTTCGGGCGTGGCTGCTTGGCCAGGATCTCCGACACCTCGAACAGCTCGCTGATCGAGTCCACGCGCAGCACGCCGGCCCGGCGGAACGCCGCGTCGAGGACGTCGTCGGAGCCCGTCAGGGAGCCCGTATGCGATGCCGCCGCCTTGGCCGCCTGGGCGGTCCGACCGGGCTTGATGACGATGATCGGCTTGGTCAGCGCGACCTCGCGCGCGGCCGACAGGAAGGCCCGGGCGTCGCCGATCGTCTCCATGTAGATGACGATGCTGTCGGTGTTGGGATCGTCGCCCAGGTAGTCGATGGCGTCGCCCCAGCCGACATCGAGCATCGAGCCCAGCGAGACGATCGACGAGAAGCCCACGTCCTCGAGCGCCGCCCAGTCCAGGATCGCGGTCAGCAGCGCCCCCGACTGGGAGATGAAGCCAACCCGTCCCGGGTTGGCGATCCCGGCCGCGAACGTCGCGTTCATGTGGTCGACGGGGTTCATCACGCCCAGGCAGTTGGGACCGACCACCCGGATGCCATGGCGCCGGGCGGCCTGGAGCACCTGGCGCTCCAGCTCGACGCCCTCGGCCCCGACCTCCTTGAACCCCGCGCTGATGATGATCACGCCCTGGACGCCCGCCTGGCCGCACTCCTCGACCAGGCCCGGCGCGGTCTTCGCGGGCGTCACGATGACCGCGAGATCCACCGGCTCGCCGATCGCGGCCAGCGACGGGTAGGCCTTCACCCCGAGGATCGCCGGCCGCGTGGGGTTGACGGGATAGACGGTGCCCCCGAACGGTGACGACAGGAGGTTCCACAGGATCGTCCGGCCGACCGAGCCCTGCTTCTCGGTTGCCCCGATCACCGCGATCGAGCGCGGATGGAAGATCGCGTCCAGCGGCCGGCGCCGGTCGCGAAGGATGTCGCTGGTCGGATCGGGGGAGGGTGCGGTGACGGCCATCGGGGTCCTCGAACGAGCTGGGAGTGCGGGGCGTGCAGGATTGGCCCAGATAGGGTCCACCCGCTCGAGGCTCACCGCAACGGGCCGTGTGGCGCCGAGTTCGGGTGACCGGCCCGCCGCGGAGGGGCCATCGGCCGCATCACCGGGGGGCCGGAGTTCTCAGGGTGGAGCCGTCTGCCGTGGCGCCGTCTGGCGCGCAGACCGGTTCGCGTCGGCCGGCGCCGGGGCAACATCGATCTGCCGAGGGCTCCCGGGCGGGTCACTCGATGGCTGCCGGGCGGGTCACTCGATGGCTGCCGGGCGGGTCACTCGATGACTGCCGGGCGGGGTCTGTCGACGGCTCCCCGGTCGATCAGCCGTCGACGATGAGCGCGCCCTTCATGCCGGCCTCCTCGTGACCCGCGATCTGGCACACGTAGCTGTAGGTTCCAGGCTGCAGGTCCACGGTCAGATCCCGGGTCAGGCCGGGTACCAGGCCCTCGACCTCGTCCACCACGGCGCCATCGGCATCGAGGATCTCGAACTCGTGCTCCACCGTGCCCGTGTTGGTCACCTCGAAGGTCACCTTGCCCTGGTCGACCTCGACCGTCGATGGGTCGAAGGCGTACTCGAATGCCGAGATCTGTACGACCGTCGCCGGCACGCTCGTCCCGCCGGCGCCGGACCCGCCACACGCAGCGAGACCGACACCGAGCGCGATCGCGAGGCCGGCCATCGGGGTGGCACGTTGGATGAAGGACATGGCTCCTTCCGGTTGGGGGTCTGTCCAGGATCGGATGGCTCGGTGGGCGCGATGCCTCAGCCGGTCGCGACGGCCCGGTGCCGTAGCGTCGGCCGTCCGACGACGAACAGGGTCAGGACCGGGACCAGATACAGCAGGTAGGCAACGACCTCGAGGGGCGTGGGCTGCGAGCGATAGCCGAACAGGCCGCGGAGCACGTTGCCGAGCGGCGTCGAGTCGGGCAGCACGCCGTTGAGGTTGTAGGCGGTGCCGCTGTTTACGATCAGGCCTGCCTCGCCGAGCGCGCCGACCGCGAACGCGACGAGACCCGCCGCCACGAAGATCAGGACGACGCCGGTGACGGTGAAGAACTGGCGCAGGTTGACCCGCGCGCCGCCGACGAAGATCGCCCACCCGACGCCGACCGCCGTCGCCAGCCCCAGCAGCCCGCCGATGAGCGTGTCGGCGCCCGCGCCGGACGAGGTGATGACCGCGAGCAGGAACAGCACCGTCTCGAGGCCTTCTCGGGCGACGGCGACGAACGCGAGCCCGACCAGCGCCATGGCCCCACCCGCACCCAGCGCGGCATCGACGCCGTGCTCCAGCTCGCCCTTGAGCGCCCGGCCCTGGCGGCGCATCCAGAACAGCATCCACGTGAGGACTGCCACGGCCGCAAGGCCTGCGAGCCCTTCGAGCGTTTCCTGGACGACGACCGGCAGCCGCCCCACGGTCGCCACGACCACGACGCCGACCACGATCGACAGCGCGACTGCGGCAGCGACCCCACCGGCGACCATGGGCAGCATGTCGCGCCGGCCGATGCGGGCGAGGTAGGCGGCGATGATGCCGACGATCAGCGCGGCCTCGAGGCCCTCGCGAAGCATCAGGAAATAGGTCGGGATCATTGCGGGACGCACTCCGTTGTCAAAGGTGCTTGGCCTCACGATACAGGGTTTCCTGCTCGTTGTGAACAAGGTGCCTTGTCATGCGTCGTGGTGCCCGCTTGGCCCTCGGATCATCGGCTGCGGGGCGGCCGGTCGGGACACGGGTCCACGCTACGATGGACCCGTCATGAGCGCTTCGGTAGCCCGGTTGCGCCAGATCCACCCGGGCTGGATCCTGGTCGTGCTGGACGTGATCGGGCTCGCGATCGCGAGCTACCTGTCCGTCGTCGAGCTCGGTGGCGGCGTGCCCTACTGTGGGGAGCTCCACGGATGCGAGACCGTGGCCCAGAGTCAGTACGCCTGGATCGGGCCGTTCCCGGTGGCGGTATACGGCGTCGGCCTGTCGCTCGTGCTGCTGGTGCTCGCCGTGGCATGGATCCGTACCGACCGCATGCTCCTGCTGGATCTCCACTACGGCCTGTCGCTGATCGGGGTGATCTTCGAGATCTACTTCCTCAGCCTGCAGCTGTTCGTCATCCACGCCGTGTGCGTGTGGTGCACGGCGTACGGGCTGTCGCTCATCGCGCGGTTCCTGGTCGCAATGGTGATCTGGCTCCGCCGCGGCCGGCTGTCGACGCGGACGGCCTAGGGATCCGCGAGGAGGCGTCACGACTCAGGCCGACGACCCGCGCGAGCTCGGCGAGGTCCTGCTGGCCGAGCTGCCCTGGCTGGTACGCCTGGCCACGCGTCTGACCCGGGACGTCGACGCTGCAGAGGACTGTGCGCAGGAGACGCTGGTCGCCGCCTGGCGTCGCTATGACCAGCTTCGCGATCCAGCCGCGCTCCGGGGCTGGCTTCGACGCACCCTCGTCAACCGCATCATCGACCGCGCGCGAGCCCGTCACGATGAGCTCGACATCGCAGCCGTCGAGCAGGAGTGGGCCGACGACGCCTGGACCGTCGCGCCGGAGCGGGTCCTGGAGCGGGCCGAGCTGCGCGACGATCTGGAGGACGCGCTGGCCCGGCTGCCCGTCATCCTCCGCGTGCCGGTCGTCCTTCACGACGCGCTGGGCTGGACCGGACCCGAGATCGCCGATGCCCTGGGCATCGGCCTGCCGGCCGCCAAGCAACGGCTGCGGCGTGGCCGGATGATGCTCGTGAGCGCCCTCGCCGCCGACGATGCGCGCCACCGGGCGAGCCTCGAGCAGCCGCTTCGCTGCTGGCGAGCCCGGCGCCACGTCTCCGCCTACCTGGACGGTGAGCTCGATCCCGCAACCCGGTCCGCGGTCGAGACCCACCTCGCCGCGTGTCCCACGTGCCCGCCGCTGTATGCGGCGCTGGTCGGCGTCCGAGCGAGGCTGGAGGGCCTGCGTGATCCGGACTCGGTGATCGAGGCCGCGGTCTCCGAGCGGATCCGGTCGCGATTGAGCTCCGGCAAGGCCGCGAGCGCCTGAGCGCCGGGGTTGCGCTGGCGCCTGAGCCCCGGCGAGGCCGCCGGCGCCGGAACGCCGGGGTTGCGCGGGGTTGCGCGGGGCGCGGGGTTGCGCGGCCGCGGGGTTGCGCGGGCCGCTTCTGCCGGGCTACGTCCGCGGGAACGCGGGACTCCCCGTTCCGGCCATCCAGTCAGAGTACGCATACGCGCCACCGGCAGGAGTTCGCCAGGACCGGCCCTCGCGCCGGCGACCCATGGTTCGTGCACGGTTGATGCATGGAACGCATCTCCGGCAGCGCTGGCGGGGCAGGTTCGCGTGGAGAGCCCATCTGGCTCGGGTCCGCTACCCGTGCTTTGACTGGATGGCGGGGGTCCCAAGGGAGCCGTCGCGACCCGACCGGCCGGGTTGGCAGGCACCCCGGGCGGGCCGCGGCGAGCTGATCCGGCCGGGTTGGCAGGCGCCACAGGCACCGACCGCGGCGATCCGATCCGTCCGGGTTGGCAGGCGCCCCTGGGCACGGACCGTGGCGCTCCCGCCCTCGATCCTCCGGATGGATCCGGCTCAGAGCCCGTGGATGAGCTCGCCACCAGGAAGCGCCTGACGGGCGAACCGGGCCTTGACGCAGGCCAGTCCGAGTCGATGACGTGGGGTGCGACGCGCTGATCCATTACGTGGGGGGCAGCAGCCATGAGCCGGAACAAGAGATCCCTGCTGGCCCGACTCCGGGGTGGGGTCACGGGCCTTCTGCCCGACGGCGGGATCGGCCGTGACGGTCCGCCGCCCGACATCGACGGTCGGCGCGACGGGGACGCCGGCTACAAGCGCGCCGTGCTCACCACCAAGTCGCAGATGACCAACAGTGGCATGGGCACGACCAGCTACCAATCGGTGGAGCGGGTCAAGACAGACGACTGATCAGGCTGGCTCTACCCGCGGGCGCGCGAACGGGTGGCCAGGTTCCATGGCACGAATTGGCCAGCGCGTGCGACAAAGCTCATTCGCAGGCTGTCAGTCGGAAGGCGGCCCGGCGTCGACTCGTCGCGCGAGCGTCTCGACCGACGTGTCCGACCAGTTCGCTTCGATCCACCAGGTCGCCCCGGCTTCCTCGTAGGCACGAGCGGTCGCTGCTGCGCGCGCGGGCTCGATGTCCGGCGCGGCGCCGTCGACGATCACCTCGAACGGGCGCGTATCCGGCTGCTCGGGCACGGGAGCCGTCCGGGCGCGCTCGGCACGAAGCCAAGCCGTAACGTCTCGCAGCACGTCGGCGTTCATGCCCGGCTGGCCGTCCGTGTCCGACGCCTGGACCACGACGCCGTCCCAGCGTGCCGCCCGCCGCATCGACCGGGCGTGGGGCCAGGCACCCACCACCCAGATGGGGATCCGCGGGCGCTGGATCGGCGTCGGCCGGAACGTCATCGGATCGAACCGGTAGTGCACTCCCTCGAACCCGAACGGATCGCCCGACCACAGCCCGTCGAGGATCGTGAGCGTCTCGTCGAGGCGCTCGGCCCGGGTCCGGGCATCGACCGGCTCGCCCACGTTGCCGAACCCGGCATCGTCGGTGGCACCGAGCCCCACGGGCAGCACCAGCCGGCCGCCGGACAGGACGTCGAGGGAGGCGGCCTCGCGGGCAAGCTTCCAGGGGCGACGACGGGCCGGTGCGAACACGATGGCGCCGAGCGTCACGCGATCGGTGCGCATCGCCATTGCCGCCAGCACGATCCACGGGTCGTGCATCGGCTCGCTCCCGATCGCGATCGCATCGAACGTGAACACGCCGTCCCAGCCCGAGGCCTCGGCACGTGCCGCAAGGTCGGCGGCCGTCCGCGGATCACCACCGGTGAGCACGATCCCGTAGCGCATGGGCTCCATGATGGGCCACCGACCGCGTCCCAGGTCGAACCGGTGGCGTCCGACCCCGCACCGACGACGTCCGCCCGCACGCACCGCGTCCGACCCCGCGCCGACGACGTCCGCCGCACGCGCCGCGTCCGACCCCGCGCCGACGACGTCCGCCGCACGCGCCGCGTCCGACCCCGCGCCGACCCCGGACGCACCGCGTCCCCGCTGCACTGACCGCGTCCGGTCCGCACCCCCGGCGCGAACTGGATGCCCGCGAGGCGATTGCGTTGGCCGTGGCGGCCGGTCCGATGGCATCCTCTGCCCGACATGCGGCCGCCGTCGGAGACGCACATGCACACGCGCCATCGAGCGCTCGCGCCGCGCCGCACCTGCAGGCGGCGATGAGCGGCGACCAGTCCGTGACTCGAGCCGGCCGCCGGACGGAGCGGTGGAAGCCGCTGGCGGGAGCGCTCGTGCTGCTCGCGATGGGGCTCGTGGCCGGCGGGCTGATCGTGCTCGTGGTAGGCGCCAACGGCAGTGGCACGGCCGCGCCGTCGCCGCCCGCGCGGACAGCATTCTCAGCCGATCAGGTCGTTCCTGCGCCGCCGCTCGACCTCATCAACCAGGATGGCGAGCCGTTCTCGCTCACCGCGCTTCGCGGCCACCCGATCCTGGTGTTCTTCGGCTACACGCACTGCCCCGACGTCTGCCCGGCAAATGTCGGTGTGATCAACGAGGCGCTGGCCCAGACGCGTCCGGGTCCGCGAGTGGTGCTGGTCACCGTGGACCCGGAGCGGGATGACGTCGCTGCCATGACGTCGTACCTGCGCTACCTGCCAACGGCGTACATCGGGCTCACCGGCTCGCCCGAGGCCATCCGGCGTGAGGCCGACGGCTGGGGCGTGCAGTTCGCGCGGATCGACGAGGGCGCGTCGGGCGACTACGGGATGGCCCACACGGCCGACATCTTCCTCGTGGATGGGCAGGGACGGATGCGGGCACGGTTCCCGTTCGGGACCGAGCCGGCCTCGATCGCCAGCGCCCTGGCGCAGCTGCTTGCCGAGTCACCGGTGACCTCCACGGCCGCGCCGTCGGTGACCTCGACGGCCGCGCCCCCGGCAGCTCGGGGTCACCCCGGCCCCCGACGTCACGCCTGCGCCGACGGCGGTCGCAACGCCACCGCCGTCCATTGCCCCGGTGGCTGCGACCCAGTCCGGCGCACCGGGCACCGGCCCCGTGCCTTCCGGCCCCGCTCCCAGCATCGCAGCCGGCCCCCTGACCGCGACCGTGCTGTCGACGGCGATCTGGGCGGGCGGTCACACGCCGCTGGCGCTGTCGATCTCGGACGCAAACGGCACCCGGCTGGGCGGCACCGTCCCGGTCGTGGCGCGGGTCATCGGCGGTGACGGCAACGCGATCGGCGGCGACGTCCCGGCGATCGCGGTCCGGCCCACCGGGACGGGCATCGTCTCGTTCGTCGCGACGCTCGACATCCCGACGCCGGGCCGGTGGCGCGTGGACCTCGCCGCAGCAAACGGCTCGATGGGCTCCGTGGACGTCACCGCGCTCGACCCGGGCAACACCGCACCGCTGGGCTCCCCGGCACCCGACATCCACACGCCCACCCTGGCCGACGTCGGGGACGTGCTGCTCGCGGTGAGCACGCTGCCCCAGGCCGACAGGCGCTTCTACGAGCTCTCGACCTCGGACGCGAGGGCGGCCGGCCGGCCCTACGTGCTGATCCTGGACTCCGTGAGGTTCAAGGTGACGCAGGTCTGCGGCAGCGCGCTGTCGATGGCGTACTACCTGCTCGACCGCTGGGAGGGACGCGTGACGTTCGTGCACCAGGAGCCATTCGAGTACCGGATCGTGACCGACGAGCCGGTCCTTTCCGGCGATCTGTCAAACCCGCCGCTGATCCCGAACGCCCAGGCATTCGGGCTGGGCGACGCGACCTGGCCCGCGACCAACATGCCGTGGGTGTTCGTGGTCGACGGGCAGGGGATCGTGCGCGCCAAGTACAACGGGATCGTCGGCAGCCGGGACGTGGACCTGATCCTGAGCCTGATCACCGGCGACGGCGTGGTCGGTGGCTGACCGGGACGGCGTGATCGGCGGCTGACCGGCGACGGCTGATCGGCGGCTGACCGGCGACGGCGTGATCGGCGCCTGACCGACACCCACGGGTCGGGCGCCACGATCCAGTGTCCCCACGTGCGCCCGGCGTGCTCTCGGCAGCGACCTGCGCTAGCGTGGGCGCATGATCCCCCGACGTCCAGGCCGACCGATCGGTGTCGGTATTCAGCTGCCCGAGGTCGAGCGGGTCGTTCGCTGGCCGGAGCTGCGGGCGATGGCCCGGCTGGCCGAGGACGCCGGCTTCGACTCGCTGTGGCTCGGCGACCACCTCCTGTACCGCTATCCATCCGGCGAGACGAGGGGCCCGTGGGAGGCGTGGACCACGCTGGCCGCACTCGCCGAGGCCACGGAGCGCGTGACGATCGGTCCGCTCGTCGCAGCCACGGCGTTCCACGCCCCGTTCATGCTCGCCAAGCTGGCCTCGTCCGTGGACGAGGTCTCCGGTGGCCGCCTGGTGCTCGGGCTGGGCGCCGGTTGGAACGACACGGAGTTCGCGGCGCTCGACGCTCCGTTCGACCGTCGCGTGTCGCGGTTCGAGGAGGCGTTCACGATCATCCGAACCCTGCTCCGTGACGGCGAGATCGACTTCGTGGGTCGCTGGTTCACCGCGCGCGACGCCGTTCTTCGGCCGGCGCCCGCACGCCCCGGCGGTCCACCGCTGCTCATCGGTTCCAACGGGGAGCGGATGCTGGCCGCGACGTTGCCGTACGTCGATGCCTGGAACTCGTGGTACACGGGTACCGACAACCGGCCAGGCGGCGTGGCGGCTCTGCGTGCCACGGTCGATGCCGCCGCGCGCGCCGTCGGGCGGGATCCCGCCGACATCGAGCGCACCGTGGCGGTCCTGGTCCAGCTTCCCGGCGGCACGGGACGCATCTCGGGCGACGCCGGTCTGCGCCCACCCGTTGAGCCGCTCAAAGGTCCGCCGGACGTCCTCGCTGCCGAGCTGCGCGCGTTCGCGCGCGAGGGCATCAGTCACGTCCAGCTGGTGCTCGACCCGATCACCGAGGCATCGATCGAGGCGCTGGCGCCGATGCTCGAGGCACTCGACGCGGGGGCAGAGGCGTAGCGAAACCCGCGTTCCGGTGACGGCGACGAGGGTCCGCCTCGGGCATGCCACGTGCTAGCATCCGCGACCCAGCGTCGCTGTGGTCGGCCCATGTCGTTCCCGAGCCAGCGACCACCCCGTGGAGGCGGGCATGCAGCGTTTCGTCCCCCTCGCACCCACGCCCTCGCAGCAGCCAGACGTCCGGCGACCATGTCGGCCTGCCTCCCGGCAGGCCTTCCGATGAGCGAGCGCGTCCGCGTCATCAGCCGCTCGAACGGGGGTCGCCAGAACGTCCGGACCCACGAGCTGTCCGACCTCGACAAGCGGATCATCGAGCATCTGCAGGAGGACGGCCGGCGCCCGTTCACGCAGATCGCGGCCGTGCTCGGCGTGTCGGAGGCGGCGGTCCGCGCGCGGACGAACCGGCTGATCGAGAAGGGCATCCTCCAGGTCGTCGGGGTCACCGATCCGCTCAAGCTGGGCTTCCAGGTGTGGGCGATGATCGGGATCAGGGTCGAGGCCTCGCGCCTGATCGAGGTCGCCGAGGAGATCGCCGGCTTTGCCGAGACCGACTATGTCGTGGTCACGGCAGGCAGCTACGACATCCTGGTCGAGGCCGTGGCCGAGGACAACGACGCGCTGCTCGAGTTCCTGTCCGGGCGCCTGCGCAAGATCCCGGGCGTCCGTGAGACCGAGACCTTCGTCTACCTGCGGCTCATGAAGCAGAACTACCAGTGGGGCACCCGCTGCTGAGCGCCGGCGACGCGCGAGCCCGCCGAGCGCCGGCACCCGCTGACGCCGGCACTCGCGCCGAGCGCGGGCCCCCGCCGCGTGTCGCCTCAGTCGACGCCGGCCCGGTGTAGCATCCGCCGGGTGACCACCGAGCACCGAGGACCCGGACTCTCCACCCGCGCCATCCGTGCCGCCTCGCGTGTGCCGGAGGTGCGCCAGGTGCCGACGGCCGTGCCGATCTACCAGACCGCCACGTTCGCGGCCGGCGATGCGGAGGAGCTCGCGGCCGTGCTCACCGGCGAGCAGCCCGGATATGCCTACAGCCGGATCGACAACCCGACGGTGGTCGCCCTGGGAGACGCCGTGGCCGACCTCCACGGTGCCGAGGCGGGCATCGCGCTGGCCACCGGCATGGCGGCGATCCACGCCACGTTCCTGTCGCTGCTCCACGCAGGTGACCGGCTCCTGCTCGGGCAGGTCGGGTATGGCACCACGCGGACGCAGGTCGAGGCGGCCTTTGGCCGGCTCGGTGTCGACGTGGGCTATGTCGACACGACCGATCTCGATGCCGTCGATGCGGCGCTCGCCGCACGACCCACCCGGGTCCTCCACGTCGAGACCATCGCGAACCCCACCTGCGTGCTGGCCGATCTGCCGGCGCTGGCCGAGCTTGCCCATCGGCATGGGGCGCTGCTGACGGTCGACAACACGTTCGCCTCGCCCGCGATCTGCCGTCCGCTCGAGCACGGTGCCGACCTGGTGGTGGAGTCGGCGACCAAGTACCTGTCGGGCCACTCGGACGTCATGGCGGGGGCGGCGGTCGGATCCAGGCACCGGATCGCCGCCGTGCGCTCGGCCCAGATCGACACCGGGGCGTCGCTGGGCCCGTTCGCCGCGTTCCTGGTCATGCGCGGGATCGCGACGCTCGCGGTTCGCGTCGAGCGCCAGTCGAGATCGGCGGCGGCGCTGGCGACCATGCTCGAAGGTCGCGCCGGCGTCACCCGCGTGCTGTATCCGGGACTCGCCAGCCATCCCCAGCGTGCGGTCGCGCAGCGGATCCTCGACGACGGCGGTGCGATGCTGGCGGTCGAGCTGTCCGGTGGCCGCGAGGCGGGCCGAGCGTTCTTCGACGCGCTGCGGATCCCCGAGCGGACCGCCAGCCTGGGCAGCGTCCACAGCATGGTCGTTCATCCCCCGACGTCGTCGCACCGGGCGCTCGACGCTGCTGCGCTTGCCCAGGCGGGGATCGCCGAGGGGCTGCTGCGCGTCTCCGTCGGGCTCGAGGACGAGGCAGATCTCCTGGCGGACTTCGCGCAGGCCCTGGACGCGGCGCAGGCCGCAACGGCACAGGCCGCAACCGCACAGGCCGCAACGTCGCAGACCGACGCGGCGCAGGCCGCGACGGCGCTCGACTAGGGACGCGCGTGGCGACGCTTGCCGTTCGCAGCTCGGTCCGGCCGACGCCGGGCCCGATCGCCCGGGTGGGCAACGCGATCTGGGGGCTGCTGACCTCGGTCGACTTCGCCGTCCTCCAGATCATGGTCCTGGGCCTGCTGGCGGTCGTGGGCATGACGCTGCACCAGCTCCCCGACTTCGCGTTCCGATCGGCGACCGACTACGCGAACGAGATGGACAAGCTGCACGCGACCTACGATCCGGTGCTGGGCACCGGCATCGTCAGCCTGCTCGAACGTCTGCAGCTGTTCCACGTGTTCAGCTCGATCTGGTTCAGCGTCGGCCTGGTCGTGCTGATCCTGTCGATCGTCGCCTGCACCATCGACCGCACGCCGCGCCTGTGGCGCCAGTCGGCCGACATCCGCGTGGTGCAGCCCGACCAGTTCTACGACCCCGTCCTGCCCGAGCGCGCCGTCGTGACCGGGTTGCAGGCGGATGCCGTCGAGCAGGTGCTGCGTCGGAACCGGTTCCACGTCAGGCGCGAGGACGTGGGCGCGGTCAGCTACCTCTACGGTGACCGCAATCGATGGACCAAGCTGGCGACCCTCCTGACCCACACCGGCCTGGTGCTGTTCCTGGTCGCCGCGGCCGTCACCACGCGCTTCGGCGACGAGCAGGGGCTGGTCGTGGCCGATGGCGAGTCGCTCACGGTCCAGCCCATCGGCACACCCAACCTGCTCCTGGTGCGCAACCTGGGCTTCGAGGCGCCCGGGTTCAGCACGGGGCATGCGACCGACTTCACCACGCACCTTGCGGTCTACCAGGATGGGCACCAGATCGCCGACAAGGTCATCCGGGTCAACGACCCCCTGACCGTCGCCGGCTACACCTTCCACCAGAACGGGTTCGGGCCGGCGCCCGACGTCGTGATCCGGGACCAGGACGGCAGGCCGCTGTGGTCAGGTCCGATCCCGATGACCGACCAGGCCGCCGGCTTCCCGTACGCCGACTTCGCGGTTCCCGGGCGGGCGGTCGCGCTCCAGCTCCTGCTCGCAGCGCCAGGCGGACGGGACCGGGGCTCCTGGTCGTGCTGCCCGTATGCGTCCGTGGGCACGAACCCCGACGGCTCGAACAAGGTCCAGGGCCTCCAGCCGGTCGCCCTCGCGAAGGGCGAGGCCGACCGTCCCGCCGGGTACCGACTTCTCGGTGGAGCTGCGGGGCTTCTCCGACTACACGCTGCTGATCGCCAAGCGCGATCCGGGGCAGGGGATCGTATGGACCGCCTTCCTGTGCCTCATCGCGGGCATCGTGATCACGTTCTGGATGCCGCGTCGCCGGATCTGGGGGCGGCTGGATGCCGATGGTCGGCTGTCGATGGTCGTGCGCGCCGATCGGTACGTGGACGTGACACGCGAGTTCGGGCGCGTGCTCAGGGACCTGGTCACAGCCCGCCACGAGCCGCCGGCGCCCCATCCCCGCGAATGACGACCCTGGCCGAGGTGCTGGAGGCGCTCCAGCCCAATGCCACGCTCATCGGCGACGCCGCGCCCGACGCGGGTCCGGACGCGCCGCATGTCGGGTGGGTACGGGTGCTGCGAGCCCGGGTCCCGGCGCTGGACGTTCTGGAGCCGGCGGATCTCGTGATCGTGCCGGCAGCGGCGATCTCGGTGGTGGCACCCGGTCCCGCCGACGTACGGGACCTCATCCAGACCCTGTCGCGGAGCGGTGCCTCGGCGCTGCTGCTCGTGCCCGCCGGCGAGGCAGCCGGGCCCGGTTCGTCACCGACCCGTGACGTGCTCGCCGAGGCGGCCGCCGCGGCCGCCGAGGCCGGGATTCCCGCGGTCATGGTCGAGGGCCCGGACCCGGGCACCCTCGAGCGCCGGCTGATCGGGTTCCTGGTCGACCGGCGGAGCGAGCTGGAACGGCAGGCGGCCGGGCTCGAGAGCGAGCTCGCGCAGCTGGCCATGGCCGGCCGCGGCCTGGATGCGCTGACCGCGTCGATCGGCGTGTTCCTGCGTCGCGCGGTGGCGATCGAGGGCAGGCGCTCGGACGCGCTCGCGGTCCACGCGCCGGCCGACGTGCCCGGCACCGCAGCGGCCGTCGGCCGCCTACCTCGCCCGGCCGCTTGAGCACGGGTCGCGGGTCCCGCTGCCCGGGCACGCCCGGCGACACCACGCCGGCCGGCTGGCTGGTGCTCCTGGGCGATCGTCCGCCCGGCGATCTCGAGACGATCGCGACGGAGCGGATCGCGCCGCTGCTGTCGCTGGAGCTCGTGCTCGAGGCGCAGATCCGGCGGGCGCGTGACGAGGCGGGCCGCGGGCGAGGCACTGCCGTCGGACGGCCCGCCGTGGGTCGTCCTCGTGGCCCGCCAGCTCGATCCCGAGCCGGATGGCCCGAGTCGCGAGGACATCCGGCGCGAGCTTCGGTTCCGGTTCGCCGCCCGCCGGCTGTCCCTGCGCGGGAACCAGCGAGAGCCTCGAGCTGCGGGCGATCGCCGCGCTCGAGCCCGGTGATCCGCTGGGGCTCCGCATCGCGGGCCGCGTGGCCGAGTTCCTGGGCCGGACCGTCGCCCTGTCGCGACCGTTCGATGATCCGTCCGGACGACCGTCCCAGGAGGCGACGGCCAGGGCGACGCTCGAGGCGGCGGAGCGCCTCGCCGAGCCACCGCCCGTGGCACGCGCCGATCGGACACCGGCGTATCGGCTGCTCGCGGCGCTGGGCAACCTGCCCGACGATCGCGTCCAGGCGGCGGCACTGCTCCAGCCCTCCTGACCGGGCGGCCGGCGAGCGTGCGGGAGCGCCTCGCCACGCTCCGCGCCGTGCTCGACCATGGCGGCGCCGGGGAGGCGGCTGCGGCCCTGGGAATCCACCGCAACACCCTCGCGTACCGGGTTCGCAACCTGGAGGCGAGGACGGGCTGGGACCTGGCCGACCCGGACCTGCGGCTGGCGCTCGCCGTGGCGGTGCGAGTGGTGCAATCTGCACAATCGGACGGGCCCTAGACGCGGCGTTTCGCTGCCCCCACACCGTCCTCGCCCAACTAGACTCGGGTCGCGACGCCGGTAGCGGCTGATGGGCTTGTCCGTTTGGTGCGGCGGGCACAACGCTGTCCGGACGAGCCTTCGGCGCTCGCGGGGGCGTCATCGAGGAGCGGAGGGCGGCATTGGCGATCCCGGAGGAGACCGAGCTCGATCAGATCGAGGCCGCGAGGGCGGCCGGGATCCGGTTCGTCCAGCTCCAGTTCACCGACATCCTGGGCGTGGTCAAGGCGGTCACGATCCCCATCCACCAGCTCGAGGGTTCGGTCACCCACGGCACGTGGTTCGACGGCAGCTCGATCGAGGGGTTCACCCGGATCGCCGAATCGGACCAGTACCTGCAGCCCGACATGAGCACCTTCCGGGAGATCCCGTGGCAGCCGGGCAGCGGGCCGCGCGGCACGGCACGCGTGATCTGCGACGTGTTCACGCCGCGCGGTGAGCCGTTCGTCGGTGATCCGCGCTACGTCCTGCGGCGCCAGATCGGAGCGCGCGCGGAA
Source organism: uncultured Chloroflexia bacterium (assembly GCA_963806265.1). Classification (GTDB taxonomy): domain Bacteria; phylum Chloroflexota; class Limnocylindria; order Limnocylindrales; family CSP1-4; genus CAIXZV01. Next base: position 41,730 of record CAWDXT010000020.1, read on the forward strand.
GCTGGGCTTCGTCGTCAACACCGGACCCGAGCTCGAGTTCTTCCTGTTCCGGCGCGACGAGCTGGGCGAGATCACGCCGTTGCCCCACGACGAGGCGGGCTACTTCGACTTCTCGACCGACCTCGCGCAGGAGGTCCGTCAGGACATGGTGGATGCGCTCGAGGCGTTCGGGATCCGCGTCGAGGCCGCGCATCACGAGGTGGCCGAGGGCCAGCACGAGATCGACTTCGAGTACGCGGACGCGCTCAAGACCGCGGACAACGCGGTGACCTTCAAGTTTGCGCTCAAGGCCATCGCGCAGCAGCACGGTCTGTACGCGACGTTCATGCCCAAGCCCATCCACGGCATCAACGGCTCGGGCATGCACACCCACCAGAGCCTGTACTCGATCGCCGACGGTCGGAACGCGTTCGCCGACGCCTCGTCGCCGTACGGGCTGTCGGAGGTCGCCAAGTCGTACATGGCCGGGATCCTGGCGCACGCGCGCGGGATGATCGCCGTCCTTGCGCCGCTGGTGAACAGCTACAAGCGGCTGGTGCCCGGCTACGAGGCGCCCACCTACATCACCTGGGGCCGCACCAACCGCTCGGCGCTGATCCGGGTGCCGATGATCTCCCCGGGCAAGTCGATCGAGGGCACGCGGTGCGAGGTCCGCTGCCCTGATCCATCGTCCAATCACCTACCTCGCGTTCGCCGCGATGATCGCGGCCGGCCTCGACGGCGTGGAGCGGGGCCTCACGCTCCACGACCCGGTCGAGGAGTCGCTGTTCGAGATGGATGTCGAACCGCATCGCCGAGCAGCGGGATCGGGCAGCTGCCGGGCACCCTGGGCGACGCGATCGACGAGCTCGAGAAGGACCCGGTGATCTGCGAGGCGCTGGGCGATCACGTCCTGTCCCACTACGTCGCCGCCAAGCGGGCCGAGTGGGACGAGTACCGGACCCAGGTCACGCAGATGGGAGCTCGACCGCTACCTCGAGGCGTTCTGACGCGTACCGAGACGTTCCGCTCCGACGAAGCAGCAGGACAGGAGACCATGACCGCACGAGCCACCGCCATCGCAGACCATCGCCAACCACAAGGTCGAGTCCGTCGAGGAGTACCTGGAGCACGGCGGCGCCGACATCTTCGGCGAGTACGTGTTCACGGCGGAGGTCCAGCGGCAGTACCTGGCGAAGCCGATCTTCGAGCGGCTGCGGCGGACGATCAACGGCCTCGAGCCGTTCGACCCGGCCATCGCCGATGCCGTCGCGCACGGCGTCAAGGAGTGGGCGATGGCGCACGGCGCCACCCACTACACCCACTGGTTCGTGCCCATGACCGGCTCCACCGCCGAGAAGCACGACTCGTTCCTCACGCCCGACCGGCGAGGGCCGGACCATCGCCGAGTTCAGCGGCAAGAACCTGATCCAGGGCGAGCCGGACGCATCGTCGTTCCCGTCGGGCGGCATCCGGGCCACGTTCGAGGCGCGCGGCTACACCGCGTGGGACGTGACCAGCCCGATCTTCCTCCAGGTCGAGCCCAACGGCGTCACGCTCACGATCCCCACCGCCTATGTCTCGTTCACGGGCGAGGCGCTCGACTACAAGATCCCGCTGCTGCGTCAGCCAGGAGGCCCTCGGCAAGCCAGGCGCTTCGCGTCCTGCGCTGGTTCGGCAACACGACGCGCCCAGCGCGTGTTCACCACCATCGGTCCCGAGCAGGAGTACTTCCTCGTCGACCGGCGGCTGGCCGAGCAGCGGCCCGACCTCATCCTCACCGGCCGCACCCTGTTCGGCGCCCCGTCGCCCAAGGGCCAGGAGCTCGAGGACCAGTACTTCGGCCCGATCCGCGAGCGGATCCTGGCGTTCATGATGGATCTCGACCGCGAGCTGTGGCGGCTGGGCATCCCGGCCAAGACCCGCCACAACGAGGTCGCCCCGGCCCAGTTCGAGATGGCGCCCGTGTTCGAGGCGACCTCGGTCGGCTCCGATCACAACATGATCGTGATGCAGCACCATGCGCAAGCTGGCGCCGCAGCACGGGCTGATGTTCCTGATCCACGAGAAGCCGTTCGCCGGGCATCAACGGGTCGGGCAAGCACAACAACTGGTCGATGGCGACCGACGACGGCGAGAACCTGCTCGACCCGGGCAACGACCCGCACAGCCAACGCCCAGTTCCTGGCGTTCCTGATCGCGGTCATCCGCGCCGTCAACATCCACGCCGACCTCGCTCCGGGCGAGCATCGCCGACGCCGGCCAGGACCACCGCCTGGGCGCCAACGAGGCGCCGCCGGCGATCATGTCGATCTTCCTCGGCTCGCAGCTCGAGGACGTCATCGCGCAGATCGAGCAGGGCGCGGCGTCGACGTCCAAGCAGGGCGGCAACGTCGAGCTGGGCGTGACCTCGCTGCCGGTGCTGCCCAAGGACGCGACGGACCGCAACCGGACCTCGCCGTTCGCGTTCACCGGCAACAAGTTCGAGTTCCGCGCGGTGGGCTCGTCGGCGCCCGATCTACTGGCCGCAGACGGTCCTCAACACCGCGGTCGCGGACTCGCTCTCGCAGCTCGCCGACGAGCTGGACAAGCTCGAAGCCGGGCGACTTCGACGGGCTGGGCACGATCCTGTCGGGGATCGTCCGGGCCAACAAGCAGGTCCTGTTCGAGGGCAACAGCTACTCGCGAGGAGTGGCACGCGGAGGCGGCCCGCCGCGGGCTGCCCAACAACCCGACCACGGTCGATGCGCTGCCGTCGCTCACCACGGACAAGGCGAAGGCCGCTGTTCTCGCAAGTTCGGCGTGCTGTCCGAGCGCGAGCTCGGCGCCCGCGCCGACATCTACTGGGAGCGCTACGTCAAGGTCGGCAGGACATCGAGGCGAGCTGTGCGCTCGACATCGCGCAGACGATGATCCTGCCCGCGGCCGTCGCGTACCTCGGGCGAGCTGTCCGCGGCGTCGGCTCGTCCCGGGGCGTCGCAGCGCCTGTCCGAGACCGTGTCGCGGGCTGACCGACAGGCTGGTCGACGGCGATCCACGCGCTGGAGCACGCGCAGCACGAGGCGCACGAGGCCGACTCCGTCCAGGCGGAGGCGCGGGTCTTCGTCGACGAAGGTGATCCCGGCCCAGAACGCGCTGCGCGAGGTCGCCGACGAGCTCGAGACGCTGGTCGCCGACGAGCTGTGGCCGCTGCCCAAGTACCGCGAGCTGCTGTTCCAGTACTAGCCGGGGAGCGGCCGGCGGGGGAGGTTCGGGAGCCGCCGGCGGGAGCCGCCAGCGAGCAGGGGGAGGCGCGCTGAGGGAGGCCGCCAGCGGTGGGCCGGGGGCGCGGCGGCAACGTGGCCGCGCCAGGCACCGAGCCTGCGGCGGGGGCGGCCAGACTCCGGCCTGCGGCAGGGCTGGTCAGACTCCGGCCTGCCGCGAGGACCGGCCGGCCTCAGAGCCGCGGCGGCAACCTCCGCCTGGTTCGTCCTTGTCTCCGGCGGGCGCCGCCGCCGGTCGTTCGCCTCCAGCGGCGCGCCCCGGCTGATAGGTGACACCCTTAGCTCACGCCCAAACGCCGTCATAGCGGTCACTCACGAACCCGCCAGGACCAGTCTGATCACTGGCATCGATCAGATTGGCGCCTTCGAGCCGAATGAGCAGCGGTTCGCGGCGATTTGGGGTGGCAAGTGGCGCATAAGCGCCTCGGCTAATGCTGTCAGCTATGCGACGAGGTCTGCGGACGTCCCGAGCGAGCGGCCATCAGCGTCTGGCCCAGGCTCGGGTCGCCTACATCGCGCGTCGCATCGGCATCGGGCTGAAGGATGCGCGGCTCGCACTGGGCATGCCCCAGCGTGAGGCAGCGGCACGGGCCGGGATCGCGCAGCCGTACTGGAGCCGATCGAGCGCGGACTCGAGCAAGGCGTCACGCTCGACACGCTCGCGGCCTGTGCCGCTGCCGTGGAGACGCAGCTCGCGGCCTTCATCGAGGCGCAACCCGGCGCGGACCTCCCGCACGACATCGAGCATCTGCGACGCCAGGCGCTGGTCGTGGAGCTGAGCCGGGCCGGCGGATGGGCGGCGACCCCCGAGGCCGCGGTGGCCGGCGACTCGCCCCGTCCCAGATCCATCGACGTCCTGCTGGAGAGGGAGGCCCATCGAGAGGTGGCTGTGGTCGAGATCTGGGACCTGATCCTCGACGGTGGTGCAGCGATGCGCGGACTCGAGGCAAAGGTGGCGGCGACGCGCGGCCGGCTCGGCTCGGAGTGGTGGATCGAGGGACTGCTGGTCGTCCGCGGCACGCATCGGAACCGGCGACTCGTCCGGGAGCTCGCAGGGTTGTTCGCTGCCCGCTATCCAGCCTCGTCAAGAGCCTGGCTCGGCGCCCTGACCAATCCCGGCCGGCCGATGCCACATGCGGCCGGCTTCGCCTGGACCGATGTAGGAGGGACGCGCTTGATGCCCGCCCGGCTCCGCTGACGGTCCTCGGAGGCGCCGGCTACTTTCGAACGCCGGCGCTGAATTCGTACGATTGCGCGGCGATGGACGTCGATCACGACACGGCCAAATGGCGAGCCCTGCTCACGGGCGAGGATCCACAGCTCCAGAGGTCGCGCCGGTTCTGGCGCCACGTGCCCGCCGCCCCGCGATGCAAGGTCTGTGCCTCGCCATTCCATGGCGTCGGTGGGGCGCTCGCCAGGCTCTTTTGGCACGGGCCGACCCAGGGCAACCCGTTGCTGTGTCGAACCTGCTTCGGGACGCTGGTGAAGCATCCGGGCGGCGCGGAGCTCGAGATCAGCGTCGTGTTCGCTGATGTTCGCGGCTCGACGGCGCTCGGAGAGCGGTCGTCGGCCGCGGCGTTTCGCGAGCTGCTGCAGGCGTACTACCGATCGGCCGCGGCGGCGATCGACACGCACGGCGGCGTGATCGACAAGTTCCTGGGCGACGGCGTGATGGCGTTGTTCATCCCGTTCATCGCGGGCGACAACCACCCGATCCGCGCGATCAGGGCCGCGCGGGGCATCCTCGAACGGGTCGAGCGCGACGGCCTGGCGGCAAAGGGACTGATGATCGGTGCCGGCGTCCATACCGGCGAGGCGTTCGTGGGCACGGTCGGGGGCAGCGAGAAGCTCGACTTCACCGCACTCGGCGACACCGTCAACATCGCTGCACGCCTGGGCAGCGCGGCCGGCGGCGGAGAGCTGCTTGTCAGCCGCACGGCATGGGATCGAGCCGGGCTCGAGGAGCCCGCCGACGAGCGAACGGTCGACATCGCGGGCCGGACGGAGGGTCTGTCGGTTGTGTTCGAGCACTGGCCGACGACCCGAGGCTGCTCCGGCCTCGAGCTAGCGATCAGGGCTGACGACGACGCCCCGGCTCAGCCGATCGGTCGGTGCGCACCTCGCGATGACGATGGGCCCGGATCGACCCGTCGAGCCCGCATCAGGCGGGCGACGTCGGCGCCCTCGACCATCCCGGCGATCAACCCGCGATCCACGACCAGCAGCGGCCTGCCCAACGCTCTCGCGCGCTCGAGGGCGGGGAGCAGTGGCTCATCGGGAGTCGCGGTCGGCAGCAGCCGGATCGGCTCGGCCACGTCCCGAACCCGGGTCTCGCGGCGAGCGTCCGAGCTGAGCGATCGCGCGCGAGCGAGGGTCACGATGCCGCCGATCGTCCCGTTCGGCTCGACGACCATGGCGGCATCGAGACTGTCGGGGAGGAGCACCGAGCCCAGGAGCACATCAACTGTCAGCCCACCGGGCACCTGGCGCAGATCGGATCGCATCGCATCCGCCACGCGCGCGCCATCGAGGGCGTTGTGCGCCATCTCCTGCTCGCCCTCCGCCGTCGCTGCCGCGCTCAGGAACATACCGATGGCCATCGTCCACAACCCCGAGAGGTCACCGAGCACGACCAGGTCGATGACGCCGAAGGCGAACAGCCCGAAGCCGAGAAGTCGGCCGATCCGGGTTGCGAGCAGCGACGCCGCCAACCGATCGCGGCCCAGTCGCCAGGCGACGGCCCGGACGATCCGTCCGCCGTCGAGCGGTGCGCCGGGCAGCAGGTTGAACAGCGCCAGCAACACGTTGATCCCGGCCAGCCAGGCGGCGGCCTGGACCACCACGATCGGGGCGTTCAGCGCAAGCAGGCCGAACGTCAGGCCGCCGAAGGCGATGCCGAGCAACCCGCTCACGACGGGTCCGGCGAGCGCGATCCGCAGGTCCTGTCCCGGCGTCGCGGCGGCGCCGTCGAGTCTGGCCACGCCTCCGAACATCCAGAGCGTGATCCCGTCGACGCGGATGCCGGCTCGTCGGGCGAGCAGGGAATGGGCCAGCTCGTGGGCGAGCAGCGAGGCGAAGAACACGGCCGCGGCGGCCAGGCCGACCACCCAATACAGGATGAGCGGGAGCCCGGGCTCGCTGGACGGGAGGATGCCGGTGGCGAGCATGGATGCGAGCAGCCATGCGATGAGCAGGACGCTCCAGTGGAGCCCGAGCCGGATGCCGAACGCAGAACCGAGCCGGACGCTGTCGTTCATGAGAACCATGCTCGACCCCACGGGTTAGGACCGCATGAGAGGACCGACCGCAGCATGGGGTATCATGCCCCGGCCCTCAGCGGGCCCTCGGTCGGGGCGTGGCGCAGTTTGGTAGCGCGCATCGTTCGGGACGATGAGGTCGGAGGTTCAAATCCTCTCGCCCCGACCAGATCGACCTTCTTCGTGCTCAGAATAGCCCGTTTCGGGGCACCTCGCAACCTTGCCCGGGCCCGAGGTTTTGCCCCGACCACCTTGTTCCCCGACGCGCAGGACGCCCGGCCCGAAGGCCGCGTCCCAGCGCCGCGCCTTCGCCGCGGCGGTCAGCGTGAAGGTGTAGTCGGTCACCCCAAGGACATCGATCCGCTCGAACACGGCTTCGGCGATCGCCTTGCGCCCGGCATCCGAGGTCTTCGCCCACAGGTCTGGCAGCGACTCCAGGTACTCCCGCGCCTCGGCGGCGGTCGGGACGCGTGACGGGCGGACCACCGCCGCCTGTAGCCTCGGCGTCGAGCCGGGCCATGGTGGCCTCGAGCTTCCCCAGGTCGCGATCCTTGGCGAACCGCAGCGCCGCCTGGTCGCGCTCGCGCTTGATCCGCGCCGTGGCGAGGTCGTCGCCGCCGTCGGGGTCCGGTCGCCTGGCCAGCGCGACGGTGCTGACCTTGAGCCGTCGCCGACACCGCGACGTGCTCGAACGCCTTCCCGATCGCGTGCTCGTACACGGTCGGCCGTGTACGACTCGCCCTTCACCCGCGGGTCGATCGTCGCCCCGTCGCGCTGGACGCGGCGCGGGGCGGCGGCCCGGAACGGCTCGCAGGCGTCCAGATGCCGGTACCGCCCGACATGCCCGGTCAGGCGGCGGCCGCAGGCCGCGCAGGCCAGGAGCCCGGCGAGCCCGTACTGGCGGCGGTTGACCCCGCCGCGGTGTCGGCGGCTGTACCGCGCGCGCATCACCTGGACGTGCTCCCAGGTCGCCGACGTCGACGAGGGCGCCGAGCGCGGACGGCTCGCCGGTCCGCAGGCGGCCGGCGTAGAAGGGGTTGGTCAGCACCTCGGCGACGTGCGTCGGCGCGAGCCCCGTCGCCAGCTGCGACCTCGCGGTCCGTTCGCCCGCCTGCCGCGAGCTCGTAGGCGCGGCGGACGATCGCCATCGCTTCCTCGTCGACGGTGATCGTCCGGCCATCCCGCACCGTGCCCAGGGGCGCCTTGTTGCCGCCCGGGACGCCGAGCCGCCGGCGCTTCGCGGCGTAGCCCTCCCGGATCCGCTTCGCGAGCCGGCGGCTGTACGCCTCGGCCTCGACCGCCTCCCGCGCCCAGCGCTCCCACTCGTCCTCGTCGGAGCTGAGGCACCCGCTCGTCGGCGAACAGGATCACCGCGCCCCGGGCGTGGAGGTCGTGGCGGGCGTTGACCGCGGTCCGGAGGTCCCGGGCGAACCGGGACACGTAGCCGACGACGAGGACCTCCCAGTCCTCGCCGGCGCCGGCGAGCATCTCGGCCCATTGCCCGGTCGCCGCGATCGTCCGCCCTGAGTGCGCGACCTGCCAGGCACCGCCCGTGTCGACGAGGCCCCAGCGCTCGATGGCGCGGGTCTGCTGCTCGAGCTGGGCGTCGGGCCCGAAGTTGTCCGCCTGGCCCGCCGTGGACTCGCGGATCCAACGCGCCGCACGGCGGCCGCGGAGGTCCTCGAGCGAGCGGGGCAGGGCGCGGACGGTCATGCCGCACCGGGCCTCAGCGCTTCGGCTTCATGGCGACCACATTCCCTCTGCTCGGCGCCGCAGGCAAGGGCGTCCGCTCCGCCTCGAGCCCGCCCGCGTGCGATACCTCTCCCCGGTGTCCCTGATGTCTGCGGGAGTCATCGGAGACATCGGGGGGTGTTAAGGCCAATCGGAGGTCGGTGATCGCATTCATTGCCCGCTTCGCCTCAAGGCTCGACGAGCCGAGGGGCGGGCCCGGCCTCGCCCGCGCCCGCGCGCGCTACGCGTGTCCCCGCTCCCTCCGCTCACTCATCTCCTTCTAACCAGTGAGGGGAGTGAGTGGAGTGAGTGGTCACACCCGCGTGTGCGCGCGAGGGAGGGTGAGCAGAGTGAGCGGAAGGGCCCGCTTCGCGATCGCTTGCTCCCTTCGGTCCCCCTGCGATACGGCGGTCCCCCGGGTTCCCCGCAAACCCCTGCCCTCCCTGGGCGACAGGAACCCGACGCCGTCGGGCCGTTACCATCAATAGCGAGTCCGCGAATGGCGCCGTGATCGTGGCAGGCGGGCTTCAGGGGGCAGCTCGAGACGCATGAGGATCGTTCCGAACGCGGGCACTGACCGTGTGATCGACTCGCTGACGCCGTGGCTGCAGACCGGGGCCAGGATTGATGTCGTCACGCCGGAGCTCTCATTGTTCGCGTTCGCCGAGCTACGGGACCAGCTGCAGCATGTCGCCGGTGCTCGAGTCATCCTGCCTGATGGGGCGGCGGATCTTCGCCTGACCGGATCCGCGGAGGATCGAGGAGCCCGCAACCAGCTGACGACGCACTGGCTTGCGGGACAGCTGGCCGAGTGGGTCGAGAAGCGAGCCCAAGTGCTCGCCGCCCGAACGGCTGTCGCGCAGGGCGCAGTGATTGCGCGTGATGCGGCCGGGGATCCGAAACACGCCATCCTGGGCGCGACCCCATTCACGACGGATGGCTTGGGCGTCACGCCAGGCAATCCGCTGAACCTGATCCAAGCCACCGAAGACCCCACCGAAAGCGTCGCGCTGGCGCGCTGGTTCGATGCCCAATGGGCAGGCATCAGATCCGGCGGTGCGGACCGTGATCGCCTGCTCGCCCTGTTGCACGAGATGGCGGTTCACCGTGCCCCGTCGCTCGTTTATGCCCTGGTCCTGCACCACCTCTTCGCGAGCCGTGGCGAGGATCTGGACGAGGAACGGATCGTCCGTTCAGCCACCGGGATCCGCGACACTGTCGTCTGGAAGAAGCTCTACCGCTTCCAGCGAGACGGTGTGGTTGGCGCCCTGGACAAGCTCGACCGGTACGGCGGCTGCATCATCGCGGACAGCGTCGGCCTCGGGAAGACGTTCGAAGCCCTTGCGATCATCAAGTACCACGAGCTCCGCAACGACCGAGTCCTGGTCCTCTGCCCCAAGCGCCTCCGGGACAACTGGACGATCTATAAGGCCAACGACCGGCGCAACTTCCTCGCGCCCGACCGCTTCAACTACGACGTCCTCAACCACACGGACCTGTCCCGTGACGGCGGCGCATCGGGCGACATCGACCTCGCGCACGTGAACTGGGGCAACTACGATCTGGTTGTCATCGACGAGAGCCACAACTTCCGCAACAAGCTGACCCCGAAGGCGGGCGGCGAGACCCGCTACGACCGGCTGATGCGGAAGATCATCCAGGAGGGCGTGCGCACGCGCGTGCTGATGCTGTCGGCGACGCCCGTGAACAACCGCCTGGCAGACCTCCGTAATCAGATCGCGTTCGTGACCGAGGGCGACGACACCGCGTTCATCGGCCACGGGATCCCGAGCATCGAGGCGACCACCCGCCTGGCGCAGCGCCAATTCAACCGCTGGCTGGACCTCGACGAGACCGCCAAGACCGCCACTGCCCTCATCGAGATGCTGGGCTTCGATTACTTCACGCTGCTGGACCTGGTCACGATCGCCCGCTCCCGCAAGCACATCGAGCGGTACTACGGGACGGTCGAGACGGGCCGATTCCCCGACAGGCTCAGGCCGGTCAACATCAAGGCGGACGTTGACCGCGCGGGCCACTTCCCGCCGATCAAGGACATCAACCTCGAGATCCGGCGCCTGAACCTCGCCGCCTACGCCCCCCTCCGGTACGTCCTCCCAGCCAAGCAGGCCGCGTACGACGCAAAGTACAGCACCAAGGTCCAGGGCGGCGAGCGGCTCTTCCGCCAGGCCGACCGCGAGGAGAGCCTGATCCACCTGCTCCGCGTCAACATCCTGAAGAGGATGGAGAGCTCCGTCACCTCGTTCGGGCTGACCGTCCGCCGCCAGCTCGAAGACGTCGAGGCGACCTTGGCCCGCATCGAGACCGAGGCGGAGTCGGTTGACGAGATCGACATCGATGACGTCGACATCGAGGACCCGGCATTCGAGAGCCTGCTGGTCGGCCGCAAGGTGAAGGTCCTCCTCAAGGACGTGGACCGCGTCCGCTGGAAGCAGGACCTGATCGAGGATCGCAACCGCCTGGCCACCCTGCACGCCGCCGCCGCCCAGGTGGACGCCAGACGGGATGCCAAGCTGCATGCCCTGCGCGAGATGATCGAGCGCAAGCAGGCGAGCCCCATCAACCCAGGCAACCGCAAGATCATCGTGTTCACCGCCTTCGCGGACACGGCGATGTACCTCTACGACGAGCTGGCGCCGTGGGCGAAGGCGGCGCTCGGGATGGAGAGCGCGCTGGTCACCGGTGCCGGCCGCAACCGCGCGACCATTCCCGGGCTCCGCCGGGACCTGGGCTCCATCCTGGCCGCCTTTTCGCCCGGATCCATGGAGCGCCCGCCGGACCTCGCCACGGACGGCGAGCTGGACCTGTTGATCGCCACGGATTGCATCTCGGAGGGCCAGAACCTCCAGGACTGCGACTGGCTCATCAATTACGACATCCACTGGAACCCGGTCCGCATCATCCAGCGGTTCGGCCGCATCGACCGGATCGGTTCACGGAACCAGCAGATCCAGCTCGTCAACTTCTGGCCGAACATGGAGCTCGAGGAATACATCAACCTCGAGCAGCGTGTCAGCGGGCGGATGGTGCTCCTCGATGTCTCGGCGACCGGCGAGGAGAACCTTATCGAGCAGCAGTCCGGCGACCAGATGAACGATCTGGAGTACCGCCGCAAGCAGCTGCTCAAGCTGCAGGACACGGTGATCGACCTTGAGGACCTCTCCACCGGGGTCTCGATCGCCGACCTCACCCTGACGGACTTCCGGATCGACATGGCCCAGTACGCCAAGGCGCACCCAGGGGTGGCGGAGTCGCTGCCGCTCGGCACCTTCGCCGTCACGACCGCGGAGGACGCCGAGATCGAGCCGGGGGTGGTGTTCTGCCTCCGCTCCGAGGGTGTTGCCGGGGAGCCGCAGCGTGAGGACGACTACCCGCTCGCGCCGATGTACCTCGTCCACGTGGGCGACGATGGTGCGGTCGTCCTGCCGTACACGCAGGCCAAACGCATCCTTGATCGCCTGAAGCGCCTCTGCGTCGGGCGGGATCTCACGGACGATGTCGCGTGCGCGCGCTTCGACCTGGCGACAAAGCGTGGCGCCGACATGCGATCGACCCAGGAGCTGCTGGCGACGGCCGTCGCCTCGGTCGTCGGCAAGGCCGAGGAGCGGGCAGTCGCGAGCCTGTTCAGCGCGGGTGGCACCCACGGACTGACAGGCGAGTTCGCCGGGATCAACGACTTTGAGGTGCTCGCGTTCCTCGTCGTGCTGGCGGACGACGCCGCGTGAGGGCCTAAGACCTGATCGCCGCCCTGGACTTGCCTCCGGCGGCCCGGGTGGAGCGGCGCGTGCCGAAGAAGCTGTTGCTGGAGAACGGCGCGCCGACGGCAGCTGATCGGCGCATGATCAATGAGAGCATCGAGTCGCTGGTCTGGGTTGCGGCCCTGAAGCCCACGACGGTCGGGATCCCAGCCTTCGTCGACGAGACCCGCGAGTACCTGGAAATCGCCGTCATCTCCATGACCGTTCGGGGCCAGGCCAAGGCCGGCGAGGCTGGCGAACTTCGTGCACCGGGCGATCCCGTATCCCGTCCTGCTCGATCCTCCAGGACGAGCGTCAGGTCGGCGTGTCCGCCGCCCACAAGAGGCGATCGCTCGGCGAGGCCGGCAAGGTGGTGCTCGATGACGAAGGTGTGTGGGTGTCGATCGACGCCGCCACGGACGCTGCGTGGCTGCCGGCCTTCCTGGACGCCCTCGCCTTGAACCGCCTGCCCCGGACCTCGATGCTGACGCTGTATCAGGGCTGGATTGACACACTGGTGGCAATGGTGGCTGCGAGACTCACGGGAACATTCTCCGTGCTCGCTGCGACGCCGGAGGCTGCGTGCCAGGCGAGCCGCGACGGCCGACTACGAGCGCACGGATGCCGAGATCGGCCGCGTGCGCAAGCTCGCCGCGCGAGAGACGCAGGTCTCGCGCCAAGTCGAACTCAATCAGCAACTCGGCCGGCTGAGGGCAACACTCAGCGAAGCCCGCACCAAGCTATGAACGAGGCCAACGTGCAGCAGATCACCCCTGGTGACCCCGAGACCCAGAGCGAGGACGTCCTGGGCGAGAACGTCGCCCAGCTCGGCGCGCTGTTCCCCGAGGCAATCGCCGATGGGCGGATCGACTTCGACGTCCTCCGGCAACTCCTGGGCGGCGCCGTTGAGGATCGCGAGGAGAAGTACGGGCTCACGTGGCACGGCAAACGCCGCGCGCGCCAGATCGCGCTTGCTCCCTCGACGGGGACGCTGCGCCCGTGCCCCGAGGAGAGCGTGGACTGGAGCACCACGCAGAACCTGATGATCGAAGGGGACAACCTCGAGGTCCTGAAGCTCCTCCAGAAGAGCTATTCCGGCAAGGTCAAGCTCATCTACATCGATCCGCCGTACAACACTGGCAAGGACTTCGTCTACCCGGACGACTTCCGGGACAGCATCAAGAACTACCTTGAGCTGACGGGTCAGGTCGGCGACGGCGGGCAGAGGCTGTCGACGAACACCGAAGCCTCAGGCCGGTTCCATACGGACTGGCTGAACATGATGTATCCGAGGCTGAAGCTCGCGCGGCAGCTGTTGTCCGAGGATGGGGTGCTTTGCGTCAGCATCGATGACAACGAAGTCGACCACCTCGTCCGGGAGTGTAATGAGCTGTTCGGCGAGGAGAACTTCATCGGACTGGTCGTCGTCCAACTCAATCCACGCGGGCGACACCTCGATCGCTTCATTGCCCGCACGCACGAATACCTCGCCCTTTACGTGAGGGACGCGTCCACCAACGCGATGAGCTCGATCCCGAAGGATGAGCGCATGGCGGCCGAGTACAGCCGATCTGATGATCGAGGTCGATACCGAGAGCTCGAGCTGAGGAACCGAAATCCCGCGTTCAACAGCAGAACGCGCCCGAACCTTCACTACCCGATCTTTGTGGACCCAGACACGGGAGCAGTCTCTGTCGCCCGCGCAAGCAGCACCGCGGTGGAGGTGTGGCCACGCAACTCCGAGGGAGGCGAGAGTTGTTGGACCTGGGGGCGGGAGAAGCTCGCAACGGATGGCGCGATCGTACGTGGACGACAAGTAGCCGATGGTGGCTGGCGCATCTATCGGAGGGACTACCTGCTCGACGAGTCGGGCGAGTCGGCCACGACTCTGGCGAAGAGCCTGTGGATCGATAAGGACATCAACAATGACGTAGGCAAGAAGGCGATTCAAGACCTGTTTGGGCAGACCGTCTTCGACTTCCCGAAGTCCCCCGCACTCATCCGGCGAATACTCGAAATTGGGTGTGGACCGGCCGGCATCGTGCTCGACTTCTTCGCGGGATCCGGAACGACGGCCGAGGCCGTGATGCGCCAGAACGCAGCGGATACTGGAGCGCGTCGCTACGTGCTCGTCCAGCTTCCGGAAGTCCTCGACCCAGGCAGTGCGTCGCAGAAGCCCGCGGCGGACTTCTGCGACTCGCTCGGGAGGCCGCGCACAATCGCGGAGCTCGCCAAAGAACGCCTCCGTCGCGCCGGCGCCAAGATCCGCGATGAGAACCCGATCTTCGCGGGCGACACGGGCTTCCGCGTGTTCAAGCTCGATTCGACGAACATCCAGGCGTGGGAGCCGGACCGCGATGACCTCGCGGGCACCCTGGAGGGCGCCGTCGAACACCTGAAGGCAGATCGCGTCGAGCAGGACATCCTCTACGAGCTGCTCCTGAAGCTCGGCCTGGACCTGTGCGTGCCCATCGAGCGCCGCGAGATCGCCGGCAAGGAGGTCCATGCCGTCGGCGGCGGCGCGCTCCTGGTCTGTCTCGCACCAAGCATCGACCGCGCCGATGTCGAGGACCTGGCACACGGGATCGCGGCGTGGTTCGGGGACCTCGCCCCGGCAGGTGACGCGACCTGCGTCTTCCGGGACGGCGCGTTTGAGGACGACGTCGCGAAGACGAACATGGCCGCAATCCTCGCGCAGCGTGGGCTCCTGCGCGTGCGGAGCCTGTAGTGCGTTCAGTCACCGCGCCGCAGACCCCAGGCGGCGGGACGCCAACCCTCAGGAGATTCCGGATGGTTCAGCTGGCGTTTGACGCCGGTCCCGGGGCAACTAATCGGAATCGCCGAACTGTTCGACAGACCGGCCCTCTGGTCCTCTCGCCGCGGCGGGTGTGCTGATGAAGCTGCACTTCGAGCCAGACCTCGACTTCCAGCACGATGCGATCGAGGCCGTCTGCGACCTGTTCCGGGGCCAGGAGATCTGCCGTACGGAGTTCACGGTCACGTCCGGTGGCCGCGATCAGCAGATGCGGATGGGCCTGGCCGAGAGTGACCTGGGCATCGGCAACCGGCTCACCCTCCTCGATGACGAGATCCTCTCCAACCTCGCTGACATCCAGCTCCGCAACGGCCTCGCGCCGAGCGGAGTGCTCGCGTCGGGCGACTTCACGGTGGAGATGGAAACGGGGACGGGCAAGACGTACGTTTACCTGCGCACCATCTTCGAGCTCAACAAGCGCTTCGGGTTCACCAAGTTCGTCATTGTCGTCCCGTCGGTCGCGATCAAGGAGGGTGTCTACAAGACCCTCCAGATCACGGAGGAACACTTCCGCGGTCTCTACGCCAACACGCCCTTCGACTACTTCCTCTACGACTCTGCGAAGCTGGGGCAGGTCCGCAACTTCGCCACCAGCCCGCACATCCAAGTGATGGTGGTCACCGTCGGGGCGATCAACAAGAAGGACGTCAACAACCTCTACAAGGACAGCGAGAAGACCGACGGCGAGAAGCCGATCGACCTGATCCGGGCAACGTGTCCGGTCGTCATCGTGGACGAGCCGCAGAGCGTGGACGGTGGCCTGTCCGGCGCGGGCAGGACGGCGCTCGGCGCCATGAGCCCGCTCTGCACGCTCCGGTACTCGGCGACCCACGCGGACAAGCACCACATGGTGTATCGGCTCGATGCCGTGGACGCTTATGAGCGAAAGCTGGTCAAGCAGATCGAGGTGGCCTCGGCCACGATCGAAGGCGCATTCAACAAGGCGTACGTGCGGCTAATCTCAGTGGCGAACACGCGCGGCGCCATCACGGCTCGCGTGGAGCTTGACGTCCAGACACTGCACGGCGTCCAGCGCCTGGAGATGACCGTCGAGGACGGAGACGATCTGGAGCAGACGACGGGCCGCGCCCTGTACGCCGACCACCTGGTGGGGGAGATCCGCGTGGCGGCAGGCGCCCAGCACATGGAGCTGCGGACGCCGGGTGGCGAGCACTACTTGCGGCCGGGCCAGGCCTTCGGCGACGTCGACGCGACCGCGATCCAGCGGCTGATGATCAACCGCACGATCCGCGAGCACCTGGACAAGGAGAAGCGGCTGCGCCCGCAGGGGATCAAGGTCCTGTCGCTGTTCTTCATCGACGCGGTGGACCGGTACCGGGCGGTCGACGCGGACAGCAACCGGATCAAGGGCATCTACGCGCGGCTGTTCGAGGAGGAATACCGGCGTCTCGCCGCGCATCCTGACTACCAGACGCTGTTCGAGGGTGTGGACCTCATCCACGAGGCCGCGGCCGTCCACGAAGGCTACTTCTCGATCGATCGCAAGGGCGCCTGGATCGACACGGACGAGAACAACCAGACGAACCGGGACAACGCGGAGCGCGCCTACAACCTGATCATGAAAGACAAGGAGAAGCTCCTCAGCCTGGACACGCCGCTGAAGTTCATCTTCTCCCACTCCGCGCTTCGCGAAGGCTGGGACAATCCGAACGTCTTCCAGATCTGCGCCCTTCGGGACATCCGGACAGAGCGGGAGCGACGGCAAACGATCGGCCGCGGGCTTCGGCTGTGCGTCAATCAGGATGGCCAGCGCGTCCGCGGGTTCGACGTCAACACACTGACGGTGGTGGCGACGGAGTCGTACGAGGATTTCGCCTCGGGTCTCCAGAAGGAGATCGAGGAGGACACCGGGATCCGCTTCGGCATCGTTGAGCCGCACCAGTTCGCCGCCATCACGGTGGCCGGCGCGGACGGCCAGACGGCCCCGCTGGGGGTCGATGCGTCCAAGGCGATCTGGGCGCATCTCCGGGCCGTCGGATACGTCGACGCGCACGGCAAGGTCCAGGACTCGCTCCGCGTGGCGCTCAAGTCAGGCACGCTGGAGATCCCGCTCGAGTTCGCGGACCAGGCGGACCAGATCGCGGCGATCCTGCGCAAGCTCGCGGGACGTCTCGAGGTCAAGAACGCGGACGAGCGCCGGCAGGTGCGGCCGCGCCAGGCCGTACTCCAGGGCGAGGAGTTCAGGGCCCTCTGGGACCGGGTCAAGTTCAAGACCACGTACCGGGTGGCGTTCGACAACGAAGCCCTCATCATGGACTGCACGGCGGCGCTCCGTGATGCCCCGCACATCGCCTTCACCCGGCTCCAGTGGACGAAGGCGGGCCTGACGATCGGCAAGGCCGGGGTGCATGCGGAGGAGCTTGCGGGGGCGACGATCGTCGCGATCCGCGAAGAGGACATCGAGCTGCCGGACCTGCTGACCGAGCTCCAGGACCGGACCCAGCTCACCCGGCGGTCCATCGTCCGGATCCTCATCGACAGCGGACGGCTCGGGGACTTCAAGCGGAATCCGCAGGAGTTCATCGACGTCGCCGCCGAGGCGATCAACCGGCGGAAGCGGCTCGCGCTGGTCGACGGGATCAAGTACCAGCGCATCGGCGACGCGGACTACTTCGCCCAGGAGCTGTTCGCACGAGCAGGAGCTGACGGGCTACATCAAGAACATGCTCCAGGACGCTCAGAAGTCCGTCTACGAAGCGGTGGTGTACGACTCCGACACGGAGGGGATCTTCGCGACGGCGCTCGAGAAGAACAGCGCTATCAAGGTCTACGCGAAGCTCCCCGGATGGTTCACCGTCCCGACGCCGCTCGGCAGCTACAACCCGGACTGGGCGGTGCTGGTCGCCACGGAGGAGGGTGAGCGCCTGTACTTCGTCGTCGAGACGAAGGGTGGTCTGTGGACGGACGATCTGCGCGGGATCGAGGACGCGAAGATCAAGTGCGGTCGTCGCCACTTTGATGCGCTTCGAACAGGCGAGTCGCCCGCCGAGTACGTGGTGGAGACGGCCGTGGACGGGCTGCTCGCCCGTGCCATCTAGTTCGGCTCGACCCACCGCCATGTCAGTAGTTGGAGCAAGCACGCAATGAGCGGGACCACCACCGTCTTCAAGCAGGTCGGCTACTCGCTCGAGAACCTGCTCGCCTACATCGAGCAAGGTGACATCGGGTTGCCCGATATCCAGCGTCCGTTTGTGTGGCCGGCGGCCAAGGTCCGGGACCTGTTCGACTCGATGTACCGCGGCTACCCCGTCGGGTACCTGCTCTTCTGGGACAACGCGAACGGTGGGGCCAGGACGATCGGGACTAGCGGCAAGGCGCATGCCCCGAATCGCCTGATCGTCGATGGCCAACAGCGCCTCACGTCCCTGTACGCGGTCCTCAAGGGCAAGCTGATCGTCGACTCCGAGTACCGCGAGACTCGGATCGACATCGCGTTCCGACCTCGCGACGGTGTCTTCGCCGTAGCCGACGCCGCGATCCGGCGCGACCCAGAGTTCATTGCCAGCATCTCTGACGTGTGGCGGAATGGGACCTCGTACAAGACGATCGGCGACTTCGTGGGCGCCCTTCGGCAGCGCCGCGAGGTGAATGCGGACGAAGAGGGTGCCATCGCACTCAACATCGACCGCCTCTTCGACCTCAAGAGCTACCCGTTCACCGCCCTCGAGATCTCCTCGGCAGTCAGCGAGGAGCAGGTCGCCGAGATCTTCGTGCGCGTGAACAGCGCAGGCGCGAAGCTCAAGCAGTCCGACTTCATCCTGACGCTAATGTCCGTCTTCTGGGATCAGGGCCGCAAGGACCTGGAGATGTTCGCCCGGAAGAGCCGGGTTCCCAGTACGGATGGGTCGCCGTCTCCCTTCAACCACCTCTGGCACCCGGAGCCCGATCAGCTCCTGCGGACTTCAATTGCAGTCGCATTCCGTCGGGCGCGTCTGGAGCACGTCTACTCGATCCTGCGCGGCAAGGACCTCGAGACAGGCCTCTACAGCGACGACCGCCGCGAACAGCAGTTCGAGGTCCTGGCCGAGGCGCAGGCTCGGGCCCTCGATCTCACGGCCTGGCACGAGTTCTGGAAATCGGTCACGGCTGCCGGCATTCGGGATCGAGGGTCCATCAGCTCCGAGACGGCCCTGGCGTACACGTATGCCGTATTCCTGATCGGCCGTGGCCTTGGCCTCGACTGGTGGCGTGCCCGCAACGCGGCGTCGCGCTGGCTCTTCATGGCGGCGCTCACCAGCCGGTACACGGGCTCGTCCGAGACGATGATGGAACAGGACCTCACGTCATTCCGCGATGTCGCGAACGCCGACGCGTTCGTGGCCCTGCTGGAAACGCAGATCTCCTCCCGACTGACCGAGGACTACTGGTCGATCACGCTCCCCATCGATCTCGAGACTGCCGGCGTGCGGAGCCCATACCTCCTCGCATATCAGGCCGCCCTCGTGATGCAGGGCGCCCCGTCCTTCCTCGCGAAGCAGACGGTGGCGGAGTTGGTGACGCCCGACGTCGTCGGCAAGCGTGCCCCGCTCGAGCGACACCACATCTTCCCGAAGGCATACCTCGGACGCCTCGGGCTCACGAAGGTCGTCGACGTCAACCAGGTCGCGAACCTCGCGATCGTCGCGTGGGACCTCAACGGGCGCATCTCCGACGACGCACCATCCAAGTACTGGGGCCCGTTGCTCGAGGAGTTCCGCACTTCCGGGGCCTCGGAGGCCGACATCGAGGACCAGTACCTGTGGCACGCCCTTCCGGCGGGATGGGAGAACATGGAGTACCGGGACTTCCTCGCGGCGCGGCGCGCCCTGATGGCCAGCGTAATCCGGCGGGCGTTCTCCGGTATGCCCCGCGCATGACTGATCGGCAGGAGCAAAGCGGCTGATGCCGAAGCCGCGCACCCGCCTGATCGAGCGCGACCGGATCTTCCTGCGCCAGTTCGCTCAGGTCCTCCCATCCGGCGGCGCCGCGC
>CAWDXT010000021.1:0-14237 GCA_963806265.1 uncultured Chloroflexia bacterium
CAGGGGCTCGGTTGCCTCGGATTCCGAGGCGCGGGGAGGGATGGTACGGCCCTCTCCGGGGCCTGTCAAACGGGGTGGTCCGGCACCGATCCGGAGCACGGCCCGGACGTCGAGTCGTGGGCCGGCGGCGGGCGGGACGATGCGCGGGGGGAGCGCACCCAGAGACCCACGGACGCCGGGCCGAGCTGGGGCGCACGAACCCGGATCACCGACACGGACAGTGGAGTGCCCGCGCGTGCGCGCGCGTGTCGAAACGAGCCAAGGGTCCCGACGCGCCGATCCGGATGAAGTGCTAGATCGGGCTCTCCTCGACCAGGAGGATGAACGCGGCCCCGCTGAGCCAGCACAGGAGTGCGAGCTCCACGGATCCCGGGGCCCCCAGCGGACCGACGGCGATCACCCACACCAGGAGCCCGACGATCGCTGCGGCCAGGGCCTTGCTCAGCCGCAGCAGGATCTCGAACACGAGCTCGCGCATCAGAGCGCCCGCCGTCCCTGCAGGGCCCGGATCAGCGTCACGTCGTCCGCGTACTCGAGGTCGCCACCGACCGGCAGCCCGCGGGCGATCCGGGTGACGGATCCCACGTGGCCCTCGAGCCGCTCGCCCAGGTACATCGCGGTCGCCTCCCCCTCGAGCGTGGGATTCGTGGCAAGGATGACCTCCTCGATGGGCTGCCCGGCCGCCTGCGCCTCGTCCACGCGGCCGAGGAGCTCGCGAATCCGCAGTCGCTCGGGACCGATGCCGTCGATCGGGCTGATCGCGCCGTGGAGCACGTGGTATCGACCGCGAAACTCTGCGGTTCGCTCGATCGCCAGCACGTCGAGCGGCTCCTCAACCACGCACAGGCGCGCGTCGTCCCGGCCGGGATCCCGGCAGATCGGACATAGCGCTGCGTCGCTGATGTTGAAGCATCGCTCGCAGAACACCACCTCGTCCCGCACCGCGACCAGGGCGCGCGCGAGGGCGCGTGCCTCCGCGTCGGGCGCGCGAAGCAGGTAGAAGGTAAGGCGCTGCGCGGTCTTGGGGCCGATGCCGGGCAGCCGGGCAAACGCCTCGATCAGCTGCGCGACGGGTTCGATGACGGGCGATGACACGTGCCTGGGTCAGAAGAGGCCCGGGATCCTGAGCCCGGCGGTCACGGCGCCCACCCGCTCCTCGGCGAGCTGCTGCGAAGCGCGAAGCGCGTCGTTCACGGCAGCCATGACCAGGTCCTGGAGCATCTCGACGTCGTCGGGGTCCACTGCCGTGGGGTCGATCGTGAGGTTGGTCAGGACCTGCTTGCCGGTCACCGTTGCCTTGACGACCCCGCCGCCGGCGGAGCCATCGACGGTCGTCGTCTCCAGCTCCTCCTGGACGCGCGCCATCTCCTGCTGCATCTGCTGCTGCATCTGCATCACCTGGCGCTGCAGGTTGCCCATGCTCATGAGCGCTGCTCCTTTGGTGCTCGTGGGTGGCGTGGTCGAAGGTCGCCCGCCAGTCTCACCCATGCGGCGATCGAATGCACGGGTTCGGCGTCAGTTGATCTCGGGTGCCTCCGCGAGATCATCGGCGAAGATCCGATGTGCCTCGGCCAGTAGGTCGGTGCTGTCGTCATCCGAGGGCAGGGATGGCAGCAGGTCGAGGTTCGTCGCGACGCAGCGCACGGCGACTGCGTGGCCGAGATAGCCGCCGATCGATTCCTCGAGCAGCGCGCGACGGCGTTCGGCGACGTCCTTGAGGAAGCCCTGCTCCTCGGGGAAGCCGAGGGTGACCATCCGACCCTCGACGCCGATCGGCCGGCAGGCCGTGATCAACGGCTTGGCCGCCCGGTTGCGTTGGGTGACGTCGGCGACGACGCCTGGCCAGCCGGCGCGAAGTCGCTCGAGATCGGCGCCGGGATCGGCATCGTCGACCGGAGAGGGAGCGTCATCGGATGAGTCGCCGGTGCCGGCATCAGCCTTGGCCGATGGGACGGCAGGAGCGGTGGCAGGTGGGACGGCAGCCGCCTTGGCCGATGGGACGGCAGGAGCGGTGGCTGGTGGGACGGCAGGGGCGGCTGCGGGCTCGACAGGCGAGCGGTCCGCCCCCGGGCCCGGTTGCTCGGCCGCCGCCGGCCCGGTTCCGGCTCGCGGCTGTCGCGCAGGGCGCGCGACCGACGATTGCCCCGGCGGCTCCTGTGTCAGAGCTGTCGAGCGCCGCCGGACAGCGGGCGCGCCGGGGGATTCGGCACGCGACCCGTCCGCTGCTGGTTGGTCCAGCAGCGTCAGCTCCAGCTGGAACCGGAGCCCGCCCGGCCCGAGCCGGGTCGGATCGATGGCGGCGATCCGGCGGGCCATGGGTGCCAGGTCCGGCCCGGCCGGTGCCGTCCCCAGGCCGGACAGGAGCCTTGCCCGCAGCGCGTCGACGACCTGGTCGAGGAACATGCGCAGGTCACGTCCCCGAACCTCGAGCTCGTCGAGCACGGCAATCCCGGACACCGCATCGCCATCGGCCACGGCGGCCACGTAGCCGTCCACCAGCTCCGCGTCGGCCAGGCCGAGCAGCTCGCGAACGGCACCAGCCTCGATCCGGTCGGTGGTGGACGCGAGCAGCTGGTCCAGGATGGATTCGGCATCGCGCATGCCGCCGGCAGCCAGCCGGGCGACGAGGGCGATCGCGTCCGGATCCGCCGAGCGCCCGTCGGCCGCAAGGATTCGCTCGAGCTTGCCGCTGATCTCGGGCACGGTCAGGCGCCGAACGTCGAAGCGCTGGAGGCGTGACAGGATCGCCGGCGGAAACTCCTGGGGATGGGTCGACGCGAACATGAAGGTGACGAACTCGGGGGGCTCCTCGAGCGACTTGAGCAGGGCGTTCCAGGCGTCGCGCGTGATCTGGTGCGCCTCGTCGAGGATGTAGATCTTGCGCCGGAGATCGGTGGGCGCGTAGCTCAGGCGCTCTCGCAGGTCGCGAACGGCATCGATGCCCCGGTTGCTGGCCGCATCGATCTCGATCAGGTCGAGCGCCCGACCCTCCCGGATGGCCACGCACGGCGGGCAGGCGTCGCACGGATCGCCGTCAGGCCGGAGGTTCTCGCAGTTGAGCGCCTTGGCCAGGATCCGCGCCAGCGAGGTCTTGCCCGTCCCTCGCGGACCGGTGAACAGGATCGCGTGCGCGACGCGACCCGTGGTCACGGCATTGCGCAGCGTGGCCACCACCGCCTCCTGCCCGACGATCTCCGAGAACGTCTGGGCCCGCCAGCGGCGGTAGATGGCCTGGTGCGGGATGACTGCCGTCAACGGCGCTCCTGTGGCACGCGATGAGTCAAATGCCGTGCACCCTCCTTCGATCCGGACGCCCTCGCGCCCACCGGCATCCGCGGCTCGGACCAGGCCGTTCCGCGGCACCCGTCGGTCATCGCTGAGTGCTGCTTCCTTCCGGACCTGACACGGTTCACGAGCCGCCGCTGCGCGGGACCCGATCCTCAACGTCGCGAACGCCGTCGGCCTTCGAGCGCGCCGACCCTCTGGAGGGGATTCAGCCCTGCTGGAGCGGATTGCAGGTACAGGGCACCGCTAGTTCCCCGCCTAGCACGGCAGCCGCGATGATAGCAGCCGCGGTCCGGGAGGCCGAGCCACCTGATTTCGACGCCGGGGGTGGCGGAGAGGGCGGGATTCGAACCCGCGATGGGTTGCCCCATACCGCATTTCCAGTGCGGCGCCCTAGGCCTCTAGGCGACCTCTCCACGGGACACGATACGACCCGGCGAGGTCCGTCGCCGGGTCGCGGTCAGCGGTCGAATGGCGGAGAGGGTGGGATTCGAACCCACGGTGCTTTCGCACACCGCTTTTCGAGAGCGGCACCATCAACCACTCGGACACCTCTCCGTGAGACAGGATAGCAAAGGCGTCACAGCCCCCGGTCGAGCGGTCCTTGTCCGCCGCCGGTCCGCCCGGCCCGACGTCCGCGAGGGCCGTCAGGCTCCCGGAGCTGACCGTGTTGAGGGTGCCCGTGAGCTCCTCTGCCTCGCCGCGACGGATCCCGGACACGACCTCGATCCGGCTCCCGAGATCGGGGTTCTGGGCCAGCTGGACGACCGTGCCGGCGGCACCCTCGACCGGGTTGGGGACGGCATACACGAGCGCAGCGACATCGGACGCGAGCAGGGCGCCGACGCACATCGGGCACGGCTCGAGCGTGGTGAAGATCGTGACGTCGGACAGGCGCGTCGTGCCGAGCTTGCGCGCCGCCTCGCGCAGCGTGACCACGACCGCATGGGCGGTGGGATCACCGGTCTCGCCCGTTCGGTTCGAGCCCCGCGCCACCATCGCCTCGTTCATGACGGCGATCGCGCCCACCACGGACCCGAAGCCGGGCGCCGACTGGCGAGCCTCGGCGAGCGCCTCGCCCATGAACAGCTCGTAGTTCATGCATCGATGATAGCGGCCGGTCACAGGGGTAGGATGGGTCACGATCGTGGTTGGGGGGCCTGGGCGCACCGTTCGTGCGTCCCGCTGGCGCGACCCGGGTGCGCCACGTGGAGTCGTTACCTTTGCCGGCCCTGAGCCGGCGTTCCCAGCGGAGCCTCAGCATGCCCACTCCCCGACGCATCGGCATCCTCACCGGCGGTGGCGACGTCCCCGGCCTCAACGCCGTCATCAAGAGCGTCGTCTACCGCGCCACCGAGCTCGGCTACGAGGTCGTCGGGATCCGTCGCGGCTGGGAGGGCCTCACCCACCAGCGGCGCGGACCCGAGCTCGACCCCGAGTACGCTCGCGTGCTCGACCGCGTCAACACCCGGACGATCGATCGCACGGGCGGCACGGTGCTCCACTCGTCGCGCACCAACCCGCGCAAGATGCGGGCCGACAACCTGCCCACCTGGCTCGATCTCGCGACCGTCGCGGACAAGGAGGTCGCGGACGGTGTCTACGACCTGACCGACCACGTGCTCGACACGATCTCGCACCTCGGGCTCAGCAACCTGGTGACGATCGGTGGCGATGACACCCTGTCCTTCTCGTCGGTGCTTCACCAGCGTGGCTTCCCGGTCGTCGCCATCCCCAAGACGATGGACAACGACGTGAACGGGACCGAGTACTGCATCGGGTTCTCGTCCGCGATCACGCGCGCCAAGGAGCTCATCAACCGACAGCGCACGACGCTGGGCAGCCATGAGCGGATCGGCGTGTTCCGGATCTTCGGGCGCGACGCAGGCTTCACCGCCCTGTACACGGCCTACGTGACCTCGACCCGGTGCGTGATCCCGGAGTTCCCGTACGACCTCGACTCGCTCGGCCGAGATCCTGCGCGAGGACCATCGCAACAACCCCAGCCACTACGCGGTGGTGATCACGGCCGAGGGCGCGATCTGGGAGGGGGCCCAGGTGAGCGACGTGGGCGAGGCGGACGCGTTCGGGCATCGCCACAAGATGAACGTGGGCGAGGTGCTGGCGAGCGAGCTCAAGACCCGGACGGGGATCGAGGCGGTCAACTCGGAGCTCACCTACGACCTGCGGTCAGGCGAGCCGGACATGCTCGACTCGATGGTCGCGTCCACGTTCGCGAACGTCGCGATGGACCTGATCCGCGACGGGATCAGTGGCCGGATGGTGGGCATCCGCGACGGCAAGTACGCTCACGTGTCGCTGGCCGAGACCGCGAAGCCGCCGCGCCGCGTTCAGCTCGACGCCTACTCGACCGAGCGGTTCCGCCCGACGTACGCGGACCGGCTGGGCGACCTGCTGCTCCTCACGCCGTCGCTGGGGCCGGTGACCGATATCGCCTGAACCCGGGCGCAGCGCTCGCCGCCGGCGACGCTCGAGGCCGTCAGCCCTCGAGACCCGCGAGCGACCGGATCGCCCGCGCCAGGTTGGACATGTCCTCGTCGCCGTAGCCACGCGCCACCAGGCCGGCCTCGAGCTGCGCAGTGAGCGCGGCGACCGGCAGCGCCACCCCGTGGGAGCGCGCCAGGTCGAGCGCGATGGCGAGATCCTTGAGGTGGAGCGACGTCCGGAACCCGAGCGGGTACTCGTTGGCGATCATCCGACCGCTGCGATTGGCCAGGATCCAGCTCCCGGCGACACCGCCACCCAGGGCACCCACGACGGCCTCCGGCTCCAGGCCGGCGCGCATCGCCAGCACCATGCCCTCGGCGACGGCGAGATAGACGCCCGAGATCACGACCTGGTTGACGGCCTTCACCGCCTGGCCGCTGCCGGCGGGCCCGAAGTGGGTGATCGTCTTGCCCAGCGCCTCGAGCACGGGCCGCGCACGAGCCACCGAAGCCGGCTCGCCACCCACGAAGATCGTGAGGGTGGCATTCCTCGCGCCCTCGGACCCACCCGACACGGGCGCGTCGACATACCCCACCCCGGCCGCCGCGAGCCGTTCCGCGTAGGCGGCGGTCGCCTCCGGCGAGATCGTCGAGCAGTCGATCACCAGCCCACCGGCGGCGAGCCCGTCGCTGACGCCGTCGGGGCCGAACAGCACCTGCTCGACGTCGGGCGTGTCCGACACGCACATGACCACGACGTCCGAGGCACGACCCAGGTCGGCCGCCGTGGCGACCTCGGTGGCCCCGAGCTCCAGGACCACCCCGGCGCGCCCCGGGGTGCGGTTCCAGACGCTGACCTCGAAACCCGCCCGACGCAGGTTCGCGGCCATGGCGGCGCCCATGGTGCCCAGTCCGGCGAAGCCAATTCGATCCACTCGTAGCCTCCTCAACGATGCCCCCCGAGACTACCGCAGCGACGACGGGCCGCCCGGCTATGATCCTCCGCATGGAATGGCTCGGCGTCGATCGGACCCGGCTGGGAACGGCCCTGCTCGGATTCGGCATCGTGGGTCTGGTGCTGGCCGCGCTGATCGCGGTCGGCCTGGTCAGCGGCGCCGTTGCCGCCCGTGACCTCAATGCCCGTCTCCAGGACGACCAGGGCCAGCTGGTGGCGATGCTGGGGCGTCTGAACGACACGATCGACCAGCTCGCCTCGAGCACCGACAATGCCGGCCAGACGCTGCGCACGACCGAGGCCGTGATCGATGCCGTGGGGACGGTCACCTCCGGCCTGGGCACCACCGCGTCGGAGCTGGGCAACGCCCTCGACGTCAGCATCCTCGGCCAGCGACCGCTGTCCGGGGCTGCCGGTTCGCTGCGGACGGTGTCGGGGCAGCTCGATGTCCTCGGAACGCAGATCTCGACCCTGTCCACGGACGTCGGGAAGAATGCGGACGACCTGAACGAGGTCGCCCGGCAGGTACGCCTCCTCAGTCAGGACCTGGCGACCATCACGGACCGCATCGACGAGTTCGACCGAACCGGCCAGGTGGTGGGCCTGATCGTCGGGGGCATCCTGCTGGGCGGGCTGATGGCCGCCTGGGTCGGGATCGCGGCCGCCTTCACCGCGTGGGTCGGCTGGCGCCTGCGGCGGCTGGCGGCGGCCGGGCCGGGACCGAACGACTGACCGAATGACCGAACGGGCCCGCCGAGCGCGTCCGCCGTGCGGGCCGTGGCGCGACGGCAGCGTCTCGGCTGCTCTAGCCGTCCCGCTCGGCCGTGGTCTCCAGCGCGGGCAGGATCACCTCGTCGACGAGGCGCTCGGTCGCATGGCCGTCGGCGACGTCGAACGATGACCCGGCGAACTGCCTGACGCGCTCCAGATCGAACGCTCCGGCCGCGATCGCCTTGGCCAGGGACTCGGTCGTGACGTGAACCGGGCCGGGAAGGTCGGCCGGAAAGTCGAGATAGAACCCGCGCTCATCGCGATACGCGGCGTCGTCGGGCGCCAGGAACAGGATCGGCCGTCCCAGCAGCGCGTACTCGTAGATCGCGCTCGAGTAGTCGGTCACCAGGACGTCGCTGACCAGCATCAGCTCGTTGATGTCGGGGTCCGACGACGCGTCGATGGCGAACGCGTCCAGCTCGGGCGGGATCGACACGCGTCCGGCCACGAACGGGTGCAGCCGCAGCAGGACCACGGTGCCGTCGCCCAGGACTCGATGCATGACCCCCAGATCGAGCAGGCCATCGTCGCGCGCCGCCCCGACCGCGCTGCCGCGGAACGTGGGTGCGTAGAGGACGACCCGGCGGCCGTCGGGCAGCCCGTGGCGACGTCGCACGCGGTCCAGCGCGGCGGCTCGTCGATGCTCGTCGAGGAACAGGTCCGTGCGCGGGATCCCGAACCTCGACGTGAACAGCGTGAGCGGCTGACCGAACGCCTCGGCGTAGTGCGGCGCCACGCTCATCGAGGACACCAGCGCAAGGCTGTAGTTGGTGTGGATCCGGACCCGGCGCGCGTAGTCCTCGTCCGCCCCGAACCCGCGGTCGAGGACGCTGAGCCCGAACCGCTTGAACGCGCCCGCCGCGTGCCACACCTGGAGCCGCATCGTTCCCGTCCTCGGGCGAACCACGTACATCGGGAAGAAGTAGTCGTCGATCACGAAGGCGCGCGCGGAGGCGAGCTGGTAGCCCGCCCGCACGGCGAACAGCAGGGCGCGAACCCGACCGAGCAGACCCGAAGGCGGGCGGCTGGCGAGGCGCACGACAGCCACGTCGGGGTGGCGGTCGACGAGGTCATCGGCGATGAACGCGAGGTTGCCGGTCAGACGGGACAGGTGGTTGGTCGCCAGCACGACCCGGGGTGCCGGCCGGCGAAGCGACCCCAGCGCGAACCCCGCTCGCACGGCGGTGGTTCGCAGGAACAGCAGCAGGCGCCTCACCGGGCGAGGATCAGGTCGATGACGCGATCGGTCGACCCGCCGTCGAGGTGATCGAAGTGGCGGTGGGCGAACGGCGCGACCTTCTCGAGTCTGGTAGTCGCCGCGGCGAATGGCGTCCAGCAGCTCGTCGAAGGTGCGGACGATGCGCCCGGGCACGAACGTCTCGTACGGCTCGTAGAAGTCGCGGCTCCCGACGTATTCGTCGAGGTCGTAGGCGTAGAACAGCATCGGCCGGCCGAGGGTCGAGTACTCGAACACGATCGACGAGTAGTCGGTGATCAGCAGGTCGACCGCGAACAGCAGGTCGTTGGCCTCGACCGCGGGGCTCGAGGCGTCGA
This sequence comes from uncultured Chloroflexia bacterium, assembly GCA_963806265.1. Lineage (GTDB taxonomy): Bacteria > Chloroflexota > Limnocylindria > Limnocylindrales > CSP1-4 > CAIXZV01. The sequence continues at coordinate 9,013 of CAWDXT010000021.1, forward strand.
TCAGGCGATCCTCCAGCTCGGGCGGGATCCCCAGCGGATCGACGCACGAACGGATGCATCCGGATGAGGCACACGGCGTCGCGCTCGACGCACAGCTCGTGGAGCCGCGCGTAGTCGATCCGGTCGAGGTCGTAGCTCGCCGACCGCGCACCGTTGCCCCGGAAGGTGGGCGCGAACAGGATCGTGAACCGCCCCTCGGTGGCCGGGAACAGCTCGCGCACCTGGCCCAGCGCCCGCTCCCGGTGCGCCGGGTCGAACATCGGGTCGACGCGCGGAATGCCGGTGGGCACCACCCGTGACTCGGGGATGCCGAACGCCTCCGCATAGACCGGCACATCCGCGCTGGAGCTGACGATCGCCAGCGAGTAGTTCTTGTGGGTCGAGCCATAGGCGTCCGGGCGCGCCGGGCTTGCCGACGCGGCTGTAGCCCACGGTCTTGAACGCCCCGACCGCATGCCACAGCTGGACGATCCTTGCGTCTCGCGCGGTGACATGCCGGATGACGGGCTGGTAGTCGTCGATCACGATCACATCGGCACGGGCGAGGAGCCACGGGAGGCGAAGGCGGTCGGCGATCCTGCGGCGCGTGGCGATGCCGGGCTTGAACAGAGTCTGCAGCTCGGTAGCTCGCGGTCCAGCCCGCGCTCGACCATCCGGTCGTGGACCAGGCGCAGGTTGCCGCTCAGGGCACCGTGCCGATCCGAGCTGAACAGGATGCGCCGGCCCGAGTGTCGCGAAACGGCATGCATGACCCGGAACAGGGCCTGGAAGCCACGCACGCTGGTCAGCCCCAGGCGAGACCGCAGCGACCGTGGGTGCTCGCGCGCGTACGCAGCGGCCCGCTCCTCGACCGCCTCGACGCGCACGTCGAGGTACAGCGTGCGCTGGGCCCCGGCCACCACGGGCTCGACCGCGTAGTCGATGGACTGCAGCTCGAACGTCTTCGCCGCGAGCCCCTGGAGCACGGACCCCGGGTGGACGACGACCGCTGCCGCGCCCACCGCCCGGCCGCGCCAGCTGCAGCTGCCAGCGTCCTGCCTCGAGCGGCATCTGGCCCGGCCCCTGCATCACGTTGAACCGGACCACGACGACGTCCTCGGCGGCAGCGTCCGGCTCCCAGCCGGTGACCGGGACCGTCGCGCCGGACTGCTCGTGGCGAAGCCGCAGCGCTCGAGGGGTCGAGCGCAGCGTCGCGTCGCACGCGCACCAGCACCTGGATCCGACGCCAGCCCACCGACAGCAGATCGAGCTCGGGTGCGCCATGCGAGCCCGGCCAGGTCGGTCGCGTGGCGCTCATACGGGCGGGATGATACCCGCCGGGATCGTTCAGGCTGGCGTAGTCTCTAGCGGCAGCGGCCGGTCCCGCCGGGACCCACAGGAGCAACACCCGTCCGAATGCAGATCCACGCGATCGTCCTCGCCGGTGGCGACGGCAACCGCTTCGGCGGCGAGCAGCCCAAGCAGTTCGTGCGCCTTGCGGGCGAGGCGATCCTGCTGCGCACCCTGCGCGCGCTTCGCCGGCGCGTCGATCGACCGGCGTGGTCGTGGTCAGCCACGCCAGCTGGCTGGAGGAGACCCGGCGCGCTGGTGGGCGAAGCGTCGCTCGACGTGCCGGTCACCGTGGTGCCCGGCGGCGCCACCCGCAACGAGAGCACGCGCAACGGGCTGCGGGCCCTCGAGGCCGATGACGACGACATCGTCCTGGTTCACGATGCCGTCCGGCCGCTCCTGCCGCTCGAGGTCATCCAGCGATCGGTCGAGCCGATCCTGTCGGGCCGCGCCGATGCCACCGACACGGTGATCCCGAGCGCCGACACGCTGGTGATCGTCGAGGGCGACGACGTGGTCGAGATCCCGGATCGGAGCCGATACCGACGCGGTCAGACGCCCCAGACGTTCCGGGTCGGCGTCCTGGCCGAGGCATACGAGGCAGCTGCGCGGGCCGGCGATCTGAGCGCCACCGACGACTGCAGCCTCGTGCTGCGACATGTGCCGGGCGCCCGGCTGGTTGCCGTTGCGGGCGACGAGATCAATGTCAAGATCACGACCCGCATCGACATGGTCATGGCCGATCGGATGCTCCAGATGCGCGTGATGACGCCCACCCACGCCTCGGACGGCAAGCGTTCGCTCGACGGCCAGCGGATGCTCGTCGTCGGTGGCACGAGCGGGATCGGACGGGCGATCGCGGACGAGTCCGAGCGACAGGGTGCCCGGGCCGAGGTGGATGGTGCCTCGATGGGCCTCGACGTCCGCGACGCGGCGGCCGTCGAGCCGCCGGATCGCCGCAGCTGCCGAACGGCTGGGCGGCCTCGACCATGTGGTCTGCACCGCCGGTGTCCTCCGTGTTGGTGCCGCTGGTCGAGACCGACGCGTCGACGCTGGCCGAGGTGGTCGACGTCAACCTGACCGGGACGCTCAACGTCGCGCGCGCCGCCTACCCCCATCTGCGAGCCAGCCGCGGATCGCTGACGGTGTTCACCTCCAGCTCGTTCACGCGCGGGCGGGCGAGCTACGTCGCCTACTCGGCGAGCAAGGCGGCGCTCGTCAACATGGCCCAGGGCCTGAGCGACGAATGGGCAGACGACGGCATCCGGGTCAACGCCATCAGCCCGGAGCGGACGGACACGCCGATGCGCCAGCGGGCGTTCCCCGACGAGGTCGGAGCGGGATGCTCGATGCGCACGCGGTCGCGTTCGCGACGCTGCGGCTGCATCGCGTCGGATCTCACCGGCCAGGTGCTGGACGTCAAGCGCCACGACGCTTCGGTCGGACAGGGTCCGGGCGAGCCGGGCAGGCCGGACGGGGCCACAGGGCCGGGTCCGGGCGAGCCCGCGGGGCAGCCCGGACGGGCCTACCGGGCAGGCCGGCAGGCCGCCCGGCCCGCTGACGGCCCGTGATCCGCGTGATCCACCGGTGACCCTGCTCGAGTACCGGCTCTCGTCGTTCGTCCTGCGCCTCGTTGCGCTCGTGTGCCGGCTGTTCCCGGTGCGCCGCGAGCGCGTGCGTGCTGGCGACCGCCCGGCTGCCCGTGCTCGAAGGCAACCTGCGCTACATCCACGATGCGATCCGGCGCGGACGGCCCGACGTCGACATCGCGCTCGATGCTCCGCCCGTACTCGTACGGCTTCGCGGGCAAGCTCGCGTACCTGCGTCCGGCATGATCCGCGGCACCTGGCTGGTGCACACGTCGCGGCCTGGTCGTGGTCGACAACGCCTACCTGCCCGTCCATGTCGCCCCGCATCGCGCGGCCACGACCGTGGTCCAGGTGTGGCACGCGCCGGGCGCCCTCAAGCGCTTCGGCGCCGACACCATCGCCGGGCTCGCCGATCCGGAGCGGCGCTTCCTGCACCGTCACTACGACTACGCGGTGACCGCCGGCGAGGCGTCGCGCGATCCCGTGGTCACGGGCGCTGCTGACGCCGGTCGAGCGAGTCCTGGCGCTCGGCACGCCGCGCACCGACGGCCTGTTCGACACCAGCCCGGCTCGCCGAAGCGCGGGCCAGGGTGCTGGCCGCCAACGCGTCCCTCGCCGGCCGCCGGATCGTGCTCTACGCCCCGACGTTCCGCGGCCGCGGCCGGCGCAAGCACGGCACACCCGCCCTCGACGGGGCGCGCCTGCGCGAGCTGCTTCCCGTCGACCACGCGCTGGTGATCAAGACCCACCCCAACCTCGACCCCGCCACCCAGCCCACGACCGGCTTCGACATCGTGGCCGATCCCGGCAGCGACATGAACGACTGGCTCGCGGCGGCCGACGTCCTCGTGACGGACTACTCGTCGTCGATCTTCGAGTGGGCGCTGCTTGCCAGGCCGCTGGTGCTGCTGGTCGACGACCTCGAGAGCTACCAGCGCGACCCGGGCCTGTACCTCGACTACCGGACCGAGATGATCGGACGCCAGGTGCGTGATACGGCGGGCGTCGCCGAGGCGATCCTGGACGGGACGGACACCTCGGATCGTGACGCCTTCATCGCTCGCAACCTGGCTGCCTGCGACGGGCACGCGAGCGATCGGTTCGTCGAGAGGTTCCTTCCGGACCGAGCCCAATAGCCCTACCGCGCCCGTCGGCGGCCGGCAGATGATCGACCGGGAGACCGGTTCGACCAGCTGCCAAGGAGCCCCGATGACCGAGCGCAAGAAGATGACCCTGCCGATGCTGTTCGAGAAGGTCGCGCAGGGCGTGCCGCTCACGTGGCTGACCGGTTACGACTACCCCACCGCATATCTCGAGGACGAGGCCGGCGTGGACATGATCCTCGTCGGCGACAGCCTCGGGATGACGATGCTCGGGTTCGACTCCACGCTGCCGGTGACGATGGACGACATGATCCGGCACGCGGCGGCGGTCCGGCGAGGCGCCCCCCATGCCTGGGTCGTTGGCGACATGCCGTACATGAGCTACCAGCCCTCGGTGGAGACGGCGATTCGCAACGCCGGTCGGTTCATGGCCGAGGCCGGCTGCGATTGCGTGAAGCTCGAGGGTGGCGCGGAGATGGCCGATCGGGTGGCCGGCATCGCCCGGGCCGGCATCCCGGTCATCGGGCACCTGGGGCTCACGCCCCAGAGCGCGAGCGCACTGGGTGGCTTCCGTCTCCAGGGCAAGGATGCGGCTCGCGCGAAGAAGATCGTGGACGATGCCGCCGCCCTGGCCGACGCCGGGGCATTCGCGGTCCTGCTGGAGCTCGTTCCGGATCGGCTGTGCCGGCTGATCACCGAGCGCTCCAACGGAACCATCATCCTGAGCCTGGGCTCCGGTCCCGATGCGCACGGGCAGCTGCTGATCTACCACGACGCGTTTGCGCTCTATCCCAAGTTCAAGCCGCGCATGGCGAAGGTGTTCGCCGATGCAGGCTCGGTGATCGCGCAGGGCCTGGCTGGCTACGTCGACGAGGTCACGAACCGCACCTTCCCGGCCCGGGAGAACTGGTTCGGCATGCCGGACGAGGCGTACGAGGAGCTGATCCGGCTGCTGGAAGGCGAGCCCATCAGCTGACAATTCGCGCCCGCAGGCCCTGCCGGCGCCCGCTCGAAGACTGGAGACACCATGGCAGTTGCCGTTGATCCCCGAACCCTGCTGGCGATCCCCGAGGATCGTCTCGCCGAGCTGAATGCCCTGCTGCTCGATCCCAACACCCGTCTCGTCAACGAGCTGCTCGAGGTGGTCGCCCGCTACGGTTCGCCCGAGGAGATCAATCGCCGCGCACGAGAGGCGGGCTCGCTG
>CAWDXT010000022.1:0-209035 GCA_963806265.1 uncultured Chloroflexia bacterium
GGCCAGCCCGGGCGCGACCTGCTGCTCCAGGGCAGCGGCGGGCTCCTGCGCTGGCTCCTCGAGCGGGAGCTCGTCGATGAGCTCGCGCTGATCGTCTACCCGGTCGTGGTCGGCGATGGGCTGCGCCTGTTTCCCGAGCGTGGCCCGGCGCATGACCTCGCGCTGGTCTCGTCGGTGGCGACGCCGTCGGGGATCGTGATCCAGACCTACCGGCCGGGCGGCCGACCGACGTTCGGGACCGTGGGCTAGGTTCGCCGCTCGAGCTCGTGCGCAGCGCGAGAGCCTGGGCCGACCGTTACTCGGGCTCGTAGCTGGCGATCACCACGCCGGCGGGCGTGACGCTGCCCTCCACGAGACGCAGCGTCGTCATCCCGCCTCCTGGAAAGAGGCGTCGCCCACTCCCGAGCACGAGCGGGTGGATGAACAGGAGGTACTCATCGATGAGGTCCGCGGTCATGAGCGAGCCGATGAGCCTGCCGCTCCCCATGATGCCCAGGACACCGTCGGTCATCGCCTTGAGCGTGCCAACGGCCTGCGCGGCGTCGCCCTTGAGCAGTGTCGAGTTCGGCCATGGCAGCGGTTCCTCGAGGGTCGTCGAAACGACGAACTTCGGGGTCTCATTGAGCGCGTCCTTGAATGACCCGCCGCGCTCGTTCCAGGCAGCCAGCATGTCCTCGTACGTCCACCGCCCGAAGACCCAGCCCTTGAGACCGCCACCGGCGGCCATCCGCTTGCCCATGGCCCTCGGGATGTCTTCGGACGCTTGCGGAAGGCGGAGTCCCCAGCCGCTGTGGGCGAACCCGTCGCGCGTGTCCTCGTCGAGCCTGGCCGGCCCCTGCATCACGCCGTCAAGGGTCACGTGGTTCATCACGACGATCCGGCCCAACTCAGCCTCCCGTTCTCTCGCGGTGCCGCCCTCCACACCGCCATTCAGCAGTCAAACACATGCCAGCACAGCTCGTTGCGCAGCCGCTGGTCGTCGAGCACCAGGTCCCGGATCTCCGGCTGGAGCTGCTCGCGCTGCCAGAGGCACTCCAGCCGACCGGCGGCCTCACGCTCCTCGGCGCTCGCGGCTGCCTGCGCCGCCCTGATCGCGTACGCCGCCGCGCCAAGCTCGTGCGCCGCCACGTGGCCCACTGCGGCTGCCTGGCCCGCCGCGTACGCGGCATGGCGCGCCGCTCCGCGCAGATCCCTGGCTGCGGCGTTGGCATGCCCGGCCGCGGTTCTAGCCTCCCACCAGGAGACCTCGCCCCTCGCCCAGGCGCGCCCGAGCTCGATCGCATGTCGCGGTCGCCCATCGTCCGGGCGCACGCGCTCGAACTCGTCCAGCACGTGCGCTGCGCAGTCGGCCGCCCAGACGGCCAACCGGTGATGATCGTCGTCCCGGAGGCTCCCACCGCGGCGCACGGTGATGAACCGGGGGTCCCGGATCTTGGGGAGGATCATGCGGCCGCGCCCTCCCCTGCCCTACGGGTCGAACAGCCAGTCATATTCGACCGTCCGGTCGCCCAGCGGCTGGATGGGCCGGGCGTTCCCGTTCGCAGGCCGAGCGCATCCGTGCGATCTGGGCCGATGACAGATCGACCGGTGTCTGCAGGACGAACCAGTGGACGCCCTCGGTGCATGGTGGCGTCGTGAGGCTGCCGTCGTATCGATAGTGGCGCAGATCGGCCGGCAGCAGGGCCGGCCAGTCGATCCTTGTCGTCGCCCATTGCCGCGAGTATGCGTGGTGCGTGGCAGCCAGTGTGATGCCGGTCCACCACGATCCGGCGGGCCGTCCGGCCCGCGCCATCGTCGTTCCGCTCTGCGCCGCTCGACCCGCGGCGCTGGCCCCGGGCAGGCTCAGTGGAACAGCTCGGCCGCAGCAAGGGTCACAAAGGGCGCGGCTGTTGCATCGTCGCCGCCTGCCAGGAGCACGCGGCCGTCCTGGAGCAGGGTCACGGTGGGCGACCATCGGTAGACGACCGGCGACGCGGTCTGCGTGAACGTGCCGGTTCGCGGGTCGTACACCTCTGGCAGCACCGGCACGTCCGAGGCACCCGTGACGAGCACCCGCCCGTCACGAAGCAAGGTGGCCACCTGCCCCCGGTGCGGCGACATCATGGAGCCCGTCGCGCCGAAGGTGCCCGTTGCCGGGTCGAACAGCTCGGCGACCTCCAGCCCGTTGAAGGCGCCGCCGACCGGGACTCCGCTGGCGATGTCCGGGTTCACCCAGCCGCCAAGGACCAGCACGCGGCCATCCGGCAGGACGACGCCCGTCGGTCCGTCCCGAATGGTCGTCATCGAGCCGGTCGGCGTGAACGTGCCGGTTCGCGGGTCGTACAGCTCGGCCGTGTCGGTCTGTGACTCCGCGGAGGACGCATCGGCCGGAGCCCCGTGCCCGCCGAACACGAGGACGCGGCCATCCTGAAGGAGAACCGCACCGGCCTGCTCGCGGCTCCTGGTCATCGATCCCGTCGGCGTGAACGTCCCGGACTGGGGGTCGTACAGCTCCGCCGACGACATGGGATCGCTCGGTTCCCGCTCGCGCCCCCGGCGAACAGGACCCGTCCGTCGCCGAGCAGTGTGGCCGTCGCGCCATCACGAGCCGACGTCATCGACCCCGTCGGGGCGAATGACCCGGTCAACGGGTCATACAGCTCGGCCGTCGATGGGAGGCTGAAGTAGCCCGGCTGCCGGATTTCACCGGCGACGATCAGGACGCGGCCATCCTGGAGCAGCGTTGCGGCGGACGTGCGCTCAGCTGTCATCGAACCGGTGGCGCTGAAGGTCCCGCTCGCTGGGTCGTACAGCTCGGCTGACGACAGGGCACCCGCACCCACGGAGCCACCGGCCATCAGCACCCGGCCATCGCGCAGCAGCACCGCCATGGCCCCGACCCGGGGTGTGGTCATCGATCCTGTGAGGCTGAAGGTGTCGGTGTACGTGATCGTCGGTTCGCGGCTCAGCAGGGCGGCACCCGCAGCAACCGCGCCGCCGACGAGCAGCACGGCTGCGAGACCCAGCAGCACCACGCGGCGTCCCGGAGCGCGGCTGCCCACGACCGGCTCCCGGACGACGTCGCGCAACGCCCGGTGCAGGGTGACCGGCGCCGGGGGAAGGTCGGCCATGTGAAGGCGCTGTCGGAGGTCTCGGTCGAGGTCGGTCATGTGGACGCCTCCGCCGGCTCGTCGGCGCGCATCCTGGTAAGCGCGCGATGGAGCCGGGACTTCACGGTGCCGGTGGCGATGTTGAGCTGCGCGGCGACCTCGGTCAGTGGGAGGTCCGCCCAGTAGTGGAGCACGACGACGGCCCGCTCATCGATGTCGAGAACGGCGAGGTGGCGGAGGGCGGCGTCATGGTCGAGCACAGCCGCAAACGGGTCCGCGACCGGGCTGTGCTCGCCCTCGATGGGCACGAACCTGACGACCCGTCTTCGGCGTTGCCGGTCGCGACAGGCGTTGACGAGGATCCGGTCCAGCCAGGCGTCGAACCTGCTCTCGTCACGCAGGTTGGCGAACGATCGCCACGCCGTCGCCAGCGCCTCCTGGCTCACGTCCTCGGCATCGCTGGCGTTGCCGAGCAGCAGGCCGGCCAGGCGATAGAGATGATCGAGTCGCCGGCCCGCAAGCGCCATGAACCGTGCCTGGCGGTCGTCGAGGGAGACGCCATCCAGCTGCGTGGGCTCGGCCGGTTGCGCTCCTGCTCGCATCACGCCCTTCCAGACGAACGACGAGGGAGAACGGTTCTCGGGTTCGTGCGCGGAAGGCTACACGTCGCGAGGCCCGCCATCGACCCCCCGCATCGGTCAGGCCGTCGCGCCAGGCTCCTGCTCCGCGATGCGATCGAGCCAGATCACGGGGATGACGCGCGTGGTCTTCGTCTCGTAGTCCTTGAACGAGGGGTGCTCTTCCGCATGCGCCGCATACAGGCGATCCCGCTCCGCTCCCTCGGCCACGCTCGCGCGTGCCTGGAACGTCTCCCCGCCCAGCTCCACGGTCACGACCGGGTTAGCCAGCAGGTTCCGGTACCACGCGGGATGCGTGGGCGCGCCACCCTTGGACGCGACGATCACGATCCGGTCCCCGTCACGGGTATACACGACGGGCGCCAGGCGGGGCTCGCCGCTTCGGGCTCCGATCGTCGTGAGCAACAGCAGGTTTCGGCCGAGGAACGGCCCGGAGGTCACCTTTCCTTCGTGGGCTCGAAAGTCCTCGACCAGCGCTGTGGTGAAGTCATGGTAGGCGGAACGCTCATCAGTAGTTGTCACAGCAACTATCATACCCGGTTCGCACGACCTCGGCACGTCGGGTGGGCCGACCGGCGCCGTCCTCGTGCGCGGGCTGCCGGCCGGAGCCACGAGTCGAAGCTTCGGCGGGCTGCTCGGGTTCACGCCCCTCGCCGAAGGGCTCGACGCCCTGGGCCTTCAGCTGTGCACGACCCCGAGCTGCGGGCTCCGGCGCCCGTAGCCGGGAAGCCGCCCGTTCCCCCTCCCCCAACGGGTGACGGCTTGATCAGGCGGGAGGCGGCTGTGTCCGCGACGCGGTCTCGACGACGTCCCGGAGCGATTCCACGACCTCGTCGGCGTGAGCCTGCCCGAACACCAGCGGCGGGCGGATCTTGAGCGCATTGCCTGCACGGCCCGTCGAGCCGATCAGGACGCCGTGCTCCCGCATACGCTCAACGATCTCGTTCGCGGTCGCCGCGTCCGGTGCGACGCTGCCGGGATGCACGATCTCCACGCCGATCGCGAGGCCGATCGCTCGTACCTCGCCGATCCGTGGCTGATTCCGGGCCAGCTCCCGGAGCCGGCCGGCCAGATGCTCCCCCACCCGCGCCGCGTTCTCGATGATCCGCTGGTCGTCCATGACGTCGAGGACCGCCAGCGCCGCCGCCGCGGCCACGGGGTTGCCGCCGAAGGTCGAGAAGAAGTCACCCTCGGGTGACAGGCACATGGCGAGATCACGGCGGGTGATCACTGCGGCGATCGGCATCCCGTTCCCCATCGGCTTGCCGACCGTGACGATGTCGGGCTCGATCCCGAGCCGCTGGTAGCCCCACATCGCCGCCCCGGTCCGGCCGTGGCCCGATTGCACCTCGTCCGCGATCCACAGCCCGCCGGCCTGACGCGTGAGGCGGACGAGCTCGCCAGCAAGGTCGGGCGGGAGGTCGATGATCCCGTCACTCGTCAGCACGCTATCGAGGATCGCGGCCGCGGGTCGGTGGCCGCCCTGGGCCAGCCCCTCGATGGCCCCGACGAAGCCGTCGCGTGCCTGGTCCGGCCCGAATCCGCGCAGCAGGTCGGGCGCGCGCCACGTGCGCACGTGCGCGGGCGCCGGGCGCGAGCCCCACTCCTCGGGCGTGAGCGCGTGCACCGCCTCGGTGATCCCGTGGTACGCCCAGGCGGTCGTGATCGCGCCGCTGCCGCCGGTCGCGGCCTGCGCGATCCGCCACGCGACATCGTTCGCCTCCGAGCCGGAGTTGACGAACATCACGACGTCCAATGGGCCGCCGGTGGTCTCGATCAGCCGCTCCGCGAGCTCGATGGCGGTCTCGTGGATGTAGCGCGAGTTCGTGTTCAGGCGGCGTGCCTGGCGGACGATCGCCTCCACGACCCGCGGATGCTCATGACCCACCACCGGCACGTTGTTGTAGGCGTCGAGATAGCGCCGGCCATCGGCATCGATGAGCCATGGACCCTCGCCACGGACGAGGTGAAGCGGCTGCCGGTAGGAAGGCGCGGTCACGGCGGGCCCGAACGCTCCCGACCGGCGCGCAAGCAGTCGCGCGACGCCTGTTCCCTCCCCCGGCTCCCGCCCACCAAGCCGTTGCCGGATCTCGTCCCAGCCCAGTGACTGGAACAGCCGCAGCACGGTCGCCGCCTGGCCGCGCAGGTGGGGCATCAGCGCTCCAGGATCGTCGTACAGGGCCGCCCGCGAGAGCGGGACCACGAGCCCGGCGCACATCCGGGCGGCGAGCAGCTCGCCGATGATCCGTCGCTCCGCGGGCTCCAGCGGCATCACCTGCTCATAGCCGTCGATCGCCAGCCGGGCGACGCGAAAGAAGTCATCGATGTCCGCCTCCCGGCCATCGGTGACCGTCTCGAGCACGGCCGGGAGATCGACCACGAGCGCAGACCAGCTCGCATCGCCGAAGTCGACGATGCCGGTCACGCGCCCTTCCTCGTCCACGAGCGTGTTCGAGGCGCAATGGTCGGTATGGACGAACTGGTGCCGCAGCGTGGGCCAGACAGGCGTCACCTCCCGCTCGAAGCGCTCGAGGCCCCACTCGACCAGCCCCCGGAGCTCCGCGTCGGCGACCGCGTCCGCCATCGGCCGGAGGCGCAGCGCGTGCTGGACGTCCCACAGCATTACCCTGCCTGCCGACGGGTGCCAGAAGCCCCGCAGCGCTCGCCCCACGCGGGCGGCCATCGTTCCCCATGCACGCACGGCCTCGTCGGACAACGTGAAGCCGCGGACCGACGCGCGACCTGGCAGTCGGTCGTACATGCGGGCCCAGTGGACCGCACCGTCGTGCCGGACCGGAGCGCGATGGATGGTCGGATCGGCAGCGACGTGCCAGGGCAGCGCGACCGGGAGCTCGGGATCCACGTGAGCGACGCGCCTGGCGGCGGCCGCCTCCATGTCCAGCTGATCGATCAATTCCACGGCGTTGGAGATCTTGAGCACCGCGGAGCGATCACCGTCGATCAGAAACGTCTGATCGCGCTCGCTGTCGGCCTCGGTTGCCGTTCCGTCGAGCCCGAACAGCTGGCGTGCCACGGCCCCCGCCTCGCGGGTGGTGAGGGCCGGCCGCGGGGCGACAAGCACGCGATCGATCGGCTCCATCGCCGGAGGGTACCCTCCGGCGACAGCTACGCGTGCCATTGAATGTGCCACGACCGAGCGCCTGCTGGCGGCTACCCCCAGGGCGACGGCAGGTGTGTCAGCGGCTCGCGATCGGGCAGCATGTCGGCCTGCAGGGCAGGGTCCGCCGCCGGCACGTAGCGTTCCTCCAGCCCGAGCTCCTTGAGCACGATGTTGCGTCCCTGCGCGATCGCCGGTCGCCTTGTAGAACGCCACCGTGCGATTGAAGCCCTGGCGACCGAAGCCGCAATCGCTGGACAGGACGAGCTTGTCGGCCGGGATCACCTCCAGCGCGCGGCGGATGCGGCCGGCGACGACCGGCGCCATGTCGGCCTGGAGGCGTGCGATGGTTGACCACGCCCACCGCGACCTTCTTGTTAGGTTCCCGGCGTAGCGGCTTGAACAGGTCGATCTCGGCCAAGTCGTTCTCGGTCGTCTCGACCGTCCACACGTCGCCCTTGAGCCGCTCGAGGTAGATCTCGATCGAGTTGGCGTACGACTCGCCGGTGTAGACCTTCTGCATGTTGGGGTTGCCCCAGCACGTGTGGATCCACAGCTCGACGTCATCGAGCCCCTCGACCTCGTGGTTGAAGGCGTCGACCATGAAGTCGAGCAGCTCCTTCTGCTCCGGGTGGAAGCAGGCGGTGAAGTGGATCGTCGGCTCCTCGATCTGGATCACCTTCGCCCCGGCCGCCGCGAGCTGGCGCAGCTCGATGTTCATCGCGGTCGCCATGTCCCAGATCAGCTGCTTCTTGTCGTCGAGGTCGTAGTCGGGCGTGTGGCTGTCGAGGAAGATCGAGAGCACCTGGGACGAGCACGGTCCCGAACTTGACCGGCTTGCCGGACGCTGCGCGCGACTGGGCGATCCGCCACAGCTTCGCGTACTCGAGCGGGTTCTTCGGGTCGTGCTCCACCTTGCCGACCACGCGCGGCCAGCGCCAGGTCGTCTCGATCTCGTTCATCAGCGTACCCGGGCGCGAAGGCGAGCAGCGGCGTCGCGCGACCGCGCGTACTGGAGCTCCTCGTGCTCGAGCCCCTTCCAGCGCTGGAGCGGGTAGTGGTGCCAGGAGCGGCCGGCGAAGTCCTCGTCGAGGTGGTAGTCGCCGTTGGTCAGGATGTCGAGCCCGGCCCGCTCCTGGTCGGCGATGACCGTGGCGTGGGCGTCGAGGAACTGCTCCCGGAACCTGACGTCGAGCAGCGCGGTGTCGAGCGGCCGGCCCCACAGGCCGCCGTCGTACCAGCGCGGTCGCGGCCAGGAGCCGGTGACGGTTGCCGGAAGCATCAGGTCCTTGGTGGCCGTGAGCATCGCGCAGTGCCTCCTGTCGAGATCCGTGGCGTGACCGAGCGTGCGCCATCGCCCCCGAGTCTACGGCTCGCGAACAGGCAGGCGGCGGCGGCGAAAGGGGGTGACGCGGGCGTCTCAGCGACCGCCGGACGACAGGCGGCGCCAGCCTCCCGCCCGGTTGTGGGCCACGACCTCGCGGATCATCGTCGTGAATGCGATGGCGTTGATGCGCTCCTCTTCGCGAATGGCGATCTGGCGGGCTGTCGCGTTGCCATGACCCGCCGTGATGATGGCGTCCGGATCGCTGACCAGCGGGTCGTAGATGAACACGTTCACGTGGTCCCGGGCCGCCTGCAGCGCGGCGATGTTGCCCTCGAGGACGAAATACGGCTGGACCCGGCGCTTGATCGTCTCCTCGATCCCGGGATCCGCAGCGTGGATCAGCCCACGAATTCTCGGCACAGATCGTCTGTTGCCAGGCTGGCAGCGCGTCGATGTACGCATCCACCCGGGGTTCGCGTCGCCCGGGTGCCGCCGTCGCGGGCGCCCTCCCCGGCCATCGCCGAACCTTCCACATCTCCTGTACGACACGATCATGACCTCCCGGCTCGCGCGATCCGGTCCAAGTCTGCGTCGCGACCGCTCCTCGCTCAACCCCGCCTCGCGAGCCACGCCAGCCACGCGTCGCGCTCGAGCGGGCTCGGTCCCGATCGCTCGCGCGCGCGGCGGGTTCTCCCCGACCGGCTGGTAGCCGTCGGGACGTGACTCCAGGATCCCCTCCCCCATCGACAGCCCGGGCAGCTGGTAGTGCAGCAGCCGGACACGTGCGACGGGCATCTCGGCCGTGGCCCGCGTGATGCCGTTGGCCGAGTGCTGCCCACGGACCCGTCCGCCGAGCCGGCCGAGCGTCGCCGAGCACCCCCGGCGCGGTCGACGACGGCATCTCGAGCGATAGGTCCGCCAACGGCTCGCAGACCCACGTCCCCGCCCGATCGAGCGCCTCTGCCAGCACCAGCTGCGTGAGCTGCCGGTAGTCGGCGGCCGACGTGGTTGGCGACATGTAGCCGCAGTCGGTCATGGTCACGCGGCAATCGGTGACCTGCCAGCCCATCGGCCCCTCGGCCAGCGCGTCGCGGACGTTCGCCTCCATCTGGGAGAAGAACGTCTCGGGCGTCCGGTACAGGTACAGGGGGATGAGCTTCGGCTCGACGTCGGCGCGGAACTCGATACCCGACCCGGGCGCCATGGGCTCGACCCGTAGCGCCAGGGTGGCCGTGAACGGGTTCTCGCTCACCGGCGAGCTGCGCCCGGTGATGTTGGTGTGAGTCCTCGCCCGGATGACCTCGTCGGCCTCCCCGGCCCTGGCCGGCCGCTCGATGCACACGGTCGTCGTCTCGCGGAAGTCGGCGTCGATGCCGTAGTCGCGCGCCAGCGTCGCGCCGATGACCTCCTTCTGCACCTCGCCGTAGAGCGAGACCGAGATCTCGTGCCGGTGATCGTCCTGCCGGACGTTGATCAGCGGGTCCTGCTCGGCGAGCTGCGAAAGGGCGGCCCGCAGGCTGCCCGCCTGCTCCGGGCGGACGGGATCGACGACCGCCTCGAGCGCCGGGCGCGGGAAGCGCGTGGTCTCCTCCTCGCCCGGAGGCGGCTGGCCAACGGCGTCGCCGACGCGAACGGCCCCGAGGCCGCGGACGGCCGCCATCTCTCCGGCGACCAGCGTCTCCCGGCGCGGAGCTCCGGCCGGCGCGAACACCCTGATCGAGGTCGGCTTCGCGTCCTCGCCGCCTCCGACCCGCACGCGCTGTCGTGGTCGGAGGGTGCCGTCGAACAGGCGCACGTACGCTACCCGCTCGCCCGATGACGCGCGCTCGATCTTGAACACGCGGCCCGAGACGGCCGCGTCGGGATCGCCGGCGCGGCCGTTGAGGAGCGCATCGACTCCGGCAAGGAGCGGATCGATGCCGATGCCCATCACGGCCGAGCCGAAGAACACGGGGTGTGCCCGGCAGGCCCGGGTCTGCTCGGCGAGCTGCTCCCGGAGGTGCGCGTACGTGAGCCCGGGCTCGTCGCCGACGAATGCCCGCAGGATCGCCTCGTCGTGCTCGGCGAGGGTTTCGGCCAGGAGGTTCGGTGGGCCACGTCATCGCGGTCATACGGCACGACAGAGGCTGCGCGGCTGCCCGCGTCGGCGACCCGGCCCATCGGGACCATCGCCGCGGCGAGCCGCCGCGCCATCGTGGCGACCACGCCATCCGGGTCGGCCCCGCCCGGTCGATCTTGTTGACGAAGATCAGGGTCGGGACGTGGAGCCGCTGCAGGGCGCGGAACAGGAGCGGCGTCTGGGGCTGGACGCCCTCGACCGCCGAGACGACGAGGACCGCGCCGTCGAGCACGCCCAGGACGCGCTCGACCTCGGCGATGAAGTCGGGGTGCCCGGGGGTGTCGACCAGGTTGACCGCGAGGTCGCCGACCAGGAACGAGGCGACCGCGGACCGGATCGTGATCCCGCGCTCGCGCTCGAGCTCGAGGGAATCGGTCTGGGTGGTGCCGGCGTCGACGCTGCCGACGCGATCGATGGCGCCGGTGGTGAAGAGGAGTCGCTCGCTGAGGGTGGTCTTACCGGCGTCGACGTGAGCGAGGATGCCAAGGTTGAGCGTGCGCATGGGGCCTCATGCCTTCCAAGAGGGTGGTCACCTTCTGGCTGGACATGGGTGCTCCCATCTCGCTCCTTTCCCTTGTGCTCGCGCGGTTGCGCCCTGACTGTCGCACGACCGGTCAAGCGGGACAGCCCGTAGGGGTAGACCCTGACGGGGGGTTAGGGTTAGGCCATGGTTCGCCTCCAGGTGCTTCGCGATCGACTGCGGCTGAGCCTGTGGCTGATCCCCGGCCTGTTCGCCCTTGCTGCCGTCGTGCTGGCACTGGTGCTCTCGGCCGTGGACCGGGTGCTGCCATCCGATGCGAGCTATCTCGTGTTCACATTCGGCGGCACCGCCGATGGCGCGCGCGCGATGCTGTCCACGATCGCGCAGGCGATGCTCACGTTCACCGGCCTCGTGTTCACGATCACGATGCTCGTGCTCCAGCTTGCGTCGAACCAGCTCTCGCCGCGTGTGATGCGGACCTTCCTGCGTGATCGCGCCAACCAGGCCGTGCTCGGCCTGTTCGTGGCGACCTTCGTGTACACGCTCATCGTCCTGAGCGAGGTCCGCGCACCAACCGACGGCGGTGACGGCTTCGTCCCCGCGCTCTCGATCTGGGTCGCTTTCGCCCTGCTGCTCGCGAGCGTGGGCGCGTTCGTGTTCTACATCGACCACATGGCCCACGCGATCCGCGCCAGCACCGTGATCACCAGCATCTGGGCCGAGACCGTGGCGGCTGTCGATCGCCTGTTCCCCGAGCGCATCGGGCACGAGGCACGCGGCGACGTCGCGCTCCCGCGGGCGCCGGGGCCCGAGGTCGTCCTGACCGCGCCCAGCGCCGGTGTCCTGGTCGCCGTCGACGAGGAGCGCCTCCTCTCCGTCGCCGCGACGGAGGACCGCTCCATCGAGCTCCTGCCCGCGGTGGGCGACTTCGTCACCGAGGGCAGCCCGCTGGCTCGTCTCTGGGGGTCCTGGGATCGCGAGGCTGCCGACCAGGTGCGGGCGGCAATCGGGCTCGACGCCGAGCGGACGCTCGATCAGGATGCAGCGTTCGGGTTCCGCCAGCTGGTCGACATCGCGACCCGGGCACTGTCGCCCGGGACCAACGACCCGACGACGGCCGTCCAGGCGCTCGACCGGATCCACGACCTGCTGCGCCGCCTTGCCGTGCGCGATATCCCGTCCCCCGTGCGGTCCGTCGATGGACGCGCGCGAGCGCTGCTTCACCGGCCGGGCTGGGACGACTACGTCCATCTCGCGATCGACGAGATCCGGCTCGCGGGCAGCGGGCAGATCCAGGTCACGCGACGGCTGTACGCGATCCTCGAGGACCTCGACGGCCGTTGCTCCGCAGGAGCGGCGCGCGGTGCTGCGTGCCGAGCGAGCGGCCCTCGACGACGGCGTCGAGCACGCCTTTGGCAGCACATCGGACCGGGCGCTGGCCAGGGAGCCCAGCGCTCGCGGCCACGCGCTCCGCACCTGGAGCGACGCTGGTCCGGAGTCGTAGGCGCAGCGAGCGACGGTCTCGCCCGGCATGCGCCGCCCCCCGGCTCTCGCGGCCGGGCGTCACTCGATCAGTCGGATCGACGTTCGATCAGCCGGATCGCCGTTCGATCAGCCGGATCGATACTCGCTGAGCTCGAACAGGTGACCATCCGGGTCGCGCAGGAAGCACCGGGTCTCGGCCCCCGTTGTCACCGGCGGCGCGAGGAAGACCCCACCCCGTGAGCGAAGCAGCTCCCAGGTTGCGCGGCAGTCGTCGACGCGGATCGTGAACAGGTTGTCGCGCCGGTTGGGGTCGTCCGGTGGTGCCAGCTCGACACCCGGCTTGTCCTCGGTCGGTTCGCCACCCTCAACGAGCAGCAGCCATGCGCCGGCGAAGCTCAGCACGACCGACGCACCGTACTCCCGGTACAGCGTGGCCCCCAGGACGTCCAGGTACCAGGCCTTTGACCGGGCCGGGTCGGCCACGACCAGGATGTGGGTCAGGGCCGTGTCCGGTGTCGGGAACGTCATGTCGCGCCTCCGTCGATGACCTGGTCCGAGCCCATCGCTGGTTGCCTGCGGAAGACCCTAGCCCCTGCCCGCGCCGCGTCAAGTCGCCGGCTGCGCGTGAGACCGGATCTCCAAGGGGCGACGTAGACTCCGCCCATGGATGAGGCGCACCACGAGCACACGGCCGATCACGAGCACCACCACGATCACGAGCATGTCGACTACCCCGAGGCCGTCCGTGCGTATCGCGCCGACAAGGACGACTACTTCCGGCGGGGTCGCCAGAGCCCCATCCCGCCGAACCAGCGCGACGGGTTCACGGGCCTCCCCTACTTCGATGTCGACGAGGACCTGGTATTCGAGGATCTGCGCCTCGAGCCGTACCACGGGACCGAGCCAGCGAGATTCCAGATCCCGACCTCGGACGGCCAGCTACGACCGGCACAGCGAGCGGGGGTGCTGCGGTTCGAGATCGACGGCATCGCATGCTCGCTGACCGGCTACACGCTCGCGGGTGGCAGCGACGACTCGCTGTTCGTGCCGTTCATGGATGGCACGACCGGCGTGGAGACGTATGCCGCCGGCCGCTATCTCGACCTGCTCCCCGAGGACGACGGCAGCTACGCCCTCGACTTCAACCTCGCCTACCACCCGTCCTGCGTCTACGACAGCCGCTTCTCGTGTCCCCTCACGCCGGCCGAGAACCGCCTCCCGGTGCGGATCGAGGCCGGCGAGCGCCTCCCGCAGACGCCGGCGTGATCGCTGCTGGCGCCGGCGTGATCGCTGCTGGCGCCGGCGTGATCGCTGCTGGCACCGGCCGCCGGGTGCTCCGGCAGGACCAAGCGCGGTCGAGGGCGGGACGATCGAGGGACGGCCACCGCCTCGTCCACGTCCGACCCTTCGGGTCATGGAACCTCGAGATGACCCGCGTCCCGCGGCCCGCTTTCATGCCATCAAGCCCCGTCACGTCAAGATCGTGACCAACCTTCACCAACGGGTGTCCGGCGTGACCTGGGACATCCTCTCGTGCGTGGCCTACCTCGACCACCACGATACTGACCTCGGCACCTGGGGCACGGCCGATGCTGCCTCGCTCCATGGCCCGCTCATCGTGGCCGGCGGCGAGGACGAGCGCGTCTCGATCGAGCCTCGCCAGGTCCTCCGCCTCGCCGTCCTCCAGTAGCCGGGGCGCACCGGCCGACCTCGGACTTCCGCAAGCCTCCCCGCCCACCGACCCGCAATTAGCGGCGTCGGTGCCGCTGCGTCGGCGCCCGCTCCTTCGCGCCCCGCTGCCCGGTTGAACGACGCCGTCTGAGGGATACCCGCCCGAGGCGCCCAGCGTTCCTCCTTCAGGCGGTCCCCACCAGATTCGGGGTTGACAAATCCGAATCGTGTGAGATCGTTCTCAACACCAGTTGTGAGATCGATCTCACCGTCACCCGGACGGTGCGTGACCATCGGTGGAGGAGACCACGTGGTGGCTGACCTGACGCGGCTTGTCGACGCCGCCCGCGAGAGCGAGCTGTTCACGGCTCCGTGCCTCGAGCACGACCTCCCGATCTTCCTGGATGAGCACGGGGACCGCATCCGCCAGCTCGCCCGTCGCACCGCCGGGGGCGAGTTCGATCACGTCTTCTTCGTCGGCAGCGGCGGCTCGTGGTCGAACATGTACACGGGCAAGTACTTGCTCGATCGCTACACGGCGACGACGTCGGACGTGCTGCCCAGCTATGAGCTGGCGTGGCGGAACCCATCACGGCTCGGCAAGCGATCGCTGGTCTTCCTCGCGTCCTATTCGGGTGCCACCGAGGACACGCTCGCCGCCCAGCGCCACGCGAACGAGCTGGGCGCCCACACCGTCGCCATCACGCGCCGGCGTTCGAGCCCGATGGCCACCGAGGCTGCCGAGGTCATCGACTACGAGTCGACGGCGTTGTACGTCATGCCGCTTGCCGCGGTCACGCTGTTCGCCCTCGAGCTCGCACGCGAGACCGAAGGCCCCGGCCGGGCCGACGCCGAGGCCGCGCTTGCCCAGCTGGCGGACCTGCCAGCGATCCTCGGGCAAGCCTACCGCGACGACGAGCCGACCGGGCGCGAATGGCCCGGCGCTTCCTGAGCAGCACCGCGCTCACGGTGTTCGCCGCCGGTCCGCTGTATGGCCTGGGCTACAAGTTCGCGCTCACGGTGTTCATGGAGAACATCCGCGTCGGCGGCTCGATCATCAGGCGGCCGAGTTCCGCCATGGGCCGGTCGAGGCGCTCGAGCGGTCCCGGCTCGACATCGTGGCCCTGCTGGGCACCGACGAGTCTCGCGAGATGACGCAGCGGGCAGTCGCCACGGCCGAGCAGGCCGGCGCCCGCGTGCTCGTGATGGACGCGGCGAGTCTACCCCGGTGTCCACCCCATGCTGACGCCGTTCGTGCTGCTGGTCCCACTCCAGTGGTTCACGGTCTACTCCGCGCTCCTGCGCGGCATCACCGACCTCGACGAGCGGGTGTTCATGGGACACCGGGTCCTTGCCGACCGGCTCCGATGCCACCTGGCCCTGATCGCCAGCGAGTTCCGGAGAGGAGATTTCTTCAGTGACCACCGACATCCTTCCGCCCTTCAGCGACCTCAAGCCGTTGCCGGCGCAGCCCGTGCTGGCCTCGACGCCGTCCTGGCCCAGCAAGCCGACGTCGCCGCATATGCGGCCGCTATCGCGCGGCGCGGCCTGCGCAACGTGTTTCTGGTCGGATCAGGCCTTGGCTGCCGACCCACGAGGGACTCCAGTACCTGCTCGAGACGCGCTCGCGGAAGCTGGCCACGTTCGCGCTCTCCGCCAACGAGTTCATCTATCGAGCACCGGCGGCGCTTGGCAGCGAGTCGCTCGTGGTCCTGGCTTCGAACACC
Source organism: uncultured Chloroflexia bacterium (assembly GCA_963806265.1). Lineage (GTDB taxonomy): Bacteria > Chloroflexota > Limnocylindria > Limnocylindrales > CSP1-4 > CAIXZV01. The sequence continues at coordinate 15,656 of CAWDXT010000022.1, forward strand.
GGGACGACACCCGAGGTCGTCGAGGCCGCAACGTTTGCCCGGTCGAAGGGCGCCGCCGTGGCGGCCGTGACGAAGCCGGCTGACAGCCCTCTGGCAGCCGCGGTTGAAAAGGCTTGGACGTACGGCGACGACGAGGGAGTCGGCGACCCGAAGCAGTTCTCGCTCGCGATGCTCGGCTTGGCGCTCCTGCGCGAGACCGGCGAGATGAGCCCGGACGAGCAGGCTGTCCACCTGCACACGCTCGAGGCCCTGCCCGACGCCCTGCTCGACGTCCTTCGCCAGGGTGAGGCGCTCAACCACTCCATTGCCCAAGGCTGCAAGGACGCCCCCGTCATCTACGTTATCGGGGCCGGTCCGAACTACGCCACGGCCTACTGCCTGGCCATGTGCTACCTGCAGGAGATGCAGTGGCGCGACGCAGCCAGCTTCGACGCGGCCGAGTTCCTGCATGGCGCGATGGAGGTGGTGGTCGACGACACGGCGGTCATCCAGTACCTCGGCGAGGAGGCGACACGTCCGATCGACGAGCGAGCCAAGCGGTTCCTCGAGCGGTACACGAAGCGCGCCTTCTTCGTTGACGCCAGGGACTTCGCACTGCCGGGCATCGCCGACAGCGAGCGGCCATTTGCCTCGCACTTCGTGCTGATGGCGCTCATGAGTCGCCTGTCCCAGCACTTCGAAGCCGTCTCCGGCCACAACCTCAAGAACCGCCGCTACATGTTCAAGGTCGAGTACTAACGATGAAGCTGGCCGGCGTCGGCGACAACGTCGTCGATCGGTACCGGGATCTCGGGACGATGTATCCCGGGGGCCAGGCGCTGAACGTCGCCGTCTACGCGCATCGGGCAGGGATCCCGACCGCGTACGTCGGGGTGCTGGGCGACGATGCCGCAGGGGCGCATGTGCTCGGCGCGATCCGATCGGAGGGCGTGGACGCCTCCCACCTGCGTGTCGTCCCAGGCCCCAACGCGTACGCGGAGGTCTCCCACACCGGCGGCAACCGGGTGTTCGTGGGCCACGACGCGGGCGTCTCCAAGTTCCGGCTCACCCCGGCCGACCTCGACTTCCTGTCGGGATTTCGACCTCATCCACAGCAGCGAGTCCAGCTACCTCGAGTCCCAGCTCGATCTCGCCGCGACCGCACCGGTCTCGTTCGACTTCTCGGTTCGGGACCAGGCGTACGTCGACCCGCTGCTGCCCTACGTATCGATCGCCGAGTTCAGCCTGCCCGACTTCGATGACACCCACGCTGAAGCGTGGCTCGAGCGCGTCCAACGCCTCGGCCCGCGATTGGTGCTCGGCGACGCGTGGCGCAGCCGACACGCTGCTGTTCGACGGCAGCCGGCTGTGGCGCCAGCCTGCGGTCCCCACCGAGATCGTCGACACGCTCGGCGCTGGCGACGCATTCATCGCCCGGTTCCTGGCCGGCGTGGTGCGCGCGGAGCCATTCGAGTCAGCACTCGCTGCCGCGGCCATATCGGCAGCCGAGACATGCCGCGCCTTCGGCGCGTTTGGCTACGGGACGAAGGACCGTCCGAGCGGTCCGGCACGCCCGGAGGAGCAGATCGTGTCGGGGCTGCCGACAGGTCAGACACAACCTTGAGGAGGAGCGAAGGGATGACTCACCAGGCCGGCACGAACCGGCATCGACGGGCGTTTGCCAGCTTCCTCGCGGCCGCAGCGATCATCGTCGCCGCGTGCGGGAGCAGCTGGACCTTAAATGCCCCCACCAGCGTACCCGCAACCACCGGCACCACCGAGTCGATGGCGCCCGAATCAGCGGCGCCCGCGCTCGAGGGCACAATCAGCTTCCTGCACAAGTACGGTGACCCACGCTACACGCCGTACTTCGACAGCGTCGTCGCCGACTATGAGGCGGCGAACCCGGGGGTCAAGATCGACGTCACCGCCGAGACGGACCAGGGCGTCAAGGACAAGCTGCGCGTTCTTGCGGCATCCAACACCCTGCCCGACATCTACTTCTCGTGGGCCGGTGACTTCACCAAGAAGTTCGTGCGCGCGAACCTCGCCAAGGACCTGAGCGGCGACGTGACAGGCGACTGGCAGAGCAGCTTCACGCCGGCGGCCCTCGACGCCTACACGTACGACGGCAAGCTCTACGGCGTGCCGATCACGCTCGACGCCAAGTACCTCGTCTACAACCAGAAGATGTTCGACGACAACGGCATCACCGTGCCGACCACGCTCGAAGAGCTGCTCTCGGCGTGCGACGCCTTCACCGCCAAAGGGATCAGCGAGCCGATCGCGTTCGGCAACCAGTTCGGCTGGCCGGCGATCCACTTCATGACCCAGCTCAACGCCTACTTCGTGCCCGATGACGTCCGCGCCAAGGACTACGATCCGGCCACGGGCGAGTTCACCGACCCGGATATCTGCAGGCCCTGCAGGCATTCGCCGACATCAACAGCCACTGCCTGACACAGGGCGCGAACGGCATCTCGCACGAGAATGCCCAGGCCAACTTCCTCAACAGCACCAAGCCCATGCACTACATCGAGGCCGTGGAGTTCCAGGTCCTGACCGAGGCCGGCGGCGCCCCCGCGGACATCGCCAACAACTGGGCCTTCATCAAGCTGCCAGCGCCGGCGAACGCGCCCGGCGACACCGGCGCCCTGGAAGGCGCCCCCGACGGCTTCCTCGTCAACGCCAGCTCGCAGCATCCCGAGATCGCCATGGACTTCCTCAAGTACCTGACCAGCCTGCCGAACGCGCAGAAGCTAACCCAGGACCTCGGGTGGCTCAGCCCGGTGATCGGCTCGGCCACGGCTGACAACACCTTCCCCCAGAACGTCCAGGTGGTCGACGACATCTCCAAGGCGTCGACGCATGGCCATCTGGCTCGATACCGTGACCAACATCGACGTCGCCAATGCCTATCTCGACGGCGTCCAGGCGATGCTCGACGGCACCAAGACGGCTGAAGACGTCCTTGCCGACGTCCAGGCCGCCGCGGCCAAGGCGCAGACCGCCGCCGAATAGCACCTCCTCCGCGCGGGAGGGGATGACGGCACCGCCGCATCCCCTCCCTCCCCAGATTCTCGACGGAGAGCAACGAGATGCCCGGATCCACCAGGCTCGGCCGTTGGTCGATGCTCCTGTGGGTGGCCCCCGCCGTGGTGCTGCTCACCGTCTTCGTCTACTACCCGGTCGTCGAGAACCTCCGCCTCAGCCTGTACCGGTTCAGTCCGTTCACCCCCGAGACGTTCGTCGGGCTCGAGAACTACCAGCGCATGGCCGCCGACCCAGTGTTCTGGGGTGCGCTGTTCAACAACGTCGCGTACGCGGTCGTCTCGGTGGTCTGCCAGGTGTTCGGCGGCATGGACCTCGCTGCTGTGCTCGAGGAGATCGTCCGGGGCCGCCTCCGGGGACTCCTGCGCACCATCTACTTCATCCCGGCGGTGCTGTCGCTCACGGTCGTTGCCTCCTGTTCACGTTCGTGTACAACCCGCAGATCGGGCTCGTGAACGGCTTTCTCGGCCTCGTCGGGCTCGACTCCTGGAACACTCCTGGCTGGGCGAATCCACTACCGCCATCTGGTCGATCATCGCGATGAGTCAGTGGCAGTCGATCGGATACGTGGCGGTGCTGTTCATCGTCGCGATGCAGCGGATACCACGAGCTCGTACGAGTCCGCCTACCTCGATGGCGCTTCGAGGGTACAGTCGTTCCGCCATATCACGACGCCGCTCGTCCGTGAGATGACCCTGCTGGCGATGATCATCACGGTCTCGGGCGCGTTCCTCGTGCTCAACGAGGTCTGGGTCATGACGGCCGGCGGTCCCAACAACTCGAGCCACACGCTTGCGTCATGGCTGTACAAGTCGGCGTTCTTCAACGATCAGATGGGCTACGCGGCGGCGGTCGCCGTGATCATCTTCCTGATACGATGACCGCGGCCATCGCGCAGCTGTTCCTCAATCGCGGCAAGACGGTGCAGTACTGATGTCGTCGCAGACGAGCAGCCCGACGCAGCATTACGGCGGCGGGGTGGGCGCGGCGATCAGCCGGGTGATCGCGTACCTGATCCTCATCGTCCTGGCGAGTTGCCATCCTCTACCCGCTCGCCTGGGCGGTGCTCAACGGCTTCAAGTCGAACCTCGAGCTGTTCCGCTACCTGTGGGGCCTGCCGAGCTCGCTGCGCTGGGAGAACTACCAGAGAGCCTGGGACCTCTGGGGCTGTCCGCTACCTGCTCAACAGCGGGATCGCGACCGGCGCCTCCGTGGTTGCGGTCATCCTGTTCAGCTCGATGGCCGCGTACGCGCTGACGCGCTACCGGATCCCGTTCGCCGGGGCGATCACGGTGATCCTGCTGGGGGGCATGATGCTGGCCCTGGTCGTGGCCCTGATCCCCCTGTTCCGGCTCCTCCAGGCCATCGGGATCTTCAACACCTACTGGGCCCTGATCGTGCTGTACACCGCCTTCCAGATCCCGTTCACGGTGTTCCTCATCCGCGCCTACATGATCACGTTGTCGCGCGAGATGGAGGACGCCGCGATCGTGGATGGCGCCAGCACGTGGCAGATCTTCTGGATGGTGATCATGCCCCTGTCGCGCCCGATCATCGTGTCTGCGGCACTGCTCCAGGCGCTATTCTCGTGGAACGAGTTCGCATTCGCCCTGGTGTTCATCAACGACACCGATCTCAAGACCTTGCCCGTCGGTCTGCTGCAGATGCAGGGTCGCGTCCTGTCCGACTGGCCGGTGCTGTTCGCGGCGCTGGTGATCGCGTCGATCCCCATGATCCTGCTGTTCCTGATCGGTCAGCGCCAGTTCATCCGCGGTCTGTCCGAGGGGTTCGGCAAGTAGCGAGGTGGCCTGGCGCCCGGCATCGCAGCCGGGTAGGCTCGCGAAGGACATGACACGGCGAGAGTCCTCAGAGCACGCGACGCTCGCTGACGTCGCCCGTGCCGCCGGTGTGTCGCGCGCGACGGCGGCCCGCGTGCTGGGCGGCTACGGCAGCGCCAGCGCCGACGCGCGGCAGCGGGTGCTGGACGCAGCGCTTGCGCTCCGGTACCGGCCCAACGCCCTTGCCCGGAGCATCCGGCTGGGCACGACGGGGACCGTCGGCTCGTCGTATCGGATATCCAGCTCGCGTTCTTAGGCGGTGCGCGGCATCAGCGATACGGCCCACGAGGCTGGATTCGAGGTCCTCCTCGCGAACACCGACGAGCAGCTGGCCGCCGAGCGGCTGCCGTCGGCGTGATGGTGGACAAGCGGGTGGACGGCATGATCGTGGTACCCGCGGACCCGTTCGACACGGCGCACCTGCAGGAGGCACAGGATCGAGGCATCCCGATCGTGCTGTTCGACCGCTCCGCCCCCGACATCCGATGCGACATGGTGGTGGTCGACAACGCCATGGCCGTTCGCAACGCGGTGCAGCACCTCGTGCGCCTGGGGCATCGACGAATCGCGATCGTGGTCGAGGCGTCCACCTCGATACCGGCCGCCGAGCTGCTCAACGGGCACCCTCATCTCGAGCACGGCCTCACGAGCGCCCTTCGGGAGATCGGCTGGTCGATCGCCCTGCGTGAGGCCGAGCTGCCGGTCACGGAGGAGCTCATCCTGCGTGCGCGGTACGACCGGGCCGACGCCTGCCGGGTCACCTCGGCTGCGCTGGCATCGGCCGAGCGGCCCACCGCGCTCCTCACCACCGACGAGGCGATGACCTGGGCGTGCTCGACGCGATCCGTGCGGCCGGTCTTGAGATGCCCCGGGACGTGTCCTCATCGGGTTCGAGCGACGTTCCCTGGACCTCGATCACGCCGGCCGGCCCTGTCCGCCATCGCGCAGCCGGTGCACGACATCGGGCGTACGGCCGCCGAGCGGCTTCTCACGCGCGTCGCGGGCTCGGATGCCGCTCCCGAGACGATCGTCCTGCGAACGACGCTGATGATCCGGGGATCGACCGGTCTGCTCCGGCCATCTGACGGCGACCCCAGCGTCGGAGACACACGCATGCTCGGCTGCTACCTCGACACCCTGACCTGGCCTCGAGGCCGAGGACGCGCTGCGGCGGTATCCGGTCGTGGTCCTGCCCATCGGCGCCCGGACCAAGGAGCACGGACGACACCTGCCGCTCAACAACGACTGGCGCATGGCCGAGTACCTCGCGGGTCGCGTCGCCGAGCGCTCCCGGGTGCTCGTCCTGCCCACGCTCCAGTACGGCTACTACCCGGCATTCCTCGAATATCCGGGCTCGGTCTCGCTGTCGCTCGAGACCATGCGCGACACCGTGGTCGAGATCTGCCGGAGCCATGCCCGGCACGGCGCCCGTCGCTTCTACGCGCTCAACACGGGGATCAGCACCCTTCGTGCGCTGCGACCCGCCGCGGAGCTGCTCGGTGAGGACGGCTTGACGTTTGCGTATACCGATATCGAGGAGGCGGGCGCAGGTGCGGTCGCCGGGCTCGTCACCCAGTCGGCGGGGACGCACGCCGACGAGATCGAGACCTCGATGATGCTCTACATCGCGCCCGAGACCGTCCGCATGGAGCTCGCCGAGCCCGATGTGCATCCGGCCGCGGCACCCGGCCCGCTCACCCGGTCACCCGATCCGGAACGGGGCATCTACTCCCCGACGGGTGCCTATGGCGACCCGACCGCGGCCACGCGCGACAAGGGCGAGCGGATCGTGGAGGCGATGGTCGATCACATCGTCGGCTTCCTGGACACGTTCGCCGGCTCCTGACCTCCCTCCTGCCGGTCGGCCGCCCAACCCCTGAGTCCGGCCGGCACCCGGGACCCGGCAGCGTTGACCGTCCATACTCTGCGCGTGACAGTGCCCTGATGCCGGGCGCATCTGAGCTCCAAACCCGAGGTGTCCGATGGCCGAGGTCCTGCTGTTCCACCACGCCCAGGGACTGACGCCCGGCGTGCGTGCGTTCGCCGACCAGCTCCGCGCGGCCGGTCACACCGTTCACAGCCCGGACCTGTTCGACGGGCGAACGTTCGATAGCATCGACGGTGGCATGGCGTTCATCGAGGCGACCGGGTTCGATGCGCTCCGTGAGCGCGGCGTCCGCGCCGCGGATGACCTGCCCGAGGCGCTCGTGTATGCCGGCTTCTCGTTCGGCGTCATGCCCGCCCAGCAGCTGGCACAGACGCGGCCCGGCGCCCGTGGAGCGTTGCTGTTCCACGCCTGCCTTCCCATCACTGGCGAGTGGGCGTTCGGTCCCTGGCCCGACGGCGTTCCGGTCCAGATCCACGGGATGGACGCGGATCCGATCTTCGTCGGTGAGGGAGACGTCGATGCGGCGCGCGAGATCGTTGCCGCGGCCGGCGATGCAGAGCTGTTCCTGTATCCCGGCGACCAGCACTACTTCGCGGACAGCTCCCTGCCCTCGTACGACGCCGACGCGGCCGCCCTGCTGACCCGGCGGGTGCTCGCGTTCCTCGACCGGGTGGCAGGCTGATCGGTGCTGCACCTCACCTGATCGGGACACTCAGCATGGGCCAACCTGCCCCGCGCATGGTGACATGCGTACTTGCGCAACTACGCAACAGTACGTACGCTCACGCTGCGCCGCTGCCTCAGGAGGCGCCGGCGCGCGCACCTCGCAGCCCGCGGGTGGCGCCGCCCAGCATGACGACTCCCCGTCGACGCACGCACCGACGGGCACACGACGAGGTTCGAACGATGGAGATGGTCATCGACTTCCCGGGCGGGGCCCGCGTCGACGCGCACTTCGGACCCTACGTGGTCCCAACGGACCAGCCCCCGATGGGCGGCGGGTCCGGGTCCGCGCCGACTCCATTCGCGACCTTCCTCTCGACGATCGGGACCTGCGCCGGGATCTACGTGCTCGGCTTCTGCCGGCAACGGGGCATCGCCACCGATGGGATCCGGCTCGTCCAGCAGATGGAAACCGATCCGATCACGCACCTGGTCCGGGACGTGAAGGTCACGATCGAGCTTCCGGATGGTTTCCCCGAGAAGTATCGCGAGGCCGTCGTGCGCTCGGCCGAGCAGTGCGCGGTCAAGAAGCACTTCGAGCAGCCGCCCACGATCCGCGTCGAGAGCGTGCTCGCCGCCTGAGGTCAGCTCAGGACCGGGTCCTCCCGACGGTGGGTCGCCGCCACTGCATCGAGGTCGGCGGCGCTGAACGCGTTGTGTGACGCCTGCGCGATTCGGACCCGCGTCGCCGCCCGCAGCGTCGCGGTCCGGACGCCACCCTCGAGGGCGGCCCGCTCCCCGACGACGGCGCCGGGCCCGATCTCGGCGACCGGCTCGCCGTCGACCTCGACCGCGAGCATGCCGTCGAGGATCGAGGTAGACACGTCCGTGCCGGGCTCGCCCTGGGTGACCAGGGTCTCGCCCGACCGCAATCGTCCGGATCGTCGGGTTTCGGCCGCCGTGCATGATCGCGGTCGACAGGCGGCCGCTCCATCTCGGACTCGACGGCGCTGACGACGGCCGGCGAGTCGCAGGTCGCCCCACGGCGTCTGGTCACCGAACGACGTCGTTGAACCACTTCTTGAAGTCGACGAGCCCGGACTTCTCGACCAGCGCGCCGTCGTCGTCATAGATCCAGTGGCGCGGGAACGGGCTGGCGCCGACGAGGCCGCGGCTCGACGTGCCGTCGGCGTTGATCGTCAGCTCGAGCGTCGTCCAGGCGATCGACGGCCAGAACTGAACGAACGGCTTGCGCGGCACCGGCCGCGGCGTCGGGCAGGCCCATCCGGCCGCCGACCGTCTGGACGAAGCGGGCGGCCGTCCCGCCGACCTCCGGCTCATGCTGGATGTCCGGCAGGTGGACGGCCGGGAACCGGATCGCGGCCGGGCCCGACGCGGACCGTCGTGGCGCCGATGTGGCCGCTGGCCGAGGTAGCCGGCGTCGACGATGCGCCCGTCCTCGACCTCGATGAACGCCCGCAGCTCGTTCGCCTCGCGGAAGCGGTCGGTCCGCCGGAGCTCCTCGATGTCGTCGATCATGCTCGGGCGGCGGCTGGTCGTAGTGGGTGACGCCCAGCTCGAACGGGATCTTGGAGCGGCCCTCGATCGCCTCGGACGGGATCCAGGAGATGGCGGTGACACTGGACTCGAACCGCAGGCGGCTCATGGGGTGCACCTCGTGGTGGGACGCTGGCCGGCACAGCATGAGGCAATCCGGCCCCGGCGTCATGGGAGACCGGTCCCACCCCGCCAGACGGGCCGGCACCCGGTCCCACCCCTTCAACACAGGGCTTCGATGGCCTCGCGGGTGACCGGCCGGTCGATGATCTCGCGCACCCACGCCTCGTTGTCGGCACGCTCGGCGTCGTCCCTCGCCGCCAGCCATCGACGACAGCCCTCCTCGGCGATGTGGGCCAGCTGCGCGACCGGCATCGCAAAGTCGGTCGGTGCATCCACGCGCGCCGGACCGCCCGCATCCGCGTAGGCGCTCCTGATCGCTGCGGCTCGGTCCGGATCCCGATCGGCGTACTCGAGCAGCACCGCAGCCAGCTCCCCTGCCGGGTCGGCGAGTCCGGCGTTGTCGAAGTCGATCACGCACAGCTCGCCATCGACGGCCCGTCGCACGTTGTCGGCCCACAGGTCCCGGTGGCAGGTGCGCAGCGTCTTCGGCGGATGCCCGAGCAGACCCTCGAGGTGGATCAGCTCCGCCACCGGCCCGGCAAGCTCATCCGCGAAGGGCGCGCCTCGAGCCCCCAGCGCACGCAGCACCTCGTTCCATCGCTCGGGGCCCACCGGCGCCTCGTACCAGGGGTCACGCCCGGTTGTTCCCAGGAACTCCACCCGATGCAGCGCGGCGAGCAGGCGACCCAGGGCCAGCGGGTCGAGAGCCAGGTCCGGCGGACGCAGGTCGACCCACGACTGGACGGTGACGCGAACCTCATCGAGGTGGCCGACGACCTCGCCGCTGGTGGTGCGGCAGATGCGCGGGGTCGGAACGCCGTCGCGGAGCGCCGCAGCCTGGAAGGCTGCGCCATCGATCACCTCTGCCAGGTCACCGTCCGTGATCTCGTCGTCGATCGGCTTGACGGCCCATCGCCCGCGATCGGTCTCGAGCCGCCAGACGGCTCCCACGCGTCCTTCCCCGATCGGCCTCTCCGACAGCCGGCCGCGGGCCCCCAGGTCGAAGCAGGCCAGCAGCGCGGGAACATGGTCAGCCCCCAGCGCGACGCGACGAGCCATGGCGTCGGTGCCTCAGGCGGCCAGTCGCTTGTACCTGATCCGGTGCGGCTGGTCCGCCGCCGTGCCCAGCTCCTTGTGGCGGAACGCCTCGTAGTCGGACACGTTGCCCTGGAAGAAGCGGACCTGGCTGTCGCCCTCGAACGCGAGGATGTGGGTCGCGATCCGGTCGAGGAACCAGCGATCGTGGCTGATCACGACGACGCAGCCCGGGAAGGATTCGAGGCCGGCCTCGAGCGCCCGCAGGGTGTCGACGTCGAGGTCGTTGGTGGGCTCGTCGAGCAGCAGGACGTTGCCGCCGGACTGGAGCAGCTTCGCCAGGTGGACGCGGTTTCGCTCGCCGCCCGACAGCGAGCCGACGAGCTTCTGCTGGTCCGTGCCGCGGAAGTTGAAGCTGCGACACGTAGGCGCGCGCCGGCACCTCGCGGCTGCCGACCTTGATCACCTCGACGCCGTCGGTGATCTCCTGGAACACCGTCCGGTCGGCCCGAAGCTCGTCACGGTCTGGTCGACGTAGCTCAGGCTGACGGTGTCGCCGATCGTGATCGAGCCGGCGTCGGGCGGCTCCTGCCCGACGAGCATCCGGAACAGCGTCGTCTTGCCGGCGCCGTTCGGCCCGATGATCCCCACGATCCCGGAACGCGGCAGCGAGAACGTCAGGTCCTCGATCAGGAGCTGGTCGCCGTAGCCCTTGCGCAGGTGCTCGACCTCGATGACCTGGTCGCCCAGCCGCGGCCCGGGCGGGATCGCGATCTCGAGCTCGCGGGCGGTGACCTTCGCATCGTTTGCCTCGGCGAGCAGCTGCTCGTACGCGGTCAGCCGGGCCTTGCCCTTGGCCTGGCGGGCCTTCGGCGCCCATCCGCACCCATTCGAGCTCGCGGGCGAGCGTGCGCTGGCGGGCGTCCGCCTGCTTCTGCTCGCGGGCCAGCCGCTCGAGCTTCTGCTCGAGCCAGCTCGAGTAGTTGCCGCTGAACGGGATGCCGCGGCCGCGGTCGAGCTCGAGGATCCACTTCGCGACGTTGTCCAGGAAGTAGCGGTCGTGGGTGACGGCGACGACCGTGCCCGCGTACTCGTCGAGGAACCGCTCCAGCCACTCGACCGACTCGGCGTCGAGGTGGTTGGTCGGCTCGTCGAGCAGGAGCAGGTCGGGGTGCTGGAGCAGGAGCCGGGCGAGGGCGACGCGGCGGCGCTCGCCGCCGGACAGCGTCGCGACATCCGCGTCGTCCGGCGGGCAGCGCAGGGCCTCCATCGCGATCTCGACGTTGCGTTCCACGTTCCAGGCGTCGGCGGCGTTGATCCGGTCCTCGAGCGGTGCTCTGCTCGGCGCCGATCGCCTCGTAGTCGGCGTCGGGCTCGGACCACTTCGCCATCACGGCGTTGTACTGGTCGATCAGGTCCTGGAGCGGCCGGACGCCGTCCATGACGTTGCCCCTGACGTCCTTGGCCGGGATCGAGCTGTGGCTCCTGGCGGAAGGAGGCCGACGGTGAAGCCGGGGGTGAGCCGGGCCTCGCCGGTGAACCCGTCGTCGAGCCCGGCCATGATCCGAAGCAGGCTGGACTTGCCCGCCCCGTTCGGCCCGATGACGCCGATCTTGGCACCCGGGTAGAACGAGAGCGAGATGTCCTCGAGCACGGTCCGGTCCGGCGGGTAGTGGCGGGCGAGCCGGTACGTGGTGTAGATGAATTCGGCGGGCATGGCGTTCAAGGGTACGGGGTCTGCCGCTCGTCGCGGGAACCACGCAGCAGGAGGGTCGACTTGCGCCCCACCCGGATCGTCGTTGCGCTGCTCCTCGCCTTCGTCGGGCTGGTGTGGCTGGGGCAAGGTGTCGGCCTGATCGGCGGCAGCATGATGACCGGCAGCAGCTTCTGGGCCGCGGTCGGCGCGCTGCTGCTGGCGCTGGCGCTCGTCGTCGCGGTGGTCGAGTACCGAGCCTCGCGGCCCCAGTGACGGCGCTGAGGCTTCAGACGCCGCCGGCCCAGGCTGGACCTGCTCAGATCGTCACCAGCACCTTGCCCATCGCCCGACCCTCGTCAACGTAGCGGAGCGCGTCGGCAGCCTCCGTCAGCGGATACCGTCGGTCGATGACGGACCGAACGGCCCCGCGATCGATCATCGCCAGCAGGTCGGCGACCGCATCCGGATCGAACGGTCGCCACCAGTAGGCCATGCCCAGCCGCCGGCTCGTGGCGAGCGACACGACGGGCCCGACCAGCAGCGACTCCACGAGCGACGGCGTGGTTCCACCGAGCGTCACGTACACGCCGCCCGGCCGGAGCGCCCGACAAATCCGCAGGATCGGGTGGTGGGACTCGACCCCGAAACTGATGTCGATGTCGCTCGTTGGCTCGCACCGATCGTAAGCGGTGCGTAAGGGTCGGCGTATAGCCTTCGCCGCAGCCCCGGATCCGGACCGCGCTCGACCTTGAGGCGAGCCAGCGGGCGACCGGGGCGCTGAGCACTCATCTGGACTGTCTACCCGCCGAGAGGCGCCGTGTACAGGAGCGAGACGATCGCGACCACCACGATTGCTGCGGCCAGCACGACCATGGCGAACGTAAACAGCCGCAATCCGCGACGAGGGCGACCGGGGGACCCCCAACCTGAACCCATCGTCCGCAGTATGCCCTTCCGCACCGCGCCTGACCTCGAGGCAGGGCCAGCGGGCGACAGGGGCGCTCTCAGTCGGGCCTCGGACTCAATGGACCGCGGTTGGTGCGTCGCTTGTCGGGACATCGCCGACGTGAAGACGCCAGCGGCCGACGACGGACTCCCCGTCGAGCGCGATCAGGTGCGCGTTCAGCAGGTAGTTGCCGGCCGAGAGCGGGGTTACCTGCCACCGGTTCTGCATGCCGTGCGCGGGGTTGCGGTCCGGGTTCACCAGCGCTTCCTTGAACACGGGCGCGTTCATGCCTTCGGCGATGACTTCGACGTCCCAGGCGGCGGCGCAATCCTCGGCACCGAGGATCAGCAGCAGCTCGGCGCCGTTCGGCACCGGGACGTCGGGCGGCGCCACGTTCGACGCCGGTGACCCTGCGTACGTCGGGCCTCCGCCGACGATCAGCGTGACGCCCAGGGTCGGCGGGGGGGTTCGCGTGTTGCACGGCACGGCGGGCACCACCAGGATCGGGCCGGCCGACGGCATGGTTGCCCGGGCGACCTCGGTCGGCGAGGCTGTGGGCGAAGCCGCGGCGATCGAGTCTCTCACCGCGGCAGTTCGCGACGGTCCGCTCGTCACGCTGGCTCCGGCGAGCCAGAGCGCGATCGCCATCACGCCGATGATGGCCACGGCCACCGTGGCACCCTGAACGAGCCGGTGCCGCGTCGCCCGAGGCGTCAGGACGGGACCCACCTCGACATCTTGCGGCGGGTCGCTATGCGGTTTCCGTGATCCAGCGTCCATCGCTCGCCCGTCGTGGCCGGCACCGCATATGCCGACGCCGTTTTGGAGGGTGAAGGCTACCCGAGGCTCGATCCTCGTGCCCGAGGTGCCCCCAGCGGGCAGATCTTCCTACGCTCGTGTTCGCACCGCGCCTGACCGATCGGCAGGGCCAGCGGGCGACCGGGGCGCTACCGTTGTCTCCGATGCCCCGGAAGGACGGCAAAGCCACCGTCGACGAACGCGACACGTTCGTGACGGCACACCACGAGGCCGCGCACTGCGTCATCGGCCACGTGCTGGGGTTCCGCATGGCGGCCGTGTGGGTGACCGGCGAGCGCGAGAAGATGGGGCGCGTGACCGCCAAACTGAACCCGACCGATCGTGGTACAGACGCACCAGTCGCCGCCCTGGCAGGCCAGGACGCCCGAGTGCGGCAGCGTGGCGGCCAGCTCCAGCTCCAACGAGTCCGGCACGCGGGCAAAGGCGCGCTCCGGGGCGCAGGCGTACTCAGCGAAGGCCCCGTGCCCGAACGGGTACAGGTCCCCGAAAACCCGGTCGCCCACCTCGAACGCCGCCACCCCGGGGCCAACGGCCTCCACGACGCCTGCCGCGTCGACGCCCAGAGATCCGCCCTGTTGACCGACGCTGCCTGGATGCGTACGAGCACCTGCCCGCGACCTGGCGTCGGACGTTCCTGGCGCTCGATCATCGCGACCTCGAGTCCACCGTACCGGTCACGAGCGGCAGCGAGCACGATCACCTCCCATCGGGCAACCCGCGGGCGCCCGATCCCGATGGTAGCCGGCGGTCAACTCGAGCCGCGCCACTCTGGTCACAGTTGGGCGCCGGATGGCGGCCGCCCCGGCGCCCTGCGCTCGCCCTCGCCCACCTGCCCTACCCTTGTCGGTGCGTTCCGAGAAAGGAAGAGGCCCGTGGGATCACTGCAGGATCGAGTCGTCGTCATCACCGGTGCCAGCGCCGGGATCGGGCGAGCAACCGCGCACGAGCTCATCGGGGCTGGGGCCCGGGTGGTGCTGGGCGCCCGACGCAAGGAACGGCTGGACGAGATCGAGGCCGAGAATCCCGACCGCGCGGTCGCGGTCGAGATGGATGTCCGCAGGCCCGGCGACAGCGAGCGCCTGATGGCAACCGCCCTCGAGCGGTTCGGCCGTCTCGACTCGCTGGTCGCCAACGCCGGCATCGGCATGTATGGCGGGATCCTCGACCACACGGATGACGCGCTGACCACGATGCTCGACACCAACGTTGCCGGCACCGTCTGGCCGGTCCGCGCCGCCGTTCCGCACATGGTCGAGACCGGAGCGGGCGACATCGTGATCGTCGCCTCGGTTGCCGGGTTCCGCGGGGGCCCCGATGAGGCAGTCTATGCCGCAACCAAGTTCGCCCAGGTGGGGCTCGCAGGCGCCCTGGACCGAGAGCTGCGCGAGAAGGGCATTCGGGTCACCACGATCGGCCCGGCAGGAACCACGACCGAGTTTGCGATGGGCGCCGGGCGCTACGAGGGCATGCCCGAGCTCGAGACCTATCTACGGCCCGAGGACATCGCGTTCGCGATCCGGACGGTGCTCGAGCAGCCGCGCCGCCTGCGCACCCAGTACTGGACCCTGTGGAGCATGGCCCAGGGCTCCTGACCGGGGGATGACCGGGCCTCCTCGCCCAGGTCCGCGGGCACGACGCCCGCGGGACGCTAGAGCGAGCGATCCAGCGCAGCCTCGAGAAACGCGATGACATCGCTGCGCTCGTCGATGAGCTTGCTCACCGGCTTGCCTGACCCGTGGCCGGCATCGGTGTCGATCCGTATCAGGACGGGTGCGCCGCCGCGCTGTGCCGCCTGGAGCGCGGCTGCGAACTTGAACGAGTGCGCGGGCACGACGCGGTCATCGTGGTCGGCCGTTGTCACCAGGGTGGCCGGGTAGCGCTTGGGTCCGCAGTTGTGCAGCGGCGAATAGGCCAGCAGCGTCCGGAACTGCTCCGGATCATCGGCCGAGCCGTAGTCGCTCGTCCAGCCCCAGCCGATCGTGAACCGGTGAAACCGGAGCATGTCCATCACGCCCACCTCGGGCAGGGCCGCGCCATAGAGCTCCGGGTGCTGGGTCAGGCACGCGCCGACCAGCAGGCCGCCGTTCGAGCGGCCGCTGATCGCGATTCGGTCCGCGCGGGTCCAGGCCGACGCGGCCAGCCATCGCGCGCACGCGGCGAAGTCGTCGAACACGTGCTGCTTGTTCGCGAGCCGCCCCGCGTCGTGCCAATCCTTGCCGTACTCGGAGCCACCACGAAGCGAGGCCACGGCGAGCAGGCCACCCCGTTCCATCCAGGCCAGCCACTCGGGCTTGAACGTGGGCCCGATCGAGATCTGGAACCCACCGTAGCCGTACAGCATGGTGCGCACGTCGCCGGTCGGCCTCACGTCGTGTCGATGGGTCAGGAACAGCGGTACACGGGTGCCGTCGTCGGAGGGGACGAACACCTGCTCGGTCACGTACTCATCGGGCTTCCACGCGAGCGAAGGCTGCCGGACCGCCTGCACGCCGCCGTCAGCCATGGAAACCCGCAGGACCGCGCCGGGTGACGTGAACGTGACGAAGGTGAGGAACAGGTCCGCGTCCTCGCGACGACCCGCGAGACTCGTGATGGTGCCGATACCCGGCAGCCGGACGTTCGCGACGTGGCGGCCGTCGAGCTCGAAGATGGTCAGCCGATGGTGAGCGTCGTGGAGGGTGACCACGGCGAGCCGGTTTCCCACGAGCTGAACGTGCTCGATGGCATCCGTACTCTCCGGGACGACCTCGCGGAGCCTTCCCGGGTCAGCCACATCGACGGCCACCACCCGGCTCAGCGGCGCCTCTCGGTTGGTCACCAGGTACAGGGTGCCGTCGATTGCACCGATCAGGCGGTAGCCGGCATCCGCATCGTCGAGCAGCGGCCGGACCTCGGCGACATCAACGCCACCGGTCAGGTCGGCGGCGTAGATCCGCTGCTCCGGGTCGGTGCCCCGTTCGATCGTGACCACCAGCAGACGGCCGTCGTCGACCACCTCGGGCTGGAAGATCCACTCCGGCTCGTGCGGGGCCGAGAACACGAGCCGGTCCTCGTCCTGCACGGTTCCCATCCGGTGGTAGCGAAGCTCCATGTCCCGATTGGGCGCCTCATAGGCGGCACCCACCGGCGGCTCCGGGAAGCGGCCGTAGAAGAAGCCCGCATCGTCAGCGGTCCAGGCAGCCGAGGCGAACTTCGCCCACGTGATCCGGTCCTCCAGCCATTCCCCGCTCCCCGTCTGAAGCACGCGCCACGTCTGCCAGTCGGAGCCGGCGTCGCTGAGCGCACACGCGACGAGCTCTCCACTGTCGGCCACATCAACCGATGCCAACGTCGTCGTGCCGGCCGCGTTGAGCTCGTTCGGGTCCAGGAGCACGCGGCCCTCGGCGTCCGGTGCGTCGGCCACCCACAGGACGTCCTGGTTCTGGAGTCCGGTGTTCCGTAGCTGGAACCATCGATCGCCGCGGCGCCAGGGCACACCGGCGCGGGGGTGATCCCACAGCTCGGCCAGGCGTCCGCGGGTCTCGGTCCGCGCCGTGATCCGGCCGATGACTTCAGCTGTCAGGTGATTCTCGGCATCGATCCAGGCCCGCGTCTCAGGGGCATCGACATCCTCGAGGGGGCGATAGGGATCCGCGACGAGCGTGCCATGGAAGTCGTCGACCTGGTCCGAGGTCGGGGCTTTGGGATAGGTCAGCTTCGGCATGTCTGCATCGTAGGGTGAGTTGTGACGCTTGGCGAAGAATGAGGCCCGCTCAAGGCCGCCGGCCGGGCCCGTAACAATTCCGGGACGCCCGAGCCGCCATGATGACCGCATGGGAGATGACACGCGGCCGACCCACCACGTACCGTCGGCGGCCGTCGTCGAGCGCCGGGAACCGGGCCACCACGTTCGCGCGCCGACCCTCCTGTGGCTGCTCACGGCCGTCGGCATGGTGGGGGTGTTCCTCCTCTGGCTGCCGTACGCGAGCTTCGGAGGAGCCGAGCTGTCGCTGATGCTCCTGCCACCCGTGCTCCTCGTCTACACGTCGCTCGGCTGGCTCATCCTCCGCCACCGCCCAGGCCACCTCGTCGGCTGGCTGATGATGCTGGGCGGCCCGCTGGGAATCGTGTTCGCCGGCGGGATCGGGCTCGCCGCGCCACTTGCCGAAGCCAACGGCCGTGACGATGCCCTGGCCGGAGCCTTGCTCACGCTGGGCATCGCCTCGCTCGTCCCGATGTTCGTCATCGTGATCGGCATGATCCCCGTGCTGTACCCGGATGGGCGCCTGCCGGGGCCCGGATGGCGTTGGCCGGTCGGCGCCACGCTGCTGGCCACCATCACCACCACCGTGCTGTTCCTGCTCGCGCCCCAGGCTGATCAGGCGACGGTGGCCAGGAACCCGTTCTCACCACCGGGCATGCCCGACGCCCTGACCAGCGTGGCCGGCGTGCTTGGGCTCACGACCGCACTGATGGTCGGCGCCCTCGCCGTGGCTTCCGTGGTCGTCCGGTTTCGACGCGGGCGTGGCGCCGAGCGCCAGCAGCTCAAGTGGATGCTCGCACCGGTGGCGCTGGTGGTCGGGCTCAACCTGCCGACGTTCCTGGGCGCCGAGATCGACGGCCTGCTCTCCGTCGTCCAGGTCATGGTCATGCTGCTCATCCCAGTGGCGATCACCATGGCAATCCTCCGCTACCGGCTGTACGACATCGACCGCCTGATCAGCCGCACGATTGCGTACACCGTGGTTGTGGCACTCCTGGTGGCCCTGTTCGCCCTCGGCAACCTCGTGCTGCAGGCCGCACTGGAGGGCTTCACGCAGGGCGACACCCTTGCGGTGGCTGCCTCGACGCTGCTCGCGTTCGCGACCGCCCAGCCTGTCTGGCGCCGAGTGCGGCGGCTGGTGGACCAACGCTTTGACAGGGCCAGGATCGACGCCGCGCGGACGGCTGCTGCGTTCGGAGATCGCCAGCGCGACAGGGTCGACCTCGAGGCGGTGGTCGACGACGTGCGCGAGACGGCGGCGCGGTCGTTGCGGCCGGCGTCGATCGGCGTCTGGCTCCGGGGCGACGGCCACTAGACTCCCCTACCCCGGGCGCGAGCTCTCCCCGTCGCCCGGCTGGATGCGTGCCGCCCAGGCAGCGATCTCGCTCCGGCGGTTGACGCCGAGCTTGGCCAGGATGTGCTCCACGTGGGCGCTGACGGTGCGCGGCGACACGCCCAGCTCGACCGCGATCTCGCCGTTGGTCTGCCCCTCGGCCACGAGTCGTGCCACCGTGAACTCCCGGGCGGTCAGCGGGGCCCACGGCTCGCCGAACCCTCGCCGGGACCTCGCGGTACGCAGCAGCTCGACGGCACGCGCCGTGAGCGGACGGCTGCCCAGCGCGTCGGCCGTCGTCCGCGCGTCGGTCAGCACCTCTGTCGCCTCGCCGCCCCGGCGCGCCCGCAGCAGGGTAGCCGCCAGATCCAGGCGCGCCCACGTCCCCTCCCAGATCCGGCGCTGGCGATCCCATCCGCGAACCGCCTCCGAGAGCCGGCTCCGTGCTCGTCCCGTGGACCCTCGGGCCAGCGCCAGGAGGCCGTCGGCATGATCGAGCACGGGCGAGAGGGCCGGGTAGCCCGCCCGCCGCAGCGGCTCGCCCGCGTCCATGAGCCACCGCTCGGCGCCCGGTATGTCGCGTGCCGCGAGCAGCGACCGAAGACCGGTCAACAGGAAGGGCGCGAACAGGAACACGTCGCCCACGGCGGCCGAGCTGGTCCGGCCCCGCTCCGCGCGATCGACCGCCTCCGCGTAGCGGCCCGCCAGGTACGCGTTCTCGGCCAGGCCCCAGGCGGGGAGTGCCGTACGGATCAGATCCCGGGCTCGTTCGCCGAGCGAGAGTGACTCCTCGAGGAGCTCCTGCGCCCGGTCATGCTGTCCGCGGGAGAAGGCGACGTAGCCGAGCACGTAGAGCCCGGTGATCCGCGTGGTGACGCCACCACGACGATCACGAAGTGCCTCGTCGGCGACTCGCTCCGCCTCGTCCCAGCTGCCGAGCGACCAGAGCGCGAGACCGCGATGCGCCAGCATGTAGCAGCGGTGGTTCCAGAGCTCCGCCCGCTCGGCGATCTCGAGGCCATCTCGCAGCCAGGTATCCCCGGCATCCGCCTCGAACACCTCGGTCAGAGTCGAGCCGAGCACCCGGCATGCCCGCGCCATCTGGTCTTCCTCACCGGCTGCCCGTCCGCGATCGAGAACCTCCACGGCGGCGGCAACCGCCTCGTCGGTGCGTCCCGCGAACGGCAGAATGGTCGCGAGCGTGCCGAGGCCGTTCAGCTCCGTCGATGGGTCGCCGGCCTGTCGCGCGATCTCGACGGCCCGACGCGCGTGCAGCTCACCCTCGCCAACCAGCACCGCGCGTGCGTACGCGGCCCCAAGCTCCGCCTCCAGCCGGCCACGAACTCGATCAGCCGACACCCCGGCAGCGGACCCGAGCACCGTCAGGCCGTCCTGCAGCACCGGGCGCACGTCGTCGAGCCCGTCGCCGACGAGATGCCGAACCCCCGCCAGGCGAGCGATCGTCGCGGCTGCCGAGATCGGGTCTCCTGCCTCGAGAAATGCCTCGCGCGCGAGCTCGAGGTTTGCCGCGGCCTCGACCGTCTCGTCCCGCGCAGCCTCCTCGATGGCAAGCTCCTCGAGGATCTGAGCCCGGTCCGCCGGGTCGATGTCTGCGGGCAGATGGCGGATGGCGCGCCGATAGAGCCCCAGGGCCTCGCGGTGGGAGGAGATCCGCCTCGCCGCCCGGGCTCCCTGCAGCGCCGCGGCAAATGCCTCCTCCGCCATCCCGGCCAGCTCGAAATGCGCCGATGCGTCGACGCCCGTCGCGTCCCCATGCTCCGCTCCGAGACGTCCGGCCAGGCCGTGGAGCCGGCGTCGCTCGGATGCCGGGATCCGGCCGTAGATGGTGTCGCGCAGGAGCTGATGCCGAAAGTCGAACGTCTCGTCCGGTCCGGCCGGCTCGAGAAACGCGTGATCGAGCAGCTCCCGGAGCGGCGAGCCGAGCTGCTCGCTCGACCGCTCCATCATCTGCGCGACCAGGTCGAGGGGGAAGCGACGCCCAACGACGGCGCCCGTCGACGCGAGCTCTCGGGCATCCTCGGAGCGCTGCAGAAATCGCTCCAGGATCGTGGCCTCGACGGTATCCGGGACGCTCGCCGCCCGTATCTCGTCGGCGCCACCCAGCGGCTGCGAGACGAGCGTGGCGGCGAGCTCCTCGACGTGGAGCGGGATCCCGTCCGCCCGTTCGTGGACGGCCGTGATCAGGTCCTCCGAGATTCGCTCCTCGCCCAGCAGCAGGTGAAGCATGGTTCGGGTTGCGGAGCGGTCGAGCGGTCCGAGCTGAATCTCCTCGGCCTGACGATGAACAAGAAGGCGCGCGCGCCACGTGGCCAGCTCGCCGGGGTGCCTGAGCTCGTCGGCACGATAGGTCGCGACGACGACCAAGGGAATGTCACCCAGCCTGCGTGCCAATGCGCCGACGATCTCCAGGCTCAGGTCGTCGGCCCACTGGAGATCCTCGAGGCCGAGGAGCTGCGGCGTCGCGGACTCGGTCAGCAGGTCCACGACGTCCATGACCAGCAGACGGCGGCGGCGCCCGGGCTCGAGCGGCACGTCGACATCCGGATCGGCAAGCTGGGCGAGGAGCGCCTGGCCGGTTCCCGCGCTCTCCGGACGATTGCGCATTCGCCGGGCGAGATCCAGGAACAGCGCGCCGGGAACGTCGGTGTCCTGGGGAGCCAGGGTGGCCGTCGTCGTCGCGAAGCCGGTCGTGGCGGCGTGACGCTCCATCGACGCCAGCAACCGGCTCTTCCCGATCCCCGGATCGCCCGCGAGCAGCAGCAGCTGACCGTGGCCCTGCGCAACCTCCTCGAGCCGCCGGCTCACCAGGCGGAGCGCCTCGTCTCGCCCGACCAGCACCGGACAGACGACGCTGCCGATGCGGGCTCCCGCCATGACCAACCGCCTCCGACTACCGCACGCGGCCGTGGGACCGCGCTGCAGCGGATCGTACGCGACCGGCGGCGATGGCGGTTACCAGCGGTCGACGGTCAGGGGGTTGGCGAGTCAGACGAGGCTCGGGCGCCAGGTCGATGCGAGCGCGAGCCAGATCAGGAACACGTCGATCGCCACGCCCGCGAGGAGGCTTGGAGCGAAGAACAGCGCCAGGACGCCGAGCGAGAGCGCTGACGAGGCCACGACGAGACCCGGCCACCAGGACGCCGGGACGATGATGCCGAGCGTGGCCAGCCCGCTGAGGCCGAACCCGACCACCACCAGGCCGATCAGCGTGAGGCCCAGCGAGCGCAGGGCGCCACCTTCGACACCCGTGGCGCCGGGCAGCCACGACCCGCCCAGGTCGAACGGCCACTCGGGTCCGCCGGCGACCGCGGCCTCGGGGGCCGGCGCCAGGTAGAGCAGATGGATCACCCCGTGCGCAACCAGAAACGCGGCGAACACCCAGCGACCGGCCGCCATGTGCCGGTCGTACAGGAACCAGATGACCGCCCCGGCGACCACGAGCACCACGATCCAGGGCAGGATCCCCATCAGCGTCTTCATCTGGCGCCTCCATGGAAACGGACAACACGGCGCCCAGTCTGCCAACGCGTGCTGCGTGCGCACAGGGCCGAGGTGACTGTTGGCACGGGGGACGGTCGACCCGATCGGCGGTGGCCCGATCGACGGCGACCCGGGTCAGCGGCCGGACAGCAGGCGCTGGAGACTCCGCACCGACTCGCCCAGCACGCGCTCCATCGCCGCCGCGTCGGCGTCATCGCGTACATGGAGGCGGATCGTCACCTGCGACGTGCTGGCGGTGCCGCGCTCGACCTTGAACGACCCCTCGTACTCATCGCCTGGCATCCCCCACTCGATCGTTCCCTGCCCCGCATCGGCGACGAACCGGGCCGGCTTGAAGCGCTCCCCCGCGTCCGGCTCGTCGGCGGCATCCGGATCGCCGTCGATGGCGATGGAGTCGACGAGGCTCATCGGTGAGACGTACCGCGACACATGCGTTGGATCCGCCAGGAACGCGAACGCCGCCTCGGCGCCCACGCCCACCGTGGTCGTTCGCTCGAAGTCCGCCACGTTCGCCTCCTGCGTCGCTGGGTCGTCCGTCTACGCCCCGGACGAGCTCGATCCCGACTCCAGCCGGTCATCGGTCGCCGGATCGGCCAGACCAGCGTAGTAGCGTTCCAGCACCCGGCGGAAGACCTGCTCCGACGGATCCGCCCGAAGGAACAGCGTCATGCTCGATCGAACCTTGACGGCGTCGACCGGACCCAGGATCGCCTCGGCGGACCCGGCGTCGATGTCGAGCAGGGCTCGTGCACACTCGCGCAACCGGGGTCCGAGCGTCTGGTGCTGCAGGTAGCAACGCGCCTCGTCCAACGACCGGATCGCGTAGTAGCGGGACATCTCGCTCCTGCCCAGCCCGGCGATCTGCGGGAACACGTACCAGATCCAATGACCGGTCTTGCGACCTCCGCGCAGCTCCGCGAGCGCGGCCGCGTAGGTCCCCTCCTGTGCGTCGAGGAACCGATCCAGCCCGTCTGCGACCGATGGCGATCCTGGATTCATGTCGCCATTGTGCCCTCCACGGCTGCCTCGACCTCGCGCCGGCTCCCCGGCCGACCTTCGCGACCGATGGGACACCTGCGAAGATGGCGTGGTGCCTGGTCATCGATGCGCCTGCATGGCGCCCGCCTGGTGAGCCGTCGCGGCGCGGTCCTGTTCGCCCTGATGTCCGTGATCTGGGGCATCCCATATCTGTTCATCCGCGTGGCCGTGGCCGAGCTCGAGCCGGCGACGCTCGTGTTCCTCCGGACCGGCATCGCGGCGCTCATCCTGTTGCCGATCGCCCTGGCGCGCGTCGACCTGCGCAGGGTGCTCGCTCGCTGGCGGTGGCTGGTCGCCTTCGCCGCGGTCGAGATCTCCATCCCGTGGGTGCTCCTCGCCTCGGCCGAGCAGCAGATCTCGAGCTCGCTGGCGGGGCTGCTGGTGGCTGGCGTGCCGCTCGTCGGCGCCGCGATCGCCGTGCTCACGCGAAGCGAGCACCGAATCAGCGGGACGGCGGCGATCGGGCTCCTGGTCGGGTTGGTCGGGGTGGCAGCGATCGTGGGCGGCGACTTCCAGGCATCCAACGCGCTCGCCCTCGTGCAGATGGCCGGCGTGGTCGTGTGCTATGCGGTCGGACCGTTCATCCTCACGCGCTGGCTGACCGGCCTGCCGTCGCTGGGCGTGATGGCGGTCTCCCTCTCGCTGTCCGCGATCGCGTACCTGCCGTTCGCCGCCCTGACCTGGCCGTCATCGACGCCGGGGGCCGACGTGCTGTGGTCGGTGTTGATCCTCGCGGTCGTATGCACCGCCGTGGCATTCCTGGTGTTCGCTGCCCTGATCGGCGAGGTCGGCCCGGTCCGGGCGACCGTCATCACCTACATCAACCCGGCGGTCGCGGCCCTGCTCGGAGTGGCGATCCTCGACGAGACGTTCACGCTCGCAATGGGCATCGGATTCGCGCTCGTCATCGCCGGATCCAGCCTTGCCACCCGCCGGACGGCACCCGTGACGCCCGCCACGGCGGAACCCTTGCCTGGCGTGGGATGATGCGCACATGCTGGAGTACGGCCAGGCGGTCGGGCAGACGACGGGCGTCGCCGGCGGCAACGGTGCGGGCGGGTCGCAGGATCTCGGCGCTGCCGCCTCACAGTTCGTCACCAACGCGGTCGACACCGTCTCGACGATGCCGCCCGAGATGCTGCTCGCGATCCTCGTCGTGATCGTGCTCGGGCTGATCGTGCTCCGCAGGGCCTTCTGACCGCCGGCCGGCGGCGACCCTTCAGCGAGACCGAACGACACCACCGTGGGGCTACCGGAGTGAGGACGGATCCCTCGTCACCGCACGCTCCGGCGGTCGCTGCCTGCTGGATGCGGGTGGTTGCGCCTGGTCGACACGAGGCGAGGGCTGGCACGGCCTATGGCGAAGCGCGCAACGACGCCGGCGCGGCCGGTGCGCGGAGCGGTTGATGGAGGGGTCGCTCGCCATGCTCCGCCCGCTCCCGCCGGATCCGCGGATCTCGATCGTCATCCCGACATTCAACGAGGAGCAGCATATCGGCGCGTGCCTCGACTCCCTGCAGGGGCAGACCTACCCAGCTTCGCTGGTCGAGATCGTGGTTGCCGACGGCGGAAGCGCGGATCGGACTCGGGAGATCGTTGAGCTTCACATGGCCGGCGCCCCGGAGGGCGGAATCAAGCTCCTGGACAACCCGGATCGGAGCGCTGCCCACGGGCTCAGGCTCGGCGCTGCCGCAGCGACAGGAGACGTCATCGTCATCATTGGGGCACACGCGACCGCCGATCCCATGTTCATCGAGGAGAGCGTGCGTGCTCTCCGTGAGTCGTGCGCCGCTGCCGTCGGCGGGTCGATCCACACCATCGGCGAGACGCGCCTCTCCCGGGCGATCGCCGCCGCCGTATCTCACCCCTTCGGCGTCGGAGATGCGCAATTCCGATTCTCGCGTCAGTTGGGGGACGTCGACACGATTGCGTTCGCCGCCTACCGTCGTGAGTGCTTCGACGTCGTCGGCACGTTCTCCGTTGTTCGCGCGAACCGCGATGACGACCAGTACAACTGGCGAATCCGTCGCGCAGGCGGACGCCTGTATCTCACACCGAGAATTCGCAGCACCTATTACGCGCGCAGCAGCTACCGCGCCCTCGCGAGGCAATACCTCGGCTACGGCCGCGCAAAGGGTTGCGCGCTGCTCGAGGAGACCCAGTCTCTCGGGCCCCGACACCTCGTGCCCCTGGGCGTGCTGGTCGGTGGCAGTGCCCTGGCCCTGCTCTCGCCGGCTTCGATTGGTGCGCGGGCGATGCTGGCCGCCGCTGCGGCTATCTACGCCGCCATTGGCATCTATGCCGCGTACCGGTCGACGGCCCAGCGAGGCGAGCGCTCGCTCGCGCCCGCTGCGGCCCTTGCCTTCCCGGTGATCCACCTCAGCTACGCCGTCGGCACGATCCTCGGCATCCTCGACGCGCTACGCTTCCGTGCGGATCCTGCCACCCCCGACGGCCCCTGACGTCCTGACCGCGCGATCCCTCGAGACGCGCGATCAGGCGGCGTCGTTGACCTGCGACCGTTCCTCGATCTCGTGGCCCAGGGTCACGTCCGGCATCGATCGCACCGCGACGACCAGCGCCACGACGGCCGTCACGACCATCAGCCAGTAGGTGACGGTCAGCCCCGAGGCGAGCGCCGCACGGCCGGCATCGAGGGCGGACGCCGACAGGTCGCCGCGTGACGTCGGGTCGAGGATCGCCGAGGATGCGCCGCCCACGAACGCGGTCAGCAGCCCACCCATGACCCCCACGCCAACCGCCCCGCCGATCGTCCGGCTGAACTGGACGAGGCCGGTGGCCACGGCGCGCCGGCGCCAGGTCACCGCGCCCTGGATGACCACGAGGATGGTGGTCGTGGCCAGGCCCATCCCGACGCCAACCGCGGCGCACCCGACCATCGCGTACCACAGGGCGTCGAACCGTTCGAGCTGCGTCGTCAGCAGCGCGCCGACGAGCAGCATCGACGATCCGGCCAGGACCAGCGGTCGCGCCCCGATCCGCGCAAGCAGCCGCCCGGCAGCGACCGACGCCAGCGGCCAGCCGATCGACATTGCTGCGACCGCCGCACCCGCCTCGACCGGCGTTCCCCCGTGCACCCCCTGCACCATCGGCGGCACGTAGGTTGTCACGCCGAACATCACGACACCGGCCAGCGTGCCCACCAGGAGCCCGGCGCGGATGACGGGGGCGCGCAGCAGGTCGAGGTCGACCAACGGCTCCGGCGTGCGGCGGGCATGGCGGACGAACCCGACCATGAGCGCCAGCGAGCAGGCCGACCATCGCGATCACCAGCGGCGATGTCCAGCCGAACAGGTCGCCACCCTCGGAGACGGCGATCAGGAGCAGCACGATCGAGGCGGACAGGAGCAGCGCGCCGAGCCAGTCGATCCGGTGCGGATGGCGTTCGAACCGCTCGTGGAACGTAAGCCAGATGATGCTCATCGCCGCGATCCCGACGGGAATGTTGATGGCGAACACCCAGGGCCAGCCGACGGTGCTCGTGATCAGGCCCCCCAGGGCCGGCCCGATGATCGCGGCCACGCCCCAGACCGCCGACAGCACGCCCTGCATTCGCGCGCGCCGAGCGGGCGAGAAGATGTCGCCGGCGATCGTCATCGAGATCGGCAGCACGGCGCCCGCACCGAGACCCTGGATCGTTCTGAACACGATCAGCTCGAGCATGGAGCCCGACAGCCCGCACAGCGCCGATCCGGTGACGAACAGGGCGAGCCCGAACATGAACACGGGCTTGCGACCGTAGATGTCGGCCAGGCGCGAGTAGAGCGGCACCGTGGTCGTCGAGGCCAGCAGGTAGGCGCTGAACACCCATGCGTACTCGGACAGGCCGCCCAGCTGCCCGATGATCGTGGGCATCGCCGTCCCGACGACGGTGGTGTCGAGGGCTGCGAGCGAGATGGCGGCCATGATCCCGGCCGTGACCAGGACCTGCTCCCTGGTCAGCGGCTCGAGCCCGTGCGCCTGTGGTGTCGTCGCGCCCGGGTCCGTCATGAGCGGATGGTGGCGAGGTCAGGGACGGAGCTCACCCGGGCACGATACCTGACACGCGCCTCAAGCCTCGACCCGGCCGGTCGGCAACGCTCCGTTGCGCCTGAACCCGGCGGACGGCCCCCAGGCTACCTGACCCACGGCCCTCGCATTGCGGCCCCAGTCGGGCCTCAAATGGACGACAGCCGCGGCGTACTGAGGGCGCGCACCACGGCGGTCTCGACCGGACAAGAGACAGGAGGGAACCATGCGTCCACGGTATCTGCTCATTCCCGGGCTGGGGATCGCGGCCCTGGTGCTCGCGGTGGCTGGTGTAGCTGCCGCCACGAACCCACTTTCCGATATGGAGGGCCTGGGCAAGGCGATCTTCTTCGACAAGTCCCTGTCGTTCAATCAGGACCAGGCGTGCGCGGCATGCCACGGCCCCGAGGTCGGGTTCACGGGCCCGATCACCGACACGAACCTGCATGGCGCGGTCTATGAAGGTTCCATCGCCGACAGGTTTGGCAACCGCAAGCCACCGTCCGCCGCCTACGCGGCGGTCAGCCCCGTCCTGCACCGCGACAAGAAGGGCACGTGGGTCGGTGGCAATTTCTGGGACGGTCGCGCGACGGGCTACAAGCTGGGCAACCCCGCGGCTGACCAGGCGCAGGGCCCGTTCCTGAACCCCGCCGAGCAGGCCCTGCCTGACTCGGCATGCGTCGTCAATCGCGTCTGCGGTGGCGACTACGGCGTCAACTTCACGAACGTCTTCGGTGCCGGTGCCTGCAACATCACCTGGCCAGCAGACACCGACGCCCAGTGTGCCGAGGAGGACGGGCATGTCGCCCTGTCGCCCGACGACCGAGCGACGTCCAATGCCGCGTACGACAACATCGCGCTCGCGATCGCCTCCTACGAGGCATCCGCCGAGGTCACGGCATTCACCTCGAAGTATGACCAGTCCTTCGGCGGCGGCGCCCGGCTCACCAAGCTCGAGCGGCGCGGGCTCGCGCTGTTCCAGGGCAAGGGTGGCTGCAAGGCCTGCCACTCGTCCGGCCCCGGCGCGCTGTTCACGGACTTCACGTTCGACAACCTCGGCGTTCCGATCAACCCGGAGAATCCGGCGTATGTCAAGGACGGCTTCATCGACCAGGGCCTGGGCGGTTTCCTGGGTGACGAGGACGAGCTCGGCAAGCAGAAGGTCCCGACCTTGCGGAACGTCGACCTGCGGCCGAGCCAGGATTTCGTCAAGGCGTACGCGCACAACGGCTATTTCAAGAGCCTGGAAGGGATCGTCCACTTCTACAACACGCGCGACGTGCTGCCGACCTGCCCGGGCAACTACACCGAGGCGCAGGCGCTCGCGGCTGACTGCTGGCCGGCCCCGGAGGTCGCCGAGAACGTCAACCGCGACGAGCTCGGCAACCTTGGCCTGAGCGACGACGAGGAGGCTGCGATCGTGGCCTTCCTCAGGACGCTCTCGGACGGCTACCAGCCCTGACCGAGCCTGATCGGCGACTCCTCGCCAGAGGCACTCGGTCGAGCTCTGGGTTCGCCAGTCAGCTCGTCGGGATCGCGTCAGCTGCGATGAGCGCCGGGCCCCCGAAGCGGATCGTCCGGAACACCGAGACCGTCGTTCGCGGATCCCGCCATGCTCCCGACGGCAGCCCCGCCTTGCGACACGCGATGTCGAGCATCTCCACGCGATCGAACCCCACCATCGGCGCGACCTCCGGGAGCAGCAGCCCACGAAGACCATCGCGCTCGACCAGGATCCCGTCGATGCCCAGCCGGAACGAGAGCGGGTCGTCGATCGGGACCGTCGGCCCGAGCACCGAGACCTCGATCTCGAGATCCTCGAGCTCCTGCGGTTGGACCGGCGGGAACCGGGGATCCGTTCTCGTGGCGCAGGCCGCCGCCTCGATCACGGCCTCCACGATCGGGCGCGTGGCGTCGAGCATCCCGACGCAACCCCGAAGGCCGCCCGGACCCGTCAGGGTCACGAACGCAGCGGCGCGCACCTCGGTCTCAAGGCCGCGAGGAAGCGGGGCCTGGAGGTCGCTCGTCGGGAGCGCCCTCGCCGCGACGCCGACGGCGGTCCTGGCGAGCGCGAGCAGCGCCTGCCGGGCCTCCATCGGCAGGTCGACGACCTCCGGCACCCTGAGCACATCCGTCCGGGTGGTCATCCGCGAGCCTCCTCGTGCCGCAGCGATCCGAGCTCGCCGCGAGCTGACGCCATCGTCCGTGGCCGGGCGGCGCGTTGGCGAGGGCAGGAACGCCCGATTCCGGCCCGGCCGGCACTGTCCCGAGGACGGCCGGGCCGCCACACTCGGTCGCGTGACCATCCAGCCTCGCGGGGCTCGGCCCGCCGGCCCCGTCCCTTCGATCCTCGCGACCAGGCTCCCCGACGGCAGCGTCCGCTGCGGCGTGTGTGCTCATCGCTGCCTGGTGCGACCCGGGCGCATCGGCATCTGCGGCATCCGCGAGAACCGCGAGGGCGAGCTGATCAACCTCTCCTACGGCAAGGTCGTGGCGGAGGCGCTGGACCCGATCGAGAAGAAGCCCCTGTTCCATGTCGCACCGGGCTCTACGGCCTGGTCGATCGCCACGCCCGGGTGCCCGTTCCACTGTCGCTTCTGCCAGAACTGGGAGATCGCCCAGGGCCCCAGGCTGAACATCGAGCTGCCGACCCGAACCACATCGCCGAGGGCCGTCGTCGAACGTGCCCTCGACCAGGGGGCGGGCGCGATCGCGTACACCTACGTCGAGCCGACGGTGTTCCTCGAGTACGCGCTCGACGTCGGATGGCAGGCTCACGACGCGGGCCTGCGCAACCTGTGGATCACCGACGGCTATGCGACGCCGGAGGCCGTTGCCCTGCTGGCCACCGTCATCGACGCGGCAAACGTCGACCTCAAGTCGTTCGACGACCGCTTCTACCGCCGGCTGTGCGGTGCCCGGCTGGCACCCGTGCTGGATGCCATCGTGGCCATGCGCAGCGCCGGGATCTGGGTCGAGCTCACCACGCTGGTCATCCCGGGCCACAACGACGACGACGCGGGGTTGCGGGCGATCGCGACCTGGATCGCCGGCACGCTGGGCCCGGAGACCCCGTGGCACATCAGTCGCTTCCACCCCGCCTACCGGATGCAGGACGTGCAGCCGACGCCGGCCCCCACCCTGCTGCGCGCGGCTGCGATCGGACGGGACGCCGGACTGGCGTACGTGTACGTCGGCAACGCGCCGGAGGTTGGCCTCGAGGACACGCGCTGCCCATCGTGCGGCACGCTGATGATCGAGCGTCTCGGCTACGCGGTTCGCAACCACCTCGTCGCTGGTGGCTGTCCGGGCTGTGGGCGGGCAATGGCCGGGGTCGGGCTGTCGCGGCCGCTGGTGGCGGCATCGTGATCCGCGAGCCCTGCGTGGCCGGATCGTTCTATCCCGCGTCGCCTGACGCGCTCCGGGTCCTGGTCGATCACCTGCTCGAGCAGGCACGGCTCGGCGCGATCCGGCGCCAGCGGCCCGATACGGCATCGCCACTCCGCGGCATCCTCGTCCCCCACGCAGGCCTCGAGTGGTCGGGCGTCGTCGCTGCTGCGGGCTGGCGAGCGCTCTCGGATGCGGTCGCGTCGTCGGATGAGTCCGGGGATGCGACCATCGTGATCCTCGGCACCAACCACTCGGCGTGGCTCTCGGGGATCGGTGTCTGGCCGAACGGGCGATGGAGCACGCCGTTGGGCGAGGTGGCCGTCGACCCGCTGGTGGCCGATGCGATCCTCGGGCTCGGGCCCCCCTTTGCCGTCAACGTCGAGGCGCACCTGCGCGAGCACTCGATCGAGGTCCAGCTCCCGCTGCTGCAATCGACGATGCCCGGGATCCGGTTCGTGCCCCTCGCCGTGTCGGCAGGCACCGGGGTCGTGGCCGTCGATCACGGCCGTCGACTCGGCACCCTGATCGCCTCGCTCGACGAGCCCGGCCGGCGCGTCCTGCTCGCGATCAGCACCGACCTCGCCCACTACCCGCCGCATCGCGACTGCGTACGGGCGACCGAGGAGCTGCTGCCGTCGATCCTCGGCCTGGATGCAACGTCGGTTGCCCGAATCGACGGTCGCCAGCGGACGGCAGGCATCCCGGGGCTCGTGTGCGGGATGTGCGGGATCGAGCCCACCGTGCTGGGGCTTGCCGCCCTGGGCGCGATGGGTGCCACCGGCGGCATCGAGCTTGCGTCGGCGACATCCGCGGATGCGGGTGGACCGCGTGACCGAACGGTGGGCTACCTGGCTGCCGCGTTCGCCTGACCGTCACCGACAGCGAGGACCCCCGGTCGCGCCCGACCGGGGGTCCCGCATGCGATCAAGGTCGCCGCTCAGCGATACAGCAGCCCCGTCATCGAGCTGACGTTCGCCGAGTCCCCGGCATACCCGAGGTAGCCGAGGTGCCATACCTGCTCGATCGTCCGCAGCAGGCTGTAGTGGTTGTAGGGCGTCGAATCCTTGACGTGCCGCGGCCCGTGGCGCGCGATCACGATCGCCGGGATCAGCCCCCCGCCGAACTGGCCCTCGTCCCAGAAGTTTGGCTGGCACACCGGCGGATCCTGGTCGTCCGGCGTGCAGTTGTCCTGGAGCTGGTAGTGCGGCGGCAGCGGCGGGGCGATGCCGTAGCCGGGCGAGTCGCAGCAGCCGCTGACGTCCAGCCACTCGTCGGTCTCGGTCGCGCTGCCCGCGTAGTCGGCCTCGTCGGTGAGGATGAAGATCGCGCTGTTGTCGGTCCAGGCCTTTGACCGGCGGATCGTCCGGACCGCGTTCTTGACGAACGTGTCGGCCTTCTGCTTGAGCGCAGCATCGTTCGCGTCATCGATCGCGCTGCCATAGGGGCATGGCGTCTCCGGGTGGCCGTCGATCGCGTCGTAGACGCCGCCGTGCATGTCGTTGCACTGGTTGGGGCTGATCCACACGAAGTCCGGGGCATGGCGCGAGCTGAGGTCGCGCGCCATGGCCGTGTACGGCTTGATGTTGGCGAGACGCCCCGGATCGCTCAGCACGTCGTCCATGAGCACGAACGGGTTGTGCTTGTTCGTGTACAGGGCCGTGGACCCGGGAGCCGTCGCGCCCGTGAAGCCCGCATAGGGCATCGAATCCATGTACGCCGCCCACGTCTTGCCATGGCTCTCGAGCTGGTCGACGAGGTTCGTCCAGTCGTAGGTGTTGTCGGGATGGTCGTTCATGCGCGTGATGTCGAGCTGGCCCGTGATCGTGGCCACATAGTTCGGCTGGCTCGGATGGGTGACGCCGTAATAGCTGGTCGCCTCGCCGTACGTGTTGACGAGCTTGTTGATGAACGGGGCGTTGGGGTCGCCGATCACCGTCGACTGGCTGTGGTTCTCGAGCATGATCACGAAGATCCGTCGGACAACCGAGTGAGAAGCCCTGTGGGAGCTGTGCGCCACGACGGTTCCGGCTGGCACAACCAGTGCCGCGGCCAGCGCGGCGGCGGCGCCGGCGCGCGCGAGTCTGGAGACACGGGACACGAGAAACCCTCCACTCTTGGGACGCAGGGAGCGTGGGCACGATTGTCTCGCGCAGCCGAGGATCGCGCAGGACCGGGCCTGTGCTCATGGAGCACGGCGGTGTCAGGACGCACCACATCCTTTGCCGCACATCCTTGGCCGCCACGCCCGCCACGCCCGCCAGTTCCGTCATGGCCCGGCCGCACCCAGCGGCCGGCCGGAGACGAAGCGCTGCATGAGGTCCGTGTACCCGGACAGGCCGCGCTCGTAGCCGATGGCCCAGAAGCCGACCCCCGCGAACCCGTGCTGCTGGGCGAGCTCGATCTTCGGCGCCAGCGTCGCCGGCGAGTCCACGTACACCACCTGCCACGGCTCACCTGGATCCGGGGACGCCGGCGGCGTTCGGTCGCCTCCCGGACCAAGCAGGTACACGTCAGCGCCCTCGACCTCGTCCTGCGCGGGCTCGATCGCAGCGTCGGTCAGAACATCAAGGTGATGGCGTGGGATCCAGGCAGCGCCGCGGCCGGCGGCGGGCAGGTCCAGCAACGGGATCCCGGTCGTTGGCGGCGGCACGGGCCACGCGTAGCCATACAGCGGCAGACCCAGGATCGTGTCCTGCGCGGGAACGCCGAACGCCTGGTAGAGGTCGATGGAGCGGGGCAGATCGTGGGCGCCACCATCACGTCTCGCGATGGGCGAGGTCGCTGCCAGGCTCTGACGCGCCCGTCCGGTAGTCGTAGGCCATCATGAACACGCGGTCGGCGCCCGCATTGACCGCGGCCGCGGCCATCGTGGCGCCGACCAGGTTCGCGGTGGTGGCGACCGACACCTGGCGAGTGCTGCCCCCGGCACGCAGGGCCGTTCGCAGCGAGCCCACGAACCGGCCATAGGCGGGGACCAGCTCGGGGTCGAGGCTCTCCACGTCCACGTTCACACCATCGAGCCCGAGCTCCTCGACGAGCGTCACCAGCGAGGCGACCACGGCCGCCTGCGTCGCAGGCTTCGTGAACAGCCGCTCGTTGCGCGCGATGCCGAAGCTGCTGAACGAGAGCTGGACGCTCATCCCATGATCGTGCCCGGCACGGATCAGCGAGCGGCCGATGTCGCCCGTGATCTGGCCGTAGCCGCTGGCGCTCGTCCGGATCGCGCCCTTGTTGGTGTTGGTGACGCTGAACAGCACGAGCGTGGTCAGCGGCGTTCGGGCGACGTGGCCGACGATGCCGGCATCCATCTCCCAGTAGGGCACGAAGCCGAACAGCTCCGAGCCCGGGGCCGGGACCGCCGTCGGCGTGGGCGTGATCTCGGGCGACGCGCGGCCCTCGCTCGGAGCAACGGTCGGCGCGGGCGCCGGGCTGCAGGCGGACAGCACCACGAGGAGCGCGGCCAGGGCCAGTCGCGACGCGGCTCACGCGCCCAGCGCGGGTCGGGCTCAGGCCGTCGATCCCACCGACCCCGCGGGTGCCGTCGCGAGGTCCGCGCCGGGAACCGTGAACTGCAACCGGTACAGCCGCGCGTACAGCCCATCGCGAGCCAGCAGCTCGTCGTGCGTCCCGAGCTCCACCAGCCAGCCGTCGTCGAGCACGGCGATCCGGTCGGCCGCCCGGATCGTGGACAGACGGTGCGCCACGATCACGGTGGTCCGCCCTCGCATCAGGTGCTCGAGCGCCTCCTGGACCAGCCGCTCCGACTCGTTGTCGAGCGCGCTCGTGGCCTCGTCGAGCAGCAGGATCGGTGGGTCCTTGAGGATCGCCCGGGCGATCGAGATCCGTTGCCGCTGGCCGCCCGAAAGCTTCGAGCCCCGGTCACCGACCACGGTGTCGTAGCCGTCGGGGAGCGCCGTCACGAAGTCGTGCGCGTTGGCCGCCTTCGCCGCCGCCTCGATCTCGGCATCGGCGGCGTCCAGCCGGCCATATCGGATGTTCTCGCGGATCGTGCCCCCGAACAGCGTCGCCTCCTGGGGCACGAGACCGATCTGCGTCCGGAGCGACTCCACGGTCACGCTGCGGACATCGCGACCGTCGATCCGGATCGATCCGCCGATGACGTCCCACAGCCGGGGGATGAGCGCGACCAGCGTGGTCTTGCCCGAGCCCGACGGACCCACCAGCGCAAGCACCTCACCGGGCGGCATGTCGAGGCTGATGTCGCGGAGGACGGACCGCGACTCCTCGTACCCGAACGTGACATCGTCGAACTCGATATGCCCGGTCACGGGTCCGATCGGCTCCGCCGTCGGCAGATCGACGACGGTGGGCTCGGTGTCGATGATCTCGAACACGCGCGACGATCGCGCCCGTGCCCTCCCGGAACTGTCCGTACAGGCTCGCGATCGTGGCCAGGCTGGCACCGATCGTGATCCCGTAGAGCAGGAAGCCGGTGAGCGTCCCGATGGCCAGCTTGCCCTCGATCACCTGGTGTCCCGTGTACCACAGGAGCACGGCGACGGCGCCAAAGCCGAGGAACGTCATCACCGCGCTGAACCCTGCTCGCCAGAGCGCGAGCCGCGACCCCCGGCGGACCACCACCTGCAGGTCCTCGTTGTAGCGCTGGATCTCGTACTCCTCGCGAACGTAGCTCTTTACCACCCGAATGCCGCCCAGCGCCTCCTCGGCGGTCGAGGTGCTGTGCGCGATCGAGTCCTGCACGGACGTGCTGACGCGCTGCAACGGGCGCCCGAACACCAGCGCGATCACGAGCAGCGCCGGTGCCAGCACGAGCGCGATCGCCAGCAGCGTGGGGCTGAGGAGGAACAGGATGATGATCGCGCCGATCAGGCCGATGAGGTTGGACAGCAGCGTCGTGACCGTCTGGGTCAGCATCGTCCGGACCAGCGTCACGTCGCTCGACAGGCGGGAGACCAGCTCGCCGACCCGATTGGTGCCGTGGTAGTCGAGCGACAGCAGGATCAGGCTCTGGTACAGCTCGCCGCGCATCCGGGCGACCACGCGCTCGCCGACGACGCCCAGCAGGTAGCCCTGGATGAAGCCGCCAACAGCCTGGGCCAGGAACAGCACCAGCAGCCCGGCGATGAGCCAGTTGAGCCCCTGGGGGTCACCGCCGTTGACGACCGAGGTCACCATCCCCGCGACCACCAGTGGCACCGCCAGCGCGAGCCCCGAGCCGAGCAGCAGCCCCAGGACAGCCAGCGAGAACGGCGCCAGGTCCGGGCGCAGGTAGTGGAACAGGCGCCGCCACGGAACACCACCGATCACCCGCACGCCGCGGGCCATCGCCGTCGCGCTCGGGGTGGGCAGCTGGACCGACATGCGCCGATGATGCCATGGCTCACCGCGTGCGCCGCCATGATTGGGGGCACAATCGCCAAAGCGCGCATGAGGCACCGGGCGCAGAGCGCCCGTCGGCCGACCGGGCGCCCCCTCGATTCCGAGCCGCAGGAGACCGCAGCGCATGACCGACCCGGGCGACGCCGGCTTCCCCACCCCACCGGCCACCCTGACGGATCTCTACGAGCTGACGATGGCCGCCGGCTACTGGAAGCTGGGCCGGACGGACGACGAGGCGATCTTCAGCCTGTTCTTCCGGCGCGCGCCGTTCGGCGGCGGGTTCACCCTGGCCGCCGGCCTGGCACGCGTGATCGCATTTCTCGAGGCATACCGGTTCACGCCGGACGAGCTCGCCCACCTCGAGGCCCAGCGGGGCAACGACGATCGTCCGCTGTTCGAGCCGGCGTTCCTCGACTACCTCGCCGGGCTGCGGCTCGACGGTCGACGTGGACGGGATCCCCGAAGGCACCGTCGTGTTTCCCCATGAGCCGCTCGTGCGGGTCCGCGGCTCGCTGCTCCAGGCCCAGCTCCTCGAGTCGGCGCTCCTGAACCTCGTCAACTACCCGACCCTGGCCGCCACCAAGGCTGCACATGCCGTCCTGGCGGCCGGCGGAGTCGCCGGTCATGGAGTTCGGGCTTCGGCGCGCGCAGGGACCTGATGGCGCGCTCACCGCGTCACGCGCCGCGTACCTCGGGGGCTGCAGCGCGACGTCCAACGTCCAGGCGGGACGAGTGTTCGGGATCCCGGTCATGGGCACCCACGCGCACTCCTGGGTGCTCTCGTTCGCCGACGAGGTCGAGGCGTTCGACGCGTGGGCCGAGGTGATGCCCGGCAACGCCGTGCTGCTCGTTGATACGTTCGCCACCGAGCAGGGCGTGGTCAACGCGATCCGGACGGGTCTCCGGATGCGTGAGCGCGGCCAGCGGCTCGCCGGCATCCGGCTCGACTCGGGCGATCTGGCGTACCTGTCGGTCCGCGCCCGGGAGCTGCTCGACGAGGCCGGGTTCCCTGACGTGAAGATCGTCGCCTCCAACGACCTCGACCCCGAGACGATGGAGTCTCTGCTCGCCCAGGGTGCGCGGATCGACAGCTGGGGCGTCGGCACCAAGCTCGTCACCTGCTTCGACCAGCCGGCGCTCGGGGGTGTCTACAAGCTGACCGCCATCCGGCGCTCCGACGCCACGCCGTGGCGGACGCCGGTCAAGGTGAGCGCCGACACCGCCAAGATCACCGTCCCGGGCCAGCTCGCGGTCCGTCGCTTCTACGATGCCGATGGCACGGCGCGGGCCGACATGATCTGGGACGAGCTGTCCACCGAGGACGGATCACGGACGATCGTGGATCCCGTGGACGCCCACCATCGCCTGACCGTGGACGACGCGTGGACCTCGCGGGAGCTGACGGTGCCCGTGCTGCGCGCGGGTCGCCGCGTCTACGATCCTCCGTCGCTCCCCGCCTCACGCGATCACGCCCGCCGGGAGCTCGGGACGCTGCACCCGGCCATCCTGCGCCAGCTGCGACCGCACTGGTACCCGGCCGGGCTCGAATGGGGCCTGCATACGCGGCGCGAGGCACTCATCGAGCGAGCGCTCGAGCGGGAGCACGGGATCACCTAGCCCAGGCGACCACCCCGGCAGGCACCGCCGCAGGCGGCCGTGGCTCGCTCAGCGCGCCGGGTGGGCCATCGAATCGACGATGATCGCCACCGCGATCACCAGCGCATCATCGTGGCCCGGGACCACCTTGATGCCATACGTGTCCCGGACCCGGAACCACTTCTTGCCGACCTCGGCGACGTCGCCGGCATCCGACTCGATCCGGTACTGGTGGTCGACGATGTTCCCGATCACCTTCCAGTCCCCGCGCCCGTCGAAGCTCACGTCATAGCGTTCGCGAAGCGGCGTGATGAGGTGCTTCTTGACGGTCGCGACGCGCCCCTGAGGGCCCTCGATCTCCATCGTGTCGCGGATGTGCAGCATCTTCTCCTGGATCCGGTACAGCTCCTGGCCGGAGGCTGACTCGAGAACGAGCGTCTTCCGAACGCGCAACACCTTGCCATCGACCTTGAACACTCGCTGGCCGCTGGCATTCTCCACCCAGAAGTCGTCGCCGATCGCGAACATCTGCTGGCGCATCTGGTAGGTGGTGGAGGTCGCACCGTCGTGCGCCTCCTTGCGACGACCGAACATCATCTCTCCCTGCGAGCTGGGCCCTCCTATCCGGCGGCGCCGGCGCCGACGGCCTGGGTCGCGGCGTGCTCGTGAAGGGCAACCTCGTTCTCGTTGGTGGTGGGATGGAGGTCGAACACGACCTTGCGCACCGTGCCGGTGAACGCGTACGGGGCCCGGTCCTCGTAGGCGAGGTCCACCACGCCGCCGTTGTCGCGTCCCATGTCCATGCCGGCGTAGGTGCTGAAGATGAGCGAGATCGTCTTGTCCAGACGGCCCTCGCCGATCTGGTGGTCGTTCGCCCACAACGTCACCTTGCCACCCGAGCCCGGGCTGGGCGCGTCGATCTCGAACAGCATCTTGACGGTCACATCGCCCGTCGGGACGGGCTCTGTGCTGGTCTGCTTGTAGGTCTCCACGCCCAGGAACTGGTAGGTGTGGTTGAGCAGGCCTTTCTCGTCAATCCACAGGGCGAAGCCGCCGATGAAGTCCGCATAGGCCACGATCACGCCCTCGGCTCCGCTGTCGGGCACGTGGAGCTGGCCCTCGATCGCGTAGGAACGGCCGATGATGCGCGGGATCACCGGGGTCTGGATGTTCTGCACGTCGCCCGCGAACGTGAAGCGCGTCCTGGTCGGCATCGGCGGCAGCATGCCGAAGAACACGCTGTAGCCACCCAGCAGCGGCAGGACCTTGTGGCGGGTGGCCTCGCTCCACCACAGCTGCTTGAGCTCCTCGAGCTTGTCGGGGTGCTGATCCGCCAGGTCATGCGCCTGGCTGAAGTCGTCGGGCAGGTGGTAGAGCTGCCACGGGTCATGCTCGGGATCCCAGCCACTTCCGGGGGCGAACCGCTTGAGCGTCTCGGGCCGGAAGTCCCATGGCAGCTTGTCCAGCCTGGTGCCGGCCCACCAACCGTCGTGGTAGATCGCCCGGCTGCCGTACATCTCGAAGTACTGGACCGTGTGGCGCTCGGCCGCCGCCGCGTCGTCGAACGTGTAGGCAAAGCTGGTGCCGTCCATGGGCTCCTGCGGGATGCCATCCACCGTCATCGGATCAGGGAGGCCGATGAGCTCGAGGATCGTGGGCGCAACATCGATGCAGTGGGTGAACTGGCGACGGATCGTCGCATCGGCCGGAATTCGCCTTGGCCAGGCGACCACCATCGGATCCCGGGTCCCACCGAGG
The DNA here is from genome assembly GCA_963806265.1 of uncultured Chloroflexia bacterium. Taxonomy (GTDB): domain Bacteria; phylum Chloroflexota; class Limnocylindria; order Limnocylindrales; family CSP1-4; genus CAIXZV01. The sequence goes on from CAWDXT010000022.1 coordinate 55,020, forward strand.
TGGCTCGCCATCTGCTTGCCCCACGGGAAGGGCGTGTTGTTGGCGTGCGCCCATGCGGCCGCGAAGTGCGGTGCCGTGTGGAACCCGCCGAGCTCCTCGATGCCACCCCACTTGTCGATCAGCGCGAGCTGCTCGTCGGCGTCGAGCACGACGCCGTTGAAGAACGTCGTCTCGTTGAACGAGCCGGTGAGCGTGCCCTCCATGCTCGCGCCGTTGTCGCCCCAGATGTAGACGACGAGCGTGTCGTCGAGCTCACCCATCTCCTCGATGGCATCGAGCAGGCGCCCGGCGTTCCAGTCGGCGTTCTCGGAGTAGCCCGCGAACACCTCCATCTGGCGCGCGTACAGCCGCTTCTGGGCGTCAGTCAGCGAGTCCCAGGCCGGGAACAGGTCCGGTCGCTCCGACAGCTCGGTCTCCTCGGGCACGAGCCCGAGCTGCTTCTGGCGCGCCAGCGTCCGCTCGCGATACGCGTCCCAGCCGTCGTCGAACATGCCCTTGTACCTGTCGGCCCACTCCTTGCCCACGTGGTGCGGCGCATGGCTGCACCCGGTCGAGTAGTACATGAACCATGGCTTGTCGGGATCGTGCGCGCGAACCGCGTGGACCCACTCGACGGCCTTGTCGGTGATGTCGTCCGGGAAGTAGTAGACCTTGCCGTCCTCGCCCTCGGGCACGCCGAGGGTCGAGTTGTCCATCGTGATGACGGGGTCGTACTGACCGGCGGCACCGGTCAGGAAGCCCCACCAGTGATCGAACCCCCAGCCCAGCGGCCAATGGTCGAACGAGCCGGCCGCCCCCATCTCGCGGCCGGGCGTCATGTGCCATTTGCCGAACCCGCCGGTGATGTAGCCGTTCTCCTTGAGGATCCGCGGCAGCGGCGTGCACGTCCGTGGACGCGTGCCGGTGTAGCCGGGGAAGGGGCCCGGGAACTCGGCGATGCCGCCCATGCCGACGCGGTGATGGTTGCGTCCGGTCAGCAGCGCCGCCCGGGTCGGTGAGCAGACAGCCGTGACATGGAACGCGTTGAACGTCTGCCCCATCTCCTGGACCCGGCTCAGGGTCGGGGTCGCGATGTCGCCGCCGAACGTGGTCGGGCCACCATAGCCGGCGTCATCGATCAGGACGATGAGCACGTTGGGAGCCGCGTCAGGCGCCTTGGGCCCGGGGATGAACGACCAGTCGACCTGCGACTCGTCCATCGTGCGCCCGATCGCGCCGCCAAACGCGCGGTCCGGAATCGGCAACACTGTCCGATCCGGGCTGAACTTGCCCATCGCCTCGGCAAGCGAGGCCTTCAGCGCCGCGGTCCCGTGCTTGTCGGTCTCGACCACTGAGCGGGCAATGGCGCCGGGCAGCCCTCGTTCCACGCCCAGCCGATCAGCGTCGTCGAACATGGCGATCACGGCCGCCGAACCGGGCGGAAGCATCTCGCCGATCGTGTCGTGCAGCTTCGTCTCCAGGCGATGGTTCGCAAACCGCCCAACGATGCCGCCGGCCGCGGCGCCCACGACCGTGGCTGCGAGCAGCGGCGGCGAGGCAAGCCCGACCAGGAAGCCGACGCCGCCGCCCCAGCCAGCGCCCTTGCGGCCCAGGTTGTCGCCGGTCTGCTGAACGACGACGTGTCCGTCCGCGTCGTGCGTGATGAGGATGGCGGCCTCCATGTGCACCGCCTTGGCCGCCACCTGGCCGACCAGTGAATCGAAGTCGGATTGGGCGACCGTCAGATCGGGGTACGCCGCGACGAGGACGTCCGAAACCACCTGTGCCATGGAACTCGCCTCCTGCGCGTACGACACCCGCCCGGTGGACGCGACCTGGCGTGACTGGTTCGCGGGTCGCATCACCGACCCCATGGCATTCAACCCATCGGTGGCGTGCTCGTCATCGCCCGAATCAGGTGACGCTCGCCGATCGCGACATGCACCCGGTCAGGCGCGCACGATCGCGCGCACGCCGGCGAACACCACCGCCGCGAACACCACCGTGCTGACGAGCACCACCGCGATCGCCAGCGCAGCGGGTACCTGGACCACGGGCACCTGCTTCGCGCCCCAGGCGGTGAGACCCAGAACCACACCGGCCACACCGGCGATACCGGCGACCAGGGTGAGCGCTCGATCCAGCCGCCCGAAGCCGACCTGCTGGAACGAGGACCTGGGTCCCGACCTTCCGAACCCGCGTGACTCAAGGCTGATCGCAAGCTGCTGCATGCGCTCCAAGGTGCCCGCGAACACGGGCACGAATGCGGGGATCACGGCCGCGAAGCCATTCCCGGGCATCGCCCTCGCCCGCTGCGCGGCGAGCACCAGACCCACCTGGCGACGCAGGACCGGGACCAGCTCGAGCGTCATCGAGATCATGAACACGAGCGTGTACGGAACCCGGATCCGCCGCAGCGCCGCCGCCAGATCCGAGGGTCGCGTGGTTGCGAACACGACGATCGCCGTCACCTCCATGGCGAGCACGCGGGCGACGAGTGAGAGCGATCGGGCAAGGCCCTCCTGATAGATCGTGACCGGCCCCAGCTGGGCGGCGGGCGTGCACGTGCCGCAGATCGCAGGGGCGGTCGACTGGACGACGACGATCGAGGCGGCCAGCGGCGCCAGCACCACCAGGCCGGCAGCGACCGGGCGCGTGACGCCTGCCGCCACCGCCATGGCCAGCGCGATGGCGGTGATCACGAGCAGCGGCAGCGGATGGTAGGTCACGAAGGCGACGCACAGCACGGCCAGCAGCCACGCGAGCTTCGGGATCGGGCTCAGCCGGGCGAGCCAGGTCGCCGGCGGCTGCCGTTGGTCGGTGGCCGGCAGCATTGCGGTGCTCAGGGCCGCTCCTCCGGTCCGCTGATCGCCGCGGACAGCTCGCCCACCGACAGCGCCCGCCATTCGACGGGACGGCGCGCGAGCCGCAGGCGGCGCGACAGCTCGGTGATCTGCGGGACCTCGAGCCCGGCTCGCGTGATGGCCCCGTCGTCGGCGAGCACCGACCGCGGCGGGCCATCGGCGACAATTCGGCCGGCTGCCAGGATCACGAGCCGATCGACGACCGGCGCCATGAAGGCGGTGTCGTGCCCGACGATCACGACCGTCCGACCGGCGTCTCTCAGCATCTCGACGAGCGTGGCGAGCGTCCTCACGGCTGCGTGGTCCTGCCCAGCGGTGGGCTCGTCAAGGATCACGAGCGGCGTGCGCATCGTGAGCACAGATCCCAGGGCGACCAGCTTGCGCGTCGCCAGACCGAGCCGGTACGGATGCTGGCCGAGGACGGCACCAAGACCGAGCTGGGCTGCGATGTCGCTGATGCGGGCGTCGATCTCGTCAACCGGGACCCCGAGATTCCGCGGACCGAACGCCAGCTCCTCGGCCACCGTCGACGCGAACAGCTGGTGGTTCGGGTTCTGGAACGCGAGACCGGCATGGGCAGCCAGCGTGCGCACGCTCGTTCGTCCGGCGTCGAGCCCGTCGAGGGTGACCCGCCCCGCGCTCGCCCGGAGGAGCCCGTTGGCAAGCTTGACGAGCGTTGTCTTGCCCGACCCGTTGGCCCCGACGATCCCCACGACGTCCCCGGTGACGACCTCGAGGCTGAGGTCGTCGATCACGATGGGGGCGTCAGGCCGGTAGGCAAACCGCACATTGGCAAGGGTGAGCATCGGTGCCCGCGGCCGCTGCGTGGCGCTCGGGGTGCCCTCGGCGCTCGGGGTGCCCGCGGCGCTCGGGGTGCCCGCGGCGCTCGGGGTGCCCTTGGCGTTCGGGGTCGTCGCGTTGCTCACGAGGTCGCGCCCGCGGCAGGCGGATGGACGCCGAGCCACGCGACGGCCTCGTCGACGGTGACCGGCAGCGGGGTTCGGTGCGACCCGTGGCTCGAACCCGCCAGGAGCGCCGCGAGCCCGGTCACCTGGGGTACGCGCAGGCCGACCCCCTCGATCACGTCGGGATGACCCAGCACGACGCCGGGTGACCCGTCGGCGACGATCCGCCCACGGTCGAGGGCCACGATCCGGTCCGCGTAGCTCGCGAGTCGCTCGACGTCGTGGTCGGCGATGAGCACGGTCCGTCCCTCGTCGCGGCCCAGCCGGCGGGCCAGGTCGAACACGGCTGTTGCCCCCGCCGGATCGAGATTCGCCGCTGGCTCGTCCATCACCAGGATCGAGGGCCGCATCGCCACGGCACACGCGATCACCAGCCGCTGCTGCTCACCCCCCGAGAGCGTGACCGGTGACCGTTCACCGAACCCCGCGAGCCCGACGGACTCGAGCGCCGCATCCACCCGGGTGACCATCTCCGGCCACGGCACCGCAAGGGACTCGAGCCCCAGGGCGACCTCCTCGGCGACGGTCGCCTGGCTGATCTGGCTGTCCGGGTCGTCGAGCACCAGGCCGACCCGACCCGCCATCATGCCGACGCGCTCGGCCAACGGATCGAGCCCCGTCACGCGCATGCGCCCGGAGACCATCGCGGGCGCGAGGTGGGGCACGACCCCGTTGAGGCAGCGCAGCAGCGTCGACTTGCCCGCGCCGGTGAGGCCGATGACACCAACGAGCTCGCCGGGCGCGACGTCGAGCGTGATCCCGGTCAGGGCCGCACCAGGGGATCCGGGATAGTGCACCGTCAGGTCCCGGATCGAGATCGCCCCGTCGCTCCCGCCCAGGCCGGTCACCCCAGCTGCAGGCGTACGAGGATGACCCCCACGCCGACGACGGTGCCCGCCGTGACCACGAGCAGCGAACGCATGCCCACCGTCCCGGGCAGGACCAGGCCGTCGGTCATCGAGCCCGGCAGCGCGCGCACGATGGCCAGCCCCACGAAGCCCGAGATGATCTTGTCGCCCAGGGACGTCAGGACGCTCGCCGTGAGCACCGCCTCCCGGAGCGCGTCACCGGCCTGGGTCAGCGCGGCCGTGATCGCGTCCGATGCGTGACCGGTCGTGCCGCCGAACACCACCAGCGCGATCAGCCCGCCCGCGGCTCCGGTCGCGACTCCGACGGCGGCGTTGAGCCCGAAGTAGGTGTAGGGGTTCCGACCCAGCAGGAGCGACCGCACGCCATAGCCCCACATGAGCGCAGCAAGGGCGTTGGCCAGCCCGAACGGGATGTTGGTCGGGCCGAAGTACACGGCACCACCGATGTTGGCGAGCACACCGGCCAGCGCACCCCACCAGGGTCCCAGCACGATGGCGGCGACGCAGGTGCCGATCGTGTCGAGGTACGTCGGCAGGCCGAGCAGGCTGTTGAGCATGCCACCCACGATGTCGAGGGCGGCGGCCGCCGGCACGAGCGTGACGATCAGGGTGGTCGAGAGCGGCATCGACGATGCCGGCGGTGACACCACGGGGCCGGGACTGGAAGCAGCCATCGGGTCCTCCGTATCCCACACACGCTCGCCCGCTCGGGGCGCATCAAGACGGTAGACGATCGCCGCGGCTGTCGTAGTCTGTGCGCACCAATCTCGACTGTGATCAAAACGCGTTGGAGCCACACATGAGCGACCGCTGCGCCCTCCTCGTCGGTACGCCCAAGGGGGCCTTCATCCTCGACGGTGACCCGGACCGCCGGGACTGGCGACTTCGCGGTCCCCTGTGCGAAGGCTGGCCGGTCCACGACATCTCCGTGGAGCCTGGCACCGGCGCCCTGCTCGCGGGTGCCGGAAGCCCCTGGTTCGGTCCGGCCGTCTGGCGCAGCGAAGACGTGGGCGAGACCTGGACCCACTCCAGCGAAGGGTTGACGTACGGCGACGACGGTCCGCCCGTCAAGACCGTGTGGAACGTGACGGCCGCACCGGATGGGACGATCTTCGCCGGCGTCGAACCGGCGGGTCTGTTCAGGAGCGCGGACCACGGCGCAACCTGGACCCACGTCGAGGGCCTGACCAACCACCCCAGCCGGCCCAGCTGGATGCCCGGCGCCGGTGGTCTCATCCTCCACTCCATCGTCCCCCACCCCACCGACCCGGCTCGCGTCTGGGTCGGGATCTCGTCGGTCGGCGCGTTCGAGACGCGCGACGGGGGCGCGACCTGGGCGACCCGCAATCGCGGCGTCCGGGCCGAGTTCTCGCCCGAGCGCTACCCCGAGTTCGGCCAGTGCGTCCACAAGCTCGTGATGGCGGCCGATGGTGGTGAGCACCTCTACCAGCAGAACCACTGCGGGGTGTACCGCTCTCACGATGGTGGCGAGCAGTGGGAGGAGATCACCGGCTCGCTTCCCACCGACTTCGGCTTTCCCATGGCAGCCCATCCGCGGGATCCACTGACCGTGTGGACCGATCCCGCTCAACGGAGCCGACCGTGGGCGCTTCGTCCCCGAAGGACGGATGGCCGTCTGGCGAACCGGCGACGGCGGGGACTCATGGGTCCGGTCGGGCGATGGCCTGCCCCAGGAGAACGCCTTCGTGGGCGTGCTGCGCGAGGCGATGGCCGTGGATCGGCTCGATCCGGTGGGCGTGTACTTCGGGACCAGCACCGGCCAGCTGTACGGCAGCCGCGATGAGGGACGAACCTGGTCCCTGATCGCCGACCACCTGCCGGCGATCTGGTCGGTGGATGCGTTCGTTGCCTGAGCCCGCGGAGGCGACGCGCGCCGCGACGGACGCCGGACCCCGCGCCGTCGTCCACCTCCCGCGCGCCCTGGTTGCCCTGTTCCCGGGCACGGAACGCCGCCTGGAGGCGCACGGGGGAACGGTGGCCGAGATCATCGACGACCTCGATCACCAGGTGCCCGGTCTCGCGAATCGCGTGCTCGACGCCGGACCAACGATCCGGACGCACCTCAACGTGTTCGTGGCCGGCGATCGCGCGACGCTCCAGACGCCGATCCCCGCCAACGCCGACATCCACATCATCCCGGCCGTGTCCGGCGGCTGACGGGCTGCCCGAGCCCCGCCAGGCACATTGACGGCCCCGGCCGCCCGGCCCGCAGCGGCCGGCCGCTCCCCACGCATCAAGGGCGGCAGTCGAGGGCGCGACAGCGGTTGCGGAGCGTCGGATAATGGGCGCAGGTACCGCTGCTCCACGCGGACACGGACCTCGGAAGGTAGCCGGATTCATGGCGATGCGAACGGCCTCAAGGCACGGCTTGCGACGGCGATGGCTCGAGCCACGCCGGTTGACGGCGAGCGAAGACGCATCGCGCGGAGCCTCGAACGAGGCGACCCGGCCGCGTGCGGGCAACATCTCGAGCGACACTCGGGCCGGCAGCTGAGGGCGGTTGGGCCGATGGCCCGCCGCCGAACCACGGGGCCGGCCGATGCGACTGGCCCCGGAACAACCTGGACGGCCGTTGTCCGCGTGGACAACGGCCTCGTCATGTCCGGAGCGTTCCCTCCCTGTCGTGCGTGCTGCCCCCGTCGGACAGGCGGAGGCGTTGCGGCGTCAGCGTCGCGACAAGCGGCAGCATGGCCAGCGCGACGACCACCAGGACCCACAGGCTGACCGAGAAGCTGCCGGTCAGGTCGCGGGCAGCGCCGAGCACGAAGGGACCGGCCGACGCCATCGGATAGCCGATCAGGAACATCAGCGACGCGATCGCACCGACCGCGCGCGGGTCGTGGCTGATGTCGGTGGGGAGGGTCAGCACCAGGGTGAACGTCGCGCCCAGGCCCAGGCCGAGCGCGACGGCCCACACGATCGCCGCAGCAGGAACCGTGACCGTCCCCAGCAGGCCGACCAGGGCGCTCACCGCGGCGAACCCGAGCATCATGCGGCGCGACAGACCCACGGCGGATCCGGCCGGCACCAGGAGGGTCGCGACCAGGCTGGCGAGGTACACGATCGACAGCAGCACGGCCGCGCCGGATTCGTCCCACCCTCGCTCGACGAAGGCGCTCGGCAACCAGGCCGTCGCGCCGTAGAACAGCCACGACTGGAGCCCGAACAGGGCACCGATGATCCACGCGATGGGCTGCCGGATCGGCAGGCGATGCACGGCGTCGCCCAGCCCATGCCCACCCACCGACGATCCGGCCCCGGGTGCCATCCCGACCTGCACCCGGGCTCCTCGGCCACGGCCGAGGAGCAGCCAGCCCAGCAGCACCACGACCGAGCCCATGGTCAGGGCCACCAGGGCGCCTCGCCAGCCGCCCAGCGCGGTGGCCCATGGAACCGCCACGGCCGTCGCCAGCGCCGCACCGATGGTCGTGCCGCTGGCGTACGCGGAGGTGCCCACGACGCGGCCCGACGGCATCCGCTCGCGGATGTACATGGCCAGCATGGGCCCGGTCATCGCCGTTCCGATGCCGACCACGACGGTCAGCCCCAGGACGAGCCCGACACCGGGGGCGAGGGCGCGTGCCAGCCCGCCGGCGAGCAGCACGCCGACGCTCGCCGCGATCCCCGCCCAGGTCCCGAAGCGGTGTCCCAGCCGGGGCCCCAGCGGAGCGAACAGGCCCATGCACAGCACGGGGATCGTCGTGAGCAGCCCCACGATCGCGTGCGGGACACCGAGGTCGGTCACGATGTCCGGCGCGAGGGGCCCGATGGCGGCGATCTGCGGGCGGAGCGAGAGCGCCACGATCAGCAGCGCCGCCAGCAACGTGACCGGGACTCGTTCCGTCTTCTCCCGCTTGCCGGTCAACGGACGCCCACCGGCGACAGCGATCCATGGCGGCCGTTGACGCTGCCGCCTGCCCGCGCCACGATGCCGCCATGCAGGACGATCGCGACGACGTGCCCGATGCCTGGGACGACGAGGGCGACACCGAGCTGGATTCCCGTGAGCTGGCCCGCATCCGGCGTCGTGATCACGATGCCGACGCCGAGCAGCACGCCCTGATGCGACCGGGCATGGGCAAGGTGTTCAAGCAGGTCACTGACTCGTGGTCAAGAGACGCCTCGCATGATCAGAAACGTGCCCGGAAGGGGGCGCGAGAGGGCCACGATCGGCCACGGTAGCATCGCCGTGCGTGCAGGCGTGATGGCAGACTGCGGCGACCACGGGCCCGGCCGCGGAAGGCACAGATCGAGGCGCACGGCCGCGCGACGGGATTGGCCGGGTGACCGCTCGATCGCGACACCCGTCTCGGCCAGGACGCGGGCCGTCCCTGCGCCAGGAGACGCCAGATCCGGACGCCCCCGGCATCCCCGCGACGTGCGATAGCTCGCGTCGCGGCCGCGAAGACGTGTGCAGGCGCCTTGCTACCGGGTTCCGCGCATCGTCGGGCAGTGACGCCTCACTGGCGCGCCATGTGAGCCTGCAGCTCCGCCTCCGGGTCGACGATGAGATCACCGCTGACGTCCACCACCACCCGCTCGATGCGCCCTGTGAAGGCGAACGGACTCGAGTACTCCGGCGTAACCGGCGACCCGGGGTTGTGGCCGCAGCTGACGCCGCCCGGGTTGAACATGAATGGCGTCGTGTATGGCGCATCCACGCTGGCAACAAGGGCGCCGTCCAGGTAGAGCTGGAGCCGGCCCGGGACGCCCCTTCCATGGGGCATGTCGGCCTGGCCTGTCGGCTCGAACTCGAAGCGGAGCTCGTGCTTCCCGGCCGGCACCGGGTCGGGCGAGGAGACGCTGAACAGCTCCCGGGCAACGTAGTTGTGCACGTAGTGCAGCCTGCCGTCCTTGACGTAGAGCGAGTACCCGCCCGCCGCCGTGCCCTGGCAGAACAGGACGCCCTCGGCGCCACCATCGGGGATCTCGACGTATGCCGTGATGCTATGCGGCCGGTTGAACAGGCGCGGCGCGGCGAAGTTCGGGATGGACTGCGTGCCCGGGCGGTACGTGTAGTGGTCCCGCGGGAGCGGGACGAGCGGCTTCTCGGCGACCATCCGCTGGAGGCCGCTGCCGTCGACCGGCATGACCCCGTACTTGCCGGCCTCGACGTACCACGTCCCGATCATGCTCGACCAGCTTGGCGCGGTTCTCGGCGGCAAGGTCGTGGTTCTCCGCCGGGTCCTCGTCGACGTGGTAGAGCTCCCAACCGGTGGCGTCGAGCTCGGACAGCTTCTCGGCCGTGATCGGGTTGCCGAACCCGGTGCCGGCCTCCGTGAAGGACGGGCCCGGCCAGGGACACACCGCCCGCCAGCCGTCCTTGTAGATCGCGCGATGGCCGAGCATCTCGAAGTACTGCGTGTGGTGCCGGTCGGGGGCGTTTGGATCATCGAGCGCGTGGGCAAAGCTCACGCCCTGGATCGGGGCCTGGGTGACCCCGCGGATCGCCGCCGGCGGCTCCAGCCCGAGCAGGTCGAGCACCGTGGGCACCATGTCGATGATGTGGGCGTACTGGCTGCGGATCTCCCCGCGCGCCTGGGTGCCCGCCGGCCAGGAGACGATGAACGGGTCGGTCGACCCGCCGCGGTAGGTCTCCCGCTTCCAGCGCCGGAACGGCGTGTTGCCGGCCCAGGTCCAGCCCCACGGGTAGTGGTTGAAGTGGTCGGGGCCACCGATCTCGTCGATGACGGCCAGGCTCTCCTCGAGCGGTCTCCTGGGCGTTGTTGAAGAACTGGGCCTCGTTGGTCGTTCCGGTCGGGCCGCCCTCGGCGCTGGCGCCGTTGTCCGAGATCACCATCACGATGGTGTTGTCGAGGACGTCCGTCTCGCGCAGGAAGTCGAGCAACCGCCCCAGATGATGGTCGGTATGGCTGAGGAAGCCAGCGAAGACCTCCATCATGCGGGCCGAGAGCCGGCGCGCCTCGGGCGACAGGGACTCCCATTCGGGCACGTCCGGGTCGTGGCGCGACAGCTCGGCGTCGGCCGGTACGATGCCGAGCTCCTTCTGGCGCGCGAACACCAGCTCGCGGTAGGCGTCCCAGCCGTCGTCGAACTTGCCCGCGTACTTGTCCGCCCACTCCTTTGCCACGTGGTGCGGGGCGTGGGTCGCCCCGAAGCAGAGGTGGAGGTAGAACGGCTTGTCGGGATCGATCTGGCGCAGATCGGAGATGAACTCGATCGACTTGTCGACGAGATCCTCGGTGAGGTGGTAGCCCTCCTCGGGCGTCCTCGGCGGTTCGACCGGATGGTTGTCGTACACGAGCTCCGGGTACCACTGGCTCGTGTCACCGCCAAGGAATCCGTAGAAGCGCTGGAAGCCGCGGCCCAGCGGCCAGCGGTCGTAGGGGCCCGCCGCCGTCTCGAACACGCTTGGCGTGAGGTGCCATTTGCCCACCATGTAGGTGGCGTATCCGTGCCCGAGCAGCATCTCGGACAGCATGCCGTTCTCGAACGGCATCGCCCCGTTGTAGCCCGGGTAGCCGGTGGCCAGCTCGGTGATGCAGGCCATCCCGTTGCTGTGGTGATTGCGGCCGGTGACGATGCACGACCGGCTGGGCGAGCACAGCGCCGTCGTGTGCATGTTGTTGAACCTGAGCCCGCTGCCCGCGAGCGCGTCGAAGTTCGGGGTCTCGATCGGGCTGCCGTAGCAGCCGAGCTGCCCGTAACCGGTGTCATCGAGAACGACGAACAGCACGTTCGGCGCGCCCTTGGGCGCCCGCGTCGGGCGCCGGCCAGGCAGGGCTCGACTCCTCGGCCGTGCGCCCGATAACGCCAGGGAAGGCAGCTCCCGCGGGATACTCGACGATTGGCATGGCTTTCTCCCGACGTCGTGCCTCTCGGACGCGCCAGATGACGCGGAGCACGTGTCGGGTCGCGATGTCGCCTACCCGTGATGTCCGCGCCCCGATCCTACTCTCTCGGCGCTGTCGCCGATGGCCCGCCGGCGCACGGGGGAACTCGCGGATGTCCCGACGAGCTCGGGCAGTGCACGGCCCGGGTCGAGGTCAACGAGCGCCCTCGGCCGGGCCGATCGCGGTGAATTGACCGTTCTCGGCGCGAACCATGCGCCGCACGTCGAGCACGGAGCCCGGGTCGATCGGACCGTAGATGTGTGGATACCGGCGAACCTCATCGTCGAACCGCCACGGGCTCCCGGTGCGATCGAGATCGACCGTGAGCACCAGCAGCTCACGCGGATCCGATGCATAGAACCGGTTCGCCACCGCCACCATCTCGTCATCACCATCGGTGCAGTGCACGAACCCGTCCTGCTCCCACCCGGTGGGCAGGTACGGGTCGCCCGGCCGCCGAGCCAGCCAGACGGTCTCCGGGACGAGATGCAACGTGGGACGGCTCACCCCTCGCGGCCGATCACGAGGCGGCCGGCTGATCCACCGACACCCAGCGCCGGTCGAGCGAGAGGTAAATCACGCTAGGGCCTGACGCCGCAAGAGCCGTCCGCAGGACGCCCTCGAATGCAGCGTCGCTCTCGACCTTCACGCCGCGGGCACCACACGCGCGGGCGACGGCGGCAAAGTCGAGCGCCCCAAGGCTCGTGCCCGGTGACTCGGCGCTGCCGATCTGCGTCTGGGCCGTGTGGATCATGCCGAACTGCTCGTTGTCGAACACGATGGCGATCACGTGTGCCTCCTCGCGGACCGCAGTCTCGAGCTCGGCCATCGACATCGCCATCCCGCCATCGCCGACGAGTGCCACCACCCGGCGCTCGCGGTGGACCAGCGCCGCGGCGAGCGCCGCCGGGAACCCGTAGCCCATGGCGCCTGAGGTTGGGCCGAGGAACGTTCCCGGGCGCCGGAGCTGGAACCCGCGCGCGGCCCAACCCGAGAACGAGCCGGCATCGGTCGTGACGATCGCGTCGTCCGGCAACAGGCGTCGCAGCTCGGCGACCACGCGACCCGGGTGCACGCCCGGACCGTCCCAGGTACCGCCGTCGACCACCGACGCGGCCTCCCAGGCCGCTCGATCCTCGGCGTTGTGGGCGTCCCTGGCGGCCACGGGATCGGCCAGCAGGACCGCACCCTTGAGCCGCGCCACCGATGCCCGCAGGAACGCGCGCGCGTCGGCCCGGATCGTCCGCACCGGCGCCGGGATGTCCCCGACCGGGCCCTCGCGGGGCTCGATGTCAACGTGCGCCCAGACCTGGCCGGGCCCTGGCAGCCGATACCCGTCAGTGGTCACCTCGTTGAGCCGACAGCCGATGACCAGCAGCGCGTCGGCCGCTGCGATGCGCTCACGGACCGTGGCCGGGCTGCCAAACCCGGTCATCCCCAGATACAGCGGATTGTCGTTCGGGATCACATCACCACGGCGCCAGCTGGCGACAACGGGCACGTGGAGCAGCTCCGCGAAGCGCACCAGGTCGTTCGAGCATCGCGCCCTGAGCACGCCGGCTCCGGCGATGATCAGCGGCCGCTCCGCCGAGGCGAGGAGGTGCAGCACGGCGCGGACGTCGTCCGCCGGCGGCGTGTCCGGACGCGGCCGAACGGACGGCACCGTCGTGTCCGGCGGGAGCGCCTCGAGCAGCACGTCTTCGGGGATGGCCAGGAAGGCCGGTCCCGGCCGACCCTCTGCCGTCGCCCGCACGGCTGCCTCCAGCGTCGCCTCCGAGGTTGCCGCCGAGTCGATGGTTCCGGCCCACTTCGCCAGCCGCCCGACGGTGCCGGCGAGATCGACCTCCTGGAACGATTCGCGACCCAGCATGGAGCGCTCCACCTGACCGGCGAGCACGAACATCGGCGTCGAGTCCGCCGTCGCGGTATGGATGCCGATGGCCATGTTGGCAACGCCCACCGACCTCGAGCCGAGACATGCGGCCGGGCGGCCGGTCAGCTGGCCGTAGGCCTCTGCTGCGAACGCCGCCGCACTCTCGTGGCGCGTCGCGACGACGCGGATCCCAACCGCGACCATGGCATCGAGCACCGGCAGGAAGCTCTCCCCCGGCACCGTGAACGCCAGGCGAACGCCGGCCGCGCGAAGCGTGGCGGCGATGAGCTCGGCCACGTTCACGGGCTCCTGCCGGGACGCCGGCTCCGGCACAGCCGGCTCGTCCGTTGAAGTCTCCTCGTCCTGGGACTCCGCCTCCTCCTGGGACTCCGCCTCGTCCGGGGACTCCGCCTCCTCCTGGGACTCCGCCCACTCGTCCGGGGACTCCGCCTCGTCCGGGGATCCCCCCTCGTCCTGGGGCTCCGCATGTGCCCCGCCCTGGGGCCGTTCATCCTGCGTCTCGATGGTGTCCGGCGCCGGGTCCGCCTCCGTCACGCCGTCGGTGTCAGGCTCAGCGGACGGGGGCTGGGGAGTCATCGTCTCGGGAGCAGGCTCGGACTCCTCCAGCTCGGGAGCAGGCTCGGACTCGTCGGGCTCGGGAGCGTCGGATCGTCTCCGGGGCGGCGCCGGACTCCTCGGGCGAAGGGTTGAGGCTGGGGGGCCATCGGCTCAGGCTCCTGCGCCTGCTCCGCGGCGACGAGCGCGGGGTCCGCCTCGACGCGGACAGCCTCGGGCGGGGAGACCGGCTCGGGCGATGCGTCTGTCTGACCGTCCGTGGACTCGGGGTCCGGGACCTGCGGGGAGACGTCCTGACGAGGCTCCATGGCGACCTCCTGGTGGCCGGCCGGGACGGCGGTCCGTCCGGGGCCGGGCCAAGCAGCGTGGGTGGACGCGCGACGAGGCGCGGATCAGTTGCCGACGACGGGCGCGGTGAGCAGCATCGCTGCCAGCATCCCCGCGATCACCAGCACGGCGACCACGAGCATGACGAGTCGAGCGGTGCGACCGGATCCAGGCACGTTACGACCCCTATCGGTAGTTCTCGAACTGCAGCGGAACCGCCTCGTCCAGACCTCGCAGCCGAACGATGACACGCTGCAGCTCATCCTTGCTCTTGCCCGCGACGCGAATCGCATCGCCCTGGACGCGGGGCTGGACCTTCGGGAACTCGTCCCGGATCAGCTTGACCAGCTTGCGCGCAAGATCCTCGGGCAGACCGCGGCGCAGACCGATCTGCTGCCGCACGCGATTGCCACCCGCCGGCTCCACCTCGCCCCATTCGAAGATCTTGAGCGACAGGTTTCGACGAAGCGCCTTGGACTCGATCAGGTCGCGCACCGCGCGCGCACGGTACTCGTCGTCGGTAACCAGCACGAGCCGGCTCTTCTCCTGCGCCAGGTCGACTCGCACGCCCTTGAAGTCGTACCGCTGCTGCACCTCGCGCCGCACCTGATCGAGCGCGTTGCGCAGCTCCTGCTCGTCGAAGTCGGAGACGACATCGAACGAGATCTCGCCCGCCATTCAGCCTCCTGTGTCAGCCCGCGGGGTGCTCGCGGGTGACCGTCCACTGCCTCAGGCGCGTGATGCGCCCGTCCTCCCCAACCTCGGCGGAGAGGAACCCTGCCTGGCGAACCTTGGCATCGTCGGCACGCCGATTCCAGCTCGCATGCCAGGCGGCGAGGACCGTGCTGCCCGAGACCCAGTGGCGCTCGACCGCCAGGTCGTAGTCGAGCTCCGTGTCGTATGCCGAGAGCAAGTATGCCCGGAGCTCGTTGTGCCCGGCCAGCGGCGGCTCGAACGGGTCCAGCACGAGCTCCCCCGCGTCATCGAAGCAGGCCACCCAGGCGTCGCCGTCGTGACCCATCCGCGCCCGGCGAAACGCTTCCAGCAGGTCGTATGCCTCGGCATAGCTGATGGTCATGATCGCTCCAGCTCCTCCAGCAACAGCTCGCCGATCCGGTACGAGCGACCCCCGCCCATGACCAGCACCGCGTCGCCCGCGCGCACCTCTCTGCTCAGCCACCGGGCCGTGGCCTCGACGCTCCCTGGAGCGGCCGAGGGGATCGCGCCATCGACGCGGGTCACCGCATCCGCCAGGGCCTGCGCCGAGGTGATCGTGGTGTCCGGGTCCCGCCCCGCCCAGATGTCCGCGATGGCGACCGCGTCCGCTCGGGCGAGCTCCACGGCAAAGGCGTCGAGCATGGCTGCCGTGCGATGGTAGGTGAGCGGCTCGTAGACGGCCCACACCCGCCGGCCGGGCTCTCGCTGGCGGATGGCGGCCAGCGTCGCGCGCACCGCCGAGGGATGATGCCCGTAGTCGTCGTACACCACCACGCCCCGCGACTCGCCCTTGCGCTCCAGCCGCCGTCCGACGCCGCCAAACGATCCGAGCCCGGCCGCGATCGAACCCGCGTCGACGCCCAGCGCCGCGGCTGCGCCGGCCACGCCGAGCGCGTTGGCGACGTTGTGCCGTCCGGCGGTCGCCAGCCGGACCGGGACGGCCTCCGTGCCGGCACCGAGGCCGGCGATCTCGATCCCGGTCGCGTCCGCCTCGAGCGCGATCACTCGCCCGGCCAACAACGACGCCGGTCCCGCGCGCGTTCGAAATCGCTCCGCGATCTCACCTGCATACGCGGCCGACCGCGCCGCGACGAGATCGACGACGGCGGTCGCCACGATCCGGCCCGGCCAGTCCGACAGCCGCCCGGCGATGTCCGCCACACCCTCGTCGCCAACGTTGGCCACCAGGACGGGGCGCGCACCATGGGCTGACTCGGCTGCGCGGCGAATCCACGCCTCGAACGCCTCCAGCACCGCCCCGCGGTCGGCAAACACGTCGGGATGGTCCCACTCGGCTGAGGTCAGGACCGCCACCGCGGGCCGGTAGGCGTCGAAGTTGCCGGCGTACTCGTCGGCCTCGACCACGAACGCGTCGCCCGTGCCCCGGCGAGCCGTGGCCGCGAGGCCGATGCCCGTCAGCGAGGGCGGCAGCAGCGCACCGACGAACGCTCCTGGATCCGCGCCGGCCGCCGCGAGCACGTGGACCAGCCAGCCCGCGGTCGTGCTCTTGCCGTGCGTGCCCGCGACCGCCACCAGGCGTCGTTGGGCGGCCGCATCCGCGACGACCTGCTGCCAGGGTTCGAGCGGGATGCCGGCGGCGCGCGCTTCGGCGAGCTCGGGATGATCCGGGTCAACCGCCGTCAGGGCCTTCGTGACCGCCAGCCGCTCCGGTGCCGGAGAGCCGGTGACGTGCGCCGGATCATGCCCCGTGGCCACGGCGATCCCGGCGGCATCGAGCGCCACCGTGTACGGGTTGGGCCCGCCCGCGTCGCAGCCATCCACCCGCGCGCCGGCCCAGCATGCGAGCAGTGCCGCCGCGGATGCACCGGCGCCTGCCGCGCCCACGACATGGACCCGTTCACCGCGCCGGATCGAGCGCGCGATTCGCGCCGGCGCGAGCCCGGCACCCACCGCACCGGCACCCCGGATCGTCGTCACCGCTCGGGCACGGCGGCGCCGGCCGCCGCGTCGAGTCCGACCTCGTCTCGTGACACCGGCGCGCCCGCAGCGCGAATCAGGAGCTCGAGCGCAGCCTCGGCGCTGGATCGCTTGTTCGCGGTCCGGTCGCCGGTCCACAGGTGCCGAGCCACCTCGGTACCGCCGGGTCCCGCGACGGCCAGGTACGTCAGCCCGACGGGCTTGTCGGGCGTCCCGCCGCCGGGTCCGGCGATCCCGGTCACCGACACCGCCAGGTCGGTGCCCAGCACGCCCCGCACGCCGTCAGCCATGGCCACGGCCACCTGGGCGGAGACGGCGCCGTGGGCCGACAGGACGTCGGCAGGGACGCCCAGGATGTCGAGCTTGACCTCGTCGGCATAGGCGACCACGCCGCCGCGCAGGCACGCGGATGACCCGGGAACCTCGGTGATCAGGTGTGCCACGAGGCCCCCGGTGCACGACTCAGCGGTCGCCACCGTGAGCCCTCGGGCCATGCACGCGGCGACCAGGCGCGCGGCCATCGCCACGAGGGGCTCGGTCACGTCAGGTCCGGTTCGTCTTTGCCGGCGGGTCCGGTGGCGCGAACAGCCACGTCTCCGGTGATGGCCTGTTGGACATGTGACCCAGGCTCTCGCCGTTGAGCGTGAAGTAGGTTGCGCTCGACTTGCCCGTGCGCACCTCGACCGAGTCGTTGGCAGTGAAGGTGAGCACCTTGCCCGGGTCGTAGACCGTGCCCGCCGCACCCGTCACCTTGGACAGCTTGCCGTCGACCCAGACCTTGAGCCATGCCCGTGAGCCCTTGATCGTGATGACCAGGTTCACGCCCTGGTACTTGACCGCGACCGAGCGCGTCAAGGTCGTCGTCTTGCCCTGCTCCGACGTCGCGGTGATGACGATCTGCCAGCTGCCGGCGGCCAGGTCGAGGGGTGCGTCGAACGTCCCGTCATCGGCCACCGTCACCGTCACGGGACCCACCGTCGTGCCATCCGGGGCCGCGGTCACGACCGGTGCCGCCGAGCCGCTCGGCGAACCCGACGCGGCGGGTGTCGGAGGCGGCGTCGTGACGGGCTTGCCGTCCGCCGTCGCGGTCATGATCGCCGACACGGAGACCGAGGTTGCGTTGGTGGTCGAGCCCTTCACCGGGATCGAGCCGTTCTCGAACTGCGCGCCGTCGACCGGCGAGTCCACGGTCAGGGTCGGGCTCTCGGACACCAGGAACGGCACCGTGATCACGACACGTGCGGTCGTGTCCGCCGTCTTGCCCGTCTCCGGGTCGAGCGCATCGATGTCGAACTGGTTCCGTCCCCGGTGGAGCTCTACGTCGACGCTCCAGCGACCGCTCGAGTCGGCCGAGACCCGGTACGGATCGGTCCGGCCGGCCACGCTCACGGTGACCGTCGCGCCCCCGATCGAGGTGCCCCGGAGCGTGTACGTCGTGGTGTCCTCGGCGACATCGATCACGGCCTGCGAGGGTGTTGTCACCGCGAGCGTCGGGGGCTTCGCGAACCGGATGACCTGGACACCGAGATACAGCGCGAACGCCGCGATCAGGACGGTCAGCAGCGCCGCCACGACGACCGCCGGCGAGAACGTCAGGCCCTGACGGGGCGCGACCAGGGGTTGCGGGACGTCCAGCACGGGCTCTGACGGGATCGTGGTGTCGCCCCGCTCCCGGCGCCACTGACGAAGTACGTCCTCCGGGTCGAGCCCAAGGTACAGGGCGTAGTTGCGGAGAAATCCCTTCGTGTACACGGCGCCCGGGAGCTCCGAGTACTCGCCGTGCTCCAGCGCAGCCAGGTACTTGGCACGGATCTTGGTGTCGCGCTCGGCGCGGTACAGGTCCACGCCCTTGCGCTCGCGCGCCGCCAGCAGGCGATCAGGCAGCATCGGGCCGGACTCGGTCGCGAATTCGCGGCGCCTCACGACGAGCGTCGGCGCGGGCGCGGCGCACATCGTTTCGCGTGGTCATGCCTGGTCCTCGTTGCTGTCCTCGCCTGGTCCGTCGTCTCGCCGCAGGACCACGCGAGCGTTGGAACCATCGAACGAGCCCACGTAGCCGCGCGCCTCGAGCTGGTCGATGATCCGGGCTGCCCGCGCGTACCCGATCCGCAGCCGCCGCTGCAGCAGCGACGCCGAGGCACGATCGTACTCCCGGATCACCGATACGGCATCCGGAAGCAGGCGATCCGCGTCGTCGTCCGCCAGATCGTCGACGCTGCCGGTCGACTCCTCGTCGGACTCGATGATCGAGAGGTCGTAATGAGGATCGTCGATCTGGTCTCGCCAGTGCTCGGTCACGCGCCCGATCTCGGGATCGGACACGAACACGCCCTGGAGGCGCATCGGGCGTGGCAGGTCGGACGGCTGGTACAGCATGTCGCCGCGTCCGATCAGGTCTTCGGCGCCCGGTGAATCGAGGATCGTCCGCGAGTCGATCTGCGAGGCCATGGCGAACGCGATGCGGCTCGGGAAGTTTGCCTTGATCAGGCCCGTCACCACGTTCACCGACGGGCGCTGGGTCGCCAGGACCATGTGGATGCCCGTGGCGCGCGCCTTCTGCGCCAGGCGGACGATCGGGTCCTCGACGTTCTTGCCCTCGCGCATCATCAGGTCGGCCAGCTCGTCGATGACGATCACGATGTACGGAAGCCGGTCGGCGGGGTCGGCACGGGTGTCGTTGAAGCCCTTGATGTTTCGGGCCGTCGCGCCGGCGAAGCGACGGTAGCGCGCCTCCATCTCCCCCACCGCCCACTTGAGCGCGGCCTTGGCGCGCTCGGGCTCGGTGATCACGGGGACCATCAGGTGGGGCAGGCCGTTGTAGCCCGCGAGCTCGACCCGCTTGAGGTCCATCAGGATCAGGCGCAGGTCGTCGGGCGTGGCGTTGCACAGCAGGCTGGTGATGAGCGCGTTGACCATCACGCTCTTGCCCGAGCCGGTCGCGCCGGCGATCAGCAGGTGCGGCATCTTGGCCAGGTCCACGGCCTGCGCCCGGCCGGCCACGTCGCGGCCCAGCGCGAACGTCGAGCCGGGAGCCGGAGCCCGCGAAGTCGACCTCGTCGAGGATGCGTCGCAGCGCGACGACGTTGAACTCCTTGTTGGGGATCTCGATCCCGACGGCGCTCTTGCCCGGGATCGGCGCCTCGATCCGGATGCTGCGTGCCGCGAGGGCCATCGCCAGGTCGTCCGAGAGGCCCTCGATCCGGCTGACCTTGATGTGCGGGGCCGGCTGGACCTCGTACTGGGTGACCACGGGCCCGGCGTTGCGGCCGACGATGCGGGCATCGATATCGAAGCTCGCGAGCTTGCGGACGATCTGCTCCTCGTTCCAGGCGTGGACGGCCGCCTCGCTGCCGGCCGCCGCGTCGGTCGGCGGCTCGCCCGCATCGAGCAGCACGTGCGGTGGCAGGCTCCATGCCTGGTCGCGCTTGGGGGGCGAGTCCGACGCGTCGGTCACGTCCTCGGGGTCGCGGCCGCTCGTCCTCGGGTCTCGCGCGCCGGCCCCGGCCGCAACGCCGCCGGCCACCGTCGCGGCGGTCGCGCCGGCAACGCCGGCCATGGTGCCGGCCGCCATGCCGGCGGCGGCGTCCGCGCCCTGGGCCAGCCCTGCGGCGCCGTTGCCATTCCCCCTCGCCGGGGCGAACGTCGCCGATACCGGCGACGGCGACGACGCCGGGGCATCGGTGTCGCTGCCCCACACCCCGGTCTGTCCCGGTGCCTCACCCGGGACCGGGCGCGGAGATCGACCTCGCCGGCCACCGTTGCCGGTCGTCGTTGGCGGGGTGCCGTTGCTGGTCGCCTGTCGATCCGCGGCGGCGGCAGCCGACACCGTGCCGGCGGCCCTGACCGTGCGGTCCTGGAGGGTGGAGCCCGCGACGCGCGCAGCCCGTGTGGCCGGCGACAGAAGCGTGCGCAACGGCGCATCGAATGCGATCAGCAACCCGGCCACGAACATGCCCAGCAGGATGACGAACGCCCCCGGCGTGGTGAGCGCTGGCTCGAGCACGCTGACCAGGAAGCGGCCGATCCGGCCACCCGTGAACGCGCCCGAGAACTCGACGAGCTGCATCAGGCCCAGCAGCCCGACGTAGGCAAGCGCGATCCCCAGCAGGGTGCGCCCCCAGGGCGCCCCCGGATCGCGGCCCGGGCCCCACTCCAGGTACCAGCCGGAGACCAGGAGCACGAACGGCAGCAGCCAGCGGCCAGTCCCGAAGTACGGCACGGCGAGGTTGCGCCACCAGTCGGTGAGCGCGCCCCTCGCCGGGCAGCAGCAGGGCGATCAGCGTGACGGCACCCAGCACCAGCAGCACGATCCCGATCCAGCGAGCGCACCACGGCCGGCGACAGCCCGAGCGAGAGCCTGGGGACGGGCAGCCCGCCGCTGCGCCGCGACCGCGATCGACGGCGCTCGACGTCCGGGTGCTCGACGTCCGGGTGCTCGGCCCTCCGTCGCTGGGCCATCCGCTAGACCTCGACCACGACCGGGAACACCATCGGTCGCCGCTTGGTCTGCTCGTACAGGAAGCGCGACACGCCGTCCTTGACCTGCTCCTTGAGCAGCGGGACCTCGCTGATCCGGTCGCCCGGCTGCTGGAGGGCCTCGATGATCCGGCGCGCCGCCTCCTCGATGATCGGGTCCTCCTCGTTGCCGTGAACGAAGCCGCGAGTGATGATCTCGGGCCGCCCGACCACGCGGCCGGTCTGCTTGTCGACCTGGACCACGACCAGGAACATGCCGTCGTTGGCCAGCGCCCGCCGGTCGCGGAGCACGATGTCGCCGACCTCGCCCACCGACAGGCCGTCCACGTAGACATAGCCCGCGGCCACCGGCTGGCCGCGGCGGGCGGTGCCGTCCGGGAAGATCTCGATCGGCGTGCCGTTCTCGATGATGTACACGTTCTCGGGCTTGACCCCTGTCTCGATCGCGAGGCGACCGTGCTGGACCTGCATCCGGAACTCGCCGTGCATCGGGATGAAGTGCGTCGGCCGGGTGAGCCCGAGCATCAGCTTGAGCTCCTCCTGGCTGGCGTGCCCCGACACGTGGGCGCGACGGATCGTGTGGTAGTACACGTTCGCACCTGCCTTGAACAGGTTGTCAATGGTGCGTGCGACGTATTCCTCGTTGCCCGGGATCGGGCTGGCCGACACGATCACCGTATCGCCCTGCTGGATCTCCACGAATCGATGGTCCCGGTTGGCCATCCGCGCCAGGCCCGACATGGGCTCGCCCTGGGCGCCGGTGGTCGCGATCACCGTGCGCTCGGGCGGATGGTCGGCGATCCGGTCCTTGGACAGGAACTGGGAGGGCGCATAGGTCAGGTAGCCGAGCTCCGTGGCGATCCGCGTGTTCTGCTCCATCGAGCGACCGACGACCGCAACCTGGCGATTGAAGGTCCCGGCTGCGTCGAACACCTGCTGGATGCGGGCAATGTTGGAGGCGAAGGTCGCCACGATGACGCGGCTCTCGAGACCCTCCATGATCTCCCGGAACGCCTCGCCGACGGTCCGCTCCGAGGGCGTGTAGCCGGGGTTCTCGGCACGCGTGGAGTCCGAGAGCAGCGCCACCACGCCCTCCTGGCCCAGGCGGGCCAGGATCGCGAAGTCCGACTGCTTGCCATCCACGGGCGTGTGATCGAACTTGAAGTCACCGGTGTGCACCACGACGCCCACGGGCGTACGGAGGGCGATCCCCATCGCGTCCGGGATCGAGTGGCCGACGCGGAACGGGATGACATCGAACGGACCGACCCGCAGCTCGTCGCCGGGGTCGAGCGCTCGCAGCGGATTGTTGTGGAGCTTGTGCTCCTTGATCTTGTTGCCCAGCAGGCCGCGTGCCAGCGTGCTGGCGTAGACGGGCACGCCCGGGAACTCGGGCAGCACGTAGGGCAGGCCACCCACGTGGTCCTCATGGGCATGCGTGATGAGGAACGCGCGGACCTGGTCGCGCCGCTCCTTGAGGTAGGTGACATCGGGCACGACGAGGTCGATCCCGAACATGTCCTCGTCGGGGAACATCAGGCCGCAGTCGATGACCACGATGTCGTCGCCGTACTCGAACACGTACATGTTCTTGCCGATCTCGCCCACCCCGCCGAGCGGGATGATGCGGAGCGGCGTGCTGGAGTCTGCCATCAGGTTTGTCGTCCGTTCAGTGGTTCAAAACAGGGTCAGCTGTGGATCGTCCGCGGCCGGATCGCCGTCGCCCGGCGCGACCGGCGGTGCGGTCTGGCCCGGGGCCGTCGGCGGTTGCGGTGCGGCCTGGCCCGAGCCCCCGGCGTCCGCCCGCGGGGCGGCAACGTCGGTCGCGCCGCCGGCGCCGGGCTCGCGACGCCGTCGGGCGCGAAGCAGGACCTCGGGGACGCGTGCGATGTCCTCGTAGCTTTCACGCTCGATCGCGGCGGTCCGCAGCGCCGCCGCCGGGTGGTACATGGCGAACGCGAGCGCGTCCCGGGCCCCGGTCGCCGGATCGACGGGCTGGCTCGTGCCGTGGACCTGGCCGATCCGAGTGCCGGGCATGAACGTCGCCATCGAGTAAGCGGCCAAGGGTCACCACGACGGCCGGGTCGAGCACGTCCAGCTGGCGCTGCAGATACGGTGCGCAGGCCGCGATCTCGTCCGGTTGCGGGTCCCGGTTCCCGGGCGGCCGGCACTTCACCACGTTGGTGATGAACACGTCCTCGCGGCGCCAGCCGATGCTCGCGAGCAGCTGGACCAGGAGCCCGCCCGCCCGGCCGACGAACGGTCGCCCCTCGCGGTCCTCGTTGAACCCGGGGCCCTCGCCGACGAACACGACCTCGGTGTCGGGGTCCCCCTCACCGGGCACCGCCCGGGTCCGTCCCTCGTGGAGGCGGCAGCGGGTACAGGCGCTGACCTCCTCGGCGATCGCCTCGAGCGCCCGCGGCGCTCGTCGCCCGTCACGCGGGCCGCCCCCCGGACGCACCGACCGGCTGGCGATCACTCGCCCTGCGGGTCCAGCCCCGCTCGAACGAGGATCTCGGCCAGCTCCACCGCGTTGCTCGCGGCGCCCTTGCGCAGGTTGTCGGACACCACCCAGAAGGCGAGCCCGCGATTGCCGGAGATCGACGGATCCTGCCGGACGCGGCCCACGTAGACCTCGTCCGGATCCCGCGGCCTCGCGTGGCCAGGGGGTACGTGTTGGTCGCCGGGTCGTCCTGCACGACGACGCCCGTCGACGGCCGCGAACAGCGCCCGCGCCTCGTCGGGCGTGATCGGGTCGCGCGTCTCGACATGGACGGCCTCGGAGTGGCTGACGAAGACGGCACGCGAACGGCCGTGCAGCTGACTCGCAGCAGTCCGGCAGGTGCAGGATCTTGCGGCTCTCGGTGACGACCTTCCATTCCTCCTTCGTGTAGCCGTTGTCGAGGAACACGTCGATGTGCGGCAGCGCGTTGAAGCCGATCGGGTGCGGGTAGACCCGGGCGACCTTGGGCGGCCCGTCCGCATGCGCCCGGACCTGCTCCTCGAGCTCGACGATCGCCTTCTGACCCGTGCCCGCCACGGCCTGGTAGGTGTCCACGATGACGCGCTCGAGGCCAACCGCGTCGCGGAGGGCCATCAGCGGCGGCATGAGCTGCATCGTCGAGCAGTTGGGGTTGGCGATGATCCCCTCGTGCCACGCGAGGTCGTCCGGGTTGACCTGCG
The DNA here is from genome assembly GCA_963806265.1 of uncultured Chloroflexia bacterium. Taxonomy (GTDB): domain Bacteria; phylum Chloroflexota; class Limnocylindria; order Limnocylindrales; family CSP1-4; genus CAIXZV01. Next base: position 79,662 of record CAWDXT010000022.1, read on the forward strand.
ACACGACCAGCGGGACCGTGGGGTCCATCCGCCATGCGCTGGAGTTGTCGATCACGGCCGCACCACGCGCAGCCGCGGCCGGCGCCAGCTCCTTCGAGGTGCCGCCCCCGGCGCTGAACAGCGCGATGTCGACGCCCTCGAACGCGTCGGGGGTCGCCAGCTCGACCTCGATCTCTCGTCCGTCGACCGTCAGCGTGCGACCCGCCGACCGCTCCGACGCCATCAGACGGAGCCGCGCCGTCGGGAGCTGCTTCTCGAGCAGGACCTGGATCATCGTCCGGCCGACGGCGCCGGTGGCGCCGACGACGGCGATGGTGAGCGTATCGGGGGAGGTTCCGGGCATGGTCCGACCTGCTGTCAATGGGTTGTCGGGCACGGCGCGGAGTATAGCAGCGCGACCCTTCGGCACCCGACGCGTGAGGCCCGCCGGGGCATCGGTCGGCTCGCGGTCGTCACCACGGAGACAACGAAGCGCGTCGGGCCTCAGGTTCGCTCCATCCAGTGCTCGGCGCGCTCGAGCGGGCCAAAGCCGAAGCGCCCGTAGAGGGCCGCCGCCGAGGCGGTGGCAAGCACCATCCGGCGGAGATCCTGCAGCCGTGGATCGTCGACGATCGCCGTCATCAGGAGGCTGCCGACACCTCGTCCACGCCAGGACTCCTCGACGAACACGTCGCAAACCCACGCGAACGTCGCCTCGTCGGTGACGACGCGTGCGAAGCCGACCTGCCGGCCATCTGCCAGCGCCGAGAAGCACAGCGACCCCGGAGCGACGGCTTCGACGACCGCTCGCGACCGTCCCTGCGCCCAGTACGAACGCTCCGACAGCGCGCCGTGCAGCCAGTCGACGTCAACATCCGCCGGGTCGGTGCGATCCGAAGGCCGTCCAGCGGGACGGCCTTCGCATCACTGGGCATGGCCCGAGCGGCTACTTCGCCAGGTGGCGCTGCATCGCCGCCTTGCGCGACAGGTTGACGCGGCCCTGGCGGTCGATCTCGGTGACCACCACCATGACCTCGTCGCCCACCGACACGACGTCCTCGACGGACGGCACGTGGTAGTCGGCGAGCTCGCCGATGCGGACGAGGCCTTCCTTGCCCGGCAGGATCTCGACGAACGCGCCGAAGGTCATCAGCCGGGTGACCTTGCCCAGGTACAGGGCGCCGACCTCGACCTCGCGGGTGAGGCTCTCGATCCAGGCGATCGGCCTTGCGCGAGTTCTCGCCGGAGACCGCCGCGATCTCGACCGTGCCGTCGTCCTCGACGTTGATCTCGGTGTCGGTCTCCTCCTGGATCTTGCGGATCATGGAGCCGCCCTTGCCGATGATCTCGCGGATCTTCTCCGGGTTGATCTTGATCGTGATGATCCGAGGCGCGAAGTCGGACATCTCCTCGCGCGCCGACGGCAGCACGGCGGTCATCTTGTCGAGGATGAACAGCCGGGCGGCAAGCGCCTGCTTGAGGCCCTCGCGGATGACCCGCTCGTCGATGCCCTTGACCTTGATGTCCATCTGGAGCGCGGTGATGCCCTCGCGTGGTACCGGTGACCTTGAAGTCCATGTCACCGATCGAGTCCTCCTTGCCGAGGATGTCGGTGAGGACCACGAAGCTGCCGCTCTCGGCGTCGAGCACGAGGCCCATCGCCGCGCCGGCGACCGGCGCCTTGATCGGCACGCCCGCGTCCATCAGGGCAAGGGTCGAGCCGCAGGTCGATGCCATCGACGTCGAGCCGTTGCCGGACACCACCTCGGACACGAGGCGGATGACGTACGGGAACTCCTCCTGGCTCGGCAGAACCGGGATCGAGCGCACGACCGGCGAGGTTGCCGTGACCGATGTCGCGTCGCGACGGGCCGCGCATCGGCTTGTTCTCGCCGGTGCTGTACGGCGGGAAGTTGTAGTGATGGAGGTACCGCTTCTCGGTCTCGGGGCTGATCGTGTCGATCCGCTGCACGTCCGAGGACGCGCCGAGCGTGGCAACGGTCAGCGCCTGCGTCTGGCCACGCGTGAACAGGCCGGAGCCGTGGGCGCGCGGCAGGAGTCCGACCTCGACCGAGATCGGCCGGATCTCGTCGGTGGCGCGGCCGTCCATGCGCAGGCCCTCGGCGAGGACCAGCTTGCGCACGGTCTTCTTCTGCACCAGCCCGAACAGGCTCTTGCTGACGCGGGCGTTGCGGCGCGCGGCCTCGAGGAGCCGCTCCGACTCCTCCTTGTCGGTGCGGGTGGCACGGACCGCCGTCGTGATGCCGTCGACAAGGGTGTCGATGCGCCCGGGGAGGTCGTTCGCGAACCACAGCAGCAGCTCGGCGGTCGCCTCTGCGTCCGGCAGCGCCCGGTGGCTCTCGCTGAGCTCGATGCCGAAGAAGCTCGCGAGGGTCGCGAGCTTGTAGTTCTCGAGATCCGGATACCCCTCGCGGGCGATGACCAGCGTGTCCAGGTACGCGCCCTGCTCGACGCGCGTCCCGTCACCGAGCGCCTCCTCGAGGAACCCGATGTCGAACCCGACCGAGTGCCCGACCAGCGGCGCGTCGCCGACGAAGTCGAGCACCTTGCGCGCGGCGTCCGCGGGGCTCGGGGCGCCCTTGACGTCCTTGTCGGTGATGCCGTGCATCTGGTTGCCGACGATCGGCCGCCCCGGGTTCGACGTAGCGTCGACCAGCGATCGGTGACCTTGCCGCCCTTGACGCGAACCGCGGCGACCTCGACGAGATCGGCCATCTTGGGATCGGTGCCGGTCGTCTCGACGTCCACGACGACGAACTCGCCGCCGCTCCTGGCGCGCTCCACGAACTTGAGCACCGAGTCGACGCTGGGCTCGAGGTACGGCAGCCGCTTTGGCTTGCCGACCTTCTCGCGCAGCTCGTCCTGCATGTCGATGAGCGGCGCGATCGACCGGTGGGCGAACATGATCGCCTCGGCCATGACGTCCTCGGGCAGGATCTTGACCCCGGCCTCGACCATCATGATCGCGTCGCGGGTACCGGCGACGACAAGGTCGAGCTCCGATTCGGCCAGCTGGCTGGTGGTCGGGTTGAGCACGAACTCGCCGTCGATCCGGCCGACGTGGACGGCGCCGATCGGGCCCTGGAACGGGATCTCGCTGATCGTCAGCGCGGCCGAGGCGGCAATCGTCCCCAGCACGTCCAGCTCGTTCTCCTGGTCCGTCGACAGGGTCGTGATGACGATCTGGACGTCGTCCTTGTAACCCTCGGGGAACAGCGGGCGGATCGGCCGGTCCGTCAGGCGCGCCGCGAGCGTCGCCGCCTCGGACGCGCGGCCCTCGCGCTTGATGAAGCCGCCGGGGATCTTGCCCGCGGCGTACATCCGCTCCTCGAAGTCGACGGTGAGCGGGAAGAAGTCGAGGCCCGGCCGCGGCTGGGAGCGGTTCGCGGTCCCGAGGACCATCGAGTCGCCGTAGCGGGCGGTGACCGCGCCGCCGGCGTTGCCGGCGAGCCTGCCGGTCTCCAGCGTCAGCGTACGACCGCCGAACTCGATCTCGAGCGTGGTGGGTGTGGGCACGTGTGAACGACCTCCTTGGTCGTGTAGGGGTGGAGCGACCTGCGGCCGGTTGGCCGGGCTGGCGAGGGTGCCGGACACGAACGACCCCGGGATCTGACCCGGGGTCTGAGCGGCGTGCCCTAGCGGCGCAGTCCGAGCGAGCCGATGACGGCTCGATAGCGCGTGGCGTCCTTCTTCACGAGATAGGCGAGAAGGCGTCGGCGCTGGCCCACGAGCTTGAGGAGGCCGCGGCGCGAGTGGTTGTCCTTGGGGAAGCGACGAAGGTGATCCGTCAGGTCGCGGATCCGCTCCGTCAGGAGCGCGACCTGGACCTCCGGGGATCCGGTGTCGCCGTCCTTGACGGCGTACGCCGCGATGACCTCTTGCTTCTTCTCCCGCGCGAGCGGCACTCGATCCTCCGACACGAACGATGGCGTGACTATCTAAACCTTGTACTTCGACCGGCGGAGGATAGCAGGGACGCTGCCACGGGGCAACAGGGACGCCGCGCTGCGCCAACTGGTCCGCGCGCGCGAGTGCGCGCGAAGCCCTTGGCGCGGCGAGGCTCAGCGAGCGACCGCGAGCGCCCGGTCCGGGTCGAGCAGGAACGGTGCGAGGACGGCCGGCAGGTTCGAGAACGGCAGCACGTCCGGATGGAGGTCGATGCCCAGCGTGTCGACCATGAATGCGCGGCGGGCCAGGATTCGCGACCAGGCGTCCGGGTAGGCGGCCTCGAAGCTGGTGTCGGAGCGTCTCGTCGGCGAGCGCGATGCCGTCCTCGAGGTTGGTCGTGAACCAGGGCGTGCCGGTAGCCGGGATGATGTCGACCTGGAGCGCCATCCCTGACCGCAGCTCCACGGTTGATCCGCGCCACACGGGAGAGCCGACCCACTCGTCCAGGTGCAGCTGATGCCCCGGGTTGAGCCCGATGCCGAAGAACCGGTCGCCCAGCCGGCGGTCGATGATCTCCTGCAGCGCCCCACCGGTCTGGCCGATGTGCAGCGCCCCGTACCACTCGACCACGGCCTCGAAGTAGGGCGCCACCAGGCGCTCGACGTAATCGGCGATGTCCGTGGGCAGCTCGGTGGCATCCTCAACCATGAACCCCGCTCGGCAGGTGAGGGCGCCCCAGATCCCGAACGCGACCGTCAGCGGGTCGCCCCGGGCGATCCGGCGATCGCCCGGGCTCAGCAGTCCCAGGGCCGCTCTGGGGCCGGCGGTCAGCATCAGGTGGCATGACAGCGGCGTCCCGTCCCAGTCCAGCAGCCGCACCGCCTCGGCCTCGGTCAGGCCCGGCCGGAGGCCGCGGAGCAGCCGCCGCACCCCGCCCGACGTCCGGCACGAGGCGTGCTCGAAGACCGCGAGCTGGTCCACGTCGTTGATCACCCGCAGGCCGTCCGCCGGGTCGATGAGCAGGTCGTTCGCGTTCTCCACCAGACCGCTGTCACCGACCAGCAGGCGAAGCTCGTCGGCGATGAACGCCGGCACCTCGAGCCGCGATCGGGTCGGCGTAGGTCTTCCAGCCGAGGACGCCGACCCGCGATGCCGCCGCCGATCCCCTCCCCGCGCAGGATCTCGGCCAGCGGTCGTGATCGGTCCCGGGGCTGCGATGGCAGGCTGAAGTCCTGGAACAGGTGGCGCTCCATTGGCAGCGGCGCCGCACCGGCCATCCCGTAGCACTCGTTGCCGACCAGGATGGCGGGCGGGTCGCCCGGTCCCAGCACCAGGAGCGCCTCCTCGAACCGAGGATCAAAGCCCGTCAGGAACGCAAGGTTCGCGCTGTGCTCGCGGTCCGCATAGACGACCAGCTGGTCATAGCGACGGTCCGCAGCCCGTGCGCGCAGCGTCGCGACTCGCTCGGCGTAGCGCCCGGGCGGGATATCGGGACGCACCGGTGACGCCCCGAACCCGGGCAGCTCGATCCGCGTCAGCGCGACCCGTCTCGTCACGACCGCATCATCATCCGGCGGGCAGCCAGGGCGTCGCGCTACCGGAGTCCCTGGCCAGCTCCAGGAACTGGTTCGCCGACAGCGTCAGCCACGGGCCGACCTCGCCGTCCGGCCATGTCACCCGGACCCGTGCCTCCGTCGCCGGCCGAGCCCGAAGTGCAGCCAGCCCAGCTGGCCGCTGATGTGACCGCCCGCCGACGACGACTTCCTGGCGCTGGGCTCGATCGCCCGCCTCCACCTCGACCACCGCGCCGATCGCGTCGCGGTTCGCCCCGGGCTGCGCTCAGCCGGAGCTCGAGCCAGTTACCCATCGGCCTCGGGTCTGGGACGCGGTACCCGAGCCGACGTTCTGCCATACGCGCACCGGGGCGTTGACCTTGACCTCGACAAGATCCAGCAGGCCATCGGCGTTGAGGTCGACCACGGCCGCCCCTCGAGTGTGGTCGAAGTTGACGATCCCGGCCGCCGCGGCCTCCTCGACGAAGCTGCCGTCGGCCTGACCGATGAACAGGTTGCTGGGGTCGCGGCTCGCGTAGTCCGGCACCTGGTCGATGTTGCCCTTGGACACGTAGAGGTCCACGTACCCGTCGTTGTTCACGTCCGCGAACTCCGGGTGCCACGCGGTCGAGGGCAGCGGGTCACCGCCGTTGACCGGGTGGGTCGCGAGCACGCCGCGTTTGAGCGCGATATCCCTGTAGGTGGGATGCGCGGGGCCGGCCAGCAGCGTCTGGAGCTTGTTGTCGCCCTGGCTCGTGAGGTAGACCTCCGGGAGCCCATCACCTGTCAGGTCCTGGCTGGCGATGCCCATGCCCCAGATCTGCATCTTCACCCAGCCGTCGTCGCCGCCATAGGCGCGGGGCGCTTGACCGGGGTCGATCCGCCACAGCTGCTCGCCACCCTCGGCGGCGGTGTAGTAGTGGCGGTCGTTGCTGATCCGGAGGTCGCGGCGTCCGGATCCATCCCAGTCGCTGAACAGCATCGACAGGGTGCAGTAGCCGGGAGCGAGCGGGATCGGGGCGGCGTAGCCCGATCCCGACGCGTCAGGCCGGTACAGCAGGTTGTCGGGGCAGGCATAGGTCGCATTGCCCTGGGCGTCGAGCCCCACGTAGTTGCCCACGGCCAACGTCGGCAGTCCGTCGCTGCCCTCCCACGTGGCGCTGAATGCGGTCGACCCAGGTCGACGGCGGGTCGAACGACCACGTGGCATTGGCCTGCTCGAACCGGCAGCCACCCGAGGCCCCGCAGCAGCTCCACGCCACCGACGCGCAGGACGGCCAGGTCGACCTGCCCGTCGCCATCGATGTCGAGCGGGTAGGCCCCGGTCACCTGGGTCATGCTCGGTCAGCGGGTCGTCGATGTGCGTGAACCGGAGCGTCGCCGCCGACCGTGCTGTCGTTGCGGAACAGCGCCAGCCGGGTTGTCGCCGCCGGCGATGAACAGATCCGGGCAGACCGTCGCCGTCGCAATCGAACGTGGCGAGCCCGCCGCCCAACGTCGCCTCATAGCCGCCGCCGTAGACGTGGCTCAGACCGGACGTCGCGGTCGCGTCGACGAACGCGGGCGCGCCCATCGCACCGGCGTCCGCGCCGAGGCCGACCACGCGACCCAGGACGAGGGCGCCCAGCCCGACCGCGCCCATGAGAACGATGGCGGCAATGGCGACTGCCCACCGGCCGCGGCTCACGGCCACCTCCGCCCGAAGGGCCTGCCGGCGGCGCGCGTGCCTCCGGTCACCGTGTCCCACCGCCGGTGTAGTAGCGCTGCGCCAGCGCCCAGGCCGCCTGGCCGCACGCGGCACCGACGCGGCGGCCGGTGAAGTCGTCGGCCTCGATGTGGATCCCGCCCCACAGCCGTGACTGACCGGCCTGGTCCGAGGCGTCGAAGTAGGTCGCCCACTCCAGCTGGATATCGCGTCGTCGGGCCGCGCTCGAACGTCGAGCGAGCCGGCCGGGATCGTGTAGCCGCTCATACCGCCCGGAAAGTACTCGCTCCCGGTGAACCCGGTCAGGACCTCGGCGGCGGCCCGGCTGAACGTCGCTGTGGCCCGAGACGTAGCCCGGAAACGACGGGCGTCACGAAGGTCGGCAGCTGGTACGGGACCCAATCGACGGCGCGGATCCAGCGCCACGCCCGCCGACCTCGGTCTTCGGATCCGCCGGGTTCCCGGCCCATGCCAGGACCGCGATCTCGCCCTCGTGTCCCGCGAGCGCGGCGTGGCGCCCGCCCGGTGCCGTGGTCTCGGGTCGGTGATCAGCTCGACGAGCCCGGGCACCAGCGGCAGGCCCTCCGGGTCGTATGACGGGCAGCGTCGGGATCGCTCGACTGACCGAGGCCGCCCATGTAGCGGATCATCGAGATCGGACGGGTCGAGTCGTAGTAGCCCTTGAGCCCCCAGGCTGCGATGGCGGCGTCGTGGACCGCGCCGTTGACGGCGAGGTAGAGCTTCGACGTCCCACTCCAGGCGCGACACCGGCTCGCCCGTGCCGCCGATCCGCAGGTCGGGGTCCAGCTCGTCGGAGACCGAGGTTGGCGAGCACGTTCCAGTGACCCGGCGGCGTCTCGGAGCTCGGGCCGTCGGCCCAGAACTCCGCCATCACGCGACCGAAGTCGCCCCGGAGCACCTGTCCGGCTGGTACGGCTCACCGGTCACTGGGTTGACAGGGTGCCCGCTGCCGTCGTTGGCACCCAGCGAGTTGCCGCCCAGCGCGCCCGGCGAGATGTCGATCATGACGCCATCGGCCGGCGTCGAGCATGCTGCTGTCCCGGATGACCTCGACCGCCTGGTCCCTGAACGCCTGGTCGGTGTCCGGATCGCCCAGGCGCGGCGGCGGTCCCGGGATCGATCGGCGTGCCGGTTCCTGGATCGGGCGGCAGGGCGAAGCCGACCACGTGGCCCCAGTGCGGGCCGATCGCCTGCTGGACGCCATTGGTCACCGGGATCCCGTTCTGCGAGATCATGTGCTCGATCTGCAGCGGCTGCCAGCGGTTGGGATCGACCATCGTGGTCCCGGACTCCGCGACCGTCGAGCGGCGGGTTGACCGGCTCGTAGCCGGTCGGCCGCGTAGCCGCCGTCCTCGTTGGAGCCGTCCGCCTTGCCGCGCGGCGATGACCGCGGCCGCGATCCGATTGCCGAGCGCCGCGGGCGAGTCGCCCTCCGTGGTGGTCACCTCGACCGGATAGCAGAGGGCGTCCATCAGGTCGGCGAACTCCGACAGCGAGACGTCACCGCCCGGCCGAGCTGATGTAGCGCTCGGTGAGCACGCGATAGGCGGCGTAGCTCATCGCCTCGTCGCGCGCCGCCTCGACGTCGGACGGCGCGTCGCCTTCTCGGTCACGAATACCCCGGTCGCGCCCGGGTCGTAGGCTGCCCACGCGTCCCACATCGCGGCCGACGTGTGGTAGAGGTTCCGGGCATGAACGGTCGGCGCAGGCAGCGCCCGACGGATGGCGTCGAGCAGGGCCTCGTCCCAGCGGCGTGCGACGTCCAATCCGGGTGCTCGGCGATGGTCGGGCACCTGGGCGTCTGCTCCCAGGGACGGGCGATCACCAGGCCGGTCCCAAGCGCGACGACCAGCGTCAGCATCGTCGCGGCCAGGATCACCGAGCCTGCGCCTCGATGCGGAACGATCGGCGCGGCCCTGCGGTGTCCGTCATGGCTCGGCATCCTCGACTCGGCTCGGATGCGGCACTGGGACGCTGCGCGCCGCCTGGAATGATCGTATCGAGGGTCGCTCGCTCGTGCGCTGGGAATGACCCTCAGTTGGTGGTCAGGCCGCACCGGCTGCCGCGAACACCTGCTCGATGACGCGCAGGTTGGCGACGGCATCGTCGGGGGGCACGGGCACCGGCGAACCGGCCCGAACGGCCGTGGCGAACCCCTCGACCTCGGCGGCATACGGATCGGCCGCGGGGAACGTGATGATCTCGGTCGCGGGAGCCACCGGCGGATCGCCGCCCGCGGTGAGCATCACCCGGGTCGGCCGGTCGGGCGGGACATTGAACGGGATCTCGATGGAGATCCGGCCGGTCGTGCCGTAGATGTGCACCCGCTGGTCGGGCTCGGCCCGCGTGGTGCACGTGAACGTCGCTGGTGCCGCCCTCGAACGTGAGCAGTGCGCTCGTGAGGACGTCCACGCCCGAGCTTGAGTCCCGGACGATCGACGCGGCCACGCCTGTCGGCTCCGACCCGAACAGCATTCGCGACAGGTTGATGTTGTAGCAACCGATGTCGTAAAGGGCTCCTCCGCCGGCCGCCAGGATGTTGCGGATGTTGGCCGGATCGTCGTTGTGGTAGGAGAACCAGCTGTCGATCGCCGTCAGCAGCCCGATGCGGCCGCCGGCGATGAGATCGCGAACGGCGACCCACGACGGATGGTGGCGGTACATGAACGCCTCCATCATGGGCACCCCCGCCTCGCGGCAGGCGCCGATCATGTGCTCCGCGTCGGCGGCCGTGAGCGCCAGCGGCTTCTCGCACAGGACCGGCTTGCCGGCCCGCGCCGCGGCGATCGTCCATTCGAGGTGCATATGGTTGGGCAACGGGATGTACACGCCATCCACGTCCGCGTCTGCGAGCAGCGCCTCGTAGCTGCCGTAGGCACGCGGGATCTCGAGTCGAGAAGCCGCAGCGCGGGCGCGCGACTCGTCGCGAGATGCGATCGCGAGCACCTCGGTGTCGCGAGCGCGGCGCATGCCAGGGATGACCTTCTCGAGCGCGATGTTGGCGGTGGACAGGACGCCCCAGCGGAACGGAGCCATCTTCATTGCCCCCGGCCCATCTCGGATTCGTGCCGCCCCTCGGTGACTGGCCCTTGCACTCCGCACCTCCTTCGCCCGGCACGCGGACGATGTTCGGGCGCGTGGGCCGACCGTTCCCCAGCCGCGACCGACGCGCTTCCGACTTGACACGAGCCGGGCGTGTGCTCCAGTCTGGCACATATTTGATCGAAAGGATCACAAAACCTTGCGACCAGGTCGAGTGGATCTCGGACAGCGGAGCGAAACGGTCCGACGCGCGAACCTGAGCGCCATCGTGCGCCAGCTGCATGAGCGCGGCCCGCTGTCGCGCTCGGAGCTGGTTGCGGCGACCGGGCTGACCAGGAGCGCCATCCGGGGCCTGGTGCACGAGCTCGCCGACGCGGGCTTCGTGTCCGAGAACGACGCCATCCGCCTGGGCACCCCCGGGCGGCCCTCGCCGCTCGTCCGGCTCCACCCCGAGCGCGCGGTCGTGGTCGCGATCGAGATCCTCGTCGACTCCGTCGCTGCCGCCCTGGTCGGGCTTGGCGGTGACACCCTCGCCCGGCGCCGGGAGGATATACGCGAGGTCACCTGGCGGTCGACGACGTCGTCTCCGGCGTGGCGTCCCTCGTCGACGAGCTCTCGTTGCCCGCCGACGGGCGACTGGTCGGGATCGGCGTTGCGGTGGCCGGCGTCGTCCGCAGCAACGACGGGCTGGTGTCCATGGCTCCCAACCTCGGCTGGCAGGACGTCCCGCTCGGAGAGCTTCTGGCCGATCGGCTCGGCATGGATGTTCCCATCTCGATCGCCAACGACGCCGACGCCGGGGCCCTGGCAGAGCATCGCCGGGGTGCCGCCATCGGCGTGGATGACATCATGTACGTGTCGGGGGAGGTCGGCGTCGGCGGCGGGGCGATCGTCGGTGGCCGGCCGATGACGGGAGCTGCCGGGTACGGCGGCGAGATCGGCCACATGCCGCTGAACCCGAACGGACGCCGCTGTCGCTGCGGAGCGACGGGCTGCTGGGAGACCGAGATCGGTGAGCGGACGCTGTTGGCGCTCGCGGATCGGCCGACCGACGCGGGCAGTGTGGGTGTGGAGGCAGTTCTCGCCGACGCGGCAGCCGGAGATCCCGGCGCGGTCGCGGCACTCGAGCATGTCGGCCGGTGGATGGGCATTGGCCTGGCAGGACTGGTCAACATCCTCAACCCACGGCTTGTCATCCTCGGTGCGATGCTGGGTCGGATCTACCCGTTCGTCCAAACCACGGTGGAGGCCGAGTTGGCCAGCCGAGCGCTGCCTGCACCGGGGCGGCTCGTCCGGATCCTTCCGGCAACGCTCGGCGTCGACGCTCCGCTCTGCGGTGCGGCGGAGCTCGCCTTCGAGCCTCTCCTCAGCGATCCCGCGGCATGGTTCCTGCGGCGGGACGACCTACTTGACGCCGCGAGCGCGTGAGATGGCGCGCCGCATCCGGCTACCGCTACCATGACCGTCCCGATTGGACGGATCGTCACGAAAGGGGCGTGTCGACCGGAGTAGCCTTGTGAACAGCACCTGGCCATTTCCATGGACAACGGGTCCGTTCATCTTGGAGGAGGAAATCGCGCATGGATATTCGTAGACTTGCTGTCATTGCAGGTGCCGCGGCCATACTGGTCAGCGCCTGCTCGAGCAGCGCTACCCCAGAGCCCTCAGCCGCCCGCCAGCGGAGGAGGCGGCACGGCCAGCGACTGCGTCGTCGGCGTCTCCTGGAACAACTTCCAGCAGCCGCGCTGGGCCGCGGCCGACAAGCCGAACATCCAGCAGACGGTCGAGGCGGCCGGCGGCACGTACATCGATGCCGACGCGAACCTCAGCAACGAGCAGCAGCTGACCGACGTTGACAGCCTCATCAACCAGGGTGCCAACGTCCTGATCCTGCTCGCCCAGGACACCCAGGCGATCATCCCGGCTGTGCAGAAGGCGACCGACGCCGGCATCCCGGTCATCTCCTATGACCGACTCATCGAGGACCCGGCTGCGCTGTACATCACGTTCGACAACGTGGCCGTCGGCAAGGCCGAGGCGCAGGCGGTGCTGGACAAGGTGCCGACGGGCAACTACGTCCTGATCAAGGGCGATCCCGGCGATCCGAACGCCTCCACGTTCCTGCCGCAGGGCTGGGACGAGGCCGGCCTGAAGGACAAGGTCGCATCCGGTGACATCACGATCCTCGGACCCGCCGAAGGGACGTACACCGACGGCTGGAAGACCGAGACCGCCCAGAAGAACATGGAAGCGATCATCGACCAGGCCAACGCGTCAGGTCAGACGATCGATGCCATCCTGGCTGAGAACGACAGCACGGCGCTCGGCGTCGTGGCTGCCCTCACGGCCAAGGGCTACGACTTCCCGCCGCTCAGCGGGCAGGACGGCGACCCCGCCAACCTGAACAACGTGGCGCTGGGCAAGCAGTACGTCGACGTCTGGAAGAACGCCAACGAGCTGGGCAAGGCCGCTGGTCAGGCCGCGCTTGACCTGTGCGCCGGCACGGCCATGGCTGACCTCACCCTGCCCGACGGCTTCATCGACCCGTCCGTGGCGCCGGTCGCCGGGAACACGGTGCAGGACTTCGAGACGCCTGGCGGCAACACGGTCCACTCCTTCATCCTCCAGCCGACGCCGGTCACCGCCGAGAACCTCGGTGATGTGATGTCGGCCGGCTGGTGGGCCACCAAGGACGACATCTGCAAGGGTGTCACCGCCTCCGACCCGGGCGCGTCCGCCTGCGGTCTCTAGGCACCGACGCCTTAGGCTAGTCGTACCACCTGCGCCCCCGGTTCACGCCGGGGGCGCAGACGAATCTCTCGCAGGACCAGGAGGGCCGCCCCGTGACGAATTTGGCGGAGGCGCCGAGTCAACCGGGTCAGCAGCAATCCGGCGCCGGCACCTCGATCCGTCGGCTGATCGCCCAGACCGAGATCGACGTCCGGCTGTTCGGCATGCTGGTCGCGCTGGCGGTGATCCTGCTCACGTTTCATGTCCTGAGCGGCGGCACCTTCTTCCGGCCGGCCAACATGGTCACGCTGTCGGTGCAGGCTGCCGGGATCGCGATCATCGCGACCGGGATGGTCCTCGTCATCGTGTCCCGAAACATCGACCTGTCCGTTGGATCACTGGTCGGGTTCGTCGCGATGTCCTACGCGCTGCTCATGACCGACCTGCTGCCCAACGTGCTGGGCATGGGTCCCGACTTCCCGTTCAGGTGGGCGATCGCGCTGGCCATCGGGATCGGGATCGGCGCGGCGTTCGGCGCTCTCCAGGGGTTCATCATCGCCTACATCGGGGTGCCGTCGTTCATCGTCACCCTGGGCGGGCTGCTGTCGATCCGCGGCCTCGTCTGGTACCTCTCCAACGGCGCCGCGATCTCGGGGATCGATCCCAGCTTCCAGCTGATCGGCGGTGGGGCACGGGGGTCGCTCGGGGGCACGCTGACGTGGGTCGTGGCCATCATTGGCTGCCTCGCGATCGTTGCCCTGCTGGTGAGCAGTCGACGTCAGCGCCGTCGGTTTGACTTCCCCGTTCGACCGATGTGGGCCGAGGTGCTGCTTGCCGTCGTGGGCTGCATCGCGGTGCTCGGCGTGGCGGCGTTCGCCAATTCCTATCTCTGGCCCGAAGGCCTGGCCAGCCGGATTGCGATCGAGGAGAACTGGGGCCCGAAGCCCGCAGGTGGGTGGAATATCGCGACCGGCCTCCCCAACCCGATCATGCTGGTCATCGGGGTGGGCCTCGTGATGACCTGGCTGGCCACCCGCCGACGGTTTGGACGGTACGTCTACGCCTACGGAGGCAACCCCGACGCCGCCGAGCTGGCAGGCATCAACACCCGCTTCACGATCCTCAAGACCTACGTGGTGATGGGCATCCTGTGCGCCCTCGCCGCATCGATTGCGTCGGCGCGGCTCAACGGAGCGACGCTCGACATCGGCGTCAGCTACGAGCTGTATGTGATCGCCGCGGCCGTCATCGGCGGGACCTCGTTCACCGGCGGCATCGGGACCATCAGCGGGGCCATCCTGGGCGCATTTGTGATGGCATCGCTCCAGTACGGGCTGAGCTACTTGGGCGTGATCTCCCCCGGCCAGAATGTCGCCGCCGGGGTCGTCCTCATCGCCGCGGTGGGGTTCGACACCTACAACCGCCGACGCGGCTCGTGAGCAGGAGGGCTGACCAGTGACTGTCGCGGAGCGCACGCCCCTCGTCGAGTTTCTCCATATCAACGTCGCCTTCGGGGGCGTCCACGCCGTGCGTGACGTCTCGCTCGACCTCTATGCCGGCGAGGTCATGGGGATCGTGGGCGGCAACGGCGCGGGGAAGACGACGCTCATGCGCGTCCTGTCGGGCGCGCACCCTGCCGATTCCGGCGAGGTCCGGGTGGACGGCAAGCGCGTCACGCTCACCAGCCCGCGCGACGCGAAGCGCTACAACATCGAAACCATCTACCAGACGCTCGCCCTTGCCGACAACGTCGACGCCCCCGCCAACCTGTTCCTGGGTCGCGAGAAGACGACACGTCTTGGATCGCTCGACGACTCGGCGATGGAGGCGGAGACCCGCAAGGTGATGGGTCGCCTCAACCCCAACTTCACGAACTTCAAGATGCCGGTGAAGTCGCTGTCCGGCGGCCAGCGCCAGGCGGTGGCGATCGCGCGGGCTGTCTACTTCAATGCGCGGATTCTCATCATGGACGAGCCGACAGCCGCGCTCGGTCCCGCCGAGACTGCCCAGGTTCGCAACCTCGTCCGGCAGCTCAAGGAGGAAGGAATCGGCATCTTCCTCATCAGCCACGACATCCATGACGTGTTCGACCTGTCCGAGCGGATCAGCGTGATGTATCACGGCGAGCTCGTGGGCACGATCGACAAGGAGACCGTGACGCCCGACGACGTGCTGGGCATGATCATCCTGGGCAAGAAGCCGGACGAGGTGACCGACAGCGACCGGGCGGCCATCGAGCTCCGCCGCTGACGCGCTGGATCGTGGAACGGGCCGCCTGCGCGACGGCCTGGACCTGACCGGCGGCGGTACAGCGTCGGCGCACGTCAGGCGATGAAGCGCCGGGCGTCGCGGACCTGGTTCGATCAGAGCCGGTGGAACGACGGGGCGAGCGCCGGATACAGGCCCCGATAGATCGCGTGGAGCTCTGCGTATCGGTCGACGTCCGGGCCCGGTGACGCCATGGGGGTGGCGGTGACCAGCGCGTCGGACGCGGCCTCCACCGTCGGGAACCAGCCGCTGCCCACCGCGGCCAGCAGCGCCGCACCATAGGCCGCGCCCTCGGTCGTGCTGACGGTCGCGATCTCGGCGTTGAGGATGTCGGCCAGCACCTGGCGCCATAGCGGGCTCGCCGTGCCACCGCCCGATGCCAGGATCTGATCGGGCGCGGGCATCCCCGCCTCGACCATCAGGTCCAGGCCATCGCGCAAACCGAACGCCACGCCCTCGATCACGGCCCGTGTCAGGTGCCGCCGATCGTGCGCCAGCGTGAGTCCGACGAACGCGCCACGCGCCAGCGGATCCGGGTACGGGCTCCGCTCACCGGACAGGTAGGGCAGGAACAGCAGCCCGTCGCCGCCGACGGGAACCTCCGCCGCCGCTTCGACCAGGCTCCCGAACTCTGCTCCGGGCGCGACGGCATCCCGGAACCAGCGCAGGCTCCCGGCGGCCGAGAGCATGACCGACATCATGTGCCAGCGACCCGGGACCGCGTGGCAGAACGCGTGGACGCGACCGGCCGGCTCGTACAGCGGCTGGTCCGTGGTCGCGAACACGACACCCGAGGTGCCGAGCGACAGCGCGACGCGGCCGGGGATCACGGCACCAACGCCAACCGCGTTCGCGGCCTGATCGCCGCCACCGGCCACCACGGGAGTCCCGGCACGCAGGCCGGTCGCCTCCGCCGCGGCGGCGGTGATCGAGCCGGTGACCACCGGACCCTCGTTGGTCGCCGGCAGCCACGCGGGATCGATTGCGAGCGCGCTCGTGATCTCGGCCGACCAGTCACGCGCGGCAAGGTCGAACAGGATCGTGCCCGATGCTCCGGCCTTGTCCGTTGCGAGCTCCCCGGTCAGCCGGAAGCGGAGATAGTCCTTGGGCAGCAGGACATGCGCGATCTGCCGCCAGACGTCGGGCTCGGTGTCCCGAACCCATACCAGCTTGGGTGCCGTGAACCCCGTCAGGGCATCATTGCCGGTGACCTCGACCAGGTGCCGGGCGCCGATCCGGTCACGGATGACGTCACACGCGGCTGCCGTTCGCTGGTCGTTCCACAGGATCGCCGGGCGGAGGACCTCGCTGTCACCGTCGAGCACGACCAGGCCGTGCATCTGCCCGGTGAGACCAACGGCGTCTACGCTCGCACCGTCGATGCGGGCCATCTCGAGCGCACGCCCGATCGCGTCCACCGCGGCGGTCCACCACAGCCCAGGATCCTGCTCGGTCCACAGCGGATGCGGCTGCTCGAACCCGTACTCGGCCGTGCCGATCGCGACGACCGCGCCCTGCTCATCGACCAGGACGGCCTTGGTGGCCGTGGTGGAAACGTCTATCCCGAGGACGACGCCCATCGCGTCAGCCCGCGCGCCAGACGTGACGGTTGACGAGGTTCTCGAGCATCTCCTGGTGGCCCGACGCGCGGACGGGAGCGACGTCGCCCGCCGCAACCCTGGCCTCCAGCGATGCGAGCGATTCACCACCGTCGAGGATCGCGGTGCCGAGCGCCGAGCCCCAGCCCGCGTAGCGCGCCTCGCGCAGCTCCTGCAGGCTCCCGTCCTCGACCATCGAGGCAGCGGCGAGCAGCGCGCGCGCCAGCGTGTCCAGCCCGCCGACGTGAGCATGGAACAGGTCGCTGCGGTCTGTGCTCTGGCGCCGCAGCTTGGCGTCGAAGTTGAAGCCGCCGCTGCCCAGCCCGCCATTTCGCAGGATCTCGTAGATCGGCATCACGAGATCGTCGACCGAGTTCGGGAACTGGTCGGTGTCCCAGCCGTTCTGCGGATCGCCGCGGTTGGCGTCGATGCTGCCGAGGATGCCGTTGGCCGCGGCGAACGCGACCTCGTGGTGGAAGCTGTGGCCGGCCAGGGTCGCGTGGTTGGCCTCGATGTTGACCTTGAAGTCCTTCTCGAGCCCGTTGCTGACCAGGAAGCCGTAGACGGTGGCGACGTCGTAGTCGTACTGGTGCTTGGTCGGCTCCTGGGGCTTGGGCTCGATCAGCAGCTGGCCACCAAAGCCGATCTTCGCCTTGTGCTCGGCGACCAGGTGCAGGAAGCGCGCCAGCTGCGCCTGCTCCCGACGGAGGTCGGTGTTGAGCAGCGTGTCGTAGCCCTCGCGGCCACCCCACAGGACGTAGTTCTCGCCGCCCAGCCGGTGGGTCACCTCGAGCATGTGCTTGACCTGGGCGGCCGCGTACGCGAACACCTCGGGGTCGGGGTTGGTGGCCGCGCCCGCCTGGTAGCGCGGATGGGTGAACAGGTTCGCCGTTCCCCACAGGAGGCGGACGCCGGTCCGCTCCTGGTACCCGAGCGCGTCATCGGTCAGCGCATCGAGGTTGGCCCGGAACTCGGCGAAGCTGTCGCCCTCCGGTGCCACGTCGCGGTCGTGGAAGCAGTAGTAGGGCGCGCCGAGCTTCTCGAAGAACTCGAACGCGGCCGCCATCCGGGTCCGCGCGCCGGCCATCTCGTCCGCATCCTCGAGCCACGGCCGGTCAAGGGTGCCGATGCCGAACATGTCGCGGCCGTCCCAGGAGAACGAATGCCAGAAGCACACCCCCGGCCGCAGATGCTCCTCCATCCGCTTGCCCAGCACCACGCGGTCCGGCTGGTAGACCTTGAACGCGAGCGGATCCGTCGAGTCGAGCCCCCCGTACCGGATCGGCTCGGGCACATCCGAGAAGAATGCCTCGCCCACGATGGGTCTCCTCCTGTGGTCGCCTGCGCTCGCCGCGGGCGGCGGCGGTCAGGCGGTCTCGCTGGTCCCTGGTTCGTCTCCGACTATTTTGTTAGACGATATCACATACTCCGGTTCGGCCGACCCCCGATTGCGATCCGAAGGCATCGTCTCACAGCCGGATCAGCGGTCGAACGCGATCCTTGCCCGGCCGGCGGTGACCGGATCGACGAGCCGCATGGCACCGTGAACGATGTCGAGGCTGTGCGCCGAGCCCCCTCGCTCCGCGCGCCGCGTCCAGCCGGGCCGATCGACGGCGCCGTCGAGTCGCGAGACCCGCGCGTCATAGCGGCCGTCGGGGGGCAGCGCCACCGGCAGGGCGAACCGAACCGGGGTGGCCCCGCCGGGGTCGGATGCACCCAGCGTCCCGACCACGGCGTGCGCGCGGCCAAGCAGTCTCGCCGCGGTCGCAAGGTCGCCGGCGGCGATGGCCTCGCGGATCACCATGCTGCGAACGGGCTGCCCGTCGATCTCGAACGGCGGTACGACGGCGACGTCGAAGCCGCGCCGATGGCCGAGGTCGGCCAGCGTCTGCGGCGTGCCCGCCCGGCGATAGCCGAATGCCGCGTCGGGCGTCATCAGGAATCCGGAGAGCGGCGCACGTGCCGCGACCATGTCCACGAACGCCTCATAGGTCGTCTCGCGCATTCGCTCGTCGAAGTGGACGACCACCGTCGTATCGACCCCGGCGGCCGCCAGGCGGTCGAGGCGCTCGTCGGGGTCGCACAGCACGGGCGGCGCCTTGCCGGTCAGGATCTGGTCGGGATGGTGGTCGAACGTGATCACGACCGGTCGGGCGCTCCGCTGGCCGGCCTCGGCGACCAGGTGCCGCAGGAGGTACTCGTGACCGAGGTGCAGGCCATCGAACACGCCGACGACCACGAACACCGGCGTCTCCGAGCGATCGAGGGCCTCGAGCCCCGCGGCGACGTCCATCCTCAGCGGGCCGACCTGACGGGCTGCGCGACGGGGCGCCCCCCGATGGACGGTCGTGCCGCGAGGACCTTGTGCGGCTGGAGCGCTCCGCGGACCGCGCCGCAGACGGCGGCAACGCGCCCGTCGGGCCCGACCGCGAGGATCACCGGGGCATCGGGGGTCGCCAACGGTGTCGAGGGCACGGTCGGCAGGCCCTCGCCGAGTCGCCGGATCTCGTTCTCCGTGACCGGCAGGTGTGGCAGGTCCTCGAGGCCGGCGTCGATCGGACGCAGCAGTCGCTCCACGCCGGCGGGGCCGTCGGTCGCTCCGTCGCGCAGCACCTCGTAGGTCACCGCATCCTCGAGCCGAAACGCGCCGGATGCCGTCCGCACGAGGGCGCCGAGGTAGGCTCCGCTGCCCAGCCTGGCGCCGAGGTCACGGGCAAGGGCCCGGATGTAGGTCCCCGCGGAGCACTCGATCTCCGAGATCGCCACCGGGCGAGCCGGATCCGCCTCGTCCCACTCCACGAGATCGAAGCGGTGGATCGAGACCTCCCGCTCGGGGAGCTCGACCGTCTCGCCGGCACGGGCCATCTGATAGGCACGGCGGCCCCCGATCTGCACCGCGCTGTAGGCCGGCGGCACCTGGCGCTGGCGGCCGGTCATGGCGGCCATCGCCGCCTCGACCGACGAGCGCGAGACCGGCGGCCCCTCGACCGGTGTCCGCTCGCCGTCGATGTCGTCGGTGGTCGACGTGGCGCCGAAGCAGATCGTTGCCCGATAGCGCTTGTTGGCGCCGAGGTGGTACTCGACGAGCCGCGTGGCTCGTCCCAGGAACACCGGCAGCACCCCGGCGGCGAACGGGATCCAGGGTGCCACCGTGGCCAACGCGGCGGGTCGACGGACAGGCGCCGCACCAGGCCGACGACATCGTGCGACGTGGGACCCGATGGCTTGGCGACCACGAGGATGCCGTCCAGGCCGCCGGTGCGGTCGCGGGTCAGGCCGCACCGCGTCGTGGATCACCGATCGACCTCGCTCGTGGCTGCCGCGCGCGATGCCGCCGGCCTCCGCTGGACGGAAGCTGCCAGGCGTCCGGCGACCTCCGTGGCGCGACGATGGCGGCGTCGAGCGGCGCATCGATCGGTCGCCCCCGCTGCGCGCGCGTGTCCGCCACCCCCGAACGTCCCGGTCAGCACCGTGGCATCCACGCCGCCGGGCTTGGTTCGGACGCTCAGCCGCGTGGTGGCGTCGGGCTGCTCCTTGAACAGCATCGACGACCTCGGCCGTCTCGGACTGGGCCAGCAGGTCGATGATCCCCTCGGAGTGGGCCGGCAGGGCGCCGGTCGCATCGAAGTCGGCCTGCGAGCAGCGTCGACCACAGGACGCGCCCGTCCGCCGATGCCCGGAGACGGTCCAGGACCCGCCCGAACAGCCGCAGCTGCGCGTCCGGCTTGGTCCGGTACAGGCGGCGCGAGATGTCGGACAGGGGCGCGCCGGCCTCGACCAGGGCCGCGGCCACGGCCAGCGTCCGGGGCGTCGCGTTGGGATGGGCGAACGTCGCCGTGTCCATGACGATCCCGGCCATCAGCGCGGTCGCCAGCGCGCCGTCGGCCGCATCGAGCGGGACCCCGAGCCGGACCGCGAGCAGGGCGACCATCTCGCAGGTGGCGGCGGCCGCCGGATCGATCCAGTCGGCGCGGCCCGCGCCGTCGTTCGAGACGTGGTGGTCGACGATCGACGCGCGGGAGATCGGCGAACAGAGCCGGGTGCCGCTGCGCCACGCGCCCGACGCGATCCGGGCGTGCGCGCAGTCCGACAGCGACCAGCAGGTCGAACGGCTCGTCCGGCGGGATCGGTGCGCACGCGGTCGACGCCCGGCAGGAAGGCGTACAGCGGCGGCACCGGGTCGGAGAACACGACGGCGCCCGGCCGCCGAGCTGCTCGACGAGGATCGCGAGGGCGAGCTCGCCCCGAGCGTGTCGGCATCGGGGTTCTCGTGGCCGACGGCGAGCACGTGGCGCGCCGCCCGGAGGCGCTCCAGCGGCGCCAACCGGGACGGCGTCCGTGCCAGGGTCGTCGAGATCCACCGCCCGGGCTCACCGCCGTCCGCTCCTGTCCGGCCCCCGCCGTCGGCGTGCCCGTCCGACTGCCGCTTGACCCGCCGACCCGTCGGGCCGTCCGCCTGGCGTTGGCCGATCGTCGGGACGGCTCGTCGGGCACGGCGTCGCCGGCCTGCGGCAGCCGGGGGACCGGGCGTCGGGAGGGTGTCGGTGACGGGCGAGATCTCCTCCGGGTCCGACCCCGCCTCGAGCTCCTGGAGGACGTGCAGCACCCGGGTACCGCGCTCGGCCGAGTCGTCGAGCGCGGACATGGAGCTCCGGGATCCGCCTGATCCGCAGCCGGCGACCGAGCTCGTGCCGGATGAAGCCCATCGAGCGCTGCAGGGCGCGCAGCGTCTCCTCGCGGTCGGCCGGGTCGCCGATGACGCTGACCCAGACCTTCGCGTGGCGAAGGTCCGGCGACGTCTCGACGTCGGTGATGGTCGCGAACCCGATCCTGCGGGTCGGCGACCTCCTTGGCGAGCAGCGCGCCGATCTCCTGGCGCAGCAGCTCGTCGACGCGCTCCGTCCGCTGGCTCATCGATCGCCTGTCGGGCTCACGCCGCCACGGATGCGGTGGCGGCGACGGATCGCCTCCACCGCCGCACGGCGGCGCCGCTACCCCGTGATCCGGCTCACGGTCTGGCTGGTGAAGCACTCGATGACGTCACCCTCGACGAGGTCGTTGAACCCCGCCAGGCCGATGCCGCACTCGAAGTTCTGGGCCACCTCGCGAACGTCGTCGCGGAACCGGCGCAGCGAATCGATGCGGTCGGTCGCGATCACCTTGCCGCCGCGCCAGACGCGCGCGCCGCCGCCACGGACGATCCGTCCGTCGGTCACGTAGCAGCCGGCGATGACCGTGCTCTTGCCGACGCGGAAGATCTGGCGCACCTCGGCACGACCCTCGACGACCTCCACGACCTCGGGCTCGAGCATGCCCTTGAGCGCTGCGTCGATGTCGTCGGTGAGCTTGTAGATGATGTCGTACAGCCGGACGTCCACGCCCTCGGCTTCTGCGGCCCGGCGGGCCGTGTCCGTGATCCCGGTGTTGAACCCGACGACGATCGCGTTCGATGCCGTCGCGAGCATGATGTCGTTGTCGGTGATCTCGCCCGCGGCCTCGAGCAGGACGTTGATCTTGACCTCGTCCGAGCCGAGCTGCTCGAGCGCATGCGCGATCGCGCCCAGCGAGCCGGAGACGTCGGCCTTGAGGATGATCCGCAGCTCCTTCGCCTGTCCGGCCTGGATCTGGCGGTACAGGTCCTCGAGGGTGGCGCGCGACGCGCCGCCGCCCTCGCGGGCTGCCTGCGTCGTTCCTGCGCGCCTCGACCTGCGCGCGCGCGGCCTTCTCGTCGGCCACGACCCGCAGCACATCGCCTGCCTCGGGCACGTCGCCGAGGCCGAGGACGACGACCGCTGATCGCCGGGCCGGCCTTGGTGATCCGCTTGCCAGCGGCGTTCTCGAGGGCGCGGACCTTGCCGAACGTGTTGCCCACGACCACGACGTCGCCGACCCGCAGCGTGCCGGTCTGGACGATCAGCGTCGCCACCGGACCGCGGCCCGCGATCGAGCTGGGCCTCGATGACCGTGCCCACCGCGTCGCGCTTGGGGTTCGCCTTGAGCTCCTGGAGATCGGCGACCAGGAGGATCATCTCGAGCAGCGCGTCGATGCCGACCTTGGTCTTGGCGGACACGGGGACCAGCGGCGTGTCGCCGCCGAAGTCCTCGATCGACCACGCCGGCCTCGGCCAGCTCGGTCTTCACGCGGTCGGGGTTCGCCTCCGCCCGGTCGATCTTGTTCATCGCGATGACCAGCGGCACCTTGGCCGCCTTGGCGTGGCTGATCGCCTCCAGCGTCTGGGGCATGACGCCGTCGTCCGCGGCCACCACGATCACCGCGATGTCGGTGACCCGCGCGCCGCGGGCGCGCATCGAGGTGAACGCCTCGTGACCCGGAGTGTCGAGGAACACGATCCGCTTGCCATCCTTGGTGGTGACCTCGGAGGCGCCGATGTGCTGGGTGATGCCGCCACGCTCGCCGGAGGCGACCGTGGTCGATCGGATCGCGTCGAGCAGGCTGGTCTTGCCGTGGTCGACGTGGCCCATGACGGTCACGATCGGGGCGCGGTCGACGAGGTCGCCTGGGTCGTCCTCCTCGAACAGGACCTCCTTCGTGGCCTCCGGCACGGGGCCGGTGCCCTCCTCGTCCTCCGTCGCGGCGGCGGCCACGGCCACGGCCTCGGCGACCTCGTAGCCGAGCTCGCTCGCGACGAGCGACGCGGTATCCCGGTCGATGAGCTGGTTGATGGTCGCGAAGATCCCGCTCTTGATCAGCTCCCGGATGATGTCCGCCGGGCTGACGCCGAGCAGGTCCGCGAGATCCTTGACGGTGATCGGTCGGCGGCAGCTCGATCGGGCCTCGCTCGCTCGGGTCGACGACCGAGACGGCTCCGGGCGTGAAGCCGCCGGTACGGCGCTGGGGCTTGCGAGGGCCGCGACGGCCGCGGGTGCCGCTCCTACTCCTGGCCATGGGCTCCTCCTGTGATCGTATCGGGTGACGTGGCGTCGGTCACGACGCCGGGCGCCGGCCGGGCCGGCGCGGATGGCTTCGGTGGTTGGGCCGGTGCGGAGTCCGGTCCGAGGGTCAGCTGGTGGGCGATGTCATCGGGGAGCGAGACACCGAGCGCCCGCTCGAGCGAGCGACGCCCCGCTGCCGCGGTCCAGCATGCCGTGTCGCGGCACAGGTATGCGCCGCGCCCGGGGGCGCGCCCGGTCGCGTCGAGCATCACCGAGCCGTCAGGACGCCTGACGATCCGAACCAGCTCGCGCTTCGGACGCGTCGTCCGGCACGCGACGCAGGTCCGATTCGGCAGCGGGCGCCGCAGGGCAGCGTGAGCGGTCGCTGACGCCGCCTACGACGACACCTCCTCGGACGCCTTGGCGCGCGTTCGGCGGGTGGCTGTCGTGCTCTTCGTGGTTGTCTTGGCCGGGCTCTTCGTCGTCGCCTTGGCCGGGCTCTTCGTGCGTTGTCTTGGCCGGGCTCTTCGTCGTCGCCTTGGCCGGGCTCTTCGTCGGTCGCCTTGGCCGGGCTCTTCGTCGTCGCCTTGGTCGGGCTCTTCGTGGTCGTCTTCCGAGCAGCCTTCGGCGCCGTGTCCTCGGACGCGGCTTCAGCGTCCGAGCCGGGCGCCGGCTCCTCGGCCGTCCCAGCAACGTCCTCACCGCCGGCCTCCGTCGCCGTCGCCGGCTCCGGCGTGTCTTGCTCGGGCCCGGGGTCTTGCTCGGGCTCGGGGGCTGCAACGGGCTCCTTGGCTGCGACGGGCTCTGGGGCTGCCACAGGCTCGGATGGCGTCTCGCTCTCGGTGGTGGTCGCCGCCGGGCTCGGCCTGCTCTCCGCGCCGTCGGTCGCATCCGCCGGCACGTCGCTCCGAATGTCGATCCGCCAGCCGGTGAGCCTGGCCGCGAGACGAGCGTTCTGGCCTTCCCGTCCGATCGCGAGCGACAGCATCCGCTCGGGCACGGTCACGCTCGCGACCGATGCTCCTCGTCGACCTCGACGCCCAGCACCTGGGCAGGCGACAGGGCATTGGCCACGAACACCGACGGGTCCTCGTTCCAGGGGATCACGTCGATCTTCTCGCCGCCCAGCTCGGCCACCACGGCCTGGACCCGCGCGCCACGCTGGCCCACGGTTGCGCCCACGGGATCGAGTCCCTCCTGGCGCGAGGCGACGGCCACCTTCGACCGGCTGCCGGCCTCGCGCGCGAGCGCCTTGATCTCGACCGTGCCGGCATGGATCTCGGGCACCTCGAGCTCGAACAGCCGGCGCAGGAAGCCCTTGTGGGTGCGCGACACCAGGATCTGGGGCCCGCGAGCCGACCGCCGGACCTCGAGCACGTACGCCTTGACCGGCTGGCCGATCCGGTAGTGCTCGAGCGGGCTCTGCTCGCTGGTCGCGAGCACGGCCTCAACGCCCTTGCCCACGTCGAGGATGATCGCCCGCGGCTCGACCCGGCTGACGGGGCCGGTCAACAGGTCGCCCTCGCGGTTGGCGAACTGGTCGAACACGAGGTCGCGCTCGACCTCGCGCATCCGCTGCAGGATGATCTGCTTCGCCGTCTGGGCGCCGATCCGTCCGAAGTGCTCTCCGTCGAGCTGCTCGAGCTCGATCACCTCGCCCGAGGCCGCGCCCGGCCGCGTGGCCTGGGCCTCCGCGACCGTGACCTCGACCAGCGGGTCCTCGACCTCGTCGACCACGTAGCGGCCGCGGAACACGCGGATCTCGCCGGTCGACGGCTCGATGTTGACGAGGATGTCCTCCTCGGCCGCGACGCGCCGATACGCGGCCTGGATCCCCTCCTCGACCGCGCGGATCAGGGCCTCCTGGGGGACCTGCTTCTCGGCGTTGAGCTGGAGGAGGGCACCGACGAAGTCACGACTCATCCCCTGCCTCCATGTCATGTGCTCGATGGCGGCGAGACCACGTCGATGACATGAAGAGACGTGGGTTGGTCACCCACGTCCATTGAGGCGGCCTCGCGTTGTTGGCGGCGAGTATACACCCGGCCCCGTGGACGTCGATCGTGGCCACCGGGGCCGAGCTCGATCCTGATCGACCGCCGTCAGGCGTTGGCCGGGGCGCCGACGGTCCCGTAGCGGCGGTCGACGTATGCCTCGAGGAGCTCGATGAACTCCTCGACGATCCGGTCCCCGCGCAGCGTCCGATCGAGCTTGCCATCGACGAACACCGGGGCCACCGGCGCCTCGAACGTCCCCGGCAGGCTGATCCCGATGTCGGCGTGCTTGCGATTCGCCCGGTCCGTTCACCACGCAGCCCATCACGGCCACCCGGAGGTCCTCGACGCCCGGGTACGCCTCGCGCCACTCGGGCATTCGCTGCTTGAGGTGGTCGGTGATGTCGCGGGCCATCTCCTGGAAGAACGTCGAGGTGGTGCGTCCGCAGCCCGGACAGGCCGAGACCTGGGGCAGGAACGATCGAAGGCCCATCGACTGCAGCACCTGCTGGGCGACCTCGACCTCGAGCTCGCGGCCGGCGCCGGGTTCGGGCGTGAGCGAGACCCGGATGGTGTCGCCGATGCCCTCGTTGAGCAGGATCGCCAGGCCGGCCGTGGAGGCCACGATGCCCTTCGTGCCCATCCCCGCCTCGGTGAGCCCGAGGTGCAGCGGGTAGTCCGAGCGCGCCGCGAGCAGCCGATACGTGTCCACGAGGTCGCGCACGCCCGACACCTTGGCCGACAGGATGATCCGGTCGTGGCGCATGCCGGTCACCTCGGCGAGCTCCGCCGAGCGCATGGCGGACTCGATCATGGCCTCGATCATCACGTCACGCGCGTCGCGCGGCGCGGGCGAGGCGGGCATTGGCCTCCATCAGGTCGGTCAGCAGCTGCTGGTCGAGCGAGCCCCAGTTGACGCCGATCCGGACGGGCTTGTCGTGCTCGATCGCGACCCGCACGATCGTCTGGAAGTTGACGTCGTGGTGGCGCGTGCCGACGTTGCCGGGGTTGATCCGGTACTTGGCGAGGCCGGCGGCCATCGCCGGGTGATCGACCAGCAGCTTGTGCCCGTTGTAGTGGAAGTCGCCGATCACCGGCACGTCCACGCCAAGGCCGTCCCGCAGCTTCGCCAGCATCGTCGGGACGGCTGCGGCTGCCTCGTCCGTGTTGACCGTCACCCGAACCAGCTGGCTGCCGGCGTGCGCCAGCCGGGCCACCTGGAGCGCGGTCGCGTCGGGATCGGCCGTGTCGGTGTTGGTCATCGACTGGACGACGATCGGGATGCGCGGAGCCGACGAGCACCCCGCCCACGTCGACCGAGACCGTCGGGCGGCGGACCGGCCGTCGCGTCTCGTCGATCGCCCTCGGGTGTCTGGTCCGCCGACGCCGGACGGCTGGGTCACGGCGTTCCGCCCGTGACCTGGCGCGCGACGTCGAACACGGTGATCCAGATCAGGAACGCGAACAGGGCCACGAACCCGATCGCGTAGGTCATCCGCTCGGCGCGGAGCGAGATGCGCGGGCCGTAGCGAGGGATCGCCTTGAGCACGATGACCAGGATCCGGCCGCCGTCGAGCGGCGGGAACGGCAGGATGTTGACGAGGGCGAGGTTCGCCGACAGCAGGCCGGCCATGTACAGCACGTACAGCGGGCCGAGCGACCACAGGATGTCGCCCAGCTGGAACCCGATCCCGACCGGTCCGGCGGCCGGCGGCGCCTCGGTCGGGCGTGGTGACGATCGATCGGCCGAGGTCGCCCAGGCCGCCCAGGATCATCCCGAACGCATCGACCGTCTGGCGCGCCCCGGTCGCGATGGCATCCCCGACCGGGCGGTTCACGGTGCCGAACGGCTCGGCGCTCAGGATCGTGATCCCGAGCGCGCCCGGCTCGGTCGCCGTTGGCACGCGCAGGGTCACGGGGATCTGCTCGACCTGGCCGTCGGCCCGACGGACCGTCAGGGTGACCGCCTCGCCCGCATGGTTGCCGAGGTCGTCGATGATCGCCTGGGCAGGGTTGCTGTCGAACGCGGAGTGCTGCTGGCCGTTGACCGCGACCAGCAGGTCGCCCGACTCGAGGCCCACGGTTGCCGCCGGGGAGCCGGGAGACACCTGGTCGACCACGAGCCCGAGGCCGGGCTCGCCGTAGAGGGCGATGCCGGTGAAGATCACGAACGACAGGACGAGGTTCATGACCACGCCGGCGACCAGGATGACGAGCTTCGTCGGGCAGCCGCGCGCGGCTGAACGAGCTCGGGTCGTCGTCGTCTCCGTCCTCGCCCTCGAGCTTGACGTAGCCGCCGATGGGCAGCCAGTTGAGGGTGTACTCCGTACCGCGACGATCGGCATCGTCACGGCGGGCGCGCTCGAGGAACGCCTCGGCGTTCGGGGAGCCGGGCTCCATGTTGGGCGGAAGGGGCGGGTCGGGCCGCGGGGGTCGCTCGAGCTCGTAGGCCGATGGCTGGCCGCGATGCAGCACGCGGGCTCGGGGCGGGAAGCCGATCGCGAACTCCAGCACCTTGACCCCGGCCAGCCGTGCCATGACGAAGTGACCGAGCTCGTGGACCAGGATCAGCGACCCCAGCACGAGCAGGAACACGACGATCGTGATCAGCGACTGGCCGAGCGCGATCATGCCGCGCCGCCCACGGGGCCGGTCGCGAACGCCGACCCGGACCTCGCGGTCCAGCTCGATCAGGGCCTCGACGTCGGGCTCCTGATCGGCGTCGCGCCCGAAGCGGTCGACGGCGGCCTCGAGCAGGATCGGGATCTGGTTGAACCCGACGGTGCCGGCGAGGAACCGTTCCACCGCGACGTCGTCGGCGGCGATCAGCGCGGCGGACGCCCGGCTGCCGATCCGGCCGGCCTCGCGCGCGATGCGCAGCGCCGGGAATCGTGCCTCGTCGGGCGCACGGAACTCGAGCCGGCCCGCGGCCACCAGATCAGGTGGTGCCGCCGGCGACCGGAGTCGCTCCGGATAGGTGAGGGCGTACTGGATGGGAAGTCGCATGTCGGGGGTGCCCAGCTGGGCCTTCAGCGAGCCGTCGACGAGCTGGACGGCCGAGTGCACGACGCTCTGGGGATGGATGACGACCTCGATCGCGTCGTAGCCGACATCGTACAGCCAGTGTGCCTCGATCACCTCCAGCCCCTTGTTGGCGAGCGTCGCCGAGTCGATCGTGATCTTGGCGCCCATCGTCCACGTCGGGTGGCGGAGCGCCTGCTCGGGGGTGACCGTGGCCAGGTCCGCGGCGGCCGTGTCGAGGAACGGTCCGCCGGAGGCCGTGAGCAGGAGTCGCGCGACCGACGAGAGCTGCTCTCCCGCGAGCGACTGCCAGATCGCCGAGTGCTCGGAGTCGATCGGACGCAGCCATGCCAGCGGTGAGCCGGCAGGATCAACGGGGTTCGCGACCGATCGCGCGGCCGCCAGCGTCCGGGCGCGGGCCATCACGAGGTGGCCCCCGGCCACGATCGTCTCCTTGTTGGCGGTCGCCACCACCTGCCCGGCGTCGAGGGCCGCAAGCACCGGCCGCAGCGCGTGGATCCCGGTCGTGCCGACGAGCACGAGATCGACGTCGTCGCGGGTCGCGAGCATCTCGAGCGCCTCGCCGCCCCCGATACGAGTCGTGCCGGGGGGCAGGTCCAGGGGGCCGGGACTCGTCGGCGAGCGCGACGGCGGCCGGCCGCAGGCGTCGGGCCTGGCGCTCCAGCTCGTCGGCGTTGCGACCCGCCGCGAGGGCAACGATTCGGAACCGATCGGCGTGCGCCTCGAGCACCTCGATCGCCTGGCGACCGATGCTGCCCGTCGAGCCCAGCAGCGCGACGCCCCTCGGGCGGTCAGCCGGCGAGCGCAATGGCATACAGGGCGACCACGGGGCCGGCGAACAGGAACGAGTCGATCCGGTCGAGGATGCCGCCGTGGCCCGGGATCAGCGTCCCGGAGTCCTTCGCGCCGGCGGCGCGCTTGAGCATCGACTCCGCGAGGTCACCGGCCTGGGCGGCCAGCCCGAGCAGTGGTCCGAGCACGATCGCTCCAAGCGGCTGCTGGCCGAGCGCGGCGAGCATGGCCCCGGTCACGATCGTCGTCGCAACCAGGCCGCCGATCAGGCCTTCGATCGACTTGGCGGGCGAGATGTGGGTCAGGAACTTGTGCCGGCCGATCTGGCGCCCGACCAGGTAGGCGCCCGTGTCATAGCTCCACACGCCGAACACCAGCAGCAGGACCCAGCCCTGCTCCCGGGACAGGAACGCGAGGGCCGCGTCGGCCGGCACCGCCGGCGCGTCGTTGGCGACCTGGAGGACGAACGCGATCAGGCCGACGTAGACGGCCCCGAACACGGTCGTGACCCAGGTCACGAGCCCGTCGCGCGGGTCGAGCCGCGCAAACGCGCCGATCCCGGCGAGGACGGCCCCGATCCCCACCAGCAGGATCCCCTTGTCCCCTCCCGGATGGACCGCGGCCTCGAGCACGATCGCAACCGCCAGGATCGTCCCGAACAACGACATCGACGGGTAGCCCGCCGTCCGCAGCAGGCGGAAGGTCTCGATCCCGCCCAGCCCGGCCACGATCGCCAGCACCACGGTCAGGGCGGGCACGCCGATGAGCAGCGCGATGATGAGCGGCGGCACCAGGATCAGCGCGGACAGCGCCCGGGTCCGAAGCACGCCGCTAGCGCCCGAACCGACGGGTTCGGCTGGCGAACTCGAGCAATGCCGCGTCCAGCGCGTCCGGCCCGAAGTCGGGCCACAGGCGCTCGCTGAACACCAGCTCGGCGTAGGCCGACTGCCAGATCAGGAAGTTGCTGATCCGCTGCTCACCGCCCGTGCGGATCACGAGGTCCGGATCGGGCAGCCCGGCCGTGTACAGCGCGTCGCTCGACCGTGCGCTCGTCGATCTCCTCGGGCGCGGTGCCCGATGCGACGATGCCGGCGGAGCGCGTCGACGATCTCGGTTCGTCCGGCGTAGTTCCAGGCGATGTTGAGCTGGAGCCGGGTTCCCTCGGCCGTGCGCTCGAGCGCGCCGACGATCGAGCGTGCGCGTCTCGGGCGGCAGCTCGTCGAGGCGACCCAGCAGGCTGGACGCGGACGCCCTGGGCATGGAGCTCGTCGGTCTCGTCGCGGATCGCCTGGCCGAGCAGGTCGAACAGGCCGGCTACCTCGTCATCGGAACGGGCCCAGTTCTCGCGGCTGAAGGCATACAGCGTGAGCATCGGCACGCCTCGCCGAACCGCGTGCTGGAGCAGGCCGCGGATGGCCTCGACGCCGGCCGCATGGCCCTCGTAGTCGGACACGCCATGCGCGCGGGCCCAGCGCCGATTGCCGTCCATGATGATCGCGACGTGACGCGGCAGCTCGTCGGGCGTGAGGAGCGGTGCCTCCGGGTCATGCGCGTCCGGCGCGGAGCGCCGCCGGGTCCGTGTCGTGCGCGAGCGGCGGCGCGTCCGTCGGGCGACTGAGGGATCGATCGAGCGGCACCTGGGCCACTAGACCTCGAGGACCTCCTGCTCCTTGGCCTCACCGAGCCGGTCCACCTCCTCGACCAGGCGGTCGGTGATCTTCTGCAGCTGATCGAGCTCGCGGTGGCTCTCGTCCGCGCCGACGGTGCCGTCGCGCTCCTCCTTCTTGAGCGCGTCGGCCGCCTCGCGACGGAGGTTGCGGACCTCGACCCGCGCCTCCTCCATGCGCTTGTGGACGCCGCGCACGATCTCCCGGCGACGCTCCTCGGTGAGCGGCGGGATGTTGAGCCGGACGACGGTGCCGTCGACGTTCGGGATCGAGGCCGATGTCGCTCTTGAGGATCGCCTTCTCGATCGCCCCGAGGACCGCCCGATCCCACGGCTGGATGACGATCTGGTGGGGCTCGGGAACGCTGATCGAGGCGAGCTGGTTCAGCGGGGTCTGGGTCCCGTAGTAGTCCACGTGGAGCGCGCTCGACCAGCGCGGTCGACGCGCGACCCGTGCGCATGCCCTGGAAGTCGCGCTCCATGGCCTCGACGGCGCGGGCCATCTTCTGCTCCGCGGCCGTCAGGATCTCGGTGGTCATCGGCTCGCACCTCCACGCTGCGCGGAGATCAGGGTACCCACGGGCTCGCCGCGGGCAACCCTCGTGATGTTGTCGGGCTCGTTGAGATCGAACACCACGATCGGCAGATCGTTCTCCAGGCACAGCGAGACCGCCGCCGCGTCGATCACCTTGAGCTGGTCGCGCAGCAGGTCCTGGTAGTCGAGGCGTCGCGTACCGGGTGCGCGTTGGGGTTGGCCATCGGATCGGCATCGTAGACGCCATCGACCTTGGTCGCCTTGAGCAGCACCTCGGCGCCGATCTCGACCGCGCGCAGGGCCGCCGCCGTGTCGGTCGTGAAGTACGGGTTGCCGGTCCCGGCCACGAAGATCGCGACCCGGCCCTTCTCCAGATGGCGGACGGCCCGCCGCCGGATGTACGGCTCGGCGACCTCGTTCATCGCGATCGCGGTCATCACCCGCGTCGGCACGCCCGCCCGCTCGAGGGCGTCCTGCAGCGCCAGCCCGTTCATCACCGTCGCGAGCATCCCGATGTAGTCGCCCGTCGCGCGGTCCATGCCCCGCGCCGCAGCCGCGAGGCCGCGGAAGATGTTGCCGCCGCCGACGACGATCCCGACCTGCGACACCCTGCGACGCGGACCTCGGCCACCTGGCTCGCGATGAACGCGCAGAACTCCGGGTCGACGCCGTACTGCCGCTCGCCGAGCAGCGCCTCACCCGACAGCTTGAGCAGGATCCGGCGGTAGCGCAGCCGGCCGATCGGCCGGCGCCGCACCTGCCTCGACCGCCGCATCCGGTCCTTGGCTGTCAGTCGGTCACAGATCCTCCCCGAGCTCGAAGCGTACGAACCGTCGCACCTGGATGTTCTCACCAATCGTGGCGATCGACTGTGTGATCAGCTCGCCGACGGTCATGCTCCGTGTCGCGGAACGGCTGCTCCGTGAGCACCACCTGCTCGTGCCACTTGCGCAGCTGGCCATCGACGATCTTCGCGCGAACGGCCTCGGGCTTGCCCTGCGTCGCCGGATCTGCCAGGATCTCGGCTCGCCTGGCCTCGAGCACGTCCTCGGGGATCGACTCCACCGTGGGGTACTCGGCATGCAGCGCAACGACCTGCATGGCGATGTCGCGGACGAGCTTCTGGAACTGGTCCGTGCGCGCCACGAAGTCGGTCTCGCAGTTCACCTCGACCATCGCGCCAACCTTGCCGCCCATGTGGATGTAGCTGGCCGACCAGGCCCTCGTTGGCAGCGCGATCGGCCTTCCTGGCGGCTGCGGCCACGCCCCGCTCACGCAGCAACGCCACCGCGCGCTCGACATCGCCGTCGGTCTCCTCGAGCGCTCGCTTGCAGTCCATGAACCCGGCGCCCGTCTGGTCGCGCAGCTGCTTGACGGCTCCGGCCGTGATTGCCATCGACGTGTAGCTCCCTGTCTCGTTTCGCGCGCCGTCCGCGCGCTGTCGCGGCGCCCCGGTGTCGCTCGTGGACACCCGGGCGCGCCTGGTCAGCCGGCGCGATCGGTGGTCACCGATCCCGCGGCCCGGCCCGGTCGCGCAGCCTGTCGCGCGGCCGGGTGATCGTCATTCGGAGGCGGCCGCCTCGACGTCAGCCGACTTCGCCGAGTCGGCCTCCGCCCCTGGCTTGGCCACGGCCTGGGCCTCTGCCTCTGGCTCTGGCTTGGCCTCCGGCTTGGCCTTCGCCTCTGGCTTGGCCTCGGCCTCTGGCTCTGGCTTGGCCTCCGGCTTGGCCTTCGCCTCTGGCTTGGCCTCGGCCTCTGGCTTGGCCTCGGCCTCTGGCTTGGCCTCGGCCTCCGGCTTCGCAGGCTTCGTCTCGGCCGCAGCCGCCGCGCCCGGCACCGACGGCTCGACGGCGGCCGCCCCACCGGGCAGCAGGTCGTCCTCATCGGAGTCGGGGTCGAACGAGAGCGTGCCTCCCGCGGCGAGCTGGGCCACGAGGTCCGCGGCCGCGGTCTCGTCGAACTCGGGCTCCGGGATCGCCTCGGGCTCCGGTGCCTCCGGCTCGCTCGTCGCACGCTCGGCGCGCAATCGTGCGCCCTCGATCGCGGCGTCGGCCACCAGCTTGCTCAGCAGCCGGATGGCACGGATGGCATCGTCGTTGGCCGGGATGATGTAGTCGAGCTCATCGGGATCGACGTTCGTGTCGCCCGTCCCGACCACCGGGATCTCGAGCTTGTTGGCCTCGGTCACCGCGATCCGCTCGCGATGAGGATCGATGATGAACACGGCACCCGGGAGCCGCTTCATCTTCCGGATCCCGCCCAGCATGCCGTCGAGCTT
Organism: uncultured Chloroflexia bacterium; assembly: GCA_963806265.1. Taxonomy (GTDB): domain Bacteria; phylum Chloroflexota; class Limnocylindria; order Limnocylindrales; family CSP1-4; genus CAIXZV01. Next base: position 113,668 of record CAWDXT010000022.1, read on the forward strand.
GTTGAGCTCGTCGGTCAGCTTCGCGGCCTCCTTCTTGGACAGCCGCTCAAAGTCGCCCGCCTGCTGGCGCGCCTCGAGCTGGTCGAGCAGCCCGATCCGCTTCTTGATGGTCACGAAGTTGGTGAGCATGCCGCCCAGCCAGCGCTTGGTGACGTAGGGCTGGCCCGCCCGGACCGCCTCCTGCATCACCGGCTCCTGGGCCTGCTTCTTGGTCCCGACGAACAGCACCGAGTCACCGCGGGCGACGGTCTCGGTCACGAACTCGAGCGCCGCCTCCAGGCGCTTGGCCGTCTGGGCAAGGTCGATGATGTGGATCCCGTTGCGCTCCGCGAAGATGAACGGGCGCATCTTGGGGTTCCAGCGTCGCGTCTGGTGGCCGAAGTGGACGCCGGCCTCCAGGAGCTGGCGCATCGAGACGGTAGGCACCGAGCAACCTCCTGCGGTTGAGCCTCCGCGGATCTCCTGCGGGGACCGGTGGCATGGAGCCGCCGGCACCGTCCCGAGGGAACGTCGATCCGCGTGTGTGCTCCGCCCGGTCAACGGGCGGGCAATTGATCAATGGGCACCGCGGACGGGCCGCGGGCGCGCCGGAGTGTAGCACAGCGATCCCGCAGCCCGAGCCTAGAGACGGACGCCGCGATGATGGCGCACCCTCGTCACCCCGCGCAGGTCTCGGTCGATGGCGAGCAGATCGACGCGCGCCGGCAGCGCGGGCAGCGCGCGCCCATCCGGGAGCACGCCCAGCGCAATCAGGCTGCCGATGGCACGGCGGAGCGCCCCACGCTTTCTTCGGTCGAGCGACTCCTCGGCCAGGCCGAAATCGCGCCGGCCGCGCCAGCGGACCTCGACCACGACGAGCATCGGGGGCGGGCCGGGATCGACCGCGACCAGGTCCAGCTCGCCCCGACCGACACGCACGTTGCGGCCGAGGACGGTCCACCCGGCCTTCTCAACCCGTCTGGCCGCCAGCCGCTCGGCGGCGGCACCCCGCGCGCGGGCATTCGCTCGCCCGGCGTCGTCCATGCGGACGAGCCTATCGGGCACGCCTCACCGGCGGCTTATCCACCGGGCGGCAGACGGGAGCGCCGGGCCCGGCGGCCGGGGACACCGACCGCGGGAACTTCGCTCGAGGACCCGCCTGCAGCAACCGCCGAGCTGGGCCTCGCGAGTCAACGCGTCACGGGCTGGCGCTCGCGAGTGATCGCGTCCCGAGTCAGCCCTCCTCGTGGATCCTGTACTGCTCGATGGCCTGCTCGAACGTGCGCCCCGGGACGATGTCGACCTGATGGCGCGAGTCGGCGGACATGAGGACCTCGTTGGTCTGCTCGAAGGCCTGGAACCGGTCCGCAGCGTCGAGCGGAACGGCGATCAGGAGCCCGCTCCGGCCACGCATCATGAGGCGCGAGACGGTCTCGAGGTCGTCCCTCTTGAGCCCGCTGTCCTTGAGGGCTGCCGTCACCGATCCGATCGCGGCACCGCCCACCACCGCGCCCACGCCGATCGGGCCGCTGATCGCGGCCAGCACCAGCCCGGCAGCGCCACCGAATGCGGCGCCGCGGGCCGCGCCCGGGTCCGCCGACTTGTCGGTGGTGTAGGTCACCTTGCCGTCGCCGTCCTTGTGGATCAGGACGTAGTCCTCGACCTCGATCTCCCGGCGGTCGATCGCACCCCTGAGCTCCTCGCGCACCGCCCGGGCAACCGACTCATCGGCAAATCCCAGGGCGACCAGTCGCGTTCGCTTCGCCTTCGCCATCCCGACTCCTTCCCCGGCAGACTGATCCGGCGAGGATCATTGTGGCCAGAGGCGTGAGGCTCCCGCATCACCCGAATGAGAGGAGGGTCAATCGATCCCGGCAGCCAGCGCGGCCCGCAGCACGACCTGGTCGTCAGGCTCGAGGGACGATTGACCGGCGGCACCGACACGATCGCGAGGATCCCCGTCCAGCTCGAACGACAGCTGATCGCCGGCCACGAGCGCCTGGATCGCCTGCCAGCTTGCGCGATGGTGGGGCGTGAGGCCGTGCGCCCGGATCGCATCCCGATGCTCGCGAGTGGCATAGCCGGCGTTGCGGTCCCAGCCATACGCCGGGTACCGGACGGCGAGCTGCCGCATCATCCGGTCTCGGACCGTCTTGGCGATCACCGACGCGCAGGCGATCGAGTAGACGCGGGCGTCACCGTCGACGATCGCCGTGTATGGACCGACCTGCCCTTCGAAGTCGGCGATCCGGAGGCCGTCGACGAGGACGTGATCGTGCCCGCCGAGACGCTCGATCGCGCGCCGCATCGCCAGGTGGGTCGCGTGGTAGATGTTGAGGCGATCGATGTCGGCCACCGACGCCGCGCCCACACCGACGGCCAGCGCACGGCGCCGGATGATCGGTGCCAGGCGCTCCCGCTGCGCCGCGGACAGGGTCTTCGAGTCCCGAACCCCGGGGATCCGGTGACAGTTGGGCGGCATGATCACGGCCGCCGCCACGACCGCACCGCTGGTCGGGGCCACCCCGACCTCGTCCACGCCGACGACTCGCCGGGCGCCGTCGCGCCACAGGGGGCGCTCCCAGTGGAGGGTGGGGATCATCGCGGCCATTGGGTTCGATCGTATCGCGCGTGGCCAGACATGACGCGACCCCGGCACGGGCCGGGGTCGGCGGGTGGCGCGGGTCGAGGACCCGGATCGCGCCGCTAGCGGCGCTCTCGCAGCGTGGTCGCGGCCTTGCCCACGCGGTTGCGCAGGAAGTACAGCTTCGCCCGACGGACCTTGCCGTGGCGCACGACCTCGATGCGCTCGATCCGCGGGCTGTGGAGCTTGAACGTCCGCTCGACGCCGACCCCGGACGCGATCCGACGGACCGTGATCGTCGACGCGATGCCGCTGTTCCGCATCCGCATCACGAGACCCTCGAACACCTGGACGCGCTCCCGGTTGCCCTCGACCACCTTGGCTGCCACCTTGACGGTGTCGCCGGGCACGATCTCGGGCAGATCGGTGCGCAGCTGGTCCTGGACGATCTCGGAGAGCACGTTCACGGGTCGGGATCCTTGTTCGATCGGCGGCAGCCGCGGCTGCGATGGGCTCGGGTTCGGCTCGGCCGGCCATCGGCGGCTGGCCGGTGGCGCAGGCTCGCCTACGCGTTCAGCAGCGCCGAGCGCGGAGGATAGCACGGCCGCGAGGGGGTGTCAGGCCGTCGGTCGATCCGCGGGTGGGGCGGGCAGCTCATCGGCCCGGGCATCGGCGGTGCGCGCCGGCTGCTCGTCGAGCTCGGCGAGCAGCTCGCGCTCCTCCGAGTTGAGCGGGCGCCCCTCGAACAGGTCCGGTCGTCGATCACGGGTCCGGCGCAGGCTCTCGCGCAGACGCCAGCGGCGCACCTGTGCGTGGTGCCCCGACACCAGGATCGGCGGCACGTCGAGGCCCTCGAAGCTCGCGGGTCGCGTGTACTGCGGATACTCGAGCAGGCCCGTGGCAAACGACTCCTCGGCCGTGGACGCATCGTCGATGGCTCCCGGCAGCAGCCGAAGCACGGCGTCGGTCACGACCAGCGCCGCGAGCTCGCCGCCCGTCAGCACGTAGTCCCCGATCGACAGCTCGCGATCCACCATCGTCCGGATCCGCTCGTCGACGCCCTCGTAGCGCGGACAGATCAGCAGCAGGTGCGATTCCGTAGCCAGCGAAGCAGCGATGGGCTGGCGGAACACCTCGCCCGTGGGGTCGAGCAGGATCACCCTCGAGTCCTCGCGCCGAAGCGCGGCCAGCGCCCCGGCGACCGGCTCGGGCCGAAGCACCATGCCAGCGCCGCCGCCATACGTGTAGTCGTCGACCGAGCGATGTCGCCCGATCCCCCACCGGCGCAGGTCGTGGACCCTCACGGTGGCCAGCCCCCGCTCGAGAATGCGACCCGGGATGCTCTCTCGGAGCGGCGTCTCGACCATCGCCGGGAACAGGGTCAGGATGTCGACCTCGAGCGTCACCTCGGTCGTGACGTCCGGCGGCGTGGGCGCCGATCGCGGGGTCGGACGTAGTCGTCGGCCTCGACCGGCCGGGCGTCGAGCGCCAGCGCATCGAGGTCGACGATCATCTCGCCTCGCTCGGGCGCCAGGTCGACGACGATCCCGTGCACGCCGGGAACGTCAAGCTCGCCGCGCGGACCGCGAACGAGGAACACCTCGGTCTCGCCCGCCCGGTAGATCTCGCTGACCGTCCCCAGGTCGTCACCAGTGATCGAGCGAACCACCAGGCCCTCCAGCTCGTGCCACAGCCAGCGGCCGGGCTCGGGAGGGTCATCCGGCGGATCGATCTCGAGGTACGCCCCGCGCAGCGCGTCGGCGGCCGTCCGGTCCGCGACCTCACGGAAGGTCAGCCACCAACCCGGACCGTCCGCGACCGGCGATGCGGTCGCGACCGTGAGCGGGTCCGTGGCACCCTCCAGGTACAGGTGCGCCCCGACGACGAACCGCTTCTCCGGCTGGTCGGTCAGCAGCTCCACGCGGACCTGGCCGTGCAGCCCTCTCAGGCCGCGAACCAGGGCCACCGTGAGCCGCCCGACCGGTGGCCGATCGGACGTAAGCGTCGCGGTCGCGGGGCGCGCGCCGGCGCCACCCGTGGGGCGGGCGCTTGCGCGCTGCGGATCCGGTGGGCGTGCCCGGGGCAAGCGGTCCTCAGTCGTCCACGATCTCGAGGCTGACCGGATCTCCGGTCCGGGCGGCGGTCACCTTGAGCAACGTCCGCAGCGCCTTCGCGACGCTGCCGTTGCGCCCGATCACCTTGCCCATGTCGGCCTCGGCAACGCGGAGCTCGATGATCGTGCCTTCGTCGCCATCGACCGCGTCCACGCGCACGGCATCGGGATCGTCGACGAGCGACTTGGCGACGTACTCCACCAGGTCGGCGGCTGCCATCTGCGGCCCCCTACCTGGTCGGGCCGGGCAGCACGCCGGCCTGCTTGAACAACCGCCGGACCGTGTCCGACGGCTGGGCGCCCTTGGCCAGCCACTCGCGAGCCTTGGCCTCGTCGACGGACAGCTCGATGGGGTCGGTGCGCGGGTTGTAGTGACCGATCGTGTCGATCGCTCGACCGTCGCGAGCAGAGCGACTGTCGGCGACGACCAACCGGTACGTCGGCTGCTTGGTCGCCCCGACGCGTGTGAGGCGGATGCGAACGGACATCTGGTGTGATGCTCCTCCTTCGGCGGGTCTTGGGCGACCCGGATCTGGCGGCGGGCGACTGCCCGTCAGTGGTTGACCGTGAGCACGAATGTGGACCGATCGACGTCTGCGCCCGCAACGCTTGCCCCGATGATCGCATCCAGGGGCTCGACGTAGGGCTTGATGTCGCTGTCATAGGACGAGCGCGACGGGCTCGGCAGCAGTGGCTCGGCGATCTGGCGCAGGCCAGCGACGTCGACCCAGACCACGCCCGAGTTGGCGCTTCCGGCGCGGGAGATCCCGTCGCTGAACCTGGGCTGCGTCGCGAGCGACGGCCCACCAGCCTGGGTGTCGAGCACGCTCTTGACGAAGTCGGTGCCGACCCCGAGCACGACCACCTTGTCGGTCGCGGCCCACGCGAGGCTGAGATCGGACGGCAGGTTGGACGGCATCCCGAGCCGGCCGCCGGCAAGGCCGGCGAGGCTGGCGAGATCGACGCTCACGATCGTCGTGCCGGCATATGGCTCCTCGTTGAACGTCAGCTGGTCGCCCAGCCCGAGCGACGCCAGACCGCGGATCGTCGTCAGCAGCCGCTCGGCCGCCGCCGGGTCGTTGGGCGCGATCAGGACGCCACCGGTCACGCTGTCCCCCTGGGGCACCAGGGCCACGCCCGACTCGCCCATCCAGCCCGTGACGGCGTCGAAGCCGCCCAGGAGCGCCAGCGCCTGATCGACCTGCTTGACGCCGTCCGCCAGCGCTGGCTGGTCGGCGATCGCGTGGCGAATCGCCGCCAGGCGGTCGCCCAGGTCGCGACCCGTCATCAGCACCAGCGTGTCGGCCGGGGCGACGGCGGCCAGGTCCGACGGGGCGTTGGCCGGCTCACCCATCGCGGCGACATGCTCCGAGACCGTGTCGGCGACGAGTGCGCCGTTGTCGGCCCGGACGGCCAGCGCCGACCAGCCGGGCACCAGCGCCTGGTAGACGTCGAGCAATGCTGACAGGGCCCCGGTCGTGTTGCCCGCCCCGGCGTCGAGCCCCGTCAGCGAGTCGCGAAGGGACGCGAGCGCCGCGGACGAGTCCGAGTAGGCCAGCGCCAGCCGATCGCCCGGCAGCGCTTCGACCGCCTGCTGGAACTGTGCGTCGGCGGCGAGCCCGGTGGTGCCACCGGTGTCGATGGAGGCATGGACGGAGTCGAGATCACCGACGATCAGCAGATCGCCCACGATCGCGTAGGCCACCTTCGATTGGAGGCTGCCCAGCGACGAGGACGTGGTGAGCACGTGGATCGCGGTGCCGTTGTAGGTATCCGGCGTCGACGCGAGCCCGCCCGATTCGGTGAGCACCGACTCCACCCAGGCCCGGGCAGCGTCGGCGTCCTTGACGCGAACCAGCAGCAGGGCATGCGGATCGGCCATGCCAACGCCGGAGGTACCGCTCAGGGCGCCCTGCGCCACCGCGACCTGGCCATCGAACCAGGGCTCGATCTCCGTCCGGAAGTTGTGGCTGTCGTTGGTGGCCCGGCGGATCAGCTGATCGAACAGCTCCTCGAGCTTGGTGCCGAACGCCGCCTGGTCCGCAAACCCGGGGAAGCCGGCCATGAGCTTCGGGAGCTCGGACGCCTGGCTGCCGGGCAGGTCGAGCCGCAGCTCGGCGTAGCTGACGGTGCTGGCGGGGGTCCATGCGGACGCATCGGAGGTCGTCTCGCTGCCGGTGAGAGCGGCCGTCGCGACCAGCGTCACGCTGGCGACCAGCACGGTCACGACCAGTGCGACGAGCCACCTGGCACGGCTGCCGCCCGGTCGCGCCTGCGACGTCCGGGTCACCGGCGACGTTGGCGCACCTGCGAACGGCTGCGATCCGGCCGCTGTCGGGGGCGGCGGCGGCGCGGGCGCCGCCTCGAGCGCGCCATCGGAGGCAGCCCCGGGAGCGGGTGGTCGCTGGTAGCGGATGGTCGGATCCTGATCGGTCATGGGTGCCCCCTATCGGCGTCCGAGGAGCTGGCCCATCGCGGCGCGACGGCCCCCGGCTCCGGACAGCTGCTTCATCAGCTTCTGCATCTCGCCGAACTGCTTGACCAGCCGGTTGACCTCGGGCAGCGAGGTGCCCGAGCCGTTGGCGATCCGCCGGCGACGCGACGCGTTGAGCAGACCCGGCTCGCGGCGCTCGCGTGGCGTCATGGACAGGATGATCGCCTCGACGCGCTTGAGGTCGCCGCGGTCGACCGCCGCCTGCGCGTCCTTGGCCAGCCCGCCCATGCCCGGGATCATCGACATCACCTGGCCCATCGGCCCCATCTTCTGCATCTGGCGCATCGAGTCGAGCATGTCCTCGAGCGTGAACGAGGCCTTGCGAACCTTCTCCTCGAGCTGCGCTGCCTGCTTCTCGTCGAACGCCTCCTGGGCCCGCTCGACGAGGCTCACCACGTCGCCCATGCCCAGGATCCGGCCCGCCAGCCGGTCCGGATGGAACACCTCGAGGGCATCGGTCTTCTCGCCGGTGCCCAGGAACTTCACCGGCAGGCCGCTGACGGCCCCGATCGACAGCGCGGCACCGCCACGGGCATCGCCGTCGATCTTGGTCATGCATCAGCCCCGTCAGCGGGACCGCCGCCGCGAAGCCCTGGGCGACGTTGACGGCCTCCTGGCCGGTCATCGCATCCACGACCAGCAACGTCTCGACGGGCCTTACGGCCTCGGCGACGACCCGGACCTCGTCCATCAGCGCGTCGTCGATCGTCAGCCGGCCCGCGGTGTCGATGATCACGACGTCGCGCCCGGTCCGGCGCGCGGCCTCGAGGCCGCCCCGTGCGATGTCCACGGTGGGCGTCCCGGCCGGTGCGCGGTGGACGGGGATGTCCAGCTGGCGCCCGAGCGTCTCGAGCTGGTCCGCGGCGGCCGGCCGGTAGGGGTCCGCGGCGACGAGCATCGGCTGCCGACCCTGCTTGACCACGTGCCTGGCGAGCTTCGCGGCCGAGGTCGTCTTGCCCGAGCCCTGGAGGCCGACCAGGGCCACCACGGCCGGGTTGCCCGACAGGTGGAACGTGCGATCCCCGACGGACAGCAGCGCGGTCAGCTCCTCGTGGACGATCTTGACCACCTGCTGGCCGGCGGTGAGGCTGTCGAGGATGTCGGCGCCGACGGCGCGCTCGCGCACGCGCGCGACGAAGTCCTTGACGACCTTGTAGTTGACGTCCGCCTCGAGCAGGGCCAGCCGGACCTCGCGCATCGCCGCGTCCACGTCGGCCTCGGACACGCGGCCGCGGCCCGTCAGCGAGGCGAGCGTGCTGCGGAGGCGGTCGCTGAGACTGTCGAACATGCGCGGTCGGCAAACCCTTCGGTGTCGGTGAGTTCGAGCCGCACGGCAGACGCCGGCGGGTGGTGCGCGGGTTCTGGCGACACCTGAGCGCAGGGAGTGTACGTCATGACCCCGCCTGACGCCCTTCCGGGTGCGACGCATGATCGCCCCGAATCCGTCCGACGGGCTGTCCCGGCGGTGTCGCAGCGGCTACCCTGCGCCGGTGAGCGTCGAGCCCCTCCAGCCCGTCCTTGATCCCCTGCTGCCTCCGCCCGACGAGCTGCCGCGGCGCACGCTGTGGCGCAACGGGGCATTCACCCGTCTGTGGACGGCAGCGACGATCTCGATCTTCGGCAGCCTGCTCACCCGCCTGGCGCTGCCCCTGGTCGCGATCTACGTGCTGAGCGCGGGACCGGTCGAGATCGCGCTGGTGCGCACCATGGATCTCGCCGCCGGGCTGGCGGTTGGGCTGGTCGCCGGCGCCTGGGTGGACCGGCTGCGACGTCGACCCGTGATGATCTGGGCCGATCTCGGACGTGCGCTGCTCCTGGGCAGCATCCCAGTGGCCGCGATCGCCGGGTCCCTGTCGCTGGCGCAGCTGCTCGTCGTCGCGCTGCTGGCCGCGTTGCTGACGACGTTCTTCGACGTGGCCGACCGCGCGTACCTGCCGACGATCGTCTCGCGCTCCGAGCTCGTCCAGGCGAACGGCGCGCTGGCCACGTCGGGTTCGGTATCGGAGTTCCTCGCGTTCGGCGCGGCGGGCTTCCTGGTCCAGGCCCTGACCGGACCGCTCACGATCGCCATCGACGCGGTGACCTACCTCATCTCCGCGGTGCTGCTGGGCTCGATCCGGGTCAAGGAGCCACCGCCACCGACACATGCCGACCGGGAGCCGGTGCTGACCGAGATCCGAACCGGGCTGCGGATCGTGATCCAGCATCCGCTCCTGCGATCGATGACGCTGGCCTCGATGGCGCTCGGCGGGCTATCGGGCGTGTTCGGCGCCATCTGGTTCCTGTTCGCGATCGAGGAGCTCGGGCTGGACGCGGCGACGATCGGCATGATCGCCGCCATCGGTGGCGTCAGCTGCGCTCGTCGGCGCGCTCGTCGCCTACCGGTCCAGCGGCCGCATCCGGCTCGGCTACCTGCTGATCGCGTCGGTTGCGCTGATCGCGGTCGGCAACCTGCTCATGCCGCTCGCCCCGGCCGGGGCGCCCCTGCTGGCGGTGGCGTTCCTGGTGGGTCAGCAGCTGATCGCGGATGCCGGTCACACGGTGTTCGAGATCTCCGATGGTGTCCGTCCAGCAGGCCCTGGTCGACGAGCGCCAGCTCGGCCGGGTCAACGCGACGGTCGAGGTGGCGCTGCTCCTGGCGCAGCTGGTCTCGACCCTTGCCGCGGGCGCGCTGGCCGTCGCGATCGGGCTGCGGGCGACCGCCTTCCTCGCCCCGCTCGGCGGCGTCGTGGCGATGGCGGTGCTGTGGGCGTCGCCCGTCCGTCGCCTGCGCACGCTCGACGAAGTGGTCGAGGTCGAGTCCGCTCCCTGAGGTGGTGGCTCGGCGGGTCAGTCGAACAGGGCGGCGACGAAGCCCTCCGGGTCGAACGGGAGCAGGTCGTCGCGCCTGCTCGCCCACGCCCACGAAGCGCACCGGCACGCCCAGCTCGTGCTCGATCGCGAACACGATCCCGCCCTTGGCCGTCGAGTCGAGCTTGGTGAGCACGACGCCGGTCAGGCCGACCGCCTTGTGGAACGCGAGCGCCTGGGCGAGGCCGTTCTGGCCGGTCGTGGCGTCGAGCACGAAGAAGGTCTCGACCGCGGCGCCGGGCAGCCGCTTGTCGATCACGCGCCGGACCTTGGCCAGCTCGTCCATGAGGTTCGACCTGGTGTGCAGCCGGCCGGCCGTGTCGGCGATCACGATGTCGGCACGGCGTGCGACAGCCGCGTCGAGGGCGTCGAACACGACGGCGGCGGGGTCGGCGTCCGGTGCGTGGGCCACGATCTCCGAGTCCGTTCGCTGCGCCCAGATCCGCAGCTGATCGATGGCGGCGGCGCGGAACGTGTCGGCCGCGGCGAGCACGACCCGCCGACCGTTGGCGCGCTCGCGCGCTGCGAGCTTGCCGATCGTCGTCGTCTTGCCGGTGCCGTTGACGCCCACCACGAGCACCACCGCCGGACCGCCATCCACGGCGGGGCTCGGCTCCCAGTGGTCTGCGTCCCGCACGGTGAGCAGCGCCGAGAGCTCGGCGCGGACGGCGTCCTCGGGCCCCAGGTCGTGGCGCTTCCGCGCGCGGTCGACGATGTCGATCGCGAGCGATGCGCCGACATCGCCGGTGATCAGCGTCTCCTCGATCTCCTCCCAGTCGACCGCCGGGCCGACGCCCAGAGCGCTTCGCAGCCGGGATCCGAACCCGGCACGGGTCCGCTCCAGGCCCTGCTCCAGCTGCGCCTGCTCGCGTTCGCGGCGCGCCGCGTCCGCCTTCTCCGGGCTCCAGTCCGCGCCCCACGCCCACTCGACCGGGGCTGCCTCCGGCGCGGCGTCGGGCGGGGGTGCCGGCTCCGGCGGCCACGAGACCTCCGACGCGGCGGGCTCGGCCACGAGGGTTGCCTCGGCGCTCTCTGACGCGACCACGTCGGCCATCGGCATCGCCGCCACGACCTCGGGCTCGCCCCCCTCAACCGTCTTGTGCTCGGCCGCCTCATGCTCGCCCGCCTCCGGCCCCTCGGGATCGGTGGGTGGAAGCGCGACAGGCTCATCGGGCGCCTTCCCCGACGTGCCGTCATCGAGCTCGGCGGGCTGCTCGATCTCGTCCGGCCGGGATTCGGATGGCTGTGCGGAGCTGCCACGGCGAAAGAAGCGCATCGGACCTCCGTCAGCCCCCGGACTCGCCTGCGAGCGCGGCACGCGCCTCCGACAGTCGGTCGTCGGCGATGGCCTGTGCCTCGTCGAGCCGGAGGCTGATGACGCGGCTGACCGAGTCCTCGCCGACGGTGACGCCGTACAGCGCGTCGGCGACCTCGATCGTGCCGCGGTTGTGGGTGATGACGATGAACTGGGTCTCCTCGGCCAGAGACCGTAGCGCATCCGTGAAACGCCCGACGTTGGCCTCGTCGAGCGCCGCGTCGACCTCGTCGAGGACGCAGAACGGCGCCGGCCGGACCTCGAGCATCGCGAACAGGAGCGCGACGGCGGTGAGGGCACGCTCGCCGCCCGACAGCATCGAGAGCGACTGCGGCTTCTTGCCCGGCGGACGGGCGGTGATCTCGATCCCCGTCGACGCGAGATCGGTCGGATCGGTCAGCGAGAGCCTCGCGAAACCGCCGCCGAACAGCTGCCGGAAGCGCGCGTCGAAGGCCACCTCGAGGGCCGCGAAGGTGGCTCGGAACTGGGTCGTGATCAGGGTGTCGAGATCGGCGATCAGCGCGCGGGTTCGCGTGATCGGCCTCGCGCAGGTCCGATGCTGCGTGTCGAGCGTCTCGAGGCGCTCCCGGACCGTCGCGGTACTCGTCCACCGCGAACGGGTTCGCGGCACCCAGCTCGTGATAGCGGCGGCGGAGCACGGTCAGGCGCCCGGACGTGGGCACGTCGACCGACGGTGGCGCCTCGGCCCAACGGGGCGCCAGCTCGTCGAGGGCCGCCTCGAGCGCCGCGCTTTCGATCGAGGTCTCGGCGTCAGCATCGGCCCCGTCAGGATCGGATCCGTCAGGATCCCACCGATCACCGTCGCTGGAGGCGTCGGCTCCGGAGCCCTCGGCGGCCCGCGACCGGACCTCGCCCGACCCGACGCCGGGGACGCTCCGGCCTCCCGGGCGTCAGGCTCCTCCTCGCCTCGAGCGGCCAGCTCCGCGGGTCCAGGCCCGCAGCCAGGGCCAGGTGTCGGAGTCCCACCTCCCCGAGGCCGGCGAGCTCGACCAGCACCTGCTCACGGAGCGCGTCCAGCGCGAGGCGCGCCTCCATCGCCGCCACGTCCGAGGTTCGGGCGCGCTCGTCAGCCAGACGCAGGCCGGTCGCGCGCCGCCATCGCGGCGCGCTCGGCCTCGGCGAGCCGGGCTCGCTCCTGGCGATCGTCGGCCAGCAGGCTCTCGAGCGCCTCACGCGCAACACGCTCGTTCGCCTGGGCTGCTGCCATCTCGCGATGCCACCGTGCCCTGGTCATCGGCATCGCCACGCTCCCGCTCGGCCAACGCGTTGAGCTCCCGCTCCAGCTCCTCGTGTCGGGCCTCGGCCATCGCGATCGCGGCCTCCGCCCGCGCGCGGCGAGCCTCTGCCTCGCGACGCGCCCCGTCCGTGCGCGGCAGCATCGGAGGCCAGCCGCTCACGGCGCGCACGGAGCTCGGCCGACGCGCTGGCTCCCACGCGGCCAGCGCGTCTCGATCAGGCTCGGCGGCCCCTGCTGTCACCTCGCCGGCGCCACGATCCGGATCCGACGGCGCCGCCGGCGCCTCCAGCACCTCGAGCGCGGCGCCGCGCGCGCTCGACCTCCGTCGACAGCCGCGGTGGCCTGTGCCTCGTGCCAGGCCGCCTCGCGCGCGACAGCCTCGAGATCGCGCCCGGCGGCGCGCTCGGCCTCCTCGGCGCGCCGTCGCTCCGCCGCAGCGGCCGACTCGGCGCCGCGAGCGGCGATCCAGCGCCGCTCGCGCCGCGACCGCGTCGCGATCGGCGGCGACGGCCGCGGTCTCGGCATCGGCGGCGGCAGCCTGACCTGAGCTGATCGGCCTCGCGTCGGAGCCGCTCCGCCTCGGCCCGTCGCTCCAGGAGCGCGTCGCCACGCCCGAGGCGCACGGAGAGCAGCGTCGATGACCGTCCCGCCATCACGGGTCACCGCGATCCAGCCAACGGGCAGCACCGGCTGGACGCGCAAGCCCGGCAGCCAGGTCCGGCACCCAGACCGACGCGCGAGCAGGGCGCGCACGCACGCCCTCGGGATCGCGTGCGGATCGCGCCGGAGAGCCGGCCACCGCCGACCGTCGCCGAGCGTCTCCTCGAGCTTGCGCAGCTCCGTCGGCGTGACGCCCGCCGGCGCTCCCGCGTCACCCCGTGCTCCGGCCTCGAGCTGCTCGCGGACCACGAGGTGCCCCCGCTCCGACCGGCCAGCGTCGCGCGCGGCAGCGCTGCTCGACGACGTAGGCGCGCAGCAGCTCGCCCGAGCGCCGCCTCGACCGCCGGCCGGAAGTCGCGGATCGACGCCGAGATCCTCGTCGACGCGGCGTCCGCCCAGCGCTCGGCGGCGCGCGCGATGCCGCGCTGCCTGCTCCTCGGCGAGGCGTCGCTCGAGCGTCTCGAGCCGGCCCCGCGCGGTGGCCAGCATCGAGCTCGCGCGGGCGCTCGCTCGGTCGGCGGCCGCGCGGCGCGTCCCCTCGGCGGCGTCGAGCTGCCGTCTGGGCCGGGCCGCTCCGCCGCGGCGGCCGCACGTCGGCGGCCTGCGCGCACCGCCGGCGCACGTCGCCGCGCGCGGCGCCAGGTCGGCCTCCAGCCGGGAGCGGCGCGCCTCGGCCGTCGGTCGAGCCGGCGCCCGTCTCGGCGGCCCGTCGCTCGACGTCCACGGCCGCCGGCGGCGCGCGTCTCCGCCTCGGCCGCCCGGGCGGCCTCGGCCCGCCGCAGCGCCGCCAGCTCCTCGCCACGCGCCCGGCTCGCGGCGCGCAGCGTACCCGAGCTCGCGCCAGCGCCTCCGCCAGCGCCCGATCCGCCTCGGCCAGCGCCGCCTCGAGCGCCAGGTCCCGGTCCGGCACGCGGCTCGGCCAGGACGCGTCGCTGCTGCGGCGAGCTCGGCCTCCGGCCGCAGCTCGCTCTGCGCCGAGCCGCGCGCGGTCGCGGGCCGACGGCCGCCAGCTCGCGCCGCGGCGCGCGCCTCGCGCAGGCCCAGCGCGGTCAGGACCGCCCGCGCGGCCTCGTGGACCGCGCGGCGCTCGCGCTCCTGGCTCCGCGCGCGCGGCCATCGAGCCCGCGATCTCGCCCACGTCCGATTCGGCCGTGCTCGAGCGCCGTCGAGCGCCGTTCCCGTCTCGGTGCGCAGCGCCGTCCAGGCGGTCTCCGCGTCCGCGACGCGCGGCCGGCCGCATCGTGCCAGCGGCGCGTGGGCGGCGACGAGCAGCGCCGCCGCGAGCTCCTCGCCGGCCGTGACGCCGCGTCGCCTGCTGCTCGGCGAGCTGCCCCAGCCGCCGGGCCTGCGGCCGCAGCTCGGCGAGGATGTCCTCGACCCGGGCCAGGTTCGCCTCGGCCTCGGCCAGCTGCTCCTCGGCCCGCCGCCGCCGCCGCTCGTGACGGCGGACCCCGGCGACCTCCTCGAACAGCGGCCGGCGCTCCTCGGGCCGCAGCGCGAGCGCCTGGTCGACCATGCCCTGGCCGATGAACAGGAACGCGTTCTCGGCGAGGTTCGCGCGAGTCGAGCAGGTCCACGAGGTCCCGCAGCCGGACCCGCTGCCGGTTGAGCAGGTAGTCGTTCTCACCGGAGCGGTAGAGGCGGCGTCCGAGCTCCACGACCGAGTACTCGACGGGCAGCAGCGCATCGGCGTTGTCGAGCACGATCGTGACGTCCGCCATGCCCGGGCGCCGCGCCGCTCGGACCCGGCCCAGATCACGTCCTCGCTGCGCCGGATCCGGAGCGAGCGGCCCTGCTCGCCCAGCGCCCAGCGCAGCGCGTCGGCGAGGTTGGACTTGCCGGAGCCGTTGGGCCCGACGACGGCGCTGATGCCCGGGCCGAACTCGACGAGCGTCCGCTCGGCGAACGACTTGAAGCCCTGGACGCGGAGGCCGAGCAGGCGCGCCGGGGCGGTCACCCGGCATCGCCGCCGGCCGGCTCCGGCGACGCGTCGGCGGAGCCTCCGACTGCCCGCCGGACTGCGCAGCGCCTCCAGCGCCTGCTGCGGCGGCCGATGTCTCCGCGACGCGACGGGACGATCCCTCCCCGACGCCGATCACGACGACCATCCACCTCGACCTCGATCCGGAACCGCTTCTCGTGGTCGGGCCCGACCGCCTCGATCAGGTGATAGACGGGCCGGTCGCCGCGTCGTCCGCTGCGTGTGCTCCTGGAGCCGGCTCTTGGGGCTCTTGAGGGTGGTCATCGCCAGGTCGGCCGCGAGCTCCTGCTCGGCCTGCTGCGCGAACCCAGGTCGAGGCCACCTCCCAGCCGAGGTCGAGGTAGATCGCACCCGCGAGCGGCCTCGAACGCCGAGGCCAGCAGCGACGGGCCGGACCCGGCCTCCACGCTGGGCCTCGCCCTCGCCGAGCAGCAGGAACGACCCGAGCTCGAGCCGGGCTGGCCAGCCGGGCCAGGCCGGTGGTGCTCACGATCGCGGCGCGGCGCGCCGACAGCACGCCCTCGTCATCGGTCGGGTGGCGCTGGTACAGCGCGTCGGAGATCGGCCAGGTTGACGACGGCGTCGCCCAGCAACTCGAGGCGCTCGTTGTGGCCGCGCGCCGATCCGGGTGCTCGTGCAGCCAGCTGCTGTGGACGAGCGCCTGCGCCAGCAGCGCGCGGTCGCCGACAGGGAGCCCGAGGCGGTCGATCAGCGCGTCGACCGGGTGCATCGGCCCCCTGGCGTCGGGCGACCTAGGAGGAGTGCTCGTCGATGTAGTCGACGGCGTCCTGGACGGTCCGGATCTTCTCGGCGTCCTCGTCCGAGATCTCGGTCCCGAACTCCTCCTCGAGGCTCATGATCAGCTCGACGAGATCGAGGGAGTCCGCGTTGAGGTCGTCGACGAACGAGGCCTCGGGCTTGACCTCGGCCTCGTCGACACCCAGCTGCTCGATGACGATCTTCTTGAGCCGCTCGTACGTGCTGGCCACTGACTCCTCCACGGTTCCGGGTGTCCCTCTAGCGGGTTGCGTCCATGTCGCGGGCGACTCGCCCGAGCACGCCGTTCATGAGCCGTCGCATGGGTTCACCGGAGTAGATCCGTGCGAGCTCGACCCACTCGGCGATCGCCACCCGGGCCGGCGTTGCGGGCGAGTGTAGCATCTCGCAGAGGCCGCAACGCAGCAGTGCGCGGTCCATCCGGGCGAGCTGGACGACGGGATACTGGGGTGCCGCCGCCCGATCTGCGCGTCGAGCGTGTCCCGGTGGGCGCGCACGTTGGCCACGATCTCGCGGGCCAGGTCGGCCGGCCTGCGCGTCGGCCTCCAGGGCGAGATGCCGCTCGAGGATCGCGTCGGCCGTCCGCTGCCCGAACTCGGCCTCGAACACGCTGACCAGCGCCAGCCTGCGGCCCTCGCGACGGCTCCGTGCCCGCGCCTCGGCATCCGATCCGGTGCTCCGGCCGTGTCGCGATCCACGCTGCGACCGGCCGCGATGCCGGCGGCGGCCTCGGGCTCGCGGTCGTCGGACGCGCCGGCGCAGGTCAGCCTCCGACGCCATCGACCAGGACGGTCACGCCGCCGAGCTCGAGACCCAGGAGGCGCACGACGCGCGGCCCCGACGGCGCTCGCGGACCTGCGCCGCCAGCGGCACCAGCTGCTGGCGAGGACGGGCGACCAGCCACACGGTGACGTCGACCTGGCCGTCGCGGACGCGCACCTGGACCGGCGACCCGCCGAGCGCGTCCCGCCAGCGCGGCCCGCCGCGGCCGACGCGCAGCACGCCGGGCACCTCGAGCGCGGCCAGGCGAACGGTGTCGCGTGATCACGCCCGGGGCCGACCGACAGGCGTGGGCATCACGGCATCCCCTCGGCGATCACGGCCGGCGCGGCCGTGATGTCGGTATCGTCGTAGCGACCCGTACCCGAGCGCGTCGCCGATCCGCTCGGTCCACGCTGCTCGCGGGCGGCCGTGGCGCCCACGCGGACCGCGTGCTCGATCATGCGCCGCCGCGCCCGGCCGTGGGTGATGATCACGGTCCCGCGGACGCCCAGCAGCGGCGAGCCGCCGACGACCTCGTAGTCGAACGTCCGGCGGATGCGGCGCGATCCCGGGGCGCAGCAGCAGGTAGGCCAGCCGGCCGCGCAGCGACGCCTGGAACTCGGCGCGGAACTGGTCGAAGATGAACCCCGACAGGCCCTCGAAGAACTTGATCACGACGTTGCCCAGCACCGCGTCGCAGACGACGACGTCGGCCATCTGCCGGGTGAGGTCCTTGCCCTCGACGTTGCCCACGAAGTTGAGGTCGGTCTCGTCCAGCAGCTCGGTCGCCCGCTGGATGCGCGCGTCGCCCTTGCCCTTCTCCTCGCCGATCGAGAGGAGCGCGACGCGCGGCCGGTCGACGCCCAGCACCCGCTCGCTGAAGATCGCGCCCATCCGCGCGTACTGGGCGAGGTTCTCGGCGGTCGAGTCCGGGTTGGCGCCGATGTCGAGCAGGACGAACGGGCGGCCCGCGCTGACCATCTGGACGGCGAGCGCGGGGCGGTCGATCCCGGGCAGGCTGCCCAGGATGAGCTTGCGCGGCCGCCATCCCGGCGCCCGTGTGGCCGGCCGTCACGACCGCGTCCGCCTCGCCCGTCTTGACCAGCCGGTGGCGACCACGATCGAGCTGTCGCTTCTTGCGGACGAGCGCCCGGGCCGGGTGCTCGTCCATCGCCGATCACCTGCGCCGCGTGGACGATCCGGACGTTGGGCGGCAGCGGCTGCCCAGCAGGCCGCGACGGTCCGGCCTCGTCCCCGACGAGGAGGACCGTGTCGCGCGGGTTGGCCCGCGCGTAGGCGAGGCGATCCGGGGACGACCTCGGCGGCGCCGTGGTCGCCGCCCATCGCGTCGACCGCGACCCGGACGGGGCGGTGCCCGGCATGCGCGGGGTCGCGCCCGGCCGGCGCAGGTCCGGATCCGCGGCCGCGCATGCGGCGGCGTCGCGGGGTGGCTCGCGTCGGTGCCTGCGCTCGCTCACGGAGGGCTGGTTACGCGGACTCCTCGCCCGCGGTGGTGCTACCGGCCGGCTTGAGCTCCACCGCCTGGCGGCCGTTGTAGCAGCCGCAGGCGGGACAGACCCGGTGCGCCAGCTTCGGCTCGTGACAGTGCGGGCACTCCACGAGCGTCGGCAGGGTGAGGGCGAGGTGGCTGCGCCGGTCTCCCTGCCGGGCGTGAGCGACCTTTCGCTTCGGCACACCCATGTCGTTTGCTGCTCCTTTCGGGACTGCGTCCCGCGGGCCGGGCCCGCGTGACGTTGATGTCTGACTCGCTCCAGCGTCCTGCGGCGCGGGCGCGCGAGACGCGCCGGCGCAGGACGTGGGGCCGAGCGGGGAGTCTACTCGGTCTCGGCGCCGGCGTCGACCCGGAACGCCCGCAGCGCCTCCAGGCGTGGGTCGATCGTCGTCGTCCTCGTGGCCGTGACCGGGCTCCAGGCGTGCGCCGCACTCGGGGCACAGGCCGGGGCAGTCCGGCCGGCACAGCGGCGCGATCGGCTCCGCGAGGCTGATCGCCTCGCGGACGAGCGGCCGCAGCTCGAGCTCGTGGTGGTCGGTGAGGCGCGGCGCCTCCGGATCGGCGTCCTCCTCGAGCGGGACCGGCAGCCCGCTCCCGAGGTCGATCGCGGCAGCACCTCCTCGTCGATCCGCAGGGTCGATCGGGGTGACCACCGGCCTGAGGCAGCGCACGCATTCGCCCGGGAGCGCCGTCGTCGAGGCGCGCATCCAACGACGAGGCCGCGGTTCGTCCGCGTAGAGGTGGACGCGGCCCGCGACGGGCTGGCCAGCCGCAGGTCGTCGATCGGGTGCGATCGTCGACGTCCTCGAGCGCGTAGTCGCGGACGCTGCCGGGCAGCTCGGCCAGCAGCCCGGACAGGGCGAACGTCAGCGGGTCTCCATGCTGGTCGACCGGATGCGGACGCGACCGTCCGTGGTGCTGGTCCGGTCGATCGTCACCCGAGCGGGCGAGGCGCCCTCTTCGACGCCCTCGCGCACGGCCGTCCGGCTCGACCAGTCGCCATCCGAACATCCGGGTCGTCCTCGGCGTCGGCTCGGGACGCCGCGCCGCTCGTCGAGCATCGCGATCCCGCGCTCGATGCTGCTGAGCGTTCGGCTGACCTCCGCCTCGAGCGCCGCCAGCACGCCCGCGGCGTACTCATCGGCGCCGCGCCGGATCCTCCGCTGCCTCGTCGGCGGCGACCCCATGATCCGGCGGCCCTCAGCCTCGGCCGCCTCGGTCAGACCCCGCTCGCCGATCAGGAACGCCGCCTGCTCCTGGGCACGCGCGACGATCCGCTCCGCCTCTTCCTGGGCCTTCTCGATGATCCGCTCGCCTTCCGAGTTGATCCGCTTGGCGGCCCGCACCTCCTCGGGCACGGCGACACGCAGCTCGTCGATGAGGTTCAGGGCGGCGTCCCGGTCGATGATCGCGTTGCGCGTCAGGGGCAGGGGCTTGCCGTTCGCGATCAGCGATTCGAGACGCTCGACGAGGAAGATGATGTCCAGCGGACGGCCTCCCGTGCGGCTCGTCGTCCCGGCGGGGCGTATCGCGGGGATTATCGCACGCGCCGCAGCGGCCCTAGCCCGGACCGTCCGCGCAGCGCACGCCGGAGGGCCGCCGACCGCCGGCTCCGGCAGCCATCGCTCGGAGACGTCGCCGCCGAACAGCGCGATCTCCTTGACCAGGCTCGAGCTGATGTAGGAGTGCTCGAGCGAGGTCATGAAGAACACGGTGTCCACGTCGGGCGCGAGCTGCTGGTTGTTGTGGGCCAGCTGGAGCTCGGCCTCGAAGTCCGCGATGGCGCGCAGGCCGCGGACGAGGAAGCCGGCCCCGACCGTCCGGCAGAAGTCGACCGTCAGCCCGTCGAACGTGCGCACCTCGACGCGCTCCGCCAGCGCCGGGTCCGGGTCGATCGCCTGCGCGATGACGGCGACCCGCGTCGTCGGCGTCGAGCAGCGGCGACTTGCGCGGGTTGCCGAGGACCGCGACGACGACCCGGTCGAACACGCGGGCGGCGCGCCGGATGACGTCGAGATGGCCGTTCGTGATCGGATCGAACGAGCCCGGATAGACCGCGACGTTCACCGCTCGCTCGCCTCCTGCGCGGGCTCGCCTCGTCCGGCGCGACGCGGCGCCGGTAGAACGTGAGGGCGGTCTCGCCGAAGCGCCGCTCCCGATCCGATGCTAGCAGCCCGACCTGCCCCGGCGGGGCGTCCCGCCAGAAGTGCTTGGCGACGACCCGCGCCTCCCGGGCGGACGAAGGGCGCCGAGCGAGCTCGAGGGCGCGCAGCAGGCCACCGGTGCCGGTCGTAGGGCGGGTCGACGAGCACGAGGTCGAACGGGCCCGTCCGAGGCGGCGGCCGTGGCCGATCGCAAGCCAGGCGATCGCCTCGCGCGCGGACGACCCGGCCGCGGTCCGCGAGCCCGGCTCGCGCCGAGGTTCTCGCCGATGATCGCGCGCGGCGCCCGGGTCGCGCTCGACGAACGTCGCCCGGGCGGCGCCGCGGGACAGCGCCTCGATCCCGCCGGCGCCGCTGCCGGCGAACAGGTCGAGGACCGCGCGCCCCGGCGAGCTCGGGCTCGAGGATCCCGAACAGCGTCTGCTTGACCCGGTCGGTGAGCGGCCGGGTGCCGGGCCCCGGCGCCGCGAGCCGGACGCCGCGGGCGGCTGCCCGCGATCACCCGTCCCGCATCGGCCATCCGGTCCGCCCTCACCGCTACGCCGCGCTGGCCGGGTCGCCGGCGAACGCGTGCGCGCAGCCAGCCGCGCTCGAGCTCCGCGGCGAGCGCGGCCGGCGGGTCGGGCAGCTCCGCCGTCGTCGACCCACGAGGCCTCGGCGTGCCGCCCGGGCGCGCGTCGCGAGCTCCCGGTGGCCAGGGTTGGCAGCGAGGCGACCCGGAGCCGCGGCAGGCCGCTCTGGGCGAGCCCCAGCACGTCGCCCTCGCGGCGCAGCTCGAAGTCCCGCTCGGCGAGCGCGAAGCCGTCGGTCGTGGCGCCACCGCCCGGAGCCGCTCGTGCTCGGTCGTGCCCTCGGCCGCGTCGCTGACCAGGACGCAGAACGACTGCGCGGTCCCCCGCCCCACCCGGCCGCGGAGCTGGTGGAGCTGCGCGAGGCCGAAGCGCTCGGCGCCCTCGATCACCATCAGCGTCGCCTCGGGCACGTCGACGCCGACCTCCACGACCGTCGTTCCGACCAGGACGTCGAGCTCGCCGTCGCGGAAGCGCGCCATCTCCGCGTCGCGGTCGGTCGGCCTTCAGCCGGCCGTGGACCAGCCCCACGCGGAGCGGGGCGAGCAGCGAGGTCAGGCGCTCGAACTCCGCCTCGGCGGCGGCGGCCCACGGCGGTCTCGATGTCCTCGTCGAGCAGCTCGTCATCGCTGAACGGATCTCGTCGCCCGCGCTGCCTCGCCGATCCGGCGGCGCTCTCCGCCGGCGAGCGGGCCCGATGCGGGGCACGACGACGAACGTCCGATGCCCGGCCGCCGCCTCCTCGCGCACCCGCTGCCAGGTGCCGTCGAGCTCGGCCGGCCGGCGGATGCCGGTGCGCACGGCGAGCCGGCCCGCCGGCGCGGTGTGGAGCGTCGAGACGTCGAGGTCCGCGTACAGGACCTGGCCCAGGGTCCGCGGGATCGGCGTCGCCGTCATGAGCAGGACGTGCGGGCGCGCCGCGCGTCGGCCTTGCGCCTCGAGCGCGCCGCGCTGCTCGACGCCGAACCGGTGCTGCTCGTCGACGACGGCCAGGGCGAGGTCGGCGAACGCGACCGCGTCCTGGAGCAGGGCGTGCGTGCCGACCACGATCCCGGCCTGCCCGCTCGCGATCGCCTCGACGGCGCGCCGGCGCGCGCTCGCCGCTGAGCGAGCCGGTGAGCAGCGTCGACGGGCAGCCCGAGGTCCTCGAGCAGGTCCGCGAGCGTCGCGCTGGTGCTGCCGGGCGAGCAGGTCGGTGGGCGCGAGCAGGGCGGCCTGGCGGCCATCGAGCGCGGCGGCGGCCAGGGCCCAGGCGGCGACCGCCGTCTTGCCCGAGCCGACGTCGCCCTGGACGAGGCGGAGCATCGGCACGGCCCGCGCCAGGTCCGTCGCGGATCTCGGCGATGGCCGTCGCCTGGTCGGCCGTCAGCGTCACCGACCGCCCCAACGACTTGCGGGAGAGCGACGCCCGCGAGCGCCGTCGCGGATCCGCCGGTCCGCGGCCGCCGTCGACCGGGATCGGCATCGGTCCGCGAGCGGCCGCGGCCCGGCGCCGGGCGACCATCCCCAGCTGGAGGGCGAGCAGCTCGTCGAACGCGAGCCGCCGGAGCGCGGCATCGCGCGCCTCGAAGGTCGTCGGGTAGTGGGCCGCCTCGAGCGCCTCGGCGATCGGCGGCAGCGCGACTCCGCGTCGCGGATCGCCGGCCGGGCAGGTACTCGGGGTAGGCGTGCCCGGCGCGGTCGAGCGCCTCGCGCATCGCCTGCCGCAGCCGCGCCGCCGTCAGGCCGCTGGTGAGCCGGTAGACCGGCACGATCCGGCCGGCGTGGAGCAGCGACGCGGCGTCCGCGCGCTGGAACTCCGGGTCGTCGAACACGATCCGCGAACCCGCGGCGCTTGAGCGGCCCGAGACGATGAGCTCGTCGCCGGCCTGGAGGCGGCGCTCGATGAACCGTCGCCCGAACCAGGTCGCCTCGGCCGTGCCGGTCTCGTCGGCCAGGAACGCGGTCGTGACCTGGACCCGCCGCCGCCACGTCTGCTGGACCCGGATGTCGGTCACCCGGACGCGGGCCGAGACCACCTCCCGTCGGCCACGGCGTGGAGGTCGCCCAGGCGGCGCAGCTCGCGCAGGTCGTCGTAGCGGCGGGGCAGGTGGAACAGGAGATCGCGGACCGTGGTCGAGCCCCAGGCGCCGGCCGGCGCGCCGCAGCACGTTGCGGCGGCCGACAGGCCCGACAGCCCGAGCGGCGAGTCGAGCCG
Source organism: uncultured Chloroflexia bacterium (assembly GCA_963806265.1). Lineage (GTDB taxonomy): Bacteria > Chloroflexota > Limnocylindria > Limnocylindrales > CSP1-4 > CAIXZV01. The sequence continues at coordinate 136,882 of CAWDXT010000022.1, forward strand.
CTCGACGGGGTCGGCTGGCGACCGGGCGCGGCTCGGCCCGGCGGTCGCAGGGTGCCGGGAGCGCGAGGGCTGGCCACTCACTCGGCGGAGATGAGGTACCGGTAGTGGGGCTGGCCGCCGTGCACGACCTCGACCTCGACGCCCGGCGTCGTCTCGCGGACCGGAGGGCCAGCGTCTCCGCCTCGTCGAGCGTCGCGCCGTCGCCGTAGTAGATGGTCATCAGGCCGAAGCCGCGGCTCGAGGCGCGCGATCCCGGCCAGGACCGCCCGCTGTGCGGTCGCGCGTCGGCGGCGAGCAGCCCGTCGTCCGGGTCGAGCACGATCGTCTGGCCCTTCCTGACCTTGCGGCCGGACACGGTCGGCGTCGCGGACGGCCTCGGTGACCTGCATCGTCTGGACGCCCCGGCTGGCTCGGTCATCGGCCGCGGCGTTCGTCGCACCGTCGACGCGTCGGGTCGAGCTCGAGGAGGGCCGCGACGCCCTCGGCGACGTTGCGGGTCGGGACGACGTGACCGGCCGATCGGTCATCGAGGCGACCTGCCGGGCCGCCAGGACGACGTTCGGGTTGTTGGGCAGGATGAACAGCTCGTCCGCCTGGATCGCCTGCACGGCCTCCAGCAGCTCGCCGGTCGACGGGTTCGCGCCTGGCCGCCGCGCACGACGCGGAACGCCCCGTGCTCGCGGAACTCGGTTGCCGTGTCGATCAGCACCTCGGCCAGGCCGTCGGAGGGCGCGACGGCGACGATCCCGAGCGGCAACGGCGTGGCGGGTGTCAGCTCCGTGTCCCCGACGAGGTCCCCGATCCGGCCTTGCGCTCCGCCGCCATCCGGGTCGACGCGGTCGCCGGGCCGCCGCCGACACCGCTGCCGTCCGGTGCGGTCGCCGCCGGCGGCGGCGGATCGGCGTGACCGGCCGCGTGATGGCCCGCACCGCCGACCAGCCGCCGACGAACGTCGACGGCCCGCGCCTCGCGCACGTCGTGGGCCTGGTTGTCGAGGTTCTCGATCGTGATCCGCGACAGCGAGCCGACCGACAGGCCGAAGCGCGATGACGGCGTCGGGTCGGTCGTTGTGGACGTGGACCTTGGCGGGCCGCTCGTCGCCGGCGACCAGGACCGAGTCGCCGATCGTCTCGAGGTGCGCCTGGATGGCAGCCACGTCGAGCGGGCATCCCGGCACGCGACCGCACCAGGTACACCGTCTCGTAGCCGAAGGCCCCTCGTCGGCGCCGGGCGACGGCAGGATGCGCATGGTCGCGGTCGGCGACGGGGACGGCGACGGCTGGCGACCGCTCGACGGGCTCGGCCGCGCGCCGCCGCCAGCGCGCCCTCGAACAGCCGTAGCAGGCCCTGGCCGCCGGAGTCGACGACGTGCGCCTCGCGCAGGATCGGGCAGCAGCGACGGCGTCCTGGCGACCGAGCGCTCGGCCGCCTCGACGGTCGCCGCGAGCACCGTCTCGACGTTGTTGTCGCGCTCGGCAGCGGCGACCGCCGCGGCCGAGGCCTCGCGGATGACCGTCAGGATCGTGCCCTCGACCGGCTTGGCCACCGCCTTGTAGGCCGTCCGGGTGCCGGCGTCCAGGGCATGGGCCAGGTCGAGGCCGTTGAAGCGGCGCTTGCCCGGCCAGCCCGTGCGCCATGCCGGCGCAGGATCTGGCTGGCGATGACGCCGGAGTTGCCGCGGGCGCCCATCAGCGCGCCGAAGCTGATCGCTGCGGCGACACGCTCCGCGTCCGCGTTCGGCTCGACCTTGTCGGCCTCGTCGAGCGCCGCCCGGACCGTCGCCAGCATGTTGGACCCGGTGTCGCCGTCGGGGACCGGGAACACGTTCAGGGCGTTGATCTCGTCGACGTTGGCCTCGAGGCTGGCGACCGCGCTCCTGAACGCCGCCAGGAAGCCGCGCGCCGTCGCAGATCGGCGTGGCATCAGGCGACGTCCGTCCCGCTGTCGGCGAGGTCGGCCGTGCTCGGGGTCGTCGCCGGGGGCCGCCTCCGCGTCGGGGGTCACGCCGTGCTCGTGGCGCAGGTGGCCGATCCGGATCGCAACCCGGTCGGGGTCGCGCCGAAGCGCGCGGACGAGCGTGTATCGGATCGGCGGATTCGACCTGCCGGGCGACCTCGGCGATCGGCAGCCCGTAGGCGACCGTGAGATCGAGCTCGACGGCCAGCTCGTCCTCGATCTCGAGCCGCATGCCCGGGTGGGCCAGACCCATGCGTTCGAGCAGACGGCCCATCGGGCCGCCGCCGGCGAACCCGGACACGCCGTAGACCGACAGCGTCGCGGCGCGAACGAGGTCACGGATGGCCCGGCGTGTCACCAGCGAGCGGCTGCGGGTCGGCTCCGTGGTCACGTGGGTGACGTCCTCCTCGTGGCCCGGCCGCGCGCGACCCAGGCTCGTCCACACCGGGTTCGGCGGCTGACGGTGGCTGCGGAATCGTCAGGCGGGCGGGCCGAAATGCTGTGCTACGATACCACCCCGCTCGCGCGACACCGCCTGGCGCGTGCGCGTTTGTCTCGATCACCACGCAAGGATCCAACACGACCATGGCCCGCAGCTGCGCCATCTGCGGCAAGGCATCGATGGGCGGCTTCAACCCCCAGTCGTCTGGGATGAACCGCGTTCGTGCTCACCGCCGCTACCAGCCGAACCTTCAGCTCACGATGATCGTGCGAACGGGACCCCGACCAAGGTCCTGGCCTGCACGCGCTGCCGCCGGACGCTGACCAAGAGCGCCCGCTAGCCGGGCGGGCCGGGCCCCGCAGGCCCGGGTAACCCACGAGCCGGCCGCACCCGCGGCCGGCTTCGTCGTGTCCGGGACGTGCCCTCGCTGAACCGAACGGGGCCGTCTGCCGGGATCAGCGGTCGGCGGTGTCGAGCCAGATCGTGAACGGTCCGTCGTTGACGAGCTCGACCGCCATCTCGGCGCCGAACACGCCCCGAGCCGTACGAACCCCGTGCGCCTCGATCCCGGCCGCGACCCGTTGCCACAGCTCGTCGGCCAGCTCCGGCGGGGCCGCGTCGGTGAACCCGGGGCGACGTCCTCGACGCGTGTCCGCGTAGAGCGTGAACTGGCTGACCACGAGCGCCTCGCCGCCGACGTCGAGCAGCGAGCGGTTCGTCCGGCCCGCCTCGTCGTCGAAGATCCGCAGCTCGCAGATCCGGCGCGCCAGCCCGTCGGCCGTCGCCGGCGTCGTCACCGCGGCCGACGCCGAGCAGCACGAGCAGCCCCGGGCCGATCGCGCCCACGGACTGACCGCCGACCCGCACCTCGGCCCGGGTCACGCGCTGGAGCAGGGCCCGCACGAGCTCGACCCGCCTACGACGCCACCGCAGCCGAACGTGCCGCGTCCGCGATCGACCGCGTGCGCAACACCTCCGCCGCCATGTCGTCGGAGCCATAGAGGGCCGAACCGACCACGATCACATCGGTGCCACCGGCCCCGATGACCTCGGCGGTCTCGGCCCGGCCACCGCCGTCGACCTGGACCTCGCACGCGCCGCCCGGGTCGAGCCACGCCCGGGCCGGACCGAGCTTGGCGCGTGCCACGTCCTCCATGAACGCCTGGCCACCGAACCCCGGCTCGACGGTCATCACCAGCACGATGTCGAGGAGATCCCGGTAGGCGTCGAGCGCCGACAGCGGGGTCGCGGGCTTGACCGACAGCCCGGCCGATCGGCCGGCCTCGCGGATGCGCGCCAGCGCGGGTCCGATCTGGGGCTCGTCGACCTCGACATGGAAGGTGATCGAGTCACAGCCCGGCGTCGAGGAACTGCTCGGTCCAGCGGCCGGGCTCGCTGATCATCAGGTGGGCATCGAACGGCAGCTCGGTCGCCCGCCGCACCGCCTCGATCATCCGCCAGCCGAACGTGATGTTGGGCACGAAATGGCCGTCCATGACGTCCAGGTGGATCCGATCGGCACCGGCAGCGTCCGCGCGTCGGATCTCGTCGGCGAGAGCGCCGAGGTCCGAGTCCAGGATGCTGGCCGCGATCAGGGTGCCCGGCCGGTCGGCGGCTCATCGTCACCCCTCCCCCACCCCGGCCGGCACCGGCTCTTGGCTTCGCTCGCCACGCAGCCCGGCCGCGCTCTCGGCGACGATCCGCTCCCGACGTCGGCGGACGACGGTGGGCGTCGGCTGGCCCGCGTGCTCCGCCGCGAGCTGGCCACAGGCCGCGCCGATCTCGGTGCCGCGGTTGTAGCGGATCGTGGTCTGGATGCCGCCCGCCCGGAGCTGCTCCGCGAACCGCTCCACCTCGGGCAGCGGCGTGCCGGTCCAGGGCGTGTGGGCAACCTGGTTCATCGGGATCAGGTTGACGTGCGCGTGGTCGTCGCGCAGCAGGTCGGCCAGGGCCGCGGCATCGGCCTCGGTGTCGTTGATGCCCTCGATCATCGTGATCTCGTAGGTCACCCGCCGTCCCGTCGCCTGCGCATGATCGCGAGCCGCGGCCACCACCTCGCTCACCGGCCAGCGGCGGTTGAGCGGGACCAGGACGTCGCGCAGCGAGTCGCGTGCCGCGTGGAGGCTGATGGCCAGCGTGAGCTGCGGGCCGAGCCCGGTCAGGCGCCGGATCCCCGGCACGACACCCGAGGTCGAGATCGTGATGTGCCGCGCGCCGAGCCCGAACCGCTTCGGGTCGTTGAGCGCCGCGATCGCGTCCAGCACCCGGTCGAGGTTGAGGAGCGGCTCGCCCATGCCCATGAACACGACGTTCGTCAGTCGCCTGCCGGTCGCCTCGAGCATGCGCGCCGCATGTCGAACCTGGTCCACGATCTCGGCGGTCTCGAGGTCGCGCTCGAAGCCCAGCTCGCCGGTGGCGCAGAACGGGCAGCCCACCGCACAGCCGGCCTGCGAGCTGATGCACAGGGTGTGGCGCTCGCGCGAGCCCTCGCGGGCCGGGTAGTGCATCAGCACCGATTCGATGAGCAGCCCGTCGGACAGCCGATGGAGGATCTTCTCGGTCAGGCCTCCGTCGGTTGCCCGGACCTCTCGCTCGATGGTCGTGTCGAAGCGGAACGCGTCGGCGAGCTCGTCGCGCAGTGGTGCCGGCAACGTGAGCACGTCGTCGAACGCTTCGCTCGTGCCGTGCCACACGGCGTCGAGCACCTGTCGAGCCCGGTAGCCGGGCTGGCCGCGATCGACCAGCCACGCCCGGAGCGCATCGGGGTCAAGCCCGGCGATGCCCGGGCGCTCGTCGCGCGGCCGGGTCGCCGACGGTGCCGGGCGCAGGCCAAGGAACGGGACGACGGTTGGCTTAGGGTCGCTCATCGGGATCGATTCTGACATGGGCGCGGGTCATCCCCGGTGCGGCGTCCCCGGGCCGTGCTCACGGCGCGGCGTCCGCCGGGCCGGCGGGCCGGTTCCGGAGACCGCGCGCCAGCGCCGCGCCGGCCATGCGCCGACCGCCCGCCGGCTGCACCTCCAGCAGACGGAGGCGACCGTCGGTGGTCACGAGCGCGAGCTGTGCGCCACCGTCGGTGACGAGCGTCCCCGGCTGCCCGCCCGGCGTCGACGGCACCGCCTCCGCGACGAAGACCTTGATCCGGCCCGATGGCGCGTCGACGAACGCGCCGGGCCATGGCTGGAACGCCCGGACCTGGCGCTCGAGCTCCACGGCGGGGCGGGCCGGGTCCAGCCGGCCATCCTCGCGGCGAAGCGGGCGGGTCAGGGTCGCGCCTTCGTCCCGCTGGGGTACCGCCTCGATCTCGCCGCGCAGCCAGGGCCCGAGGCGGTCCGACAGCAGGATCGCCGCCTCGTCGGCGAGCGCTCGCTCGAGCTCGTCGGCTCGCTCGGTGCCATCGAGGGCGAACCTGGACTGGGCGACCATCGGGACCCGTGTCGAGGCCGGCATCCATGCGCATCAGCGTGACCCCGGTCAGGTCGTCGCCGGCCAGGATCGTGGCCGGGACCGGTGACGCGCCGCGATGCCGCGGCAGCAGCGAGGGGTGGAGGTTGAGCGCGCCGTGTGGCAGGTCCAGCAGTGGCCGCGGCACGATCTGTCCGTAGTCGGCGAGGACCGCGAGCGCCGGGGCCAGCGATCGCACGGCCTCGATCGCGTCCGCCGCTCGAAGTCGCTCGGGCGTGAGCACGGGGCCGACCCCGAGCTCGGCGGCCAGCGATGCGATCGGCGTGGGCGTGAGGACCTGGCGCCGGCCGGTGGGTCGGACGGGCGCGGTCACGACGCCGACGAGCACGACGTCGGGATGCGCGGCCAGCGCGCGAAGGACCGGCACGGCGAACCCACCACTGCCCAGGAACACGGTGCGGACGCGCTCTGCCTGGTGTCTGCCGTCCACGTTCGTCGTGCGCCGCCCGAGGTCGCTCACGCCAGGGCGCTGGTCGCCTCGCGGACCTCCTCGTCGTCCTCGTTGCCCTGGCCGACCGGGATCAGGTCGTCCATCGACTCGAGATAGTCGATGTACAGCTTCCCGTCGAGATGATCGAGCTCGTGCTGGAGGGCACGGCCGAGCAGCGCGGACCCTGCGACCTTGAACTTCCGGCCGAACCGGTTCTGGGCCACGATCCACACCCGCTCGGGACGCGTCACGTACGCCACGTATCCCGGGATCGAGAGGCAGCCCTCGAGGTCACGGTCCTCGCCGCTGGTGCGCACGATTCTGCGGGTTGACGAGCTCGTACAGCCGGCTTTCGACCTCGACCACGCACGCGCGAAGCGGCTCGCCGAGCTGCGGCGCCGCAAGGCCCACGCCCGGTGCCGCGCGCATCGTGGCTGCGAGATCGTCGAGCAGCTCGTGGAGGTACCTGCCGAAGCCATCGACGGTCTCGCCGCGGAGGCGCAGACGAGGATCGCCAAGGAGAACGATGGGCCGAACCGTCATGGTCGGCTGAGTATACGGAATGCCCTCCGACTGGCTGGCACCCCGATCAGCTGCGAGTGGCGTCGTCGGACTCGGCGGGTGACGACCCGGCATCGGCCGTGGGTTCGGCTGCCGCCGGCTCGTCCTCGGGCGACGCGGCGGACGGGGGCTCCGGGGACCACAGGGCGCCCTCGCCTGACGACGGCTCGCCGGGCGCGGCGGACCGAAGCTCGGAAGCGACGGCCTGGGCCCGCTCTGCGAACTTGTGGCTGGCCTCCGCCGTCGCCGTCCCGGCACGCTGGGCGGCCGGACCGGCCTTGACGGCCGCGACCGCTGCCAGCTCGGCGGCCTTGGCCGCGACCTGCCGCGCGACCGGCGCCGCCTGGTCGGCGATCTCCTGGATCATCCGCTCGAGATCGGCCAGCCATGCCCGCGTCTGCGCGCTCCCCGAGCCGCCGGCTCCGGACGCTTCGGAAGCGCCGGGACCCGATCCTCCGGGAGAGGCCGTCACCGGACGCTGCGCCGGGCGGCGGCGTCGCGGGTTCGGCGGCGTTCCAGGCGGCGTTCCAGGCGGCGGGGGCGGGCCTTCGGGCGTGTGGTCAGTCATGGTGGGCTCCCGTGCGGCGATCGTGGGGTGGCGTTCCCGTCGGCCAAATTACAGCAGGCTCTCCGGGTCCACGTCGACTGACCAGGGCGCGCCCGGCGGCGGATCGAGCACGGTCACGGGGTCCGGACCGCGGAGCACGATGTTGAAGCGCCAGCGGCCGGCGCGACGAGCGATGTAGGCGGGTGCGGGCCCGGCGACGGTCAGGCGCGGGCGTGGCGCCGGCGGCCCGGGCTCGGAGCTCGCCCGCCATCTCGTTCGCCAGCCGCTCCGCCTCCGCCCGATCCGGCAGGCCGACGGTGAGCTTGACCAGGCGGCCGAACGGCGGCGACCCGAACCGCTCGCGAATCGCCAGCTCCTCGTCGTAGAACAGGCCGGGGTTCCGCTCGGTGACCGCCCGGATCGCCCGGTGATCCGGGCGGTACGTCTGCACGAAGGCCCGGCCCGCGCGGTCACCCCGGCCCGCGCGGCCGACACCCTGGGCGAGCAGCTGGTACGTGCGCTCCGCCGCGCGCTCGTCGGGCAGGTTCAGCGCGATGTCCGCGGACACGATGCCGACCAGCGTCACCTCGGGCACGTCGATGCCCTTGGTCACGAGGCTGGTCCCGACGAGCACGTCGACGCTGCCCGCGCTGAACGCGTCGAGGATGCGATCCGCCGCGCCCCGCCGTTCGACGACATCGCGGTCCAGGCGCGCAATCCGAAGGTCCGGGAACCGCTCCCGCATCTCGCGCTCGAGCCGCTCGGTCCCGCCACCGATGTAGCGGATCCGTGGCGAGCTGCATTCCGGACAGCGACCGGGCAGCGGCCACGCTCGACCGCAGTGATGGCAGCGAAGCGACACCCCCGCATGGTGGTAGACGAGCGGCCGATCGCAGTCCGGGCAGGCCTGAACGTGACCGCAGTCGCGGCACAGCACCACCGACGCCGAGCCGCGGCGATTGATGACCAGGATGGCCCGTTCGCCACCGGCCACGTCGAGCGCCGCGAGCGCCTCGGCGAGCGGCGCGGAGATCAGCCCCCGGTTGCCCGAGGCCAGCTCGGCGCGCAGGTCCACGGCCGTGACCTCGGGCTCCGTGCCGACCGGCCGGCTGGGCAGCACGACGCGGCGGTAGCTGCCGGCACGCGCGCGACCGAGGCTCTCCACGGACGGCGTGGCGCTCCCCAGCACGACGGCGGCGCCGCAGCGCGTGGCGAGCAGGATGGCGGCATCGCGAGCCTGGAACCGGGGCGTCCGGTCGCTCTTGTAGGCCGGATCATGCTCCTCGTCGACGATGATCAGGCCGGCGTCGGCGAGCGGGGCGAGCACGGCCGTCCGGGTACCGACCACGACATCGACGTCGCCGGCACGAACCCGCCGCCACTCGTCGGCCCGCTCCCCTTCCCCGAGCCCCGAATGCAGCACGGCGATCCGCGCCGCAAGATCGGCTCGCAGCCGGTCAACGATCGGCGTGGCCAGCGCGATCTCGGGGACGAGCAGCAGGGCGGGCCGGCCCGCATCGAGCGAGGCGACGATGGCCTCGACGTAGATCGCGGTCTTGCCGCCCCGGTCACGCCGTCGAGCAGCAGCGGGGTCGCGTCTCGATCCGCGACCGCCCTGCGAACCAGGTCAAGGGCAGCCGCCTGGCGGGCCGGACAGGTCAGAGCCGGCCGGGCGGGCGCCGCGGACGGCCGTGGGACGGCCGGCGAGCGGTCGCCGGGGACGCTCGCGAACCTCGGCGCGCACGAGCCCGCGGCGGACCAGACCCGCCAGGGACGACGATCCGTGATGCTCGGCGAGCGCGGCAGCCGGGAGCGCCGGCGCCGGCGTCCCCATCGGTGGCCGCAGCCTCGGCCGCATCGGGCATACCGGCCAGCTCGGTCAGCGCCGCGCGTTGCCGTGGGACCGAGCGGGCCGGCCTCGGTCCGCTCTCCTGCCGCGACGCTCGTGGCGGCGGTCCGCCCGTCTCGGTGAGCCACAGCCGGCGCTCGTACCGGGGTCCGGTGGCGGCGGCCAGCAGCGTCCACCCGAGGTCCACGAGGCCGGCCTCGGACATGGCCCGGAGCCGGCGCAGCAGCGCGCCGCGACCCTCCGGCGTCGAGAGCTCGCGGACGGGACGCGCGCGTCCCGCGATCTCATCGAGCAGGTCGAGCTCCACCGGGTCCGGACCGTCACCGGCCGGCCCGCGATCGATGGCCGCCTCGCCGTCCGGCGTGACCTCGACCACGAGCTCCAGCCGTTCGAGCATCCCGGGCGGCAGCATCGCGCGGATGACGACCGCGAGGGGCGCGAGATAGCGGTCGGCCAGATCCAGACGCGAGGCCGAGCGTGAGCGTGGGCAGCAGCGGCCCGTCGCTCTGACCCTCGCCGCCACCGGCCGAAGCGACGCCGCATCGGCCGGCGGCGCGACCGGGCCGGTCGACCACGATCCCGAGGGCCTGGCGACCGCCCCGGCCGAATGGACGAGCACGGCCTCGCCAGCCTCGAGCGTCGCCGAGCTCCACCGGCGCGAGATACGTGTACGTGCGCGGGCCGGGCCCGCCGGGTGCGTCGACCGCGATCTCCACACGCCGGCAACGGCTCGCGTGCGGTGTCGGGGCCACCGCCGTCCTGGTCGGGATGCTGCACGGATTCCATGCTCGGACCGGCGGCTCAGGCGATCCGGATGCGCCGGTCGCTGTTGCGCCGCTTCTCCTGGGCGATGATCGCCTCGATCTCGGCCGCCGTCCGCTCGACCTGGCCGGTCTCGTTGACCACGACCCGGTCGTAGTCGCCCTGGCGGGCGAGCTCGATCGCGGCGTTGCGCTGGCGGATCTCGAGCTCGTCGGCCGATTCCGTCGCGCGGCCTCGAGTCGCTGGAACAGGGTCTCGAGCGACGGCGGGACGAGGAACACGAGCAGCGCGTCCGGGACCCGCTCCTTGACGACCTGGGCGCCCTGGACGTCGATCTTGAGGATCGCGTCGTGACCGGCGGCGAGCGCGTCGGCGACTCCCGGCGCGGCGTGCCGTACCAGTTGCCGTGGACCTCGTTCGCCTCGAGCAGCTCCCCCGCGGCCCGCAGCCGTGAAACGCCTCCGGGGTGAGGAAGCGGTAGGCGACGCCGTCCACCTCGCCCGGACGCGGGGCCCGTGTCGTGCACGTCACGACGTAGTGGTAGTCGGGGTCCCGGGGCCGGGCTCGGAGCGCATCGATGATCGTGTCCTTGCCCACGCCCGACGGGCCGCAGATGATCACCAGCTGTGCGCCGGGCGCCCCGAGCAGCGACCTTGCCCTCGTCACGCCGCACCTCCGGGCTGGGCGGCCCTCGCCCGAGGCATCGACGGCACGCAACCCCGCGAGCACGGCCTCCGAGGGACTCCGGCAGCGGCGCCTCCGCGCGGATCAGCCGCGCCGACGACGGGGAGACAGCTCGAGGCGCCAGGCGTGGAGGAACAGGCGCTCGAGATCCGTCCGGGACCTCGCTCCGCGGTCCCGGTCCCGTACACCGAGTCGCCCGCCACCGAATGCCCGATCGCAGCCAGGTGGACCCGGATCTGGTGCGTCCGCCCGGTCACGAGGTCGAGCTCGAGCAGCGTCCAGCCATGGAAGCGCTCACGGACGCGATAGCCGGTCACCGCGCGGCGGCCGTCGGGCACCACCGCCATCCTCTTGCGGTCCTTGGGGTCGCGGCCGATCGGCGCCTCGATCCGACCCACGGACGCGGATACCGAGCCCTGGACCAGCGCGAGGTACGTCTTGCGCACCCGTCGCGCCTTGAGCTGCGCCATGAGGGACGACTGTGCGGCATCGTTGCGTGCCACGATCAGGAGGCCGGAGGTGTCGCGATCGAGGCGATGGACGATGCCCGGTCGGGCGACCCCGGCGATGCCACCGTAATGATCTCCGCGCGCCAGCAACCCGTTCACCAGCGTCCCGCGCCAGTGACCGGGCGCCGGGTGCACCACCAGCCCGGCAGGCTTGTCCACGATCAGCAGGTCGTCGTCCTCGTACACGACCCGAACCTCGATGGTCGGGTCTGGCTCCAGATGGTACGGGACCTCCGGGGGCGGAACCTCGAGCACGACGGTGCCACCCCGGACCTCGCTGTTCGCGCGCAGCCTGCGCCCCGCGTCGTCGACGAGGCGGCCGTCCGAGATGAGCCGCTGCACGTACGAACGTGACAGCCCGGTGCGATCGGCGACGAAGCGATCCACGCGCCGAACCACCTCGCCCTCGGGAATGGCCAGCACCCGCGGGCCCGGCGGGATCGAAGGCTGGCGATCCTCGGCCGGCAGGCCGGGGGCAAGCTCCGAGCGAGCGGCGGCGGCGTCATCCGTGGCGGCGTAGATCATCCGCGGCGGCGGCGTAATCATCCGCGGCGCCGGCGTCGTCGATGGCCTCCCCGAGATCCTCGTCCTCCTCGTCGAGCCCGGGACCGACGGTGCCCGGGTCGTCGCGACCCTCAGCCATCCGGGGCCAGGTCGCCGAGACGCGGGATCAGCGCCATCAGGATCAGGAGCGCCAGCGAGGTGGAGATCGCGGCATCGGCGATGTTGTAGGTGTAGAAGCGCCAGCTGCCGATCCCCATGTCCACGAAGTCGACCACGGAGCCGTAGTGGAGCCGGTCGATCAGGTTGCCCAGGGCGCCACCAAGCAGCAGCGCGAGCGCGACGGTGACCAGGAGCCCGCGTCCCGCCCGGGCGTGGTACGCGACGATGAGCACGACGACGACGAGCGAGACGATCGCGAACGCCGGGGCCGACTGCGGCAGCATCCCGAACAGGATCCCGGTATTCCGCCAGTGAACGATCCGAACCCAGTCTCCGAGCACCTGGAAGCCTTCACCCTGGGCGAGGTTGGCGACCACCCAGGCCTTCGACAGCTGATCCAGGACGACGACCGCCAGCGCGATCCCCGCGAACACCAGCCAGCGGCCGAGCGACGGATGGCGCCATGTCCGGGCGCGGGCCTCCGGCGCCTCGGCGTCGGAGGTGCCCCCCGCCGCGAGCTCTCCGCCTCCGCGGTCTCGTCGTGATCGATCGCTCGCTGGCTCACCACCGGATCAGGCCCGTCCATCGACGCGCCGGAGGCTGCGGAGGCTGATCCGCACCTCGCCGCCCTCGAGCAGCACGGTCGAGACCGGCTGTCCGTCCGGTGCCGGCTCCCGGTGCAGGCGGTCGGTCAACGTCTCGGCCTGCACGGCCGGCAGGAACGGCTGGACCGCGGGTGCCAGACCGTCGATCCACAGCTCGATCCGGTCGTCGAGATCGAGCTCGGCGTCCTTGCGCAGGTCCTGGACCGCCCGCTGCAGCTCGCGCGCGTCACCCTCGGCCCGCAGGTCGGGTGTCAGCTCCGTGTCGATGACCGCCACCAGCCCCTCGTCGTGCGCGACCGCCGTGCCCGGACGGGGCGTGGCGAGGATCTCGACCTCGTCGGCAGCGAGCCTCTCGCCGGCGAGCGTCACGGACCCATCGACCGTGGATCTCGAACCCACCGGACCGCGCAGCGGCCATCACGGCCGGGATCTTCGAGCCCAGGCGCTGGCCGACCCTGGGCAGCAGCACCTTCACGCCCCGGTCCACGAGCTCCGACTCGTCACCGATCAGATCCACCACCTTGACGTTGGCCTCCTCGCGGACCAGGTCGAGGAGCGCGTCGAGCTCCGGGAGCTCTCCGCCCGGAAGCGCCAGCCACAGCCGCGCCAGCGGCTGGCGCATCTTGAGCCCGGCCTGGCCGCGCAGCGTGCGCACCAGGTCCACGGCCCGTCGAGCAGTCGCCATCGCCCGCTCCAGCTCCGTGTCCCGGAACGCTGCGACATCATCGGCCGGCCAACCGGTGAGGTGGACGCTGTCGGGAAGCTCCGGCACCACCGTTCCGATCAGGTTGCCGTACATCGACTCCGAGACGAACGGGAGGATCGGGCGCCAGCGTCCGAGCCAGCACGACGAGGGCGGCATGGAGCGTGGCGAACGCCGCGTCCCGGTCGACCTCGTCCGCCCCGGCGCGCATCCGGTCGCGGGATAGGCGCAGGTACCAGGTCGAGAGATCGTCGATGTAGCCGCTGACCAGCCGGGTCGCCCCGGTCGCGTCGTAGTCGTCGAGGCGCGCACCGACCTCGGCCGCGAGCGCGGCTGAGCGCGACAGGATCCAGCGATCGAGGACGGGCCACGCCCCCGCCTCGCCGATGACGCGGTCGATCCCCGCGCGCGGCGTCCAGCCGGCCAGCCGGGCGTAGGTCACGAAGAACGCGTACACGTTCCAGAGGACGAGCAGCTCGCGCCGGCCTCGTCGGCCGCGTGCCAGCCGAACAGGATGTTGTCCTCCGGGCGAGCCTTGGCGAACATCCAGCGCATCACGTCGACGCCCATCCGCTCGGCGGCCTCGTCGAACTCGATCGCGTTGCCCCAGCTCTTGTGCATCTGGCGGCCGTCCTCGCCGAACACCAGCGCGTACCCGAAGATCGTCCGGAACGGCGGCTCGCGGCGCAGCACCGTGGACATCGCCAGCATCGAGTAGAACCAGTTGCGGAACTGGCCGGGGAAGCTCTCCGTGATGAAGTCGGCCGGGAACCAGCGCTCCCAGTAGTCAGGGTCCTCGCGGAAGTGCATCGTCGAGAACGGCACGATGCCCGGCATCCAGCCACGGGTTGCCGACGTCCGCGATGCGCTCGACCGGCTCGCCGCACGCCGGACAGGCGATCTTCACCTCGTCGATCCACGGCCGGTGGGGCGTGTGGCCCTCGAACCGGTCCCAGCCCTCGATCGCGCGCGCCTCGAGCTCCTCGCGACCGCCGATCACGTCGAACGTGCCGCAGCTCGCACAGTCGTAGATCGGCAGCGCCAGGCCCCAGTAGCGCTTCTTGCTGATCATCCAGTCGTGCATGTTGCGGAGCCAGTCCAGCTCGCGCTCGTAGCCGAAGTCCGGGATCCACCGGATCTGGTCGACGACCTCCATGATCTGGTAGCGCAGGCTCCGCGTCGACCTGCTCCGGCGTGAGGGTCTCGCGCGGCTGGTCGTAGACCTCGCCCATGCTGATGAACCACTCGTCGACCAGCCGGAACAGGAGCGGCGTGCCGCATCGCCAGCAGTGCGGGTAGCGGTGGGTGTAGGCCTCGAGGCGATAGAAGCGGCCGCGTCGCTCGAGGTCGTCGACGATCGCGCTCGGCCACGGCCGGTGCCTCCCGGCCGGTCAGCCAGTCGAACCCGGCGCAGGTAGCGGCCGCCCTCGTCGAGCGGCGCGATGATCGGCAGCCCGAGCGCCTTGCCGAGCTGGAAGTCCTCGGCGCCGCAGCCCGGGGCGATGTGGACGATGCCGGTGCCCTCGTCCTCGCCGACCTCGTCCCAGGCCACCACGCGATGCGTCGTAGCCGGCACGTCGTCGAACGGCGTCGCGGACGGCCGGCAGATCGTCGAACGGGCCGCGCGTACCGCCAGCCGACCAGCGCCGATCCCGGGACCTCCTCCTCGACCTTGAACGGACCCTGCGAGCGCCGGCCTTGAGCGTGCCCTTGCCCAGCCAGAACACGTCGTCGCCCTGGCGGACCCTGACGTAGCGGAGGTCCGGCCCGACGGCCGCCGCGACGTTCGAGGTCAGCGTCCAGGGCGTGGTCGTCCAGACCAGCAGCGACTCGCCGGGCCGGTCCAGCAGCGGGAAGCGCACGGTCAGGCCCGGGTCCTCGCGGTCCTGCGTAGCCCTCGTTCATCTCCATCTGCGACAGGCCGGTGCCGCAGCGCGCGCACCAGGGCATCGGTCGTGGCCCTTGTAGAGCCAGCCGCGCCGATGGCACTCGGCGAGGAATCCCCAGATGAGGTCGTTGTTCTCGTTGCTGAACGTGAAGTACGAGCCGCCGACCTCGGGCATCCCGAGGCGGCCCACGAGCATCTCGACCGTGTCGGTCACCGGGCCGTCGGGACCCTCGATCGTCGCCTGCTGCGTCGGGTCGTCGGCCAGCAGGTCGCGGAGTCGGCGCAGCTCGGCCGGATCGTTCCAGTCCATCCACATCCCGAGCCGGATCGACTGCTCGGTCTGGCGGGCGGCGTACGTCAGGACCCGCTGCTTGCACAGGGTCACGAAGCGGTCGATGCCGAACGCCTCGATGTCGCGCTTGGACGTGAACCCGAGGTCGCGCTCGACGTTGACCTCGACCCACAGGCCCTGGCAGTCGAACCCGTTCTGCTAGCGCTGGTCCTCGCCGAGCATGGCGTGGAAGCGCTGGTAGAGGTCCTTGTAGGCGCGGCCCCAGGCGTGGTGGACGCCCATCGGGTTGTTGGCCGTGATCGGCCCGTCCAGGAAGCTCCAGCGCGGTCCGCCGGCGTTCTGGGCGCGCAGGCGGGCGAACGTCCGCCGCTCGCGCCCACTCGTCGAGCAGCTCGTGCTCCTGGGCGACGAAGTCTGGGCGGGCATTGACGGGTCGGAACATCGGGCCTCGCGGGTCGCCGGACACGCCCCGGGCCCGGTGCCCGTGGCGGGCCCCCAGTCTATCGGCAATGGGCCCCGCCGAAGCGCGGTGTGCCGGCATGCCCGACCCGGAGCCCCGTTGCGCCGTTGCCAGTATCATTCCGGCCGATGTCGACCCCGCCGCGCCCGCCGCGCCAGCCACGGATGCGCTCGCCGTTCGCCGCAGCCTTCCTGTCCATCATCTTCCCGGGGCTGGGTCATGCGTACGCGGGAGCGTACGGCCGGGCGCTTGCCTTCGCGGCCCTGCCGCTCCTGACGCTCGCCCTGCTGGCGGGGATCGTGCTGCGCGTCGACAAGTTCGAGCTGCTGGGCTTCGTCATCCAGCAGAACGTGCTGATCGCGCTCCTGGGGGCCAACCTGGTGATCCTCGTGTACCGGATCGTGGCGGCGATCGATGCGTGGCAGGTGACTCGGTTCCTGAACGCACAGGACGCCTCGGGCGGCGGCCGCCTGGGTCGGGCCCGGCTGCCCCTGAGCACCCTCTCGATCGCGGGCCTGCTGGCCGTGGTGCTGGTCATGGCCGGGGGGCACGTCGCCCTCGCGCGCTACAACCTGCTCGCGCTGGACCTCGTCGGGTGCGTGTTCAGCGAGGACGACAGCGCGAACTGCACCACCGCCGATAACGCCGCCTCACCCGACGAGTCGCCGTCGGCGGGACAGTCGGAGGAGCCGTCGCTGGCACCGTCCGACTCGCCCGAGGACAACCCGACACCGATCCCGGGAGCGAGCGGGACGGTCGCGCCCACGCTTCCGCCGTGGGACGGCAAGGGCAAGCTCAACATCCTGCTTGTCGGCGTCGACCAGCGCGGCAGCCAGGCGTTCTTCAACACCGACACGCTGATCGTGGTCTCGGTCGATCCCAAGACCAGGCAGGTTGCGATGTTCCAGATCCCGCGCGACACCACCGATGTCCCGGTGCCGGCCAACGCGCGCAACCTCTGGGGCTCAACCTACGGCGGCAAGATCAACAGCTGGTACGCGTTCAACCGCGTTCGCACCGATCTGTGGCCGGGCAAGACCTCGGCCGCGCGCGGCTTCGCGGCCCTCAAGGCGATCCTGGGCGAGCTGTACGGGATCGACATCCCGTACTACGTCATGGTCAACTTCCAGGGCTTCCGCGACGCCGTCGACACCCTCGGGGGCGTCCAGATCAACGTCCAGATCCCCGTCGCCGAGAGCGACTACCCGGTGGGTGGCGGGACCGTGACGCGGATCTACATTCCCGCCGGCCCGCAGCACATGACGGGCTCCGAGGCCCTCATCTACGCTCGATCCCGGCATCGCGCCCAGGGCGGCGACTTCGACCGTGGCCGTCGTCAGCAGCGCGTCATCACGTCGCTCAAGGAGCAGACGAACCCGCGCGCCGTGCTGGCCAACCTGGACCAGCTGGTGACGGACATGAAGGGCGCGGTCAAGACCGACATCCCGATCAGCATGATGCCCAAGCTGCTGTCCCTGGCCGACAGCATCGACCTCAAGAACATCCGCTCCTACGTGTTCGCGCCCAGCTACTACGCGACCGAGGGCTACAACAGCAAGGGCCTGTACGTCGTGGAGCCCAACGTCCCGCGCATCCGCAAGGCCGTGAAGGACGCGTTCTCGACGAGCTCCGATCTGCTCGATCTCCGCGACCGGCTGACCGCTGAGGAGGCGCGCGTGTGGGTTCTCAACGGGTCCGGTCGGAGCGGCCTCAACTCGGACGCCGCCGAGTACATGGCCTACGACGGCGTCGATGCGTCAGCGCCCAGGAAGAGCGCCCCGCGCCAGGCGACGACGACCATCGTCGCCTACAACGGGGCGGAGTCGGCGATGCCCGCGACGATCAAGTACCTCGAGGACCTGTACAAGGTGAAGGTCACGGCCGCCACCGACCCGACCGTGCCGGTCGACATCGTCGTCACGCTGGGCAGCGACGCGCCCACGCTCAACGTCTCGCCCGTCAACTGAGGCTCGACAGCCTCGCGTCACGCCTCCGGGTGCATCCGCCCGGGGCTGCGGTGCCTCGTGGTCGCCGGCGCGGCCGACCGCGACTAGTCCCCGATCGGCGTGAGCCAGCTCCGATATTCGGGCAGGTTCCCGCGCACGGCCGCGAAGTAGGTCTCGCTGAGCTTGCGCGTGATCGGACCGATGACGCCGTCCCCGACGGGACGATGATCGACCTCGATCACCGGGCTCACCTGGACGCCGGTGCCACACAGCAGCACCTCGTCGCACACGTACAGCTCGGAGCGGTCGATCGAGCGGACCTCGGTCTCGATGCCCAGGTCGTGGGCAAGGGTCATCATCGCGCCCCGGGTCACGCCCTCGAGAATGTCGTCCGAGACCGGCGGGGTGAGCAGCACGCCGTCACGCACGGCGAACAGGTTGGCGGCCGAGCCCTCGGACGCATGGCCGTCGGGGGTCAGCACCAGCGCCTCGTCGAAGCCGTTGAGCTCCGCCTCGGACTTCTGGAACGCCATGTTGACGTAGCCGCCGACGATCTTGCCCCGTGCGGGCAGCGCTTCGTCGGCATTGCGCCGCCACGAGGACGTCATCAGCCGAACCCCGTGCTCGATGTCGATGTAGTTGCCGAACGGCAGGGTCAGCACGTACAGCTCGTTGTCGAGGTGGTGCAGCCGGACCCCGATCGCGCGGGTGCTCTTGTAGAACGAGGGCCGGATGTAGACGTCCTCGCGGAAGTCGTTGCGGCGGACCGTCTCGACCACGATCTTCATCAGCTCGTCGGTCGACGGCACGCTGTCCATCATCAGGATCCGGGCGGAGCGCCGGATGCGCTCGAGGTGCTCGCGGATGAACAGGCCATAGAGCGTCTGCTGGTCGGCGTTCCAGTAGCCGCGAATGCCCTCGAACGTCGCCGTGCCGTACATGAACGCGTGGGTCATGATGCTGACCCTTGCGTCCTTGAGCGCGACCCAGTCGCCCTCGAAATAGGCGATCAGGTCATCCAGCGATCGGGTCTTGTCGGGCGTTGCCTCGGGCGTCGCGGAGGCGGACGGCTGGGTGAGCATCGGGTCAGCTCCGGATCGAGTGCGGCACGGGCCGCGGGGTGCATCGTTGGGAATCCGAGTCTAGCACTCGGCCTTCCGCCCACCCACGCATCCGACCGCCCCGATGACGTCCTGTGACCGCACGCAGCGGATGCCGTCCGAACGCCGCGGAGGCCGTCCGACCGCCTCAGCCGACCAGCCCGACCACCGTCGCGAGGACCAGTGCCAGGTACGCCAGGTACAGGACGCCTCCGACCAGGAGCGATCGACCATCGAGCGCTGCTCGTCGCCAGGCCGGGACGAACACGGCGCCGACGGACAGGAACGCGATGCCGGCCGAGGCAAACGCGAGCATCGAGTCCCCGTCGACATGCCAGGCCTCGCCCGCCAGGACGAGGGCCACCACCGTCGGGATGGCCGACTGGAACACCATCGCGCCCGTGATGTTGCCCATCGCGAGCGTGTCCTTGCCCTGGCGCACCCAGATCAGCGAGTTGAACTTCTCGGGCAGCTCGGTCGCGATCGGCGCGACCACGAGCGCCAGCAGCAGCTCGCTCATGCCGACCGTCTCGGCGACCCGGCTCACCGCCCCAACGAACACGAATGCACCGCCGATGATGCAGGCCAGCGCGGCGAGGACCTGCAGGTTGACGATCCGCAGACGCGGTGGCGCACCTGGCTCGCGGTGCCCTGGGTCCAGCGACCGGAACCGCAGCGGGGCGAGCTCGCCCTCGGCCTCCTCGGCCTCGGCGTCCAGGTGCTGCTTGACGTACCAGGCGTAGATGGTGATCAGCACGAGGGCGACGACGAACCTGGCCCACCCGAGGTCCTGGGGCAGGAACGCGGCACCGATCGCGATCGCGTAGGCGACCACGAAGTACCGGATGTCGTGCACCAGGACCGTCGTGTCGACCACCATGTGGCTGCCGCTCGGGCGGCGATGACGGAACGCCAGCACGCCGACCCCGGTCACGAACATGGCCAGGGTCGCGAGCATGAACGGCGCTCCCAGGATCGCGCCGATCCCGATCTCGTCCGTCGCGGCGCCCTTGCCCCCGAACAGGATGGCGATGACCGGGATCATCGTCTCGGGCAGGGCCGTGCCAACAGCCGCCAGCACCGACCCCACCGCACCCTGCGCGAGCTCCAGCTTGCGTCCGAACCACTCGATCCCGTTGGTGAACAGCTCCGCCCCGACGAGGATGACCAGGAACGCGAGGACGAGCAGCAACAGGTCCATCAGCCACCCAGCGCGATCGCGGCGATGATCGAGACGATGACGACCATCAGCACTCCCAGCGCCACCAGCGCCAGCCGGCGCTCCCCCGCCGCGAGGAGGCTGATGCCGGCCAACACGACGCGTCCGATCGGCAGCGCGATCACCGTCACGATGCCCAGCCACAGGAAGCCCTCGGGACGAAGGGCGAGGATGTCCTCGGGGATGGCCGAGAGGTCGAAGGCCACGGGCGTCACGTGGCTCATCGGGTTGATCCCGTTGACCAGCATCCCGAGCACCCCGAGCAGGATGAGCAGCATCGCCACGTAGGTGCCGATCACCAGCGCGCGGCCGATCACCGACTCAACGGCGGCCGGGTCCAGCCGCATCGGCTCCCGGGACGGGTGGCGCTCGCCGAGGCTCATATCCCCAGCGCCTTGCGGGTCATCTCGACCGCCGTGTACAGCAGGACCAGCACGAACAGCCAGCGAAGGACCCGGACGTCGATCCGGTGCGCCACGCGCGATCCGAGCGACGCGCCCAGGAACACGCCCAGCGCGGTCGGGCCGGCCACGAACGGGTCGACCTCGCCGCGGAGCAGGTAGATGACCGCCGACGACGTGGCCGTGACGCCGATCATCATGTTGCTGGTCGCGGTCGAGATCCGAAGCGGGACGCCCATGACCAGGTGCATCAGGGGAACCTTGATGATCCCGCCACCGACACCGAGCAGCGCGGAGACCAGGCCGGCGCCAACCGACCCGGCCATGCCCACCGGCAGCCGGCGAACCTGGTAGCCGGCGCCGCCCAGGCGATCGGTGAACGTCACCGGGGCTTCTGGGGGCCGGTCGATCTCGAACGGCCGAGCGGCATCGGCCTCGGCTGTGCCCGTGATCGTTGCCTCGGATCCGTCAGTCGCCGCGAGCTCGACCGGTTGCTTCCGCTCGGTCGGCTCCCGGCGCCGCGCCATCGAGACCGCCACCCACACCATCAGGATGGCGAACAGGCCCTCGAGCACCTCGACCGGAAGCACGAATGCGACCAGGCCGCCGACGAGGGCACCGCTGGCCGTGAACAGCTCCAGCACCATCCCCAGCCGCAGGTTGGCGACGTGGCGGGACAGATAGACCGCCGCCCCCGCGCTCGAGGTGACGATCACCGAGACCAGCGACACGGCGACGGCGCCGCGCAGCGGCACGCCGAAGCCCAGCGTCAGCAGGGGCACGATGAGCACGCCGCCGCCGAGACCGAGCAGCGATCCGAAGGTGCCTGCCGCGAAGCCGCCCGCGAGCAGGATCAGCCCGGCGATCATCGAAGCTGACGGGTCAACCCGGGACCTCCATCGGACCCCGGGCGACCATCAGCCCGACGGCTCAGGGCCGGAGATGCTGGGGCGCGTACGGCAGGAGCGCGACGTGGCGCGCCCGCTTGAGCGCAACCGCGAGCTCGCGCTGGTGCGCGGCGCACGTGCCGGTCTTCCGACGCGGCTCGATCTTCGCCCGCTCGGACAGGTAGCGTCGGAGGCGGTTCACCTCCTTGTAGTCGATCGAGACCGTCTTGTCGGCGCAGAAGGAGCACACCTTCCGCCGACGGCGGTCGCGATAGTAGTCGTCACGCTTCTTCGACTTGGGAGCCATCGATCAGAGTCTCCTGGTTGCTGCGAGCCGCGGCCCGCGGAGCGGCCATTGGCCGCGGGAAGGGTCAGAAGGGAAGGTCGTCGAGGTCGTCGTCAGCGCCGCGGGTCGGGCTGACGGACCGGTCGCCACCGGCACCCGCATCTGCGCCACCGCCGCCGCCACCATTCGCCGCGCCCCCGAAGCCGCCGGCCGGGGCGCTGAACGAGCCGTCCTCGTCGCGCTGGCGCGACTCGAGGCTCACGACGTTGTCGGCCGTGATCTCGAGCGAGATGCGCTTCTGGCCATCGCGCGTCTCGTACTCGCGGGTCCGGAAGCGGCCCTCCACGAAGACGCGGTTGCCCTTGCGCAGCTGCTCGGCGACGCGCTCGGCGCGATCGCCCCACACGGTGACCCGGAACCAGTCGGTGTCCTCGATCCACTCGCCGGTCTGCTGGTTCTTGGTGCTCTGGTTGACGGCCACGCTGAACTCGGTCACCGGGCGACCGTTGGGCGTGTAGCGCATCTCGGGATCGCGCCCGAGATTGCCGATGATCATGGCCTTCGACAACGATGCCATCGCGGGCTCCCCTCAGTCGATCGCGGCCGGAGCGGCTTCGCTCTCCGACTCGTCGATCCTCTCGCCGCCGTCATCCTCCTCGTCCTCCTCGGACGGGACGTCGCTGTCGGTGTCCTCGGCCTCATCGGCGTCCGTGCTCGAGGCGTCACGGCGCTGCTTGACCGGCCGGAAGGTGCGGACGACGAGGTAGCGGAGCACGTCCTCGGTGATCTGGAGGCTGCGCTCCAGCTCGACGATGGATTCCGCCGGGGCCTCGAAGACGATGATGTGATACGAGCCATCGCGGTAGCGCTCGATGGGGTACGCCAGGCGGCGCCGGCCCCAGGGGGCGACCTTGATGATCTGGCCGCCCTCGGCAACCACGTATCGGGTGGTGCGGTCGATGACCGCGGAGCTCCGCTCGTCCGGCGCATCTGGCCGGAGAACGAGCATCAGTTCGTAGCGACGCACGATGTGCTCACTCCTTCCAATGGGATCTGCCCCGCTGACGGATGTCCGGCGCGGAGCCGAAAGGACCGCGGCAGTCTAGCACGAGCGGCTGCTCGGCCCGGCTTGTGGCACCGGCAAGACGGGCGGTCCGGCGCCGGCCGTGTATCCTTCCGGGCGACGTTCGATCACCCTCGATCCGCATTCTTGCGCCATTGCCCTGCGGGGGAATCCGTTGCAGCTCTCGATCCTCCTCCTGTCCACCGACCGTGTCGCGGCCGACGCGCTGACGTCGAGCCTGTCAAAGCCGGGTCACGCCGTGACGCTCTCGGCCGACCCGGCCCAGGTCACGGCGGCCGCCGCCGGACACAGCCTGGTCATCCTCGACCAGCTGCCACCGCCGGCCAGCATCGCCCTGGTCATCGGCGAGCTGCGGTCGAACGAGAGCACGCACGAGATCCCGATCCTGGCGATCGCCCAGGCGGACGACGTCGAGGAGCGGATCAGGCTGCTCGAAGCTGGTGCGGACGACGTCATCACCAAGCCCTTCGACCAGACCGAGCTCGAGGCGCGGATCGAGGCCCTCTCTCTCCGGGCCCAGCGGTCGCATGCGGTGGGGCACGTCGCGTCCAACGCGATCGGCGACGGTGGCGGCCGGCGGTCCATCGTCGTGTTCAGCCCCAAGGGTGGCGTCGGCACCACGACCATCGCGACCAACCTGGCCGTGCTGGCCGCGGAGCGCAAGCCCGGCGGCACCCTGCTCATCGACCTCGACCTCGCGTTCGGCCAGGTGGTATCCCACCTCAACATCCAGCCCAAGCAGACGCTCGTCGAGCTGGTGCGCGATGACGCCGCGCTCCGCGACCCGGAGCTGTTCCGAACCTACACGGTGCATCACGCGAGCGGCATCCAGGTGCTGGCCGCCCCCACTGCGCCCGGCTTTGCCTCGCTGGTCAGCGCCGAGCAGCTCGATCGGATCATGGCGGTGGCCAGCGAGGCGTACGAGATCGTGGTCGTGGACGCCGGTGCGCTGCTCGACGATCGGATGCTGGCGGTGTTCAGCCGGGCCGACACCGTGGTGGTGCCCGTGCTTCCCGAGATCCCCGCCCTCAATGCCGTTCGGCAGCTGCTCGACCAGCTGTCCGAGACGGGATCGATGGGTGCCAGCACGCTGTTCGTGCTCAACAACGCCTTCGCGCGCGAGCTGCTGCGACGCGGCGACGTCGAAAGCGCGCTCGGTGCGAGCATCAGCACCGACCTGCCCTACGACCCGATCTCCTATCTCAAGGCGGTCAACGAGGGCAACCCGGTGGTCCGTGGCGCCCCACGGTCACACGCTGCAGACGGGCTGCGTGAGCTGGCCAGGGTCGTGCTCGGCCCGGAGCCGAAGGCACCGACGGGATCGGTCAGTCCGGAACCCAGGGAGCGTCGGGGGCTGTTCGGGCTGCGTCGCTGATCCTCGCCGTCCGGGGGGCCTGGGCGACCATCGGCCCGCGGTTGGCGCCGGACGCGAGCGCAGCCTCGTGATCCCAGTACCAGGCCTCGCAGTCCGGGCACAACGGATCGTCCTCGTTCGCCTGCCGTGATCCGGATACCGGCGCCTCTGCCCAGCAGTGTGAGCGCGTGACATGGTGGCTCGGCCAGCCATAGAAGTGCGCGACGCCGGGCATGCCGTCGCCCACCCGCCATGCGCGGTCGTCGAGCGGACGAGGCGCCTTGAATCGCATGGCTACAGTCATGGCCCTGCCGCTCCGCGCCCGCCATGGCCCGGAGGTACCGAAACAGGAGCCGCTCGCCATTGACGTCCGCCATGGCGCGACCGGTCCAACACCCGGGATGGGTCCGGTGTGGACCGGTGGCGTTGCCGGGTCCATCGGCCCCGCGAAGCGGGAAGGATGGCGGATGGCCAGCGGTCGGCCATCGCACCGACGGTGGGTGCAGCGGGGCTGCCATGGCCCCGAGCTCAACGCCGAGACCGATGCATACCCGTCACATGTCGTTGCGCCTGGAGCTCGCGATCAGCCTGCTCGCCATCGCCGCGCTGCTGGTCGAGCTGCATATCGCCGTCCCGCTGACCTGACGCGTCGTCCGGCGGGCTCGACGTCGCCCGAGTCGGGCAGCGTTGGTGCCGAGGTCGGGACTCGAACCCGAACGGGGTTGCCCCCAGCGGTGTTTAAGACCGCCGCGTCTGCCATTCCGCCACCTCGGCGCCGATCCGGAGCCGGCGCCCCGGTGCCCGTCCGATGGCCGGCACGCGGCCATCGAGAGCCATGGGTCAGGGAAGGACGATCTCGAAATCGGGGTCCGGCGCCTCGAGCAGCTCGCCCAGCCGAGCCAGGACGCCCGCATCCCCTTCCACCTGCATGCCATCGGTGCTGCCAGCGAGCAGACCAATGAGCGCCGCGCCCGGCATCCGAAGGATGACGTCGGCGCCGGCGACGGCGGCCCGATGGTGGATCAGCACGCCGTTGCGGAGGTCCAGCCTGTACGAATCGCCCGCGTCGGTGAGCTCGATCCCGATCGACAGCGTCTCGTCCCATGCCCTGGGGCCATTGACGCGGATGGCGATCGCGTCGAACACCTGGTCCGGGGTCAGGGCCGCCAGCATGTCTTGGGACGCCGTCGCGGTCGGGGTCCCGAAGCTCCCCTTGCGCAGCTCGGTCGTGCCGGCCAGGAACGCGCTTCGCCAGGTCCCGTTCTCGGCCCCGAAGCCGAGCTGCTCCAACGTGTCGGCCTGGAGCGCCCTGGCCGCCGCGTGCGTCGCGTCAGAGAACAGGACGTGATTGAGGATCTCGGCGGCCCACCGGTAGTCGCCAGCGTCGAACGCCTGCTGTGCGTTGGCGACCACGGCATCGGCGCCACCCATCGCGCTGACGTAGCGCCTGCCGGCCTCCTCGGGGGTGTGCTGCCAGAGGTGGGCCGGGTTGCCGTCATACCAGCCCATGTACCGCTGGTAGATCGCCTTCACGTTGTGGCTCACCGAGCCGTAGTAGCCGCGGGTGTGCCACGCCTGCTCGAGCGCCGGCGGCATCACCATCGCCTCCGCGATCTCGCTGCCGGTGAGGCCCGAGTTGAGCATGCGCAGCGTCTGATCGTGGAGGTAGCTGTACAGGTCACGCTGCTGCTCCAGGAACCTGGTCGCCCGCTCGGCGCCCCACGTCGGCCAGTGATGCGATGCGAACACGACCTCGAACCGACCGCCGAAGCGGTCGATCGCCTCGGTCAGGTACCGCGACCAGATCCGCGGATCGCGGACGAGCGCGCCCCGGATCGTCAGGATGTTGTGCAGGTTGTGCGTCGCGTTCTCGGCCATGCACAGCGCGCTTCGGTCCGGGAACAGGACGTTCATCTCCGCCGGCGCCTCGGTGCCCGGCGTGAGCTGGAACTCCATGTGGATGCCATCCACGACCCGGGTCTCGCCCGTCCTGGTGATCGAGTCGGTGGGCAGGATCAGGGTCACGGTGCCCGCGGAGGTGGTCTGCCCCAGGCCGGCACCGATCTGCCCGCGTGGGCCACGCTCGAGCGCGGCGCCATACATGTACCCCGCCCGACGCGCCATCGCTCCGCCCGCATAGACGTTCTCGTCCACGGCATGCGTCACGAGGTGCTCGGGCGCGATGATCACGCACCTCCCGGCATCGACGTCGGCCTGGCTGGTGACGCCCTTCACGCCACCGAAATGGTCGACGTGGCTGTGGGTGTAGATGACCGCCACGACGGGCCGCTCCCCGCGATGCCGGCGGTACAGGTCGATCGCCGCCCTGGCCGTCTCGGTGCTGATCAGCGGGTCGACGACGAGCACGCCCGTGTCGCCCTCGATGAAGCTGATGTTGGACAGGTCCATGCCCCGGACCTGGTAGACCCCCGGGACCACCTCGAACAGGCCGTCCATCGCCGCCAGCTGCGACTGCCGCCACAGGCTCGGGTTGGCGGTGTCCGGCGCCGGTCCGTCGAGGAATGCATAGCTCGAGTTGTCCCAGACGACGCGGCCGTCGTCGGCCCGGACGATGCATGGCTCGAGGCGACCGATGAGGCCTCGCCGGGCGTCCTCGAAGTCCTGGGTGTCGTCGAACGGAAGGGTCTCGACGGTCGCTCCGGTGTCAGCCACGGTCGCTGCCTCCTGGGGATGGAGATCGATCGGTCTTGTCGTTGCCCACCCAGGTCGCGTCGGACAGCTCGGCAGGCAGCGCCCGGCGGCGGGCCAGAGCGTGCTCGAAGAATAGGTCGGGCAGCGGGTCCGGTGCCACCACGTTGACCGCCCCGACCTGCTCGAACGGCCGGGGGCGCTCGGCTGTCTGCTCCGAATCGTTGCCCGCGCCCGCCAGCCGGGCCCGGGGTAGCCGACCATCATCACGTCGCCAGGGGACGCCCCGATCACCGTTGCCACCGCCGTCTAGCGCACGGCTGCCTGACCGGCGAGCGCCTCGCGGTGATCCTCGAGTCCGCCGGGTTCACCCTCCCCCGCCAGACGGCATAGCCGGCGCTCTCGAAGTTCACGCATCACGCTAGCCTCGTCGCGCGATCGCCAGGAGGGTGACTCCGACGCCGATCGCGGCCAACACCGCGGCGGCGACGAAGAATGCCGTGAGATCCGGGGTCACACACCCGGAGACGTAGTCCGGTCCGGAGAAGTTCGAGGCAGCACAACGCGCGGTGGCGAACGCGACGAGACCGGCAGCTCCCGCGCCGAGACCGATCAGCAGACCGCGCAGACCGAACGGGCGCGCCTGCTCGCGCGCGGCCCAATCCCCAGGCGGCGGCGCGAGCGCATGAGCGAACCCTGGACCTGCCCCGATACGGATCCGCTGGCCGATCACCATGCCGGTCGCGCCAACACGGCGACGTGCCGACAGAAGGAGGTCAGGCCTGCTGCCAGTCTCGGATGAGGGCCTCCTGGCTCGCATGATCGATTGCGCCTGGACGCGATCGGCGGACGACGGCCATCGCGGTCTCTGCGTCGAGCCCGGCCCGCTTGAGGACGCATGCTGCGAGCGTGCCCGTGCGGCCAAGCCCGCCATGACACGAGACGGCGAGGGTCTCGCCGCGACGCAGCCGGTCAGTCACGTCCGCCACCAGTCGGTCGAACGCGGCGAGGTCACCGCGGTGCCGGCACCACATGCGCCGAGTGCGGAGGCCGGGATAGCGGGCGCTTCGCGGCCGATCGGTCACGCGGTGTGCGATGGTCGATGATCGGCAGGCGCGTCACCGGGATCCCGTGCGCGGCGAGCACGGGGCTGAGGGCCGGGACGCCACAGGCGATCAGCTCGTGGTCCTCCACGAGCAGAATGAAGGCATCGACGCCAAGGGATGCCATCGTCGCGGCGTCCCGCTGATGTCCCGTGGGTCCTTGGCGGTCTTCCCTGCGCAGCGACGACCGGGCAGGATCGTCATCCCCAAATCGACCGGTTGCCCCGGCGAAGCCGGGCGCCGCCGTCAGGTCCAGCCAGTCGAGGTAGAGATCGGGTGCCGAGGAATCATGCGCCTCCGATCACCAGATCCCGGGCGCGCTTCGCCTTGACGCTCACTGCACCTTCGAGAACCGCCACGTGCCGCCAACGTCCTGGATGTCGAGCACGATGGATCGGCAAGCGGCAGCAGGACCTCGCCCGAGTAGCCGCCAATCTCATTGACCAGGAGATCGAGATACTGGCCGTCGGTGTCGTAGGCGATGACGGCGAAGTTGCTCCTGCTCTTGTTCTTGATCGTCGTCTTTCCGAACTCGCCGCCATGGAGCATCACGACGGCGTCGCCCTTACCAGAGAGCGCCGAACTTCCATCCCACTGCCTGGCTGCATCGATCGGACGAATCGTCACCTTCCAGTTGCCGTTGGAGGTGACCTTCAGTCGCGTGACTCCGGGACTGAGATACACGGTGCCCGAATACGACCCGATCTCGTTGACGAGCAGGTCGTCGTAGCACGTTCCCACGTACGAGATCACGGCGAAGTTCGATGAGCCCTTGTTCGTGATCCTGGCGATTGTGGGCGCGTCCTGGGCCTTGATCTTGAGGACCTTGTCGCCACGTCCGGACTTTGAGGTCAGGATTGCCGGC
Organism: uncultured Chloroflexia bacterium; assembly: GCA_963806265.1. Lineage (GTDB taxonomy): Bacteria > Chloroflexota > Limnocylindria > Limnocylindrales > CSP1-4 > CAIXZV01. The sequence continues at coordinate 165,592 of CAWDXT010000022.1, forward strand.
GTGGCCGGTTCGACCACCACTGGTTCCTCGCTCGGTTCGGCGGTGGGCTCGTCGGTGGGCTCCGGTGCGGCGCTCTCCGACTCGTCGGGCGCCGAACTCGCTGCAGCCGCCTCGCTGGGCTCGACGGTCGCTGTTGGAGCGGCGGTGACGTCTGCGACAGGCGGTGTGGGATGGGTTCTCGCTGGTGTTCCCGCCTGCCGACCCCAGGGCTCCAATGACGAGCAGCACGCCGACGACGATGACCGCGATGCCCCACGGCTTCTTCCACCACGGCCGCTTGGCGCTTGGCTGCCCCACGGCAGGCTGGGCCCCTGTAGATGGCGGCGCCGGCGGCGCGGATGAGGGTGCGGGTGGCTGGGGCGGGTTCGGAACGGTCATGGGACCCCCCTGCGGCTTCAGTCCGATCCTGGCTCCCGGTCCCGCGGCGGCGGGCTGCGCCCTGTTGGGCCGACCCGCAAGTCCGCGGAAGAGCAATCGAGGATCAGAGCGAGCATTGTGGCCGGGGTTGCCGCACGGAAATCGGGTCGTAAGTCCTACGGCGTTGGGCCGAATGCAATCGCAATGCGGCAGCGAACTCCCGACCAAACTCCCGACCAACATCGTCCCTGAACGCACGAAGGCCGCCCAATCGGGCGGTCTTCGTGCTTGGGTCCATGGAGGCGACGGTCGGATTCGAACCGACGAATAAGGGTTTTGCAGACCCCCGCGTTAGGCCTCTTCGCCACGTCGCCGGGCTCGGCGGAACACCCGCCATCGGCGGATCTCCCGCCGGCCGATTGATCAGATTGGCTGCCCCTCGAGGATTCGAACCTCGGCTAACGGATCCAAAGTCCGCTGTCCTACCACTAGACGAAGGGGCAGCGGTTGCCTGAAGCCGATCTCGGAGTGGGAGAGATTGGAGCGGAAGCGGGACTCGAACCCGCGACCCTCACCTTGGCAAGGTGATGCTCTACCAACTGAGCCACTTCCGCCCGATGCACCGACCGTTGGGTTGGTGCCGAGAGCCAGAATTCGAACTGGCGACACCGCGATTTTCAGTCGCGTGCTCTACCAACTGAGCTATCTCGGCCCGGTCCCGAGACCCCTCGCGGGACCCCGTCGGCGGGGCGGAGGATATCACGCAGATCGAACGAGCGACAAGATGCCGGGCCTCCGACCAGGCTGCGACGCGCGTGATGACGACGCCGGATAGCCCGCATGGCGAGGGTCCGGGCGCCTTAAGCGGCGACTCAGGGCCGCGGACGCAGCGAACGCGGCGTAGGCCACTGCGGACCGCGGGGCAGCTCGGTCGGCGAGCACCGAGCGGCCGAGCCGGGTGGCCTCCGCCAAACGACGAGCGCAGTGCCTGAATGCCAGGTGAGAGCCTTCCGCCAGCCAGCCTGAACCCAAGCCTCCCCCACCAGGCCGTGAACGCCAGGCGATCGAATGGTCCGGTCGGCCGACGGCCTGAACGCTGACCGTCGAAACGTTGCACGGAAGGCGTCGTGGCGAACAGATGGAACGCTCGGCGAGCGATCCATTGGCTCGGCAAGGCCTGAGGCGACGATACGAACGCCTGGCGTTCAGGGCTCGCGCAGAGGTCGGGTTGGGCGTAGGCCGGGCCTTCGGCTCACGCAGAGGTCGCGTTGGGCGCCGGCCAGGCATTCAGAGCGCGCGGAGGTTGCGTAGGGCGCCGGCCAGGCGTTCAGAGCGCGCCGGGAGGTGACGTGGAGCGCGGGCCGAGAGCGTTCGGAGCACGCGCGGAGGTTGCACTGAGCTCGCTCGGGGATGCAGCGCAATGCCCGGCACGGAGACCCGGCAGCGTCCGGGTGGTGCCCGCGATGGGCCTGACGAGAGCCCGGATCAGCGCGGCGTCGAACCCATGGTCACCGGCTGCGGTCAGCACCGCCTCCCGGGTCGCACCGGCGGCTCGCCGTTCAGCTCCGCAGCCGGTTGATCCGGTCGACGATCGGCGGATGGGTCGAGAACAGTCCGACGTTCGAGCGCTCCTCGCTCTTGATCGGGTTCGCGAAGTAGAGGTGCTGCGTCGCCCGGTTGGCGACCTCGAGGACCTCCTGGTCGGTCGCGATCTTCGCCAGCGCCCGCTCGAGGCCCGCCGGGTTCCGGGTCAGCTCCACGCGCCGAAGCGTCGGCCAGGTACTCGCGCTGGCGGCTCACCGCGAGCTGGACGAGCCGCGCCGCGATCGGGGCGAGGATGGCGAGAATGATGGCGACCACGAACATCACGAGCCTGGAGCCCGCCGCCCCCGCCCGGTCCGCGGGACGCGCTCCGGCGTCCGCCACCCCAGAAGGTGCAGCGCAGGAAGAAGTCCGCCAGCAGCGCGATCGACGCCGACCATCACCCCCACCAGCAGCGAGAACCGGATGTCGTAGTTGCGGACGTGCGACAGCTCGTGGCCGATGACGCCCTGGAGCTCCTCGCGGTCGAGCTTCTCGAGGAGGCCGGTCGTGATGGCGACCGAGGCGTGCTCGGGGTCGCGGCCGGTGGCGAACGCGTTCGGGCGCGGTGTCGTCGATGAGGTAGACCTTCGGCATCGGAACGTTGGCCGCGATCGCCATCTCGCGGACGACGTTGATCAGCTGCGGGGCTGCGTCTCGGCCGTCACCTCCTTCGCGCCGGAGGCGGCCAGGACGAGCGTGTCGCCCGAGGTAGTAGCGAGACCGAGCGAGGCGATCACGCCGACGGCGATCGCGATGCCGGTCGACGGCAGCGCACCTGCGGGATCCCCGGTCACGGCCCAGCCGATGAACAGCCCGAGCGACCCCAGCAGGATGACGACGACCGCGAGGGCAAGCAGCACCGAGTTGCGGCGGTTCTGGCCGATCTGGTCGTAGAAGGTCGCCATGGGTCAGCTCGGCCATCGATGACGCGTGCGCGGCTGGCGACCGGCGGCGCGCAGGACTGCGCGCGGACCGGCGTTGCGGCGCGTTACCGGTTGAGGCTGAGGTCGACGTTCGGCACCTGCTCGGCCTCGGGCTCGGCATCGAAGAACTCGCGCTTGGTGAAGCCGAACATGCCGGCGAGCAGCACGCTCGGGAACGTCTGGATCGAGTTGTTGTAGTCGAGGACGGTCGCGTTGTAGTGCTGGCGGGCAGAAGCAGATCTGGTTCTCGGTCGTCGTCAGCTGCTCCTGGAGCTGCAGGACGTTCTGGTTCGCCTTCAGGTCGGGGTAGTTCTCGACGACGGCGAACAGCGACCGCAGGGCGCCGGTCAGCGTGTTCTCCGCCTGCGGCCTGCTGGGCCGGACCCTGGGCGCCGGCGGTGACGGCGTTGGCGCGAGCCTCGGTCACCCGGTGAGGACGTCCTGCTCGAACCCCATGTAGCCCTTGACCGCGTGGACGAGGTTCGGGATCAGGTCGTGGCGACGCTTGAGCTGGACGTCGATCTGGCCGAACGCCTCGTCGATCCGGTTGCGGCGCGTGACCAGGCCGTTGTAGAGCCCGATCAGGAACAGGGCCGCGATCACGATGATCGCGAGCACGATGATGAGGACGATGGTGCTGTCCATTCGGTCTCCTCGAGCCGGCCGCAGCGCTCGACCGCGGTGGCCTCAGGATACCCCGGGCCCGGTGCGGCGCCGCGGCGCAGATGGGGAATGGTGGGCGGTGGGGGACTCGAACCTCCGACTTCCTCGGTGTAAGCGAGGCGCTCTGACCAGCTGAGCTAACCGCCCGTGCCGGGTGCGGCCGCCGGGTATGGCAACGGGCGGCCATCGGCCGCCCGTTCGTGCGTCAGGTGAGTGGTGCCCAGGCCGGGACTTGAACCCGGATGAGTTGCCTCATACGCCCCTCAAACGTACGCGTATACCAATTCCGCCACCTGGGCCCAGGCGTCGCCGACGAGGTCGATCACCGCGCGTCGGGGCGTGGTACCGAGGGAGGGAGTCGAACCCACACGACCTTGCGGCCACTGGTACCTGAAACCAGCGCGTCTACCATTCCGCCACCTCGGCCCGACCTCGAACCCGCGCACCCGAAGGCTTACCGGTCCGCAGCGAGGCGCCATGCTAGCACATCCCAAAACCGGTCGCCCGGCCCCGTGATGAGGCGTGTCGTGGCCCCCTCGAGGCCTCGCGCGAGCACGACATCGTCGAGCCAGGCGAGGGGCAGCATCGGCTGGCGATCGTTGAGCGCGGTCAGCAGCGCCGACCAGGCCTTGGCCCGCTCATCGTGGGTGCCCTGTGCTCGAGCGGCCTCGAGCAGCGCGTCGAGCTTCGGGTCCTGGTAGCCGCTGATGTTGCTGCCCGCCGCCCGTGCCTGGGACGATGCCAGCAGCGGATACAGGTCGGGCTCGAGCCCGAGCGTGACGTCGAGCACCGAGGCCGTGAAGTCCGCGGTGCCGAGACGGTCGGCGAGGTCGCTCACGGGCACCTCAACGAGGTTGACGGTCATGCCCAGCCTGGTCCAGGCGTCGCGCACGAAGCGACCGACGGCGTTCAGACGCGGGTTCACGTCCGCCGGCACGGTCAGCAGCTCGAGCTGATAGTCCTTCCTGGCGCCCGGTGCGCGCCACTTCCCGTCGACCTTCTTCCAGCCCGCATCCTTGAGCAGCCTGGCGGAGGCCTTCGGGTCGTACTTGACAGGCTTGACGGCATCCGGGTCATACAGCGCCCAGGCCGGCGGCACGAGCGCGTCGGCGCTCCGCGCGTCACCGCCCATGACGTCGGCGATCAGCGTGTCCCGGTCGATCGCACCCAGCAGCGCCTTGCGGGTGCGGGGATCGGACAGCTCCGGGTGCTCGGGCCGGAGGTTGAGCATGACCGTGGACAGCGTGGTCGTGGGATAGACGATCTGATCGACGCCGGGGAGGCCCTGGACCGTCGCCTGCACCGCTGGCGCCAGCCCCGCGACGGCATCGACGGTGCCGGAACGGAACGCGTCGGCCGCGCTGGCATCGTCGGCGAAGAAGTCGAGCTCGATCTGGTCGAGCGGCGCCGCCTCCGAGGAGGCCGGATCCGGCGAGCCGCTCGCGAACGGATCGACCGTTGGTGGCGCCGGTGACTCGTCCGTAGCGGGCGCACCGAGCGTGGCCGTCGGCAGCAGGATCGCCCGCTGGTCGTCGATGTCCACGAGCGTGTACGGGCCGGTGCCGATCGGATGGCGCGAGAAGTCACCGGTCGGGATGTCGGCCAGCGGCTGGCCGGCGAGCAGGTGCGCCGGCAGCAGCGGCTGGGTCGCCGCGGCAACGAAGCCGCTCACCGGGGCATCGAGGGTCATGACCACGGTCTTGTCGTCCGTCGCGACGGCGGTGACGGCGGCCCATGACGATGCCGCGGCGCCGTTGGCGTCGCGATCCTTGAGGACCGAGATCGTGAACACGACGTCCGCCGCCGTCACCGGCTGCCCGTCCTGCCAGGTCGCATCGTCCCGGATCTGGAACGTCCACGTCTTGCCGTCGTCGTCCACGCGCCACGACTTCGCCAGATCGGCCTCGAGCGTGTTGTCCGGCCCGAGCCGCACCAGGCCGCTGAAGATGAGCCCCACCAGGGTCCGCTCGGAGCGGGAGCGGGCGCTCACCGGCGTGATCGACTGCGGCACGCCCACCACGCCCTCGCGGTAGACGACGGGGCCTGCTGACGGGACCGAGACCTCAGGCTGGTCGGACGGGGCGGCGGTCACCGCCGGGCTGCTCCTGGGCAGCGCGAGCATGCCGCCCAGCACGACGAGCACGAGGGTCAGGCCAACGACGACCGCCCGATCGCGAACGTTCAGGCTCATGGGCAGGTCGCCCGCCTGCTGGTGCCGGAGCCGGCCTCAGCCAACGCTGATGAACGACACCAGCGCGAACAGGATGAACAGCACGAGCAACACGATCGTGAACTGCCACAGGCGGCGCTCGACGCCGCGACGGCTGCGATAGACGGCCGAGTCACCACCGAAGGTGCCCGACAGGCCCGTTCCACGGGCCTGGAGCAGGATCGAGGCGATCAGGGCGATGCTGAGGATGAGCTGGCCGAGGGCCAGGATGGGGTTCACGTGTCGGGTGACCTCCAGGAAGGTGACGCTCGCGGATGGTAGCAGACGCGGCCGCTCTGCCCGCTCCCGGCATGATCAGGGTGCTGGCAGCGATGCAGCTCGGCGGTGGTGCAGCCCGGCGGTGTGGTGCAGCCAACGGCCGCGTGAGCCGCCCGCACCGTGGACCTCAGGCGTCGGTCAGGCGGGACTCCCCGGTCATCTCGTCCCACCTGGGCAGGCCCGCGAGCTCGAGGATGGTCGGCGCAACGTCGGCCAGGATCCCGTCACGCAGCTGCCTGCCTCGTACGGCACGGCCCATGGCGAGGAGCGGGACCGGGTTGAGGGAGTGGGCCGTGACCGGTTTGCCCTCGGCGTCCTTGAGCTGGTCGGCGTTGCCGTGGTCGGCGGTGATCAGGAGCGCGGCTCCGGGACCGTCAGGGTCGGCCGCCTCGACCTGCTCGATCGCGTCGGCGACCCGGCCCAGGCACTCGTCGATCACCTCGAGGGCCTCGATGGTCGCGTCCCAGACGCCCGTGTGGCCGACCATGTCCGGGTTGGCGTAGTTCGCGACGATGAAGTCGTAGCGGCCGGACCCGATCGCCGCCACCAGCTCGTCGGTCACGCCCGCGCGCGCTCATCTCCGGCTGCAGGTCGTAGGTCGCGACCTTGGGCGACGGCACGAGCTTGCGGTCCTCGCCCGGCCAGGCGGTCTCGCGGCCACCGTTGAAGAAGTAGGTCACGTGGGCGTACTTCTCGGTCTCCGCGACGTGGAACTGGGTCCAGCCCGCGCCCGAGAACGCCCGGGCGAGCGAGTACGCCTCCTCGGGCGCGAACGCGACCTCGACCGGCAGGCCCGACTCGTACTCGGTCATGGTCACCACCAGCAGGTTCGTCGGGGCCGGCTGCCCGTCGGGTCCGGCACGGTCGAAGGCATCGAACGTCTCGTCGGCGAGCGCGTGCGACAGCTGGCGGGCCCGGTCGGCCCGGAAGTTCACGTGGACGATCGGATCGCCGATCGCGCACCGTGCCGTCGACGCCGTCGACGACGCTGGGGGCCACGAACTCGTCGGTCTCACCGCGCGCGTAGGCCGCCTCGATCGCCTCGACCGCGCTCGGTGCGTGCGCTCCGGCGCCGTAGACGATCGCGTCGTAGCCACGCTCCGTTCGATCCCACCGCTTGTCGCGGTCCATCGCCCAGTACCGTCCGCCGACGGTGGCGATCCGCGCGTCGGGGTGGATCGCCGCCAGCCGACGCTCGAGGTCCGGCACGTATCCCCGGCCGAGCGCGGAGCTCGGCGGGGTGTCCCGTCCATCGAGCAGCGCATGGATCCGGACCGACGGGACGCCCGCGCCGGGCCGCCAGCTCGACCAGGGCCAGCAGATGGCGGTCGTGGGCGTGGACACCGCCCGGGCCGAGGAGGCCCACGGTGTGCAGGCGCCCGGTCTCGAGCGCCCGGTCGCAGGCCGCGATCAGCGCGGGCCGCTCGAAGAAGCTGCCGTCCTCGATCGCGGCGTCGATGCGCGGCAGGTCCTGGAGCACGGGCCGACCGGCGCCGAGGTTGAGGTGACCGACCTCCGAGTTGCCCATCTGGCCCGCCGGCAGCCCGACGGCGCTCCTCGGACGCCTGGAGGGTCGAGTGCGGCCAGCGCGCGAGCAGCTCGTGCCAGCGCGGCATGCGGCGCCGCGGCGATCGCGTCGACCGCGGGATCCTTGCCGATGCCGAACCCGTCGAGCACGACGAGCACGATCGGGCGCGGGCGCGACCCCGCGCTCACGAGGCCAGCCCGCGGGCGGCCGCGGTGACGCCGGCGCGGGCGACGATGCCGGCCATCTCGTCCGGCTTGAGCGAGGCGCCGCCGACGAGGGCGCCGTCGATGGCCGGCTCGGCCAGGAACTCGTCGATGTTGGCCGAGGTGACGCTGCCGCCGTAGAGGACCGGCACCTCGTCCGCCGTGCTCCCCCACCCGATCCCGCGAAGGCTCGCGCGGATGGCGTCCGCCATGGCCGCGGCGTCCGCGCCACGCGCGTTGCGGCCGGTGCCGATCGCCCACACCGGCTCGTAGGCGATCACGAGCCCGGCAGCCCGTGAGCGCACCGACGATCGTCGGCCCCTCGAGGGCGCCCCGCAGCTGTGCGTCGCACGACGGCCGTCTGCACGACCCGCCTCGCGCTCCGCGAGCTGCTCGCCGACGCACAGGATCGGGCGCAGGCCGGCCTCGACGCGCCCGGTCGAGCTTGCGGCCGATGAGCTCGTCCGTCTCGCCGGCGTACGCACGGCGCTCCGAGTGGCCGACGATCACCCAGGTCGCGAGCCCGGCGAGCATCGGCGCCGAGACCTCGCCCGTGAACGCCCCGGCCAGCTCGTGGTGGACGTTCTGGGCGCCCACCCCGACGTCCTCGCGGGCCGACGGCGTCACGCGACCGCGGCGAGGCAGACGAACGGCGGGCAGATCACCCGGGTGACCCCGGGCACGCGGGTCCGGGACGCGATCGTCCGGGCGAGCTCGCCGGCATCGGCCGGGGTGGTGTTCATCTTCCAGTTGGCGGCAATGACGATCGGGCGCATGGCCTGATCATGCCAGAGGCGGGCCCCGCCCCCGGCCGGTCGGCCCACCCGCGGGCGTCGACCGGCCCGCCTTCGATGCCCCGGTCGACACCCCCGAACCAGCGCCGGTCGGCCGGTCGCGCGCGACGCCGGTCGTCTCGCGAGGATCGCTCGATGCGCGTCGAGCCTGCGGTCCCACCGCTCGGCCGCGAGGCGCTCGCGCCGCCCGACCCCCTCGTCGCTGAGCGCGAGCCGCTCCAGGCGGTCGAGGGCCCGCTGGACGGCGGACCGGTGAGGTCCAGCCGATGGCGATCTCGGACAGCGTCGCCTCCGGCGTCTCTCGCCGGGCGGCGGCGACGCGCGGACGGTCAGTGACTGCTCGGCGAGGCGGCCGTCGGCGGCGAGGAGCTCGATCGCCGCGAGCTGGCGGCCGGCGGCCGCCACCGATCGCTGGAGGTTGGCCGACTCCGCGTTGAGGACCCGGTTCAGGTCGCCGCGCAGGCTCCGCGCGACCTGCCGTGCCTCGAGCTCGAGCAGGGACGCGTTGGCGCCGATCCGGCGCAGGAACGGCACGATCGACTCGGTGCTCTTCCAGGTCACGACCCCATCCGGCGCCGCACGCGCCACGACGCCGGCAGGTCGAGCTCCGCCAGGCGCCGGAAGCTCCGGCGCCTCCTCGACCGGGACCACGAACTCGAGGTGCGTCCGGCCGCCGGCCAGGCTGAGCGAGCCACGGGCGAGGAAGCGGCCGCGGAGCCAGGCCATCCGGCAGTGCTCCGGGCCGCCGCGGCCCAGTCGAGCGTCTCTCGGGCAGCACGAACGGCCGCCGGTTGTCCGGCCGGGCCGACGTGGCGCGCCCCGAGGCGCACCGCGAGCCTGGCGATCGTCGGCTCCCGGCTGCTCGGCCGCGAGCCGAGCCCGGCGATCTCCGCCGCGCCGGTCGCAGGCGCGCGACGGGTCGATCGCGGCCAGCTCGGCGCGGACGGCCGCGACGAGATCCCGATCCGACGCCGTCATCGTCGGCTCAGGCGGTCCGGTCCACGTGCGCCTCGCCCGGCCGGCGCCGATGACCGCCCTCGCGCTCCCAGGCGCTGATGATCGCCGCCGCGAGCCGCGCGGGGTCGTGGTGGTGGGCGTTCCGGGAGTCGACGACGTCGTCGAGGATCAGCCGCGGGGCGCTGGCGTCGGCCGGTGGCCAGCGAAGGCGCGACGGGCTCTGCCTGCCAGCCTCGGTGCGACGTCGCGTCGAACCGGTTGTTGGCCAGCACGAGGTCGGGGCAGGTCGCCGGCGCCGTGCGCGCGCAAGCGCCTCGACGTGGTCGGCCAGGTCGAAGCCCGCCGTCTCGCCGGTCTGCGTCGCGACGTTGCAGACGATAGATGACGCAGCGCCGCCGACGCCAGCGATCGCGTCGCGGATGCCGCGGCACGAGCAGCGCCGGCAGGAGGCTCGTGAACAGGCTGCCCGGGCCCGAGCACGATGATCTCGGCGTCCTCGATCGCGGCGCAGCGCATCTGCGGCGGCGCGCGACCTCGCGTCGGCGTCGATCCAGACCCGCTCGACCTGGTCGGGTGCGCATGATCCGGCACTGACCCGCGACCTCGGCGCCGTCGCGCAGGCGCGCGTGGAGCGTGATCGGCGTCGGCGGCGCCGGCAGGACCTGGCCGCGGACCGCCAGCACGCGGTTCATCTCGCCGGACGCCCTCCTCGAAGTCACCGTCCTCGACGGCCGTCAGGGCGGCGATGAGGAGGTTGCCGACGGCGTGGCCGCCGAGCCCGCCGGCGCGGTCGCCGGACCCGCCTGCGTCGCCCCGGCGCGCGCCTCGCGCCGGCGCGCCGCGCGGAAGCGGTACTGGAGCAAGCGCCCATGAGCGGCTCGGCGTCGGCCAGCGCGACGATGCAGTTCCGGATGTCGCCGACGGCGGGATCCCGAGCTCCGCCCGCAGCACGCCCGACGAGCCGCCGTCGTCGGCGACCGTGACGATCGCGGTCAGGTTGGAGGTGTGCTCCTTCAGCCCCCGCAGCAGCGCCGACAGGCCGGTCCCGCCGCCGATCGCCACGATCCGCGGGCCCGCGGGCCAGGAAGCGCTTCTGGTAGATGACCTCGACGAGCGGCTGGTCGCGTCCGGACAGCGCGAACGGTCCGATCAGCGCGCGGATGACGCCGGATAGGCGCCGAACACGAACGAGGGCGACGCCCAGGCCGCCGGCGACGAGGCCGCGCAGCGGGTACGGCAGGAACTGGAGCGTCACCGCGTCGATGACGGCCCGCGAGCGATCGCCCGGGCTGCAGGTCCGCGGTCACCTGGCGGAGAGCGTGAGCCACGCCGAGCGCGAGCAGCAGCAGCCCCACGAACGACGACGAGCAGCCAGCGCTTGACGCCGATCCCGGGCGTCAGCCAGCGGCGCAGGTTCACTGCCGCTCGAGCTCCCGGTGGAAGACGGCGACCGGGCCGAAGTCCACGCTCGCGCAGCCAGGCCGCCAGCTCCTCCGCGATCACGATCGAGCGGTGGTAGCCGCCGGTGCAGCCGATCGCGATCGTGAGGCGGCGTCTTGCCCTCCTCCACGTAGGCCGGGACGAGAAGATCGAGCAGCTCCTCGAGTGGCTCCAGGAAGCGGTCGGCGCGACCGGCTGGCCGAGCACGTACTCGCGGACCTGGCGCCGTCAGGCCGGAAAGCGCGCGCAGCTCGCTCGACGTAGTACGGGTTGCGCATGAACCGGACGTCGAAGACGAGGTCGGCCTCGAGCGGCACGCCGAACTTGAAGCCGAAGCTGATCAGCTGGATCGACAGCCGGTCCGGCCCTGGACGTCGCCCAGCCGGGCGAAGAGCCGCTCGCGCAGCTCGCGGAGCGACAGGTCGGAGGTGTCCAGGACGACGTCGGCCTGCGGCGCGGATCGGACTCCAGCATCGCCCGCTCCTGCGCGATCGGAGCCGCGATGCCGCGCTCGTCCGCCAGCGGGTGCCGGTGGCGCGTCTCGGAGAAGCGCCGGATCAGGACGTCGTCACGCGCCTCGAGGAAGAAGATCGAGCGGCCGGATGCCCGCGCCCCTCGAGCGCGCCCGCGCATCGCGCCGAAGGCGAGCGGCGACGTCGCCGGCGCGCACGTCGAGGACGATCGCCGACCGCGCGAACCGGGTCGGGTCCGATCGACGACGAGCGTCGGCGAGGTCGGCAGCAGCTCGCCCGGGCAGGTTGTCGACGACGAAGTAGCCGAGATCCTCGAACAGCTTCGCCGCGGCCGTCTTGCCGCCGCCCGAGAGACCGCTGAGCACGACGACACGCCCTGTCCGAGTCGCCGTCGGACAGCGTCGACGCGCTGCCTCCTCGGGGACCGGCCATCGGCAGCGTCGGTCGACGCTCGCCCTCCGCGTCGGCCTACGGCTCGTCCACGGCCGCTCAGCTTGCCGCTGCGCCGGATGAAGAAGACGGTGCCCTCGAACAGGACGTACATGCGTCAGGCCGAGGACGGTCGGGCTGACGAGATCGCCGCCGGGCGTGATCGCGGCCGCGAAGATCGCGATGCCGAGGATGATCACCCGCCGTGCGCCGGCGCAGCCGCTGCGAGGTCACGATCCCGACCCGCGACAGCCCGACGAGCAGGATCGGGAACTCCATGATCAGCCCGAAGGCGAGGAACATCGTGGTCACGAAGTCGAAGTACGGTCCGGCCGTGATCAGCGGCTGGAGATCCGTCGCTCGAGAACGCAGAACAGGAACGCGACGCGAAGGGCAGGATCACGTAGGCGATAGCGACGCCGATCGCGAAGAAGGCCAGCGCCAGCGGGGATCCAGGGCCGGACGACCCGCGCTCGTCGTGCGGTCAGGCCCGGGTGCGACGAACGACCAGACCTGGTACAGGATGACCGGCATCGCGAGGATCACCCCGACGACGATGGCGATCTTGATGTTGATCACGAACGGGTCGCCGAGCCCGGTGTAGTGGAGCTGGTCGCTCGGCAGCGGCGACCACGAGGATGCCGATGATCGGCGTCGCCGACGAGAAGCCGATGACGCCCCGACCGCGACCGCGATGACGACCCGGATGATCCGGTCGCGGAGCTCGGAGAGATGTCCGACGAGCGTCATCTCGCCGCCGCGGCGCCCGACGCGCGGGTCGGACGGCGGCGCCCGAGCGGCGAGGGCGGCTCCGTCCGACGGACAGTGCTCGGACGCGGGGTCAGGATCGGTGGGCAGGCCGGCGTCGCGAATGGCGTCGGCATCGGCCATGACGGGCCTGCGAGGCAGGACCGCTACGCGGTCGGGGTCGGCTGCTCGTCGGCCGGTAGCCGTGGCGGCATCGGCGACGGGCTCGGCAGGCTCGGCAGCGGCGGGCTGCGGGGCTGGAGCCGGCGCTGCGGCCGCGGCTCGGCGCGCGGGCCGCGAGGCGCCTCAGGGACCGCGGCGGCGGGCTGCGGGGCGGGTGCGCGGGAGGTGCGGCCGGGCGCCGGCGCGGCCGCGGCCGCCGGTGCGGCGCTCGCCGCCGGCGGGGCGGTGGCGGCCGGTGCTGACGGTTGTGTCGAGCCGTCGGACGGCGCCTCGAGCGACGTCGTCTCCTTGACGTCGGCGGCGGCCTTGCGGAACTCGCGGATGCTCTTGCCGAGCGCCGCTCCGACATCCGGAAGCTTGCCCGGGCCAACCACGATCAGGGCGATGACCAGGACGATGATGAGCTCGCCGGGTCCGATGTTGAACGGCATCTTGCGTTGGCAAACCTCGTGCGGGGCCGGTCGTCCTCCGAGCCGGCCCGAAGGGCGTCAGCGTAGCACAGCGAGGCCGGCACCCCACTCGGCGGCGGCCTCGGCGACGCGCGGTCACCGGGTCGCCGCTGGCGGCACCGGCGGCCCGGCTCGACCGCTGCCCGCGCGATCGCCCCGCGAGACGTTGACCAGCAATCCGCCCCCGGGCTGTCCCCGGCCGGCCGGGCCGTCGCGGGGCCCGCGGCCAGCACCGGCTCGACCGTCCCGCCCTGGGCGCCGACGCCCGGGACAAGGAACGCGAGGCCGGGCGCGAGTCGCCCGGATCGCTGCCAGCTCGTCGGGCGCGGTGGCACCGACGACCAGCCCGACCGTGCCGCCGGGACCCCACGTCGCGGCGCGCCGCGCGACGCGCGCCCAGAGCGGCTCACGCGGTGCGGCGAGCGCCTCGTCGGCGTCGACCGTCGAGGCCCTGGAGCTCGCCCGCGCCCGGGTTCGAGGTCCGGCACAGCACGTAGGCGAAGCGGTCGGCCCGCTCGAGCAGCGGGGCGATCGCCGACTCGCCGAGATACGGGTTGACGGTGACCGCATCGGCCCCGAGCGCGTCGAACAGGGCCGCCGCCTGTCGGGCCGCCGTCGAGCCGATGTCGCCGCGCTTCGCGTCGGCGATGAACGGGACTCTCGTCCGGGACGCGCGCCCGGATCACGCTCGAGCGCTGCCATCCCGGCGACCCGAATGCCTCGAAGAAGGCGAGGTTCGGCTTGATCGCCGCGGCATGCGGCAGCGCCGCCTCGACGAGCAGCGAGGCGAAGCGCTCGATCCCCGCCAGCGTCGGCGGGAAGCCGGCCGGCAGACGCCCCGGGGTCCGGGTCCAGCCCGACGCACAGGACCGAGCCGGTCGCAGCGGTACGCGTCACGAGGCGATCGAGATACGTGGTCATCCGGCCCTCCGCCCGATCAGCCCCGGAACGTGAAACAATCGCCGGGCCATCGACCCGGCGACCACCATCAGGAACCGGCTGGGCTGGCGGCCGGAGCCTCGGTGGGCGATGGTCGGCGTCGGGAGCTGATCCGCCGGGATCGTCCAGCCCGGGCGTGAGACGCCATCCAGGCCAGCGTTGGTCGTGAGGTTGATCGGGTCGCCCACGGTCCAGCTGGGCGCCGTCCCGTCAAGCTGGACCATCCGCAGATCGATCACCTGGCCGACGACGTGGAGGTAGACGATCTGGTCTCCCTTCGGCGACCACGTGGGTGCCCAGCTGTTCCCGTCATCGGTCAGCCGCGCGATCTCGGCCCCGTTCGAGGCGTCCAGGATCACGATGTCGGTCCCGTAGGCGTTGGTGCGGGTCGCGACGATGTAGCGGCCATCGGGCGACCACGACGGGTACAGGTACCCGGGGCCGGTGATGGCCTTGGTCTTGCCGTTGTCCGGGTTGTAGAGATACAGCCGGGAGGCGCCCTTCGCGCCATCGCGATCGTTGCGGACATACAGCAGCCGGCTGCCATCCGGCTTCCAGGCAGGATCCTGATGGCCGAGCGGCGGCACCTGATCCAGCCCAAGGTCCTTGATCTTGCCGGTCTTGAGGTCATAGAGCTTGATCACGACGTCGCTCTTGGTTGGGTCCGGAAGATCGGTCGCGATGGCCACGTACCGCCCATCGGGCGAGATCGCAGGCTCTCGGATGAAGCCGCTCCACTTGTAGCTGCCGGGCGGGTTGACGATCCCATCGAGGATCGCCGTGGGCTGCCCGCCGGCGACCGGGACCTCCATCAGGGTCGGAACGTCCAGCTTGTAGTCCTTGACGGTGCCGTCGATCGGCCATTTGCCGTTGACGCGGCGCGTTCGGACAAAGTAGACCGACTCGCCATCGGGCGCGAACGCCGGCATCGAGTCCTTGCCTCCCGTCGTGAGCTGCGTCGCCGAGTCCGCGTCCTGCAGCCAGATGTTGCCGTCCTTCGCGTACACCAGCGTGCCCGGCAGCTGCGTGCCCGGCTCGGGCGTGGCGACGATGACCACGTTCGACGGCGTGGGCGTCTTCTGCACATTCGGGTCATCGCTCGCCCCCGGACCGCCGCCACCGTTGCTGGACACGAACGGGAGGTCGCCATTGGCGATCCCGAGCGTCAGGAACGCGACGACCAGGAGGCCGATCGCCGACAGGATCGCGGCGGTCGGGAACCCGCCCGAGGACAGCGAGAACGACGGTCCGCGAGACGACGTCCGGCGCGGCGCCGGTCGGCCGTTGCGCTTCGACCCGCTCATGCCCGTGGCCCCGATACGGACGCCGAGAGCTCCGGCGCGATGATCGCGACACCGCGCTCACGGGCCACCGCCAGCACCTCGGCGGCGCGCGGGTGGGCGCCCGAAGCCGAGACGTCTCGCACCTCGAGCTGCATGGTCTCGAGCCCGCCGAATGCCCGGCTCGTGAGCCGCGCCACCACGTCCACCCGATCTCCTTCGGACACCTGATCGGCCAGCTCGCCGCCAGCCGAATGCGATTGCATCGAGCACGTCCCGCTCGCGGCGGAACACCAGCTGCGTATGACCTCCGTTGGCGGCCCGGACGCGGTGCACCGTGAGGCCGAGCACGGCCACCAGGGGCTCCGGGTTGCCCGTCCCGAACGGTCCCAGCCGCGCCGAGCTCGCGCAGCAGATCGTAGCTGACCATCGACGCGGGCAGCGCCAGGTCCACCGGCAGCGCCGTCCGCCCGGTGGCCGGGGATGCGTCGGCCGCGAGCTCGAGGAAGCGGGCGGCGAATGCGTCCCACCGATCGCGGGGGATCTCGAACCCGGCAGCGCCGCCGTGGCCGCCGTGACGGAGCAGCAGGTCCGCGCACGCGTCGAGGGCAAGGGCAAGGTTGAGTCGTCCGTCGCCGCGGCACGAGGCACGGATCACGTCTCCCAGGTCGCTCCCGACGACGGCCGGCCGGCCCGTCTCATCGGCCAGCCTTCCGGCGACCAGCCCGATGATCCCGACCGGCAGCTCGCCCCAGGCGAGCATGGCCGGGGCAGCCGGATCCGGACCGGCATGGACGACACCGATGGCCGCTGAACGCGTGGCGGCCGCCTTGTCGCCCGCCGGACCTTTCAGTCGATCTCCGCCGTCATCTGACCTGACCGCCTCGTCGTCGGCCGGCTCGGGTAGCGCGAGCTGACCCGGGACCTGGCCCGGCGTGGCGAGCCCGAGCGCCTGGCGCGTCGCGGCGAGAGCGGCACGCATCAGGTCACGACGCGTGATGTTGGCCGACTCGAGCACGGACGCGAGCTCGGCCGCCTCCTCGGGGGTCTGGGCAAGCAGCAGGCGTGCGGCGTCGAGCGCCTCCCCCACCCGCCCGGCGGCGTTGAGCCGTGGGGCGATGACGAAGCCCACGGTCTCGAGGTCGACGGACTCGTGCGCGACACCGGCGCGTCCCAGCAGCGCAGCCACCCCCGGTCGCGGATCGGTGCGCATGCGCTCGATGCCGAGCCGCGCGATGGCGCGGTTCTCCCCGAGGATCGGGGCGACGTCCGAGACGGTACCGATCGCAGCCAGGTCGGCGAGCTCGAGCGCCTCGTCCTCCGCGTCCGCGAGCTCTCGCAGCAGCAGGCGGGCGACGGTGAACGCGACGCCGCTGCCCGTCAGCTCGCGCTCCGGGTACGGGGAGTCGGCGCGCTGGGGGTTGACCAGCGCGACCGCGGCCGGCACCACGTCGGGCACATGATGATGATCGGTGATCACGACATCGATCCCGCGCCGCGCAGCGGCCTCGACCTCGTCCACGCTGGTCGATCCCGTGTCGACGGTCACGATCAGCGAGATCCGGTCGCGAGCGGCCGACTCGACGGCCGCCATGGACAGGCCATGGCCCTCGTCCAGGCGCGATGGGACATACGGCACGGCCTCGATGCCCAGCGAGGTCAGCGCGACGACCAGCTGCGCCAGCCCGGTCAGACCATCGGCGTCAAAGTCGCCGAACACCATCACCCGCTCCGCCGCGTCACGGGCACGAGCCAGCCGATCGACGAGGGCACGCGGCGTCGGGCAGGCGGAGAGGATCGTGGAGCGCGGCACGGGCCGGGGCCGAAGAATGCGCTCATCGACGCCGCGTCAGCGACGCCACGCCGGACCAGCACGGTCGCCGCGATGGGCCCGAGGCCGAGGCTGCTGCGCCGGCGCGCGAAGGTCGGCTCGGCAGGCGCAGCGGCTCCGGAAAGACCCAATCGTGGCGTGGCTCGACCATCAGCGGCAGCATGCCATGGCGCGCTTACCAGGGCCTTCCGGCGTCACGTCGTCGGGACCGGACGGCCCAGCCACGTCACGGGGTCACGTGCGGCGCGACGGCCGGGGCGAGCCGGCTGGCCGACCGCTGCCGCGCGTCGGCGATCCTCCCACTGGTGCCACACGACCAGCAGCGGGCTCGCGTTGAAGATCGAGGAGTAGGTCCCCGAGATGATGCCGAGCAGGAGCGCCAGCACGAACGTGCCGATCGCCTCGCCCGCGAACAGCAGCAGCGCCAGCAGGGTGATGACGACCGTGAAGCTGGTGGTGAGCGACCGGCCCAGGGTCTGCAGGATCGAGTAGTTGACGACCTGGTCGAACGGCTCCCCGACGTGTCGCGCGCGGTTCTCGCGGATCCGGTCGAAGACCACGATCGTGTCGTGGACCGAGAAGCCGATCACGGTCAGCATCGCGGTCACGAACAGGCTGTCGATCTGGAGCCCGATGAACGTGCCCAGGATCGCGAAGATGCCGACCACCACGATCACGTCGTGGAGCAGCGCGATCAGGGCGGTCACGCCCATCTTGAAGTCCCGGAACCGGTAGGTGATCCAGGACAGGATCCCCACCGATCCGATCAGGATCAGCATCAGCGCCTGGGTGATGAGGTCGCTCGACACGACGGCGCCGACGGCCGACAGCGATCGCTGCTCGCCGATCGGCCCGAGCGCGTCCTCGAGCGCGAACCGGATCTCACCCAGCTTGCCGGTGGACGGAAGGACGCTGCCCGTCGAGGCTGACGGCGCGGGGCTTGCAGCGCCGACCCCGCCGGACGCTGCAGGTGATGCCGAGGCGGCCGCGGACGACGAAGGCGCCGGAGACGGCGATGCGGATGGCGAGGCCGATGGAGCGGCCGAGCCGATGGCGCGGCCGATGCGACGCGGCGGATGGCGCCGAGGCCGCAGCCGAGGCGCTGGCGCGAGGCCGAGGCGCCGCCGAAGCCGATGGAGCGGCAGTCGGGAGCGGCGTGGGCGTGGGCGCCGGAGCCGCCAGCGCGGCCTCCTTGGTGCGGATGTCGATGTACCCGTCGCCGGTCTGGGTGACGTTGGCCTCGACGCCCTGGGCCGCGAACACGTCCTTGACCTGCTGCGGCGTGACGCTCGGATCCTCGAACTTGATCGTCCACACCGTGCCGCCGGTGAAGTCGATCGCGAACTGGAGGCCGACCTTGCCGCCCGTGATCGGCCCCAGCAGGATGAAGATCAGGCCCGGGATGGTGATCGCCAGCGAGAGGGCGAAGAACCAGCGGCGCTTGCCGATGATGTCAAGCACGGCCGCGCGCCTCTCCGCGCATGCCGGCGTCCGCCGACCGGCCGCGCGAGGAACTCCTCCTCGGTCACGCCGTACAGGCCGGCCCGCCGAGCCCACGGCTGGGCGACCACGATCCGGAGCACGGTGCGGGTCACGGTGATCGCCGTGAACATCGAGACGAGCACGCCGATGATCAGGACCAGGCCGAAGCCACGGATCGTCGACGACCCGAACAGGAACAGGATCGTGGCCGTGATCAGGCTCGACACGTTGGAGTCGAGGATCGAGTTCCAGGCCCGGTTGAAGCCCGCCTCGATCGCCGCGGGCAGGCTCTTGCCCACCCGCAGCTCCTCCTTGGTCCGCTCGAAGATCAGGATGTTGGCGTCGACCGCCATGCCGACCGAGAGCACGAAGCCCGCGATGCCGGCCAGGGTCATGGTCACCGGGATCAGGCGGAACAGCGCGTAGACGACGAGCGCGTAGTAGATGAGCGCGCCGCTGGCGATCACGCCGGGCAGCCGGTAGTGGACGGTCATGAACAGGATGACCAGCAGGATCGCGATCAGCCCGGCCAGCAGGCTCTGGTGCAGGAATGCCTCTCCGAGCGTCGGGCTGACGGTGGTGTTCGCGAGCTCCTGGATCGGGTACGGCAGCTGGCCGAACTGCAGGATCGTGACCAGGTTCTGGGCGTCGGCCAGCGGGTAGCCGCCGATCCCGTTCTGGCTGATCTGCACCTGGCCGCCGGGGATGGGCTCGTTGATCACCGGGGCCGTGATCACCTTGCCGTCGAGCACGATCGCGAAGTAGTCCCCGACGTGGTCCGCGGTGTAGTTGGCGAACAGCTGCTTGCCCTGGTCCTTGAGCACGAAGTCGACCGTGCGCTGGCCCGCCTGGTTGGCGCCGATCGAGGCGGCCGCGACCTGGTCGCCCGAGAACAGGACGCAGTCGACCGTGACCGTGTCGCTGCACGGCGTGTTGATGGTCGATGCGGGCAGCTCCTGGTCCTGCTGGGCCGGCGTCTGCCCGAGCGGCACGAAGTCCAGTCGTCCCGTGGTGCCGACGAGCTTGCGGATCTGGTCCGCGTTCTGGACGCCCGGCATCTCGACGATGATCCGGTCGTTGCCCTGGACCACGACCTGGGGCTCGGCAACGCCGGACTTGTCGATCCGGTTGACGATGACCGAGCGCAGGACGTTGAGGTCGTCATGGGTCGGCGTCTTGCCACCCGCGGGCAGCACCTGGTACTCGATCCGCAAGCCGCCCTGGAGGTCCAGGCCGAGCTTGGTCTCGAGGTAGTGCGTCGTGCCTGCGTCCTGGCCGCCGACAGCCGGCAGCGGAACCCGGACGAAGTCCACCAGGAGCGCGAGCACACCAATGACGATGATCAGGATCGGTCCGGCGCGTCGCATCGGGGCGGGATGATACAGGTAGCGGGGGTTCCGCGTCGCCGACGAGCAGGCGGTAGGCTCGCGACGTCACGTGCCGGGAAGCGCTCGATCGATCCCGCCCATGTGCCGCGATCAGTCCTGCAGGTGCGCCTTGATTCGCTCGGCGAGCGAGCGGCTGATGCCCGGCACGGCCGCGATCTGCTCGACCGGCGCGTCGCGGACCCGCTTGGCCGACCCGAACACCTTGAGCAGCTCTCGACGCCGCTTGGGCCCGACGCCCGGGAGATCGTCGAACGCGGAGCGCGTCTGGCGCCTGGCCCGCAGGTTGCGGTGATAGGTGATGGCGAACCGGTGCGCCTCATCGCGCAACCGCTGAACGAGGTACAGGGCGGGTGACGTCACGGGCAGGAGCACCGGATCCTGGCGTCCGGGCAGGATCAGCTCCTCGCGCTCCTTGGCCAGCCCGGCCAGCGGCAGATCGCCCAGACCAAGCTCCTCGAGCACCTCCTCGCCGGCGCTGACCTGGCCCCGGCCACCGTCGAGGATCACGAGGTCCGGCATGGCCCAGCGTCGTTCCTCCTCGACGCCCTCCTCGCCGGCCGCCGCCCGCCGGAACCGCCGGCGCAGGACCTCCTGGTGGCTCGCGAAGTCATTGGCGCCCTTGACCGACCGGATCCGGAACCGCCGGTACTCGCCCGTCCTCGGCCGACCCTCCTCGAACACCACCATGCTGCCGACCGACTCGCTGCCCTGGAAGTTGCTGATGTCGTAGCACTCGATGCGCATCGGTGGTCCCGGAAGATCGAGCGCCGCCGCCAGCTCCTCGAGCGCGCCCAGGGTCCGCCCCTCGTCGGCCAGCCATCGCGCGGCCTCACGGGCGAGCGCCTCCGACGCGTTGCGCCGAGCGAGATCCATGAGCTCCCGCTTCTCGCCCCGCTGGGGCGTCCGCAGCCGCACCGTTCCGCCACGCCGCCCGGTCAGGAACGCCTCGAGCTGACCGGTGTCGGTGAGCGACCGCGGCACGAGCACCTCGCGCGGGACCGAGGTCGCCCGCGCGTAGTACTGCTCGAGGAAGCTGTGCAGCACCTCCTCGTCCGGAACGTCCCGCGGCGCATCGAGGAAGAACACGTCACGCCCCAGCATCTTGCCGTTGCGGACGACGAACAGCTGGACGGCGGCCTGGTCGTCCTTGCGAGCGAGCGCGACGAGGTCGAGCTCCGTGCGCGTGAACGCGGCCATCTTCTGGCTCTCCATCGTCCGCTCGATCGCGCGGACCTTGTCGCGCAGGACCGCGGCCTTCTCGTACGCCTGCTGCTCGGAGGCGAGCTGCATCTCCTGCCGCAGGCCATCAACGAGCGCGTCCGCGTTGCCCTCCAGGAACAGCTCCACCTGCTCGATGTCGGCGCGGTACGCGTCGCGGTCGATGGCCTCGATGCACGGTCCCTGGCAGCGCTTGATGTGGTACAGGAGGCAGGGGCGCGGGAGCGCCCGCTCCCCCTCGTGGATGTCGATCGTGCAGGTCCGGAACGGGAACAGGCGACGGACCAGGTTCATCGCCTCGTCAACGGAGCTCGCCGAGGCATACGGGCCGAAGTAGCGGCTCCCGTCGTTGGGCAGCTTCCGCGTCCGCTCGATGCGCGGAAAGTCGTCGGCGAGCGTGATCTTGATGTACGGGTAGCTCTTGTCGTCCTTGAGCCGGACATTGAAGCGCGGCTTGAAGCGCTTGATCAGGTTCGCCTCGAGCAGCAGCGCCTCGGACACCGAGTCGACCTCGGTGACCTCGAGATCCGCCACGCGATCGATCGCCTGGCGGATCCGGTGGACATCGCCCGGCCCGCGCGCCGGGGCCTGGCGTCTGCCAGTAGCTGCGGACCCGATGACGGAGGCTCTGGGCCTTGCCGACGTAGAGCACGGTGCCGCGTGCGTCCTTCATGAGGTACACGCCCGGGCGATCGGGCAGGTTGGCGAGGGTGGCCTTGAGCTCCGGGGTCACCGTGCGATTGTGCGGCAGGTGCCCGGCGCGTGCGGGCTCGACGATCGCGAACCCGGGACCGGCCGCGCGCCCGGGCGACGCCCGCCCATCGGCGACGCACGCCCATCGGCTATGCCCGCCCGCTGCGTCGGCCGGCCGCGTCCGTCAGCGACCGTCGACGCGCCCTGCGGCCGGCGTCACGTCAGCGGCGGTTCGGATCCCGGGCCGCCGCGGCTCCGACCCCATCCCCATCGCCGACCAGCTGGACGTCCGCCGAACCCACGTCGACACCGTCGACGGCGACCACCAGCCGTACGCAGCCAGCCGTCAGGGTGCCCGTGTCGACGTGCGCGTTCCAGCGGCCACCTGACCATGCCAGCTCGCCGAGCTGGACGCTGGCCGTGACCCCGGCTGCGGCGTCGCAGGAGGCCAGGGTGTCGATCCGCAGCGTCGGGGTTGCCTCACCGCCGGGGTCGAGCGGCCCATCGTCGGTCGCCAGGTCCACCTTGACCGGGATCGTGCGCCCGAGCCGGGCGACGAGCAGCTCGGTGTCCAGCGGCGATGCCCAGCGCGCCGTCACGTTCGGCGGTGGCAGGAGAACCGACACGTTGAAACTCGGTCGATCCCTGGTTTCCCGATACGTCCGTGGCCGTGCAGGTCACGGTCGTCCTGCCCACCGGGAAGACCGACCCGGACGCCGGGTCGCAGTTCACGGCCGGCGCCGGATCGACCACATCCGTGGCCACCGGGTGCGGCCAGCTGACGATCGAACCCGCCGGGCTGGTTGCCGTGACGGTCAGGTCCGGCATGTCGCTCAGGTCGGGCGGGGTCGTGTCCGTGACATGGACGTCGAACGACCCGGAGGCCGTGAGCCCGCCGCTGTCGGTTGCCGAGCAGGAGACCGTGGTGTCACCGAGCGGGACGAGGTCCCCGGGGGCCGGCGAGCACGTGACCGCGGGGTCCGGATCGTCCTCGGCATCACTGGCGGTGGCGTCGAACGCGGCGATCCATCCGCCTGCGTGATCGGCCTCGACGCCGAGATCGGACGGCAGGGAGAGCACGGGTGGCGTGTTGGCCGGCGTGTCGCCGGAGACCGACAGCACCAGCTGCGCCAGGGTGGTGCCGGTCGTGCCCGTGGACGGCGAACGCTCGAAGGTGACACGGTAGATGTAGCCGGTGCCCGGGAGCGTGGGCGCCGTCAGCGTCACGTGCGAGGGCACGGCGGCATCGAGCACCGGGTCGCCGACGCACGCTTCGTTCGCCGCCGGCCACGTGTCGGGCACCGGGCCCAGCGTGGCCTCGGTTGCCGAGATCTTGCCGTTCAGCGGCGCGACCGCGGTAGGCGTCAGCGAGATGGTCGTTCCGGCCGGGACGTGGCCCAGACCGGAGCACACGAGCTCGAGCCCGAGGTCGCGCTCGATCGTCGAGCCCGGCGCCACGGTGCCCAGATAGACCATGCCCTGGATGCCCGGCGTGACGGTGTCCGAGTCGGCGGCAACCGAGTCGGCCGTGGCGACACCCGCGAGCAGCAATGAGATTGCGGTGGCGGCGGTGGCGGCGCGCCATGCTGTTCGGGTGTTCATCGGTTCTCCTCCGGCTGGCTCCGATCCTGACCATGGCCGGACCGTCGGTCGCTGTGAATAGGCGCGACGTCCGGTGTGGTGCACGGCCGCGCCCGACTTCGGTACCGGTGCGTGCACCGCCTCGACGCGTTGGCGTCCGGCCGTGCCCCGGGGTGCGGCGGCTAAGCGTGCGGTGAGGGGTGGCATCCACGCTGTTGCGATGACCACCCACCTGCACGCGTCCGTGGCGGCCCGGCTCGAGCGCCTGGCACCTGACCAGCGGGCAGCCGCCACGGCACCCCCCGGCCCGGTGCTGTGCGTGGCGCCGGCCGGCTCCGGGAAGACCACCACGCTGGTCGCGCGGGTCGCGTGGCTGGTGGACCGGGGCGCGGATCCGGCCGCGATCACGGTGGTCGCGTTCAACAAGCGGGCCGCGGAGGAGCTGACCGCCCGGCTCGAGGCCGCCCTGGCGCCGCTCGGCACGGACGGTGTTCGCGTCCGCACGTTCCATGCCCTCGGGCGCGAGATGCTGGCCGAGGCCGGCATCGCCGTCGACCCGCTGATCGACCGCGATCAGATGCTCCGCCGCCTGCTACCCGGCAGCACCGCTGCGGAGCGGGGGCGGCTCGATCTCGCGATCTCGCGCCTCAAGCTGGACCTCCGGGTCACCGCCGACGAGGTTGCCCGCGACCCGAGCCCGGGGCCGATCGCGCGAGCGTTCATCGCGTACGAGCGCGCCGTCGCCGACACGGGCGGCGTCGACTTCGATGACCTGGTCGGTCGGGCGCTCGCCCTGCTGCACGAGGACGCGGGCACGCTGGCAGCCTGGCGGGCGCGCTGCGTGCACCTGCTGGTCGATGAGGCGCAGGACCTGGATCGCACGCAGCTCGAGCTGGCGCTCCTCCTCGCCGCGCCGGATCACCGCGTGTTCCTGGTCGGCGACGACGATCAGACGATCTATGGCTGGCGCCTGGCCGACGTCCGGCGGGTGCTGGGCCTGGCGGCGTCGCTGCCGAGCCTGCGACGCGTCGACCTCGAGACCAACTATCGGTGCCCGAAGCCAGTGGTCGAGCGGGCCATCCGCCTCGTCGAGCACAACCGGGAGCGGTTCGCGAAGCGGATCCGCGCCGGTCCGGCGGCACAGGGCCGCCTGGTGCTCGCCCCTGATGGTGGTGACGACCTCGCGCGCATCACGCGCGCCATGCGAACGTGGCCCGGGGGCGAGGAGACGCGTGCCGTGCTGGCCAGGACCAACCGCGAGCTGCTCGCCGCGGTCGTCGCGGCGGTTGACCTGGAAGCACCGTTCCGCGCCCCCGACCTCGCGCTCCCGATCGAGGACGAGCGCATCGACGACCTGCTGGAACGGGCCGTCGTCCTCGCGTCGGATGGGCCCGGCGGCGCGCC
The DNA here is from genome assembly GCA_963806265.1 of uncultured Chloroflexia bacterium. Taxonomy (GTDB): domain Bacteria; phylum Chloroflexota; class Limnocylindria; order Limnocylindrales; family CSP1-4; genus CAIXZV01. The sequence continues at coordinate 190,626 of CAWDXT010000022.1, forward strand.
GCTCGTCACGCTGGGTGCGCTCCAGGCCGTGGTCGAGGCCGAGGACGCAGCAGGCGGCGCCGAGGGGGCCGAGGGGACCCGTGAGCCCGGCGGCCCAACGCCCGACGACCCCGACCGACCATCACGATCGGAGCTGGTGACCGCGCTCCTCGGCTGGGCGCCTCCCTATCCGTCGATCACGGCCCTGCGTGCTGCCGTCGGTGCCCGCAGGGCTCGCCTGGCGGCGCTGCGGGACGACAACGCGAACCTGACGCTCGCAACCGCTCACGGCACCAAGGGGCTCGAATGGGACCACGTCGTCGTCCTCGCCGACGGCTTTCCCGGGCGCCGCTCCGTCAGCGACGCCGCCGAGCCGGAGCGGGCGCTCGAGGAGGAGCGGCGCCTCGCGTACGTTGCCTGGACCCGTGCCCGCCGATCGCTGACGCTGGTGTTCGATCCCGACGCGCCGTCTCTGTTCCTGCGCGAGGCGTTCTCGGCAGACGAGCTTGGCCTGAGCGACGAGCCGGACCCCGCGTAGACTCTCCCTGCCAACGATGCACGTCGCCCTGCCGCGCCCCGCTACGGAGTTCGCCATGGCCTTCCGACGCGAAGCGACCCTGCCGATGATCGCCCACGGGTCCGTCTTCCTGCGCGCCGCCGAGCGCGATGACATCCCGCGGTTCGTCAGCTGGCTGAACGACTACGAGACGTCGCGCACGCTCGGCATTCGGGCGCCCCTCTCGATCCCGCTCGAGGAGCAGTGGTTCGAGCAGATGGTGGCGAGGCAGGGCAAGGACAGCTATCACTTCGTCGCCTGCCTGGCCGCCGACGGCCGCCCGATCGGCACCATCGGGCTGATGGAGCTGGACCTGGTCAATGGCAGCGCGGGGCTGGGGATCTCGGTCGGCGCCGCCGCCGATCGAGGCAAGGGTCGCGGTACGGACATGCTCAAGGCGATCCTCGGCTTTGGCTTCGGCTTCCTTCGCCTGGAGCGGATCTGGCTCGACGTGTACCAGATCAACGACGGCGCGCGCCGGGTGTACGAGCGGGTCGGGTTCGTGCACGAGGGCGTGCTCCGGCACGCCGCCTTCCGCGAGGGTCGCTTCCTGGACGTGGACCGGATGTCGATCCTGGCCGCCGATTGGCGTGCCACGCTCGAGCCCGGCGACGGGCCAGGACCTGGCTCCGGCCCCGGATGAGCGGGCTGCCCTCGCTGGGGCCGCGTGGCGAGGGGTGGGTGGCCATCCAGCTCGTGCTGTTCCCGATCGTGGCCCTGGCCGGCCTGATCGGCCCCGCCTGGTCCGGGAGCCTGCGGACGGCAACGGACGTGCTGGGCGCGTTGCTGCTGGCAGCCGGCATCGTGCTCGGCGCCTGGGGGCTGGTCGCGCTCCGGTCCGCGCTCACCCCGCTCCCCCGCCCTCGCGACGGCGCGCAGCTGGTGGAGTCGGGCGCGTACCGGCTCGCCCGGCACCCCATCTACGGCGGGATCATCATCGCCGCCCTCGGCTACGGCCTGCTCATGGCCTCCCCGGCCGCGATCCTCGGCGGGCTCGTGCTGCTGGCCTTCTTTCGCCTCAAGTCGGCGCGCGAGGAGGTATGGCTGATGGCCGTGTACCCGGGGTATGCGGCGTACCGCTCACGGACGCCTCGCCTGCTCCCGTTCCTGTACTGAGCGAGGCGTCGATCGGCAGGTCGGCCCAGGCCGAGCCCCCTGGTCAGCGGTGAGCGTCTCGCCTCGCGAGCAGCCTGAGCAGGTGGTCGACGGCGTCCAGCAGCGGCTCCGTCGCCGATGGCGGCAGGACGTCCCGAACGGAGTCCTTCGCGCCGTAGGCCGCCCGGACGCGGAGCGCCGTCCGACGCAGCTCCGAGAGGTCGTCGTCGCGAAGGTGATCGGGCAGCGGCTCGAGGTAGGCGAACCATCGCTCGGCACCGTGGGTGCGGGCCGCGGTCAGCAGCCGATCGGCCTCGCGCGCGGCCGCAAGCGCAGCCTCGTCGATCACCGGGTCTTCGTGACGGGCGCCGGCCACCGGCTTCCGCCGCCGGGCAGGGTCGCCGGTCACAGCTCCGAGATGGGCGTCGCTCCGACCCCGGCCTCGGTCGGGCGCACCAGGACGAGGCCCAGGCGCTTCCGCTCGGACCCGTTGACCAGGATCCGGAACGAATAGTCCCCCGGCGTCGGGAAGGTCAGGTTCCAGAGGTCGATGCTGAAGGTGAGGATCGCATCCCGACCATCGGGGTGGCCGCGCGCGACGAGGCTGCCCGTTGCCCCGGTGACCTCGGTGCCATCGGGGTCCAGCAGCACGATCCGCAGCTCGTGCTCACGCTCCGTCTCGGGCGACGTGACCAGCAGACCGACGACCAGCGCGATGTGCGGGTGGCGCAGCGGGAACGTGCGCCCCCCGATGCGGGTGATGCCACCGCCGAGCACATGGAACTTCTGGCCGGGCTGCGTCTCGGCGGCGTCCGCGAGGAAGGCATAGTCGATCTCGGGCATGGGCTCATCGTAGTCTGCCCTGCCAGCCACCGCGGGTCGGGCGAATGCCCGATCGGTGGCCGCGCCTATCGCTCGCCCGCAGATCTCGCCGCCGCCACCCGCTTGCGTGCCGGCATCAGCACCGGCAGCGCGTCGCCGTTGCCACCACCCACGCCCGGCCGACCGGCCTCGTCGGCGAACGTGACGTCGCTCAACGGCACCAGCGGCTCGCCCCGGAGCACCCGGCCGAGGTACTCGCCGGTCGCCGAGCCGGGCGTCGCGGCCACGGTCTCGGGTGTGCCCTCGGCCACGATCCGGCCACCACGCAGGCCGCCTTCGGGTCCGAGGTCGATGATCCAGTCCGCCGTCTTGATGACGTCGAGGTTGTGCTCGATCACGAGCACCGTGTTGCCCGCGTCGACCAGCCGATGGAGCACGGCCAGCAGCTTGTCCACGTCGGCGAAATGGAGGCCGGTCGTGGGCTCATCGAGCAGGTAGAGGGTCTTGCCGGTGGCCCGCTTCGAGAGCTCCGTCGAGAGCTTGACCCGCTGCGCCTCACCGCCGGACAGCGTCGTCGCCGGCTGGCCCAGGTGGATGTACCCGAGGCCCACGTCGAACAGCGTCTGGAGCCTGGCCTGGACCTTGGGCACGGCGGAGAAGAAGTCGAGCGCCTCCTCGACGGTCATCTCGAGCACGTCCGCGATCGAGCGCCCCTTGTAGTGGATCTCAAGCGCCTCGCGGGTGTAGCGCCGGCCCTTGCACACCTCGCACGGGACGTAGACGTCGGGCAGGAACTGCATCTCGATCTTGATGATCCCGTCGCCCTTGCACGCCTCGCACCGGCCGCCCTTGACGTTGAAGCTGAAGCGCCCCGGCTGATAGCCGCGAAGGCGCGCCTCCGGCGTCCCCGCGAACAGCTCGCGGATCGGACCGAACAGGCCCGTGTAGGTCGCCGGGTTGGAGCGCGGCGTGCGCCCGATGGGGCTCTGGTCGATCTCGATGATCTTGTCGATGAACGCCACGCCCTCGATCCGGTCATGGGCGCCCACGGGCGCGCGGGATCCGTTCAACTCGCGCGCGAGACCGCGGTACAGGACCTCGTCGACGAGCGTGCTCTTGCCCGACCCGGAGACGCCGGTGATCGAGATGAACGTCCCCAGCGGGAACCGGACGTCGATCCCCTGCAGGTTGTGCTCGCGGGCCCCGCGGACCACGAGCTTGCGGCCATTGCCCCGGCGGCGCCGTCCCGGGACCGGGACCTGGCGATCGCCCCGCAGGAACGCACCTGTGATCGAGCGAGGCTCCGAGAGCACCATCTCGAGCGGGCCGTTGGCGATGATCTCGCCGCCATGCTCGCCGGCACCGGGCCCGATGTCGATCACCCAGTCGGCCGTCCGGATGGTCTCCTCGTCGTGCTCCACGACCACCACGGTGTTGCCCAGGTCCCGCAGCCGGGTGAGGGTGGCGATGAGCTTCGCGTTGTCCCGCTGGTGGAGCCCGATCGAGGGCTCGTCGAGGATGTAGAGCACGCCCATCAGCGTCGTCCCGATCTGGGTCGCGAGCCGGATCCGCTGCGCCTCGCCGCCCGACAGCGTCACGCTCGCGCGATCGACCGTCAGGTAGTCGAGCCCGACGTCGACCAGGAACCCGAGCCGGGCGACGATCTCCTTGAGCACCTGGTGGCCGATCGTGCGCTCGCGCTCGGTCACTCGGCCGGCAAGGCCGGCCGCCCAGCTCAGCGCATCGGTGACCGACATCGTGGCCACGTCCCAGATGCTCCGGCCGTCGACCGTGACGGCGAGCGCCTCGGGCCGCAGCCGCCGACCGCCACAGGTGGGGCACGGCTTCTGGACCATGAACTTCTCGAGCTCGGTCCGGATGTACTCGGAGTCGGTCTCCCGGAACCGGCGCTCGAGGTTGGTGACGACGCCCTCGAACGTCGCCACGTAGCTGTTCTCGCCACGCTCGTGACGGTAGCGGACGACGACCTTCTCGTCGCGGGGTGCGTTGAGCAGGTAGTCGACGGCTTCGGGGGGCAGATCCTCGACCGGGACGTCGATGCTCCAGCCATGGGACGCGAACACGGCGTCCGTGATCTTCATCCGCCACGAGATCTCGGCCGGCATCTTGTTCCACGGAGCCAGCGCGCCGGCGCGGATTGACTTCGTGCGGTCCGGGATCACGAGGTCGGGGTCGATGACCAGCTGGGTCCCGAGCCCGGTGCACGTCGGGCAGGCACCGTGCGGGGAGTTGAACGAGAACGATCGCGGCTCGAGATCGTCGATCGTGGTCCCGTCGTAGGGACAGCTGTAGCGCTCGCTGAACCGGCGCTCGTCGAACGTCGGCGGCTCGTCCTCGCGCGGGGCGGGGGCCACGACCATGACGCCCTCGCCGAGACGCAGCGCGGTCTCGATCGAGTCGGCCAGCCGGGAGGCGTCGGGATCCGGTACCGACTGACCCGTGGCGGGGTCGATCGGCCGGCCGAGCTCGTCGCGTCGCCAGTCCTCGGGCGCCTCGGCGCGGCGGACGATGAACCGGTCGACGATGACCTCGATCGTGTGCCGCTTGTACCGGTCGAGCCGCGGGGCCTCGGAGAGGTCGTACTGGACGCCATCGACGCGGACGCGCACGAAGCCCTGCTTGCGGGCGCCCTCGAACACGCGGTCGCCCTCGGTCTTGCGGTCCTTCACGAGCGGGCCCAGGATCAGGAGCCGCGTGCCCTCGGGCATCGCCAGCACCTGGTCGACCATCTGGCTGACCGCCTGGCGCTCGATCTCCCGACCGCAGGTGGGACAGTGCGGGTGGCCGATGCGCGCGAACAGCAGCCGCAGGTAGTCGTAGATCTCGGTGACGGTGCCGACCGTCGAGCGCGGGTTCCGCGAGGCGCCCTTCTGATCGATCGAGATGGCCGGCGACAGCCCGTCGATCTGGTCCACGTCGGGCTTGTCCATCTGGCCCAGGAACTGCCGGGCGTAGGCGCTGAGGCTCTCGACGTACCGTCGCTGACCTTCGGCGTAGATGGTGTCGAAGGCCAGGCTGCTCTTGCCGCTGCCGGACAGGCCGGTGATGACGACCAGGCGGTCGCGCGGGAACGCGACGTCGACGTTCTTGAGGTTGTGCTCGCGTGCGCCGCGAACGGTGATCTGATCCTGGGGCACGGCGTGAATTCTAGCCGATCGGTCGCAAAACGAACAGGTGTTCTGATGTCGATGCGACATCCGAAGCGGGCTGCCGCGGGCGATGCGCCCGCACCGCGCGGGAGCGCCGTCACCGCTCAGGAGCGTCGTCGGGGCAGGAACATCGCGTGCGGATCCGGCAGGAATCCCATCGACTCATACCAGGCTTCGATGCCCGGTGCGGCCTCCAGGACGTACTTGATGCCGGGACGGCCGTCGACCAGCCGGCGCATGATCCGGTCGCCGATGCCCAGGCGCTGATACGCGGGATGGACGATCACGGTCGCGATGAACGCGATCGTCCGGTCGTCACCGACTGCCCGACCGGTTCCCACCAGCCGGCCACCGTCCCATGCCGTGACCACCGTGGCGCTCCGCTCCATGCCCTCCGCGATCGGGCCCGGCTCTGACGCGCGTACGTCCCAGCCGACGACGCGCAGCAGGCCGCGGAGCTCGTCGGCGGATGGCAGACGGTCGATGACGACCTCGATCCGATCCGCCGTCCCGTCCGCGCGGCGCAACCGCGTGTCGAGCTCCCACAGATGATCGAGCGCATGCGCCTGGAGGCGGCGCAGAACCTTGGCCAGGGTCCATTGCTCACCGTGGCCGTCGGTCACGATGGCGCCGCCATCCTCGACCGCCAGGGCGGGCAGCCGTCCGGCGATCCAGGCGCCCGTCGCGTCGAGCAGCTCGCGGGCACCCGGCGCCTCGAGCGAGCCGGGATAGCGACCGGCAGGCGGGAGCCTCCCGACCAGGAAGGCCTGGGCGACCGCGAGATGGCGAACGATCTCGGCCGGCGTGCGCTCACCGGCGTTCGCGTCGACGGGCAGCGGACCGTGCGCTGCCTCGTGCCGGTCGAGCCGCGCCAGCAGGGTGGTCAGGTCGTTGTGCGCCCAGGTGAGACGGCGGAGCGCGCCGTCCACGTCCCCGGTGGTCGTGGCTCGACGGTCCGCGGGCAGCAGCGCCTGCACCCGATGCGAGCCGTCCCGCGTGCACGGGATCACGCCGACGACCTCCGGACGCCAGATCGGGGTCAGGGCGACCGTCTCGCCGTGGTCCTCGAGCCATTCGCGAACCCGCCCCGTGGTCCCCAGGGCCAGGGTCACCGCCCGCTCGGGCGTCGAGGCGTGGGCGAACGTGCCGGGCAGCGCGGGGACCCAGGCTCCGACCTGGCCATCCTCCCAGTCCGGCTCGAGCCAGACCGCGAGCGGCTCGAACCCGGGCAGCGGCGGAGGTGGCGAGGGACGGTGCTTCGCGGGCATCAGCGGTCGATCGAGCCGGCGATCAGTAGCCGCGCCGCCGGCGCGATGGTCGCTGGCCGGTCCGGCGCCGGATGTTGGGCGTCACGGTGCGATCCCAGGTCGGTCGCTCCAGCCAGCGCGCCTGCCAGCCACCGTCCTCGTCCTCGTGCTCGTCGCGGATGCCGGGGAACAGCTCCGCCGCGACACCGGCCGGCCCCTCGCCCTCGCCTGTGTCGTCGCCATCGCCAGGCTCGCCGCCGCCCGGCTCCTCGCCGGATGGCAGCACGGTCACCTCGGTGACCTCGAATGCCGCCGCATCGGCCGATGCGCCACGGTGCGCGGCCGCTCGCTCCTTCGCCGGCAGGACCGCCTCGCGGGCTGCGCGCTCGGCCGCGCGGGCGACCACGACCGACGCGTCCTGCTCGAGCACGCGCAACCGGACCTGCTGGATCTCATCGCGCAGGGCTGCGGCGCGCTCGAACTCGAGCTCCCTGGCGGCCGCCTTCATCTCGGCCTCCATGCGCGCGACCAGCCGCTCGACCTCCGCCCGGTCGGCTGCCTCCAGGTCGCGCGTCCGACGCTCCGACGGTGTACATCGCGGTTCCCTCGGCCACGACGCGCAGCCGGTCGTTGAGGTCGTGGATGCCCTTGATGATGGTCGCGGGCTGGATGCCGTGGTCGATGTTGTAGCGCTCCTGGACGGCCCGCCGGCGATCCGTCTCCTCGATCGCGACCTTCATCGACTCGGTGATCCTGTCGGCGTACATGACCACCTCGCCGCCGGTGTTGCGGGCGGCTCGGCCGATCATCTGGATGAGCGACCAGGCGCTGCGCAGGAAGCCCTCCTTGTCGGCATCGAGGATCGCGACCAGCGTGACCTCCGGCAGGTCGAGGCCCTCGCGCAGCAGGTTGATCCCGACCAGCACGTCGTACACGCCGAGGCGAAGGTCGCGCAGGATCGCCACCCGCTCCAGCGTGTCCACCTCGCTGTGGAGGTACTGGACCTTGATCCCGAGCTCCTTGAGGTAGTCGGCGAGGTCCTCGGCCATGCGCTTGGTGAGCGTCGTGACCAGCGCCCGCTCGCCACGGTCGACGCGCCCGCGGATCTCCTCGAGCAGGTCGTCGATCTGCCCCTCGGTCGGCCGAACCGCGATCGGCGGATCCACGATGCCCGTGGGCCGCACCAGCTGCTCGACGACCTGCTCGCTGCGCTCGAGCTCATAGGGCCCGGGCGTGGCCGAGACGAAGATCGCCTGGTTGAGGTGCGCCTCGAACTCCTCGAACGTGAGCGGCCGGTTGTCGAGCGCAGACGGGAGCCGGAAGCCGAAGTCGACCAGGATCTCCTTGCGCGTCCGGTCGTTCTTGTACATGCCCACGACCTGGGGGACCGTCATGTGGGACTCGTCCACGATCAGCAGCCAGTCGGGCGGGAAGTAGTCGAGCAGCGTCCACGGACGCGACCCGGGCTCGCGCTGCGAGAGGTGGCGGGAGTAGTTCTCGACACCCGAGCAGAAGCCCAGCTCGCGCATCATCTCCAGGTCGAACGTCGTTCGCTGCCGGAGGCGAGCCGCCTCGAGCGCGCGGCCCTCGGCTTCGAGCTGGCCGACCCGCTCCTCCATCTCGGTCTCGATGGTGCCGATCGCGAGCAGCAGCTTGTCGCGCGGCGTGACGAAGTGCGTCGCCGGGAACACGTTGAGCTCGTTGCGCTCCGCCAGCAGCTCCCCGGTGAGCGGGTCGAGCTCGGTGATCCGCTCCACCTCGTCGCCGAAGAGCTCGACCCGGACGATGATCTCGGAGCTGGCCGGGCCGATCTCGAGCGTGTCGCCGCGGACCCGGAACCGCGCCCGTGACAGCGCGGCGTCGTTGCGCTGGTACTGGAGGTCGACCAGGTGCCGGAGCACGCTGTCGCGGCGGTACTGGCCGCCGACCCGCAGCCGGAGCACGGTCGCCCCGTAGTCCACCGGGGCGCCCAGGCCGTAGATGCACGACACCGAGGCCACGATGATCACGTCCCGTCGCTCGAACAGGGCGTGCGTCGCGGCATGCCGCAGCCGGTCGATCTCCTCGTTGCGGCTCGAGTCCTTCTCGATGTAGGTGTCCGAGCGCGGCAGGTACGCCTCGGGCTGGTAGTAGTCGAAGTAGCTGACGAAGTACTCGACCGCGTTGTCCGGGAAGAACTCGCGGAACTCGGCATACAGCTGCGCCGCGAGGGTCTTGTTGTGGGCGAGGACGAGCGTCGGCTTCTGATGGCGGGCGATGACCTGCGCCATGGTGTAGGTCTTGCCCGAGCCGGTCACGCCCAGCAAGGTCTGGTTCCGGACCCCGCGGGCGAGCCCGCCCGCCAGGCGGTCGATGGCCTGTGGCTGGTCGCCCGTGGGCTCGAACGGAGCGACGAGACGGAAGTCGGGCACGCGCGGATGCTACCACCGAACGTCTGTTCGATCCGGTCGGCCCGCCGGACAGCCCGTGACCCGATGGTGCACACGAACCGGGACGTCTGGGGCATGTCTGGCGGTAGGCCATCGTGCCCAATGTTCGTGGTGCCGACTGTCACCCCTCGGTCGACCGACCGGTGCCCGTCCCCGGTCCTGCCCTGAATCGAAAGGCAATGGATGGAACTCGAGTACAAGGACGACCGACGCCGCGGGCGCTTCATCATCTTCGCCGGCCTCGTGCTCGCGCTCGTTGCCGCCGGCTTCGTGTACTTCGCGATCAATCGCGCCCAGCAGGAATCGGGTCAGACCGGCGTGCAGCGCATCCCGGCGGTCGTCGCCGTCGCGGCCATCCCGGCGCGGCAGGCGATCACGGACACCGACGTCACGGTGCGCCAGGTGCCGATCGACGAGACCAACGCCAACGGGGTGATCGCCGATCCGAACCTGGTCGTGGGGCGGATCGCGGCCGTGACGATCCTCGAGGGTCAGCTGGTGACCTCGAACCTGCTCGCCTCGACGACCGAGGGAGGCGGCTTCTCCATCCTCGGGCCGGACGAGACGGTGGCGCCGGACTCGGAGGCCTGGCGTGCGATCTCGCTGACCGTGCCCGACGACCTCGCCGTGGGCGGGTCGCTCAAGGCCGGGGACACGGTCGACGTGTTCGTGACAGCGGTCGTCAACGTCAACGACCCGAGCGGCCGCTACATCCCCGACCGCTCGACCAAGATCACCTATCAGGACGTCGTCATCCTGTCGCGCAAGGACGCCTTCTACATCATCCGGGCGCCGCTCGCGGTCGCCGAGGAGATCGCCCACCTCCAGGCCACCGGATCGGCCACCTTCAGCTTTGCCTTGCGACCGATCGAGGATCAGCGGCAGGTCGACGCCTCGAGCCTGGGCGAGACCACCAACCGCATCATCGAGCGCTACGGTCTGCCGATCCCGGAGGCCATCTCGCCCGGGTTCACGGCAGCCCCGACCGCGACCCCGCGGCCGAGCCTGGCGCCCGAGGCCTCCGCGTCACCGTCTGCTTCGCCGCCGGCGTCGCCCGCCGCCTCGACCACCCCGTGACGCATGACGCGCCCGGCCCGCGGCCGTTCGTCGGCCCGGGTGTCGGTCGCGCGAGGCCATGGTGCGTCGCGGCGCCGGACCAGCAGACCGGTCCGAGGGGTACGAAGGCGTCATGCCTTACCCATCGAACCAAGGGCCGGCCGTGCGTAAGATCGGGAATCAGCCCCCCGATCGGGGGCGCACTGATCATGGCCGCAACGGCCCGACGCACATGAACCGTCCGCATCGACCATTCCCGGCAGCTCCCCAGGCCGCGTCCGATCGCCGGCACCGCTCCCGGGGCCAGGCGCTGGTCGAGGTCGCGCTGCTGGTGCCGGTCCTGCTCCTCATCCTTGTCGCAGCAAGCGACCTCGCGCGCGTGTTCAGCACCTCCGTCTCGCTGTCGAGCGCCGCGCGTGCGGGCGCGCTCGAGGCCGCCCAGCACCCCAGCTCGTACCAGGCCGGCCAGCCATGCGACGTGGGCGACAATCGGGTGGTCTGCGCGGTGCTGACCGAGTCCTCGGGCTCGGGGCTCTCGATCACCGCCTCGGACGTCGCGCTCACGTGCAACCCGTCGCCGTGTGCCGAGGGGTTGGGCAACGAGGTCACCGTCGCGGTCAGCACCCAGATGACGCTGCTGACGCCGATCCTGGCGCCCCTGATGGGCGGCCAGGAGTTCCCGATGACGTCCAGCGCCACGGCGCAGATCGCCGTGCGGCCCAACATCGTCACCAGCACGCCCACGCCCGACCCGCTGGCCACGCCGACGCCGAGCCCGAGCCCCACCCCGACCCCGACGCCGACACCCGACCCGTCGGCCTCGCCGACGCCGATTCCGACGCCGACCCCGACGCCCACGCCCACGCCCTTCTGCATGCCGCCGACCGCCGACTTCTCGATCGGGCCGACCAGCGGCACGAAGAAGAAGACGGAGTTCCAGCTCACCGACCTGTCGACCAGCATGCCGTTGTGTCCGCTGACGTGGTCCTGGAACTTCGGTGACGGTGCCGGTGACTCGTCCACATCGACCATCCAGAACCCGACCCACGTGTACGAGGCCCAGGGCGTGTACACGGTCACCCTGGTTGCATCGAACTACGGCGGGTCGTCGACCAAGACGCGTTCGGTGACGGTGACCCCGTGAGGCCCGGGCACTTGCAGGGAGAGCGGCGGCGCGGCGAGCGGCGGCGCGGCGAGCGCGGCCAGGGGCTGGTCGAGTTCAGCCTGGCGATCACGATCTTCCTGGTGCTGGTGATGGGCGTCGTGGACCTGGGCCGAGCCGTCTACCAGCTCAACGGGGTCACGGAGACGGCACGGACGCTCGCCCGGGTCGCCAGCGTCCATCCCGGAGCGACGCTGGGTGACAGCACGGAGGCGGCCGCTGCGCTGGCGGCGCAGCGTGGCGTGGTCCCGGGCCTGGACACGCCGACGTACACCTGTGTCGACCTCGACGGGAGCAGCGTGTCCGGAGCCTGCCGCCCCGGCGACTGGGTCCGCGTGTCGGTGGACAGCACCTTCATCCCGGTCACGCCGCTCGCGGGCCTGCTGGGCACCATCGTGCTCAACGGCTCGGCCAGCGCGAGGATCGAATGAGTCGCGAGGAGATGCGGATGCGAGCGTGGCGAGACCGGCGAGCCGGCGGGCAGGTCCTGGTCGTGTTCGCGTTGTCCCTCATCACCCTGATGGGCTTCGCAGGCCTGGCGATCGACGGTGGCTCCACGTTCGCCCAGCAGCGTGACCAGCAGAAGGCGGCCGACCTGGGGGCGCTCGCGGGCGCCAACGACTACCTCGTCAACGGCAGCCTCGACCTCGCGATCCAGCGAGCCCGGAGCGTCGCCGCCACCAACGGCTTTGAGCACGGGGTCGACTCGACCATCGTCAACGTCGACCTCGACACCTCCAACGGCATCACGTTCAAGGTGTCGATCGACGCCCCGCACCACAACACGATGGCCGCGATCCTCGGCATGCCGACCTGGCAGGTGTCCACGGAGGCCACGGCGCTCGCCGGCTTCCCGGACACCGCGTACGGGGCCTCGCCGTTCATCTTCTCCGCCGACGCGTTCGAGACCGACGGAACGCCCAAGTACACGACGCCGACCCAGTTCGGCGAGAGCAACGGAGACGTGCCCACCAGCGAGCTCGACCTCGCGTGGACCAACTACGGCATCGGCAACGTGGACACGAGCCAGGTCGACGACATCATCAAGGGCGACCTGACGATCGACAAGACCCTTGCCTTCGGCGAGTACATCGGCCAGCACAACAACGGCAACCACACGTTCCTGTACAGCGACGTGAACACCTACCTCAGCGGCGTCACGCTGCCGGTGGCGATCGTCGACTCGAGCGGCAACTTCGTAGGCTGGGCGACGTTCCACGTGATCAGCTCCGACGGCAGCGGCAAGCACGTCAACGGCTACTTCGTGACCGACTTCACGTCCCCCTCGATGTCGATCACGAGCTGCGAGGCAAACAACTGCCCGCGCTACCTGGGCTCGTACATCCTCAAGCTCGTCAACTGACCCCGCGGCCTCCCTCGGGGGGCCGGCCGCTCGCGGGTGGCCGGCGGCCGCTCGCGATCGCCTCACCCAGGGCCGCCACCACCGCGGCGCGGGTCTCGGCGAGCGACCCGCTGGTGTCGAGGACCACCGTGGCCACGGGTCGCAGGCGATCGGTTAGACCCGCCTGCGCGGCCATGCGCTGCTCGATGTCGGGACCGGGCATCCCACGGCCGGCCAGCCGCTCGCGCTGCGCCGCCGGGCCGCAGGTGACCAGCCAGACCTCGTCACACAGCGCGGCCAGCCCGCCCTCCACGAGCTTGATGGCCTCCACGGCGACAGCCGGCGCTCCGGCGGCGTCGGCCGCGTCCATGGCCGCCAGGATCCGCGGCCTGACCGCGGGGTGGACGATCGACTCGAGCGCCTGGAGGGCCGCCTGATCCGCGAACACGATCCGCCCCAGGGCCGCCCGGTCCAGCGTTCCGTCCGCGGCCCGGACCCGATCGCCGAAGCGGGCCAGGATCGCCTCGTGGACAGGGTGTCCGGGCGCCGTGACGGTCCGGGCCTCCACGTCTGCGTCGATCACCACCACGCCCAGCTCGCCCAGCCACCGGACGACCTGCGACTTGCCGCACCCGATGGGGCCGGTGACGCCGATCCGGACCATGCCCCGGCCCCGGGCACGGGGCGCGATCGAGGGGCTCATGGCGCCTGCTCCTCGAGCTCGAGCCAGGCGTCCTCGGCCTCGCCCAGGGCCTGCTCCACGTCGGCCAGCTCGCTCGTGACGCGGCGCATCTCCACGAAGTTGCCGGCGACGGTCGGCGACGCCACGGCAAGCTCCAGCTGGCTGCGCCGGAGCCCCAGTCGCGACAGCTCGGCGTCAAGCGCCTCCCGGCGTCGGCGGTACGCATCCTTGGACAGCTTCGGCCGCTTCCGCGTCGCGGTCGTCCGCCCGGCGACCGCCCCGTCCGACCTGCCCGCCGGGCCGTCCGGCGATGTCCGTGGCGCCGCCGCCCCGGATCCGGGCCTGCGCCGGCCCGCCGCCGGCCCGCGCTCGCCGTCGACTGCCCCGGACGCGTCGCTCGCGCGGGAGCCGTGCCCCCGCCTCGCGCGACGGGCAACCTCCGCCTCGACGGTCCAGCCCTCGCTCACGGCAGCCCGCCACGCCTGGTAGCCAGCGTCGAACGGCACCGCCATCCCATCCTCCACCACCCACAGCCGCTCGCAGATCGTGTCCAGCAGGCGGCGGTCGTGTGAGACGACCAGCAGCGTGGCCGGCGCGTCGATCAGGAACTGCTCGATCGCCTCGCGGGCGGCGATGTCGAGGTGGTTCGTCGGCTCGTCGAGCAGCAGCAGGTTCGACGGCAGGATCCCGAGCAGGGCGAGCTCGAGCCTGGACCGCTCGCCGCCCGACAGCAGCCGCACCTCCTTGAACACGTCGTCGCCCCGGAACAGGAACCGCGCCAGGTAGCCACGGGCCTCGCCGGGCGTGACCGGGATCGCCTCGAGGATCGCGTCCAGCACCGTGGCCCCCGGGATGGCCGCCTCGCGCAGCTGGGCGAGATAGCCAGGCTGCACGTTGTGCCCGAACGAGAGCGAGCCGTCGAGAGGCGGGAGGTCACCCGCGATCGTGCGCAGCAGCGTGGTCTTGCCGGCACCGTTGGGACCGACGATCCCGATCCGCTCTCCCCGTCTCGCCGCCAGGAACGGCGCGCCGGCCACGCGCACCGGCTGTGCAGCGGCCGAGCCGTCGGCCGCCAGCGCGCCGCGGCCGGGCAGGTAGCCCACGACCAGGTCGTCGAGGCGGATTACGAGCTCACCCGAGCGGACCGGACCGCCGGTCAGGGCATGACCGGGCATCGTCAGCGTGTTCCCCGCCCGCGGACGCTCGAGGCGCTCTAGGCGCAGGCGCTCGAGGCGGGCCTCGTGCTCGTGCATCTTCACGTGCTTGCGCTGGCTGCGATACCGCTGGACGAGCTCGATCTCGCGCTCGATGGCCTGGTCCTGGGTGTCGGCCGTCTTCTCGGCTCGGGCATCCCGCTCCCGGCGCTGCCGGTGAAAGGCGCTGTAGTCGCCGCGGAAGATCGTCAGGCGCCGGTCGCGCAGCTCCCAGATGCGGGTGACGGTCGCGTCCAGGAACGCGCGGTCATGCGACGCGACCAGCAGCGCGCCCGACCGCCGGCGCAGGTGCTCCTCGAGCCACTCGATCGCGCCCAGGTCGAGGTGGTTCGTCGGCTCGTCGAGCAGCAGCAGGTCGGGGTCGGCGATCACCAGCCGCGCGAGCGCGGCACGTGTCTGCTGTCCGCCGGAGATCGTCGCCGGTGGCCGCGACCACTCGTCGCGGGTAAAGCCCAGACCGGACAGCGCCGCATCGACCCGCTGATCCAGCGTGTAGCCGCCGAGCAGCTCGAATCGGTGCTGCAGGTCCGCGTACTCGCCGGAGGTGGCCTCGCCCGCATGCTCCATGCGGCCCAGCTCCTCCCCCATGTGCTCGAGGTGGGCCGCCCCGTGACGGACGGCGGCGCGAAGGTCGGGGGCGGCCATGAACGCCTCGTCGAGATGCGCCTCCTGGCTGAGCATCCCGAGCGTCAGCGCGCGCCGGCGCACGCAGGTCCCTCGATCCGGCTCGTCACGCCCTGCCACGATCCTGAGCAGCGTCGTCTTGCCGGCGCCATTGGGGCCCACCAGACCCACCCGCTCGCCGGCAGCGATCGCCGCGGTGACCTGGTCGAGGATCACGAACGTGCCGATCTCGCGGGTGATCGCCTCCAGCCGGACCAGGCTCATGACCCGGTCCCCGGGGCGACCCCACCTCGTGCCGCGGCGCGTCGGGTCGCCGCGGCGGCCCGCGTCCGGGCACTGCGCTCCCTCGCCGCCGCTGCCTCGCTCTCGGTCCGGGTGCGTCCCAACGTGCCCTCCCCGGCGAGCTCCGTCCAGCGCCGTCCCCGGCGATCGGACGCGGCGCGACCGGGCCGTGGCGTCATCCCCGCCAGCAGCTTCGCGGCGGCCTGGCGCTCCGCCTTCGGCAGGCGCTGGCAGAACGAGCAGAAATGGGTCGACCGGATGCCGATCACGATCCGGCGGATCGGACGGCCGCAGCGCGGGCAGGGCTCTCCCGTACGCTGGTAGACGTCGAGGTGCTCCTGCATCTCGCCGTCGCCGTCAGGGGCGGTGTAGTCGTCGATCGAGCTGCCGCGCCGCTCGACCGCCTCTGACAGGACCTCGATCAGGCTCCTGTACAGCCGGCGCTCGTCTCCCGGGCGCAGCGACGCCGCCGAGCGCAGCGGGTGCAGCCGCGCCCGCCACAGCGCCTCATCCGCGTAGATGTTGCCCACGCCCGCCAGGAATCCCTGGTCCACGAGCAGCGGCTTGAGCCGCGCCCGCCGACCACGGAGCCGGGTGCGGAACGCGCGCAGGGTGAACCGCGGGTCGAGCGGCTCGGGACCCACCCCGTCGAACGGGTCGTCATCGCCCTCGTACAGCCCCACCCGCCCGAACTTGCGGATGTCGCGGAAGCGCAGCTCCCGGCCATCATCGAAGGTCAGCGCAAGGCGCTCGTAGGGATCGACCGGCGTTCCGGCCGGCACCACGAACAGCTGGCCGGTCATCTTGAGGTGGACGGTCAGGAAGGCGCCCCCGTCGAGGTCGAGCACCAGCTGCTTGCCTCGGCGCCCCACGCCCTCGATCCGCCGACCTCGAACGCCGGCCGCGAACCGTGCCGGATCCTCGTCCCGCAGCGTCCGCGGCCACCCGACGCGCGCGCCCGTGACCAGCGGCCCACGCGCGGTGGGACCGTCGGGCAGCAGGCGACGTCGGAGATCGCGCGCGACGGTCTCGACCTCGGGTAGCTCGGGCATCGCACCAGACGATAGGGCACCCGCGTCCCTCGCGCGGCAGCGTCCCCGTGCGGCGGCTACCTGTGCGGCGGCTACCTCGTGCCGCGGCGGCGCGCGGTCAGTCGCCCGCCGAGAGCTGGTACCGCTGCAGCGCACGGACCGCGACCAGGAACGCGAGCACGAACACCGCGACGGCACCCACCAGGGCCGTCGTCGTGTCCAGCGTCTCCGCCGAGCGCACGGCGCCCGAGGGATCGAGGGCCGCGATGATCGAGATGACGTACTGGCGCACCGAGAACACCCGCGTGCCGTCGAACAGGCCGGCCAGCATGCCCTCCCAGATCGCGACGTAGATCAGGCCGATGATCAGCGCCCGCCCGCTGACGATGCTCAGCGCGACGAACAGGGTGACGTAGAGGAGGCTGCCGACCGCCACGCCGGCGACGAACGCGAGCGTCACCCCCAGTCCTCCCCGCTCGCCGCCGATGAGCAGGCCCGTGAGCAGCGTCGACGCGCCCACCAGCACCGCCACCACCGGCACAGCGGCGACGATCTTGCCGGTCACGATCCGCCAGCGCGCGATGGGCTTGGTCAGCAGATGGATGGCGCTGCCATCCTCGAGCTCGGCGCCGAGCGCCGCCGTGCCGAACACGAGTGCGATGAGCGGCAGCAGCGTCGCCACCACCAGCGGCTCGAGCGCGCCCGCGGTTCGCACCACCGCGTCGCCCGACGGCCCGCGAAGGCGCGCCAGGAGTCCGATCAGCACGGGCACGGCCGCCAGCAGCAGCATCAGCAGCGCGCGACGTCTCGCGAGCAGCGCCTGGAGCGTGACGCGGCCGATGGTCTCGATCATCGCTGCACCAGGTAGGCGAACACGCTCTCGAGCGACTCGTCGGTGGGCCGCACCTCGTACAGCGAGATGCCGCCCTGGCGCGCGAGGGCCGGGAGCTGCCGACCGAACCGCGCGAGGTCGACCGTTCGGACCTCAAGGCGGCCGTCGGACAGCTCGGCCGCCATCACGGCCTCGCCGGCCATGAGCGCGGCGGCGAGCTGGCGATCGTCGGACGAATGGATCGTGTACGTGTGCGGCCGGTCGATCATCAGGCGGCGGATCGCCCGGAAGTCACCGGACGCGGCGAGCCGGCCGGCATGGATCACGAGAACCTGGCCGGCGACGCGCTCGACCTCCTCCAGGATGTGCGAGCTGAACAGGATGGTGCGTCCCGCGGCTGCCAGGTTCCGGAGCAGGGTCATCATGTGCAGCCGCTGCCGCGGATCGAGACCGTTGAACGGCTCGTCAAGGAGCAGCACCGGCGGATCGTGGACAAGCGCTGCGGCGAGCAGGATCCGTTGCCGCATGCCCTTGGAGTACGTCGCGGCTCGACGGTCCGCGGCGTCGGCGAGATCCACCGTCGTGATCGCGGCATCGGCGGCCGCCGCCGGATCGTCGAGATCCTGGAGCTCCGCGGCATACCGGACGAACCCGCGGCCGGTCAGCCAGCCGGGCACCGACTCGCGCTCGGGGACGAGTCCCACGCGCCGGTACACCTCCGGGTGCCGCCAGGCAGGCTCGCCCAGGAGCGTGACCTCGCCCGCGGAGGGCGGCAGCAACCCGGCGATCATGCCCAGGTCGTGCTCTTTCCGGCACCGTTCGGGCCGAGCAGGCCGGTGATCCCGGTCCCGACCTCGAACGTGACATCGTTGCAGGCGACGACGTTG
>CAWDXT010000023.1:0-9824 GCA_963806265.1 uncultured Chloroflexia bacterium
CGGCTTCCGCAAGCCTCCCCGCCCACCGACCCGCAATTAGCGGCGTCGGTGCCGCCGCGTCGGCGCCCGCTCCTTCGCGCCCCGCTGCCCGGTTGAACGACGCCGTCTGAGGGATACCCGCCCGAGGCGCCCAGCGTTCCTCCTTCAGGCGGTCCCCACCAAGGATTTCGGGGGTCGCACAAATCCGAATTCGTGTGAGATCGTTCTCAACACCAGTTGTGAGATCGATCTCACCGTCACCCGGACGGTGCGTGACCATCGGTGGAGAGGAGACCACGTGGTGGCTGACCTCGACGCGGCTTGTCGACGCCGCCCGCGAGAGCGAGCTGTTCACCGGCTCCGTGCCTCGAGCACGACCTCCCGATCTTCCTGGATGAGCGCGGGGACCGCATCCGCCAGCTCGCCCGTCGCACCGCCGGGGGCGAGTTCGATCACGTCTTCTTCGTCGGCAGCGGCGGCTCGTGGTCGAACATGTGCAGCGGGCAAGTACTTGCTCGATCGCTACACGGCGACGACGTCGGACGTGCTGCCCAGCTATGAGCTGGCGTGGCGCAATCCAGCACGGCTCGGCAAGCGATCGCTGGTCTTCCTCGCGTCCTATTCGGGTGCCACCGAGGACACGCTCGCCGCCCAGCGCCACGCGAACGAGCTGGGCGCCCACACCGTCGCCATCACGCGCCGGCGTTCGAGCCCGATGGCCACCGAGGCTGCCGAGGTCATCGACTACGAGTCGACGGCGTTGTACGTCATGCCGCTTGCCGCGGTCACGCTGTTCGCCCTCGAGCTCGCACGCGAGACCGAAGGCCCCGGCCGGGCCGACGCCGAGGCCGCGCTTGCCCAGCTGGCGGACCTGCCAGCGATCCTCGGGCAAGCCTACCGCGACGACGAGCCGACCGGGCGCGAATGGACCGGCGCTTCCTGAGCAGCACCGCGCTCACGGTGTTCGCCGCCGGTCCGCTGTATGGCCTGGGCTACAAGTTCGCGCTCACGGTGTTCATGGAGAACATCCGCGTCGGCGGCTCGATCATCGAGGCGGCCGAGTTCCGCCATGGGCCGGTCGAGGCGCTCGAGCGGTCCCGGCTCGACATCGTGGCCCTGCTGGGCACCGACGAGTCTCGCGAGATGACGCAGCGGGCAGTCGCCACGGCCGAGCAGGCCGGCGCCCGCGTGCTCGTGATGGACGCGGCGAGCTACCCCGGTGTCCACCCCATGCTGACGCCGTTCGTGCTGCTGGTCCCACTCCAGTGGTTCACGGTCTACTCCGCGCTCCTGCGCGGCATCACCGACCTCGACGAGCGGGTGTTCATGGGACACCGGGTCCTTGCCGACCGGTCCCGATGCCACCTGGCCCTGATCGCCAGCGAGTTCCGGAGAGGAGATTTCTTCAGTGACCACCGACGTCCTTCCGCCCGTCAGCGACCTCAAGCCGTTGCCGGCGCAGCACCGTGCTGGCCTCGACGCCGTCCTGGCCCAGCAAGCCGACGTCGCCGCATATGCGGCCGCTATCGTGCGGCGCGGCCTGCGCAACGTGTTTCTGGTCGGATCAGGCGGTGGGCTGCTGACCCACGAGGGACTCCAGTACCTGCTCGAGACGCGCTCGCGGAAGCTGGCCACGTTCGCGCTCTCCGCCAACGAGTTCATCTATCGAGCACCGGCGGCGCTTGGCAGCGAGTCGCTCGTGGTCCTGGCTTCGAACACCGGGACGACACCCGAGGTCGTCGAGGCCGCGACGTTTGCCCGGTCGAAGGGCGCCGCCGTGGCGGCCGTGACGAAGCCGGCCGACAGCCCTCTGGCAGCCGCGGTTGAAAAGGCTTGGACGTACGGCGACGACGAGGGAGTCGGCGACCCGAAGCAGTTCTCGCTCGCGATGCTCGGCTTGGCGCTCCTGCGCGAGACCGGCGAGATGAGCCCGGACGAGCAGGCTGTCCACCTGCACACGCTCGAGGCCCTGCCCGACGCCCTGCTCGACGTCCTTCGCCAGGGTGAGGCGCTCAACCACTCCATTGCCCAGAGGCTGCAAGGACGCCCCCGTCATCTACGTCATCGGGGCCGGTCCGAACCACGCCACGGCCTACTGCCTGGCCATGTGCTACCTGCAGGAGATGCAGTGGCGCGACGCAGCCAGCTTCGACGCGGCCGAGTTCCTGCATGGCGCGATGGAGGTGGTGGTCGACGACACGGCGGTCATCCAGTACCTCGGCGAGGAGGCGACACGTCCGATCGACGAGCGAGCCAAGCGGTTCCTCGAGCGGTACACGAAGCGCGCCTTCTTCGTTGACGCCAGGGACTTTGCACTGCCGGGCATCGCCGACAGCGAGCGGCCATTTGCCTCGCACTTCGTGCTGATGGCGCTCATGAGTCGCCTGTCCCAGCACTTCGAAGCCGTCTCCGGCCACAACCTCAAGAACCGCCGCTACATGTTCAAGGTCGAGTACTAACGATGAAGCTGGCCGGCGTCGGCGACAACGTCGTCGATCGGTACCGGGATCTCGGGACGATGTATCCCGGGGGCCAGGCGCTGAACGTCGCCGTCTACGCGCATCGGGCAGGGATCCCGACCGCGTACGTCGGGGTGCTGGGCGACGATGCCGCAGGGGCGCATGTGCTCGGCGCGATCCGATCGGAGGGCGTGGACGCCTCCCACCTGCGTGTCGTCCCAGGCCCCAACGCGTACGCGGAGGTCTCCCACACCGGCGGCAACCGGGTGTTCGTGGGCCACGACGCGGGCGTCTCCAAGTTCCGGCTCACCCCGGCCGACCTCGACTTCCTGTCGGGATTTCGACCTCATCCACAGCAGCGAGTCCAGCTACCTCGAGTCCCAGCTCGAGCTCTCGCCGCGACCGCACCGGTCTCGTTCGACTTCTCGGTTCGGGACCAGGCGTACGTCGACCCGCTGCTGCCCTACGTATCGATCGCCGAGTTCAGCCTGCCCGACTTCGATGACACACCACGCTGAAGCGTGGCTCGAGCGCGTCCAACGCCTCGGCCCGCGATTGGTGCTCGGCGACGCGTGGCGCAGCCGACACGCTGCTGTTCGACGGCAGCCGGCTGTGGCGCCAGCCTGCGGTCCCCACCGAGATCGTCGACACGCTCGGCGCTGGCGACGCGTTCATCGCCCGGTTCCTGGCCGGCGTGGTGCGCGCGGAGCCATTCGAGTCAGCACTCGCTGCCGCGGCCATATCGGCAGCCGAGACATGCCGCGCCTTCGGCGCGTTTGGCTACGGGACGAAGGACCGTCCGAGCGGTCCGGCACGCCCGGAGGAGCAGATCGTGTCGGGGCTGCCGACAGGTCAGACACAACCTTGAGGAGGAGCGAAGGGATGACTCACCAGGCCGGCACGAACCGGCATCGACGGGCGTTTGCCAGCTTCCTCGCGGCCGCAGCGATCATCGTCGCCGCGTGCGGGAGCAGCTCAACCTCAAATGCCCCCACCAGCGTACCCGCAACCACCGGCACCACCGAGTCGATGGCGCCCGAATCAGCGGCGCCCGCGCTCGAGGGCACAATCAGCTTCCTGCACAAGTACGGTGACCCACGCTACACGCCGTACTTCGACAGCGTCGTCGCCGACTATGAGGCGGCGAACCCGGGGGTCAAGATCGACGTCACCGCCGAGACGGACCAGGGCGTCAAGGACAAGCTGCGCGTTCTTGCGGCATCCAACACCCTGCCCGACATCTACTTCTCGTGGGCCGGTGACTTCACCAAGAAGTTCGTGCGCGCGAACCTCGCCAAGGACCTGAGCGGCGACGTGACAGGCGACTGGCAGAGCAGCTTCACGCCGGCGGCCCTCGACGCCTACACGTACGACGGCAAGCTCTACGGCGTGCCGATCACGCTCGACGCCAAGTACCTCGTCTACAACCAGAAGATGTTCGACGACAACGGCATCACCGTGCCGACCACGCTCGAAGAGCTGCTCTCGGCGTGCGACGCCTTCACCGCCGAAGGGATCAGCGAGCCGATCGCGTTCGGCAACCAGTTCGGCTGGCCGGCGATCCACTTCATGACCCAGCTCAACGCCTACTTCGTGCCCGATGACGTCCGCGCCAAGGACTACGATCCGGCCACGGGCGAGTTCACCGACCCCGGATATCTGCAGGCCCTGCAGGCATTCGCCGACATCAACAGCCACTGCCTGACACAGGGCGCCAACGGCATCTCGCACGAGAATGCCCAGGCCAACTTCCTCAACGGCACCAAGCCCATGCACTACATCGAGGCCGTGGAGTTCCAGGTCCTGACCGAGGCCGGCGGCGCCCCCGCGGACATCGCCAACAACTGGGCCTTCATCAAGCTGCCAGCGCCGGCGAGACGCGCCCGGCGACACCGGCGCGCTGGAAGGCGCCCCCGACGGCTTCCTCGTCAACGCCAGCTCGCAGCATCCCGAGATCGCCATGGACTTCCTCAAGTACCTGACCAGCCTGCCGAACGCGCAGAAGCTAACCCAGGACCTCGGGTGGCTCAGCCCGGTGATCGGCTCGGCCACGGCTGACAACACCTTCCCCCAGAACGTCCAGCGTGGTCGACGACATCTCCAAGGCGTCGACGCATGGCCATCTGGCTCGATACCGTGACCAACATCGACGTCGCCAATGCCTATCTCGACGGCGTCCGAGGCGATGCTCGACGGCACCAAGACGGCTGAAGACGTCCTTGCCGACGTCCAGGCCGCCGCGGCCAAGGCGCAGACCGCCGCCGAATAGCACCTCCTCCGCGCGGGAGGGGATGACGGCACCGCCGCATCCCCTCCCTCCCCAGATTCTCGACGGAGAGCAACGAGATGCCCGGATCCACCAGGCTCGGCCGTTGGTCGATGCTCCTGTGGGTGGCCCCCGCCGTGGTGCTGCTCACCGTCTTCGTCTACTACCCGGTCGTCGAGAACCTCCGCCTCAGCCTGTACCGGTTCAGTCCGTTCACCACCCGAGACGTTCGTCGAGCTCGACAACTACCGAGCGCATGGCCGCCGACCCCGTGTTCTGGGGTGCGCTGTTCAACAACGTCGCGTACGCGGTCGTCTCGGTGGTCTGCCAGGTCGTTCGGCGGCATCGATCCTGGCTGCCGTGCTCGAGGAGATCGTCCGGGGCCGCCTGCCGGGGACTCCTGCGCACCATCTACTTCATCCCGGCGGTGCTGTCGCTCACCGGTCGTCGGCCTCCTGTTCACGTTCGTGTACAACCCGCAGATCGGGCTCGTGAACGGCTTTCTCGGCCTCGTCGGGCTCGACTCCTGGAAGCACTCCTGGCTGGGCGAATCCGCTACCGCCATCTGGTCGATCATCGCGATGAGTCAGTGGCAGTCGATCGGATACGTGGCGGTGCTGTTCATCGTCGCGATGCAGCGGATCCCACGCGAGCTCGTACGAGTCCGCCTACCTCGATGGCGCTTCGAGGGTCGCAGGCGTTCCGCCATATCACCGATGCCGCTCGTCCGTGAGATGACCCTGCTGGCGATGATCATCACGGTCTCGGGCGCGTTCCTCGTGCTCAACGAGGTCTGGGTCATGACGGCCGGCGGTCCCAACAACTCGAGCCACACGCTTGCACGTCATGGCTGTACAAGTCGGCGTTCTTCAACGATCAGATGGGCTACGCGGCGGCGATCGCCGTGATCATCTTCCTGATCACGATGACCGCGGCCATCGCGCAGCTGTTCCTCAATCGCGGCAAGACGGTGCAGTACTGATGTCGTCGCAGACGAGCGGCTCGCGCCGCAGCGTCGATACGGCGGCGGGGTGGGCGCGGCGATCAGCCGGGTGATCGCGTACCTGATCCTCATCGTCCGTGGCGCGTTGCCATCCTCTACCCGCTCGCCTGGGCGGTGCTCAACGGCTTCAAGTCGAACCTCGAGCTGTTCGGCGACCCGTGGGGCCTGCCGAGCTCAGCTGCGCTGGGAGAACTACCAGAGAGCCTGGGACCTCGGGCGTGGTCCGCTACCTGCTCAACAGCGTGATCGTGACCGGCGCCTCCGTGGTTGGCGGTCATCCTGTTCAGCTCGATGGCCGCGTACGCGCTGACGCGCTACCGGATCCCGTTCGCCGGGGCGATCACGGTGATCCTGCTGGGGGGCATGATGCTGGCCCCGGCCGTGGCCCTGATCCCCCTGTTCCGGCTCCTCCAGGCCATCGGGATCTTCAACACCTACTGGGCCCTGATCGTGCTGTACACGGCGTTCCGGATCCCGTTCACGGTGTTCCTCATCCGCGCCTACATGATCACGTTGTCGCGCGAGATGGAGGACGCCGCGATCGTGGATGGCGCCAGCACGTGGCAGATCTTCTGGATGGTGGTCATGCCGCTGTCGCGCCCGATCATCGTGTCTGCGGCACTGCTCCAGGCGCTATTCTCATGGAACGAGTTCGCATTCGCCCTGGTGTTCATCAACGACACCGATCTCAAGACCTTGCCCGTCGGTCTGCTGCAGATGCAGGGTCGCGTCCTGTCCGACTGGCCGGTGCTGTTCGCGGCGCTGGTGATCGCGTCGATCCCCATGATCCTGCTGTTCCTGATCGGTCAGCGCCAGTTCATCCGCGGTCTGTCCGAGGGGTTCGGCAAGTAGCGGGGATGGCGCCGTGTGCCCGGCATCGCAGCCGGGTAGGCTTGCGAAGGACATGACACGGCGAGAGTCGCTCAGAGCACGCGACGCTCGCTGACGTCGCCCGTGCCGCCGGTGTGTCGCGCGCGACGGCGGCCCGCGTGCTGGGCGGCTACGGCAGCGCCAGCGCCGACGCGCGGCAGCGGGTGCTGGACGCAGCGCTTGCGCTCCGGTACCGGCCCAACGCCCTTGCCCGGAGCATCCGGCTGGGCACGACGGGGACCGTCGGCGTCGTCGTATCGGATATCCAGCTCGCGTTCTTCTCCAGGCGGTGCGCGGCATCAGCGATACGGCCCACGAGGCGGGATTCGAGGTCCTCCTCGCGAACACCGACGAGCAGCTGGCCGCCGAGCGGCTGCCGTCGGCGTGATGGTGGACAAGCGGGTGGACGGCATGATCGTGGTACCCGCGGACCCGTTCGACACGGCGCACCTGCAGGAGGCACAGGATCGAGGCATCCCGATCGTGCTGTTCGACCGCTCCGCCCCCGACATCCGATGCGACATGGTGGTGGTCGACAACGCCATGGCCGTTCGCAACGCGGTGCAGCACCTCGTGCGCCTGGGGCATCGACGGATCGCGATCGTGGTCGAGGCGTCCACCTCGATACCGGCCGCCGAGCTGCTCAACGGGCACCCTCATCTCGAGCACGGCCTCACGAGCGCCCTTCGGGAGATCGGCTGGTCGATCGCCCTGCGTGAGGCCGAGCTGCCGGTCACGGAGGAGCTCATCCTGCGTGCGCGGTACGACCGGGCCGACGCCTGCCGGGTCACCTCGGCTGCGCTGGCATCGGCCGAGCGGCCCACCGCGCTCCTCACCACCGACGAGGCGATGACGCTGGGCGTGCTCGACGCGATCCGTGCGGCCGGTCTTGAGATGCCCCGGGACGTGTCCCTCATCGGGTTCGAGCGACGTTCCCTGGACCTCGATCACGCGGGCCGGCCCTGTCCGCCATCGCGCAGCCGGTGCACGACATCGGGCGTACGGCCGCCGAGCGGCTTCTCATGCGCGTCGCGGGCTCGGATGCCGCTCCCGAGACGATCGTCCTGCGAACGACGCTGATGATCCGGGGCTCGACCGGCCCCGCCCCGGCCATCTGACGGCGACCCCAGCGTCGGAGACATACGCATGCTCGGCTGCTACCTCGACACCCTGACCTGGCCTCGAGGCCGAGGACGCGCTGCGGCGGTATCCGGTCGTGGTCCTGCCCATCGGCGCCCGGACCAAGGAGCACGGACGACACCTGCCGCTCAACAACGACTGGCGCATGGCCGAGTACCTCGCGGGTCGCGTCGCCGGAGCGCTCCCGGGTGCTCGTCCTGCCCACGCTCCAGTACGGCTACTACCCGGCATTCCTCGAATATCCGGGCTCGGTCTCGCTGTCGCTCGAGACCATGCGCGACACCGTGGTCGAGATCTGCCGGAGCCATGCCCGGCACGGCGCCCGTCGCTTCTACGCGCTCAACACGGGGATCAGCACCCTTCGTGCGCTCGCGACCCGCCGCGGAGCTGCTCGGTGAGGACGGCTTGACGTTTGCGTATACCGATATCGAGGAGGCGGGCGCAGGTGCGGTCGCCGGGCTCGTCACCCAGTCGGCGGGGACGCATGCCGACGAGATCGAGACCTCGATGATGCTCTACATCGCGCCCGAGACCGTCCGCATGGAGCTCGCCGAGCCCGATGTGCATCCGGCCGCGGCACCCGGCCCGCTCACCCGGTCGCCCGATCCGGAACGGGGCATCTACTCCCCGACGGGCGCCTATGGCGACCCGACCGCGGCCACGCGCGACAAGGGCGAGCGGATCGTGGAGGCGATGGTCGATCACATCGTCGGCTTCCTGGACACGTTCGCCGGCTCCTGACCTCCCTCCTGCCGGTCGGCCGCCCAACCCCTGAGTCCGGCCGGCACCCGGGACCCGGCAGCGTTGACCGTCCATACTCTGCGCGTGACAGTGCCCTGACGCCGGGCGCATCGAGCTCCAAACCCGAGGTGTCCGATGGCCGAGGTCGTCCTGTTCCACCACGTGCACGGGCAGACGCGCGGGGTTCCTGGCGTTCGCCGACGACCTGCGCGCGGCCGGTCACACCGTCCATACTACCGGACCTGTTCGACGGTCGCACGTTCGACGACATCGAGGACGGCATGGCCCCCATGCCGGCAGTGTCGGGTTCGGCACGCTCCTTCGAGCGGGGCGTCCGAGGCTGTGGAGGAACTGCCCAACCGACGTTCGTCTACGCCGGCTTCTCGCTCGGGGTGATGCCGGCGCAATGCCCCTCGCCCAGACGCGTGCGGGCTGTCGCGGGGCGCTGTTCTTTCCACGCCTGCCTGCCGGTCTTTGATGATAGTTCGGGGAGTGGCCCGACGGCGTATCGGTGCAGATCCACGGCATGGACGCTAACCCATCTTCGCCGGCGAGGGTGACTTCGATGCCGCACGCGAGACTCGTCGCGGCAACCGGGATGGCGAGCTTTTTCTCTATCCCGGCGATCAGCACCTGTTTGCCGACGGTAGTCTGCCCTCGTACGACGCCGAGGCGGCCGCGCTGCTGACCCGGCGGGTGCTCGCGTTCCTCGACCGGGTGGCAGGCTGATTGGTGCTGCACCTCACCTGATCGGGACACTCAGCATGGGCCAACCTGCCCCGCGCATGGTGACATGCGTACTTGCGCAACTACGCAACAGTACGTACGCTCACGCTGCGCCGCTGCCTCAGGAGGCGCCGGCGCGCGCACCTCGCAGCCCGCGGGTGGCGCCGCCCAGCATGACGACTCCCCGTCGACGCACGCACCGACGGGCACACGACGAGGTTCATGCCGTGGAAATGATCATCGACTTCCCGGGCGGGGCGCGGGTCGACGCGCATTTCGGGGAGTTCGTCGTCCCGACCGATCAGCCCCCGATGGGCGGCGGCTCGGGGTCCGCCCCGACGCCGTTCCTGACGTTCCTCTCGACGATCGGCACGTGCGCGGGGATCTACGTCCTGGGCTTCTGCCGGCAGCGCGGCATCCCCACCGACGGCATCCGCCTCATGCAGCGCATGCTGGCCGATCCGCGCACCGGAATGGTCACCGACGTGCAGGTCACGATCGCGCTGCCCGAGGACTTCCCTACGAAGTACACCGATGCCGTCGTCCGCGCGGCGGAGCAGTGCGCGGTGAAGAAGCACTTCGAGCAGCCGCCCGTGATCCAGGTCCAGAGCGTGCTCGCCGCCTGAGGTCAGCTCAGGAC
>CAWDXT010000024.1:0-84218 GCA_963806265.1 uncultured Chloroflexia bacterium
GTGTACTGTCGTGTACTTGACTTCATCCCGTATTGCTCGATGTAGGCGTGCTCGACGGAACGATGTCTCGAACGTCCCCGCCACCACGACCGCCGCGCTCGACAGCGCGGCATCCAGGTCGCCCTTGCGGACGAGGCCCTCCACGAGCACGTTGCCCGGGCGATCGTCGTGCAACCGGGCGCGGTCGGCGCCAGCCCGGCATCGATCCCCACCACCGGCTCGAGGGGCGTCCACGCGATCGGGAGCTCGCTGTCGTCGATGGCGGCGATCGTCGCCGCATCGCCGACCAGGGCAAGCACCGCCTCGCCGCGATACCGGACCATGCCGTCAGCCAGCACGGGCTGGTCCTTGCCGGTGGCGTACGATCCCGTATCGGTTCTGGCCGGGGATGTCGTGCGCCCTGAGGACGGCAACCGGCCCCGATGGCGCGCGCGAACGGGATCAAGGTCACCGACGGCGAAGCTGGCACGCGCGTGCGGCGACCGGATCACGCGCAGGACGAGCTCATCGCCGTGGGGCAGGTCATCGCCGAATCGGTCCCGACCGGTGACCTTCGGCTCGCCGTCCACGCGGGCGATCCGTGCCCCGACCGCGGCCGCCGGATCCGGATCGTGCACGGTCTCCACGGCAGCCCCGCCGAGGGCCCGGCGGCCGTGACCACGGAGGACGCGATCGCCTGGTAACCGGTGCACCGACAGAGCACGCCGCCCAGTGCATCGGCAACAGCGGTCGACGTCGGGTCCTCCACCCGGGCGAGCAGATCGTCCGCGGCCATCAGCGATGCCCGGCGTGCAGGCTCCGCACTGGGCCGCACCCCGGCCAGGAATGCTGCCTGGAGCGTGCCGGGCCGCCCGTCGGCCAGGAGACCTTCGACGGTCGCCACCGATCGGCCCTCGACCTGCCCGATCGGGCCCAGGCAGGCGCACGCCTGCCGGCCATCGATGCGGATCGTGCACGCGCCGCAGTCGCCGGCGTTGCAACCCACCTTGGTTCCCGTCGAGCTCGAGGTCCTCGCGCAGCACGTCCACCAGCCGCCGTCGGCGATCGGTGACGACCACCCGCGGCTCACCGTTCACCGAGAACGAGACTGGGGCGGCGTGCGGATCATCCACGGGCCTGGTCGGAAGGCGCGTCGCGGCGGACGACGGCGTCGCTGCGGACGACGGCGTCGCGGCGGACGAAGGCGTCGCGGCGGACGAAGGCGTCGTTGCGGCCCGGTGGGCGGTGAAGGCCGTCGGTTCGGCGCCGATGCCGATCCGGCCGGCGCCGATGCCGGCCCGGCGGGCTCCGACGCGGCCGCAGCAAGGGCGCGCCGAACCAGCGTCAGCGCCGCGTCGCGCCGGTAGGCGGCGGTTGCACGAACATCGTCGATCGGCGACAGGTCGACCAGGTGGCGGTCGCCGACGATCTGGGCGAGGCGCTCGACGTCACGGAGCGCCCCGAGCTCCATGCCGGCCAGCGAGGCCTCGAGCTGCGGCAGACGGCGGGCGACCGGCGAGCAGGCCCCGACGGCGATCCGTGCGCTCGCGACGCGATCGCCGGTGACCTCGAGCACGACCGCGGCCGCCACGATCGAGATCGACCAGGTAGGCGCGCGCGCCGAGCTTTTCGAACGACGACCGCAGCGCATGGCTCGGATCGATCCGGGGCACGAGCAGCGCGGTCACGAGCTCGTCCACGCGGCGGGCGGTCGGCGCGGTAGCCGGTGAGGAACGATGCCAAGGGCAGGGTGCGGACGCCGCGGACCGACGCGAGCTCGACCGACGCATCGAGTGCCAGCAGGTTGGGGATGCCATCCGCGGCCGGCGAGGCGTTGACCACGTTGCCGCACACCGTGGCCACGTTCTGGATCTGGCGACCCCCGATCATGCCGGCCGCCGTGCGCAGGCCGTCGAACGCGGCGGGCAGCGGCGTTTCGGCGATGTCCGTCCAGGTGGTCAGGGCGGGGATCCGCCAGCCGTCCGAGTCCTCGCGCACGCCTCGCAGGCCAGGCAGCGCGGTGATATCGAGCACCGGCCGGGCTGGCGGTCGGGTCACGCTCGCGGGGTACACGTCGGTGCCGCCCGCGACGATGAGGCGGTCGCCAGCGGCGATGGCATCGAGCGCGTCCTCGAGCCTCGATGGGCGCACGTAGACCGCTGCGTCGGTGACGCTGCGCGTGCTCACGGTGCGGGACGCATCCACGGGTCAGCCCACCACCCTTGGCAGCACCTCGGTCGCGAGGACCTCCAGGTGAGCGGGGTTCCAGTCGAGCGGGTTGAGCACCAGGTGGTCGACGCCGCCGAGCGCGTCGATCTTGTCCCGGATGCGCGCCGCGACCGCCTCCGCCTCACCCAGCAGGTAGATACTGCTGCCAGTAGTCCAGGTCCATGCCCGAGTAGGTTCGGAACAGCGGCGCTGCCGACTCCGGGCGCTCACCCGGCCGGAGCACATGGACGAAGTTCGAGTACACCTTCGCCATGTCCTCGGGTCGCCGCCCGTACTCGACCATGTAGCGCCGGATGTCCTGCCAGTCCCGGTCCACCATCTCCGCGGTCGCCGAGGAATGGGGGACCCAGCGTGCGAGCGTGGCGCGCGATGCGGCGGAGCACCGGCTCGATCGTCGGTACCTGCTGGCCGTAGATCCTCTCGGAGGGCTGGGTGCCGCCGCCGATCCAGATCGGCGGGTGCGGGCGCTGGGCGGGCCGCGGCTCCAGCGAGAGATCGCGCACCTGGTAGAAGCGGCCCTGATACGTGACGCGCTCCTGCGTCCAGAGCGCGGTCACGAGCTCGAGCAGCTCGTTCATCCGGCGCGCCACGCTCCCGATGCGGGATGCCGACCGCGGCGAACTCCGCCTCCATCCAGCCCACGCCGACGCCCAGGATGCTCCGGCCCCCGGACAGCAGATCGAACGTCGCCCATTGCTTGGCGAACTGGACGGGCTCGCGGAAGGGGAGCACCAGGACGAGCGTGCCCAACCGGATCGTCCGCGTCACGCCAGCCAGCGCCGACAGCAGGGTGATCGGCTCCAGCCACGTGGTCCGGTACGCGGGGGGTGCGACCAGCAGGTGGTCGATGAGTCAGGGCCGTCGTCGAAGCCGAGGTCCTCGGCGCGCCGCAGGTAGGCGCCCATCTGATCGAGCGTTGCGGTTCGCTCGCCGAGCGCGAAGCTGGGCAGGCGCAGTCCGAACTCCATGGGACGCCGCGACCCTAGTGCCCGCCGCCGGCCGCACCGGGTCCCTTGACGACCTCGGGCACGCGGACGGCAGGCGGGGTGTTGCGGCTTCGACCCACGGCCGGCCGACCATCGATCAGGATCATCCCAACGCCCGGCAGGTCGCCAACGGCGAGCGCGCCCAGGGCGGTCCCGGCGCTGGAGCCCACGGCGGCGTCGACCAGGGCGATGTCGGCCTCGCGACCGACGGCGAGCGTGCCCGTGTCAAGGCCGTGGACGCGCGCGGTGTTGCCCGTTGCCAGGCAGACCGCGATCTCGGGCGCTACCTCCCCGAGCGACGCCAGGTGGGCCATCGTGCGCAGGATCCCGAGCGGCACCACGCCGGTTCCGGACGGCGCGTCATTGCCCAGGATGACCCGGTCGAGCACGCCCGCCTCCGCGGCGAGGCGCACCGCGTGGAGGGCCGCCCGGAGGTTCCCGCAGTGGACGATCTCGAGCGCCATCCCCGAGGTGACGAGGCGCTCGATGTCGGCGTCGGGCATGGAGGTGGTCCCGCCGTTGATGTGGCCCACGATATCCGGTCGGGCCTCGAGCACCACGTCGGCGTTGATCGCGTTCGAGCCGGCAATCGATGGACCGCCCGTATGGAACGTGGAGACCATGCCATGGGTGCGCGCCCAGGCCGACCATCGGCGCCGCCTGCGCGCCCGTCTTGACCGACCCGAGGCCGACCTCACCGATGAGGCGGACGCCGGCCGCGGCCAGCTCGGCGAAGTCGGCCTCCTCCAGACCGAGCTCGAGGATCGGCGCCCCCGCGTGCACCTTGACACCGGCCGGCCGGAGGTTGTCGAACGCGCGAACCGCGACGACGGCCAGCGCCTTGAGCCCGGGATGTCCTTCGGGCGACCCGGGCAGGTGAGGCTCACCCGCCGAGATCATGGTCGTGACACCGCCGTGCAGCTCGGACTCGATGAAGTCGATGGTGCGCTGGCGGGGGGTCAAGTCGCCGAACACGGGATGCACGTGCGAATCGATCAGGCCCGGGAAGGCCGTCGCCCCCCGGGCGTCGATGACGATCTCGGCGTCCTCGTCCAGGCCGCGCCCGATGGCGCTGATCCGCCCGTCCTCGGCCAGGATCGAGTCGGCATCGAGGAGCGGCGCATCGACATCACCCGACGCGATCGCGCCGAGACCGGTGATCAGCGTTCGCATGCTCCGTGCCTCAGCGCAGGCCGTCTTCGCCGACCACGTCCTCCGCCCTGAGACCGCCGATCCGGGCGTGGGGCCGGCCGCCGTTGGACACCGCGAACGCGAGCAGCAGCTCGTCGGCCCCGGTGCGTCCGGAACCCGGATCTCCATCGCATCGAAGTGGGAGCGGACCAGCATCGCCTTGATGTGGTGGACGGGGATGTCGAGGGTCGCCCCATCGCCGCCACGCTTCTTGACCGACGGCAGGATGGACACCCCGCCGACGCGCGCCCGCGCCGGGGCGCGCCGAACTTCGGATGGAGCACGGCCGCGACATGCTCGAGTTCACCGTGCTCGCCGACGATGCCGCCCTTGCCGTAGGCCTCGACCGGCGTCCCCGAGCGCCTCCTGGCAGCGGCATGGAGCTCGTCGCCCAGGGTCGCGCCGAGGTCGATCAGCTCCGAGAGGTCCTCCGGACCAGGGGCCCGCGTACGGGTTGGACACGATGGCCGCCACGGCGACCCTGCGCAGGGGTCTGTCGAGGGCCCGGCCCCCATCGGACCGAATGTCCTCGACGAAGGTGACCCACTTCCGGATCTCGACGGCCAAGGTCCCACACCCCTTCCGCGCTGCACGAGACGGCGTCACGCGGGGGCGTCAGGACGCCCGCGATCGGTCGCTCAGTGCGCCGATGCGCGCCGCTCCGGTGTGGTGCGTAGCCTACGCCGTTCGCACCGGCGGGATCACACGGCCGCAGCGGGACCAGGGGACCAGGAGTCGGGTGGGTCGACCGGTTCCTTCGTGACCTTGGCACCTCGCCGCGGGCCAAACCGTGCTTGATACTCGAGCCACGACGAGCACCTCCGTCCGGGCCCGGCGAGCGGGCTGCCGGCGGCGGCTCGTCGCCTCGGAGGTGCAACATGACCATGACGGCACACCCGGTCACGCCGACGGGCGGGCGGACGACGGAGATCCTGCAGGCGGCGCTTGTCGAGCTGATCGACCTCAGCCTGCAGGGGAAGCAGGCGCACTGGGCCGTCTCGGGGCCCATGTTCAAGTCGGTGCATGAGCAGCTCGACACGATCGTGGACGACCTGCGGACCGCCTACGACGACGTTGCCGAGCGGATGGCGGCGCTCGAGGTCGCACCCGATGGACGGCTGGCGACGGTGATCGCGGGCACGCCGGTGGACCCGATGCCGGCCGGCTGGCAGCCGGACCTGGACGTCGTGGAGCGGATGCTCCGCCGCCTCCAGGCGCTGTCGATCCGCCTCGGCGGCTGGATCGAGGAGCTGGGCGAGCTTGACCCGGTGTCGCAGGACCTGCTGATCGGCCTGCGCCATGGCCTCGACAAGCACGCCTGGATGCTCCGCATGCAGGTTCACGAGCGCTAGCGGCGGGTCAACGCCGCACGGCCGGGCAGGGGAGCCGGACCCCGCGGGTGCCGGGCGGTCGCCCCGTCCTGAGGGGAGTGACGGGGCGGTCCGGCGGGCGCCGAACGCGCTCCCGGCTCGACACGCCCTCGCCGCGCGCCGCTAGACTGCCGACTCGATGTCCGCGCTCGACGATGCCCCTCTCGTGCAGATCGACGATCGCGCCACGTGGCGAACCTGGCTGGAGGCGAACCACGCGACCGCGCGCGGCGTCTGGCTGGTCACCTGGCGTTCGAGATCCGGCCGGCGGGGCCTGGAGTACGAGGACGCCATCCGGGAGGCGCTGTGCTTCGGCTGGGTCGACAGCACCGCGGGCAGGGTCGATGACGATCGGGGCAAGCTCTACTTCGCGCCACGCAAGCCGCGGAGCGGGTGGTCGGCCTCGAACAAGGCTCGCCTCGAGCAGCTGATCGCCGACGGGCGGATGACGCCGGCCGGCATGGCGGCCATCGAGCGAGCGAAGGCCAACGGCTCATGGACGATGCTGGACTCCGTGGAGCGGCTCGAGGTGCCGGAGGATCTCGCCCGGGCGCTGGCCGAGCGACCTGCCGCGGCGGCAAGCTTCGGGTCGTTTCCTCCGGGTACCCGCAAGCAGATGCTGGCATGGGTCGCCATGGCGGTCAGGGACGAGACGCGGGCGGCCAGGATCGCCGCGATCGCCGACGCCGCCGCCCGTGGGGAGCGCGCCCGAGGCTGAGCCGTCTCCGCGGCCTAGCCGTCTCCGCGGCTTAGCCGTCTCGGCGGCGACGCAGGACGCAACCTGGTGCGCCGAGCGTCCTCCCGGACGATCGTTGGGCCCGAGTCTCGTGGCCGTCAGTCGGGGAACGCCTCCGGTCCACGCTCCGAGAGCTGCCTGGCCTCCTCGGCTGCCTCGGCGGACGGCAGCCAGGTGTACGGGTAGTCGGGATTCTCGAGCCGGGCGGCCTGGGGCGTGAGCCACAACGGGCGGAAGGTGTCGACCATCACCGCCAGCTCCTCCGTCCCCTCCTTGCCGATCGATGCCTCCGCGGTTCCCGGGTGCGGACCATGGGGGATGCCAGCCGGGTGGAGCGTGAACGAGGCGATGCCGACGCCGCGGCGGCTCATGAAGTTGCCGGCCACGTAGTAGATGACCTCGTCGCTGTTGATGTTCGAGTGGTTGTAGGGAGCCGGGATCGACAGCGGGTGGTAGTCGAACTTGCGCGGCACGAACGAGCAGACGACGAAGTTGCGCGCCTGGAAGGTCTGGTGCACCGGCGGCGGCTGGTGGACGCGCCCGGTGATCGGTTGGAAGTCCGCGATGTCGAACGCGAACGGCCACAGGTAGCCATCCCAGCCCACGACGTCGAACGGGTGGCTGGTGAAGTGATACGCGGTGTGGCGGCCACGGGCACGGACGATGACCCGGTACTCACCGGTCTCGGCCGTCGGCTCGCGGAACTCCGGCACCCGGATGTCGCGCTGGTAGTACGGCGAGTGCTCGAGCAGCTGCCCGTAGTCGTTGCGGTAGCGCTTCGGCGGCTCGATCTCCGACGGGCACTCGAGGTACAGCATCCGCTGGGCGACGCCGTCGTCGGGATCGAGGCGCCAGGTCGTCCCGATCGGCAGCACGAGATAGTCGCCGGGGTGGTAGGCAAGATCCCCGAAGTTGGTGCGCAGCGTCCCGGTGCCCTCGTGGACGTACAGGAGCTCGTCGCCCTCGCCGTTGCGATAGAAGGTGTCGGCCGGCATCGCATCCGCCGGCAGCACCACGCCCATCACGACATCGGCGTTGTGGAACAACGGGATCCGACCGGAGATGGCGTCGCCCGCCGGCTGGAGGCCGGATGTGTCGACGAGCTGGTGGTGATGCGAGCCGTCGTCCGCGGTCTCCACGACCACGGGGCCGATGGGCTCGACGCGCGTGACCCGGGTGGGCGGCACGAGGTGATAGAGGAGCGAGCTTCGGCCGGTGAAACCCTCCACGCCGAACAGCTCCTCGGCATACAGGCTGCCATCGGGCGCCCGATGCTGGGTGTGTCGGGTGGGCGGCACGCTGCCGCGCGAGACGTAATACATGGGACGGCGGCCTCCTGCGGACTCCGCCAGTCTAGGGCGAGCGGGCGAACCCGAGGCGTCGGGGGCTCGGACGATGGAACCGTGAACGGGTGCAGGCCGCTGACGCTGGACCGGCGGGCGATGGCACCGCGACCGGGTGGAGCCGCTGACGGTGGACCGGCGGGCGATCTGGCCGTGGGCGATGCACGGCCAGCTGACCCTAGGAGGGCCGGGCGACGATCGGCGTGCGCAGCTGGCCGAGGCGCTCGACCTCGAGCGTGACGACATCACCGGGCTGGAGATAGCGCCCGAGCGTGTCGTCGCGGATCTCGAGCAGACAGCCACCGCCGACCGTCCCCGTGCCGAGGATCTCGCCCGGGCGGAGGTGCACGTCAGCGGACGCTCGCTCGATCATCGCGCCCAGCGAGTGATGGATCGTGGCCCACGAGCCGCGGGAGGTCTCGATGACCCCGCCGTCGTCCATGGTGACGCTGGCCGTCATCAGCACGTCCGGCGCGCTGGATCCGGGGGCGCGGCGGTCCACGAGCTCGTCCGGGGTCACGAGCCACGGGCCGATCGACGTGGCGAAGTCCTTGCCCTTGGCCGGGCCGAGGCGGACAGTGGTCTCATCGCGTTGCAGGTCCCGGGCCGACCAGTCGTTGAGGATGAGATAGCCGCCGATCGCCTCCTCGCCACGCTCCGATGACAGGTTCATGGCCGGCGTGTCGACCAGCAGGCCGACCTCGAGCTCGTAGTCCAGCTCCTGCGATCCGCGCGGCGCCCAGACCGGGTCATCGGGTCCGCGAAGCTCGGACACGTTGGAGAAGTAGAAGACGGGCAGTCGGTACCAGGCCTCGGGGATCGGTTGGCCACGTCGCGCCCAGGTCGTGGCGACATGGCGCTCGAACGCGTAGAAATCGCGAAGCGACGGGGGACGAAGGATCGGTGGACCGAACGCGACGTCGGCCGCGTCAAGCAGGGCATCGTCGTCGTCTCGTGCCTCGAACCGGTCCAGCAGATCCTCGAGCGCCGCGA
Organism: uncultured Chloroflexia bacterium; assembly: GCA_963806265.1. GTDB lineage: Bacteria > Chloroflexota > Limnocylindria > Limnocylindrales > CSP1-4 > CAIXZV01. The sequence goes on from CAWDXT010000024.1 coordinate 8,828, forward strand.
CCCGCAGGCCGCGGGCCAGGTGTTCGTCCAGCGTCGTAACCGGCTGCCGATGGAGAACGCTGTCGTGCTCGAGGTTGCGATCCGCGGCGTTCGCGCGACGGCGGGCAACCTCGAGGTCCAGCCAGCTCGCATTGCGCTCGTCCATCGCGGCGGCGAGCCGCCACGGAGCGCCCGCCGGGGCGTGGTGCTCGCGGACATGGGCCAACCGCATGCCCGAAGTCTAGCCGGGCTCGCCGCCCTGCCGGCCAGCCGCCCTCGCCGCCGCCGCCGGCCAGCCGCCCTCGCCCCCGCCGGCCAGCCGCGCTCGGCCCGCTACCGGGCCCGTGGAGCCACGGGCCCGAATATTGGTGACACCCTTAGCCGGGCGCCTCTTGGGTCTGTCCCGCGCCGGGAGCGGTCCCAGCGAGGACGCCCGAGGGGCACACCGTGCGTAGCTGAACCCGAGCTGGTGCGGGGCCGAGCACCGCTCGAACGCTCAGCGCTCATCCTCGACCCATCCGACGACGGTCGAGCCGGGCGAAGCAGGCCACCTAATGGTGTCACCTATCAGCGAGCGACCTGGATGGAACCGCTGACGATCAGGCGCGCCGGCCTCAAGCCGTCGCTCATGGCCGGCCGGCCACGACGGCAGGCGCGCCGGAGCCGGACCGCCACCGCGGCGCGACCCGCGGCTGCGAGGGAGCCGGACCGCCGGCGCGGCGCGACCCGCGGCTGCAGCGACGGAGACGGACCGCCGGCGCGACTGCACGACGGACCGCTGGTGCCCTGCTAGTACCCCATGTTTTCCGACGGCGAGGGGGACCCACCCGCGGACCCACTCGCGCCGACCATCTGCCCGTTCGCATCGACCACGAACCACTTGCCGTTGAGGCCCTGGCCGTTGGTGTCGCCCGCGGCCGCGTCGCCCGAGAAGTAGTAGAGGGGCATGCCGTGGAACGTGACCTGGGTGGAGCCGTCGTTGCGCGGGCTGGTGCCGAAGTCCGCGGCGGCCAGCCCGTCGCCGATCGTCGGAGCACCGTCGGACGTGAGCGGTGGCCAGGTCGACTGGCACGCGTCGTAGCAGGTCGACGTCCCACCGGTGTCGGGCGTGAACACGTACAGGGTCCGCCCACCGTCGCCCACCAGGATGGTTCCAAGGCCGGTCGAGGCCAGGTTGATCGAGACGCTCGTGGCCGGTGCCGGCGAGCTCGCGGTGCCCGGCGAGCTCGCGGTGCCCGGCGACCCGCTCGCAGCCGCGGTCGGCGCCGACGTGGGAGCGGCAGCGGTCGGGGCCGGCGTTGCGCCGCCGCTGGAACATGCGGCGAATGTCAGCGACAGCGCGACCAGGGCGGCCGCCATCCTTGTTGTTCGCATCTGGATCTCCTGTCCATGGGGAGCGGTGGACAGGGACCTCTACGCTGCTCGGCGGCGACCGGTTTCGGGTTCAGCCGCGGATCCGAACGAAGAACACGCAGTCCTCGGGATTGCCGTCCCGGTCGACATCCCATGCGCGCCGGATGCCTTCGAACGTGAAGCCGGCGCGCTCCGCGACGCCCTGTGAGGCGCGGTTCTCGGGATGCGTGAATAGCTCGAGCCGGACGAGCCCGGTGACCTCGAGGGACCAGCTCGACACCAGACGCAGCGCGCGGGTGGCAACGCCTCGACCGCGGGCTCCCGGGGCGAGCCAGTAGCCGAGCTCGGCTCGATGCTCCGCGGCCCGGTGTCGGGCGATCGAGCCCAGCACCTCACCGGTCGTCGCGTCGGTGATCGCGAACGACCGCTCGCGGTCGCCGTCCCAATCGGCACGCCGACGAGCGACATACGCCTCCGCATCGGCCTCCGTGTATGGCTGGGGGATGGGCAGGAAGCGGGCGATGACCGGATCCTGGCAGGCGGCGTGGACCGCCGGCGCATCATCGGGCTCCCATGCCCGAAGCGTCACCACACCGTCGCCCAACACGACCGGTCGTTCGCCCACGACCTCCATCCCTCGCCTCCGATGGTGGCCGGAGTATGGCACGCGGGCGGCCGTCGTCAGCCGGGCTTCACCGCCATCAGCCAGACCAGCACCACCAGTCCGCCGCCGCCGATGAGCGCCAGCACCTCGGGACGACGAGTCTGGAGGTGCGCGACCAGCTCGGCATCGTCGAGGCGGGGCACCTTCTCCGTCCCCTCCAGCCCGTCTCGCAGCCGGTAGTAGTAGGGGGAGGCGATCATGAACATGGCCAGCAGCACGGCCAGGAAGACGGCATAGGAGGCCATGACCCAGGCGGAGGTCAGCCAGCCCGCGCTTCCAGCGGCGCCGAGGCCCCCGATGCCCAGCAGGATCAACCCGAGGTACATCACCTGGTTGCTGCGGGCGGACATTCCGAGCAGGGCGGCGAGCACCTCGCGGCTTGTCTCGCGGCGGACACGGAAGGCGGTCCACATCGACACGCCATGGGTGACCAGGAACAGGACGACGCCGAGAACGTGAAGGGTCACCAGCCAGACGTACATCGATCGGCTCCGTGGGCGGGTCGCTGGGCATGCCTCCGAGGCATGTCCATGATGCACAACGGCGTCACCCCCGCTGCAGCCGCCGCGCGAGCGTCACCGCCCACCACGGAAACCCCAGGTACAGCGAGGCAGCCAGCCCGAGCCGGACGCCGCGCGGCAGCAGGCCGATCCTCGACGCCATGTGGCCGGTCGAGACCAGCCACACCCCGAACAGCACGAAGAAGACCGAGACGGGCCCGATCTGCTGCTCAAAGGTCAGCGCATTCGCCACCAGCAGCCACTGCAGGGTCACGATCCCGATGACGCCAGCCACCCCGAACGCGGCCGCGACCGTGCTCCAGCCATGCCAGCGCGGCCGAAGCAGCCCGTGGAGGACCACGATCGCGGGCACGGTCAGCGGGTACGTCACGAGCGCGGATGCGTCGTTCACGAACCCGAACGCCCTGCCGATCGACTGCGAGCCCACGGCGAAGCCGGCGAACATCGCGATCAGGCACACGATGCCGACGACCGTCACGGCCGCGCTCGCGAGCAACGACGTGCCGGCGAGGCGTGTCAGGCGCGCCGGCTGGGCCAGGTCCATGGTCATCTGTCAGCCTCCCATTCAGGCCTGCGGCTATCGCCAGCCGGCCAGCAGCGCGATCCCGACCAGGAGCGTTGGCGGATACAGGACCGCCGGAATGACGTCGCCGGTGCGCAGGAGCCAGGCGAGCATCAGCACGCCGGTCAGCGCGACCAGCGCGGCGATCGGCCAGGCAACGCCGCCCCCGGCCAGCAGCACGAACCCCAGGGCGACGAGCGAGAGCGACGTCAACGCCACGAACGCGACGTACAGGCCCCCGGTCGCCGCGCCAACCAACCGCTCTGCGGGCTCGGTGGCGTCACCTGCGGCCAGCAGGTCCGCCAGCGCGGGGGTGGTTCGGGTCCGGATCGACAGCACCGCGCACCACAGCACGCCGCCGAAGCCGTAGGCAACAGCGATCGCCAGCAATGCGGCACGCTGCCCGGGGTCGTCGCCCAGCGCGGCGGCCAGGACGACCAGGCCGGCCGTCGTTCCGACCGTGGCCAGCGTGAACCCCGCATTGAGCCATGCCCAGGCGCGCCGGTGCTCGCCCACGGTCCGGATGAAGTCCTCGCGCCCCATGGACCAGATCCGGACCAGGGATGGATTGCCGACGGGGAAGCTGCCCAGGACCGGGCAGGCGATGAGCAGCCAGCCGGCGAGCGTGATCGGGTCAGGCATGGCCAGCCCTTCGCTCCAGCAGCCAGGTGCCGACGTGCCGGGTCCGGGTCGGGGCCTGGAGCATTCGGCAGAGGAACGCGGACCCGAACAGGTCCTCGACCTCGCCCGCCTGGATCCCGGGAAACGCGCGCGAGGGGCCGCTGAAGCTGAGTCGTGGCAGGTCTTCGATCCGGCCCGCGAACGCGTACAGGAAGAACCTCGCACCCGGGCGCGCGAGACGAGCGATGAGGGCGGCCATGGCACGACGTCCGGGAGCCGGCAGGTCATCCAGCGTCCCGTAATCGACGAGCAGGTCGAAGGGTTCGTCCACCCCCGGGATCGAGCCTGCCGTCAGGTCGCCCCTGACGAGGCGCAGGCGGTCGTGCGGGACCGCCTGATCACGAGCCGCCCGCGCCGCCTTGCGCAGCGCGACCCGCGAGAAGTCGACGCCGGTCACCTCGAACCCGGCCTGGGCGAGCTCGATCGACACGCCCCCGGCACCGCAACCCAGGTCGATCGCCCGGGCGCGTGCCTGACCCGGGCGACGCAGCGACTCCGGGCTGCACTGTCCGTCGAGGACGAGCGCGCGCAGCTCCACCCGGTCCGCGCCTTCCCACGGTGCTCCAAACCGGTACATCAGGTCGTAGGCGGCCCGCCCGACGGTGACCATCAGCCGGCTCCAGGCGAGGGGGCCGGCGAGGCGACGGGGTCCGCGGCCGGGCGCGCCTCGGGATCGCGTCGCGCGGCCCATGAGAGCCTGGTCAGGACACCGGCCACGGCGAGGATGGCAAATCCGTTGAGCGGATGCAGCGCGGCGACGGCCGGCATGTCGGCGCGCAGCGCCACGAACACGGATTGGAGCGCGAACAGCACGAGCAGCAGGGCGCTCAGACCGGTGATCCGCCGAGGCTCCCGGCCGGCGAGCGCCAGGATCAGGATGACCAGCGTCAGCCAGCCGAACAGATAGCCGAACTCGCGATGCGTGACGAACGCCCGCGGATCGTCGAACACCCCGAGGCCGGCCAGGAACACCTGGACGACCGCGCAGCACAGGAAGGCTGCCGTGGCGATCGCGTGAGCTGGCCTTGCGAACGACCGGATCATGTCGTCTGGCCCGCCTGGGATCGGCGGCGGTCCGCGAGCTGACGGATGGGGACGCTCATCCTCGTTCCTCCCGACTGGGACGCGGCGCGTTCCAGGTGCCGCGCCGGATGCGAACAGCCTGTCCGCTCAGCGCGCCTCCGTCATGGGACCAGGGTCCCGGCCGGTGTCCCGATCCGCGGCCCGTGGTCAGGGGCCCCGTGCGCCGATCCCACCCCAGGTCCCGGCGCAGGCTCAGCCGTCGCCGGAGCCGAGGCCAGCCTTCCTGGCACGCACGATCGCCTCCGAGCGATCGCGGACCTGCAGCTTGGAGAAGATGCTCGAGATGTGGTTGCGGACGGTCTTGGGCGACAGCACGAGGTGCTCGGTGATCTCGGTGTTGGACCGCCCCTCCGCGATCAGGTCCAGGATCTCGCGCTCGCGCTCGGTCAGCTCTGGAAACGCGGCTCGCTGCTCGCGCGGCGACGGTCGCGCGAAGAACGCCGTCAGACGGCGTGCCACGCCGGGACCGAAGATCGCCTCGCCCGCGAAGACCGCGTGGATTGCCCGAAGCAGCTCGACACGCTTCGCCCCCTTGAGCACGTACCCGCGGGCGCCCGCCCGCACGGCGGCAAACACGGTGTCGTCGTCATCGTGCATCGTCAGCACGAGGACGGCGACGTGCGGTGCGACGTCCATGATCCTGCGCGTGGCCTCGATGCCGTCGATGCCGGGCATGTTCACGTCCATCAGCACCACATCGGGTTGGAGCCGGACCGTCTGCCTGATCGTGTCGTCGCCCGAGCTCGCCTCGCCCACGACCGCGATGTCGTCCGCGGCTTCCAGGGCGGCTCGCAGACCGCCTCGGAAGGCGAGGTGATCGTCGGCGATCAGGATCCGGATCACGGTGCGGGCGGCCGTCACGCGGATGTGTCCGAGGTGGGTGCCGCGGTCATGTCCTTCCTCCGGTTCCGGCGCGCTGTCTCCGGGTCGCATGATCCCGGCCGAGCGGCAGGTGGGCAACCACGCGCGTGCCGCCGTGGGAGCCTGCCTCGACGCTCACCGATCCGCCCAGCTCGGCTGCGCGCTCGTGCATCGACTCCAGGCCGGTCCCGGGGCGCGCCGATGCGCCGATCCCGCCCCCATCGTCCTCCACCTCGATCGTGAGCTGCCGGCCTGCCGTGAGCCGTACCCGGCAGGAGCGGGCCTCGGCGTGGCGAACGGCGTTGGTCATGGCTTCGACGGCGATCCGGTATGCCGCAACCTCGACCGCGGCGGGCAGCTCGGAGATCGCGCCGGCATCATCCAGCACCTCGATCACGGGCGATCCCGCCTTGCTCGTGTCGATACCGGGGGCGCGTTCCGCGCTGCCATCCAGACGGGCTGCCTGCTGACGGATCGCGCCCGCCAGACCCAGCTCGTCGAGCGCGGGAGGTCGCAGACCGTCGACCAGTCGTCGGACGTCGGCCAAGGCGGTCTGAACGTCGGCCGTCAGCGCATCGAGCTGGCGGCGGGCCGCCGCGGGATCGCCGGCCAGGTGCTCGGCGGCCGTCTCCGCCCGCATCCCGATCGCGGCCAGGACCGGCCCCAGGCCGTCGTGGAGATCACGACGCAATCGACGACGCTCCTCCTCACGGGCAACGACGAGGCGGGCGCGTGAATCGGCAAGCGCGCCCTGGAGCCGCTGAGCGTGGACCGCCGCTCCGGCCTGTCGAGCAAGGTCGTGGAGCAGGTCGAGCTCGTCCGGACGGAAGGACCGCTCTCCTGACCGCAGGCCCAGAACCAGGCGGCCGACGGGCTCGGCGCCGTGCACCAGCGGGATGGTCTCGAGGTCGGGCGGCGCGTTGCCATGCCTGGCCACGACGGCCACGCGCCCCAGCTCATCGTCCACCTCCACGGCGACGTACGGAAGGCGAAGCGTCTCGGCGACCGTCTGGGCGATCGCGGGGAACGCGAGCTCGGGATCGGCGGCCCACTCCAGGCGCGTCCCGAGCGTGTGCATCACGAGCCACGGCTCGTCGCGCTGCCCGTACATGAGGCAATTCACGGCGCGTTGCAGGATGTCCCGCAGCGGCAGCGCTGCCAGGGCGGCCGCCCCGGCAGCCAGCAGGGATGTCCCGTACCCCTGATCCCCGCCCAGCAGCCCGGTCAGGAGGGCGGTGGTCACCGCGTACGTGGCCAGGACGCCGGCGGTCAGGCTGCCGTAGACGAGCGTCCGGTTGAGGACGACCTCGATGTCGAACAGGCGATCGCGGAGGATGCCGCCCGCGAGGCCGAGGGGCAGCGGCAGGGCCAGGAGCCCGAGCGCGGAGTCCGGCACCAGGGGCTGCCCGATGACGAGGGTGGGACCCATGAACAGCACGAGGCCGAGTGCGATGCTGGCGGCCGCACCCAGCGTGGCGAGGCGCAGTCGGGCCCGACGGACCGGATCGGTGGTGCGCAGGTAGCGGATCACGATCGTTGTGATCGTGACGACCATCACCGGGACCACCACGGCGACCTGCGTCACGGGCCAGGTGCCCACCCAGTCGAGGCTGCTCGGCGCCGCCAGCCAGGCGACGACCGTGATCGCACCATACGTGCCCAGCGAAGCGGCGTACACGGCGGGCACCAGCCAGGCATGCCGGCGGACCACCCCGGCAGGTTCGGGGAACACGAGCGCGAGGTGCAGGCCGGCCGGCCACAGGAGCATGTACAGCGGACCGGTGACGAGCGAATGGAGCACGAACGGGCCACCGCGGACGACGTCGCTCACGGTCGTACCCAGGAACCACGGGATGCTCGATCCCGCCGCGCCGCAGGCAGCCAGCACCAGGGCCGTGGCGGCCGGCTCGTCCGGTCGGCGCAGGAACACGAACGCAGCGATCGCCGCCGTGCCGAGCGAGAACAGGATCACGCTCCAGCCTTCGAGGAGCGTGGCCCCGACAGCCGGCGCCGCCCAGGCGACGGCGACTGACATCACCGTCCCCTCGCGGACGATGGCATACGGGACGGGCGAGCCCCCGTCGGGGCGGGCGGTCCCCGGGTCCAGGGCCGCATCCAGCCATGACTCCATCGACCGCTCATCCACGGCCGTGACGACGTCGCCGTCCATCAGGCCCGCCGCCGGCTGGTCGATGGGGGCGATCCGGATGCCCTCGGACGACCAGGCATCGGCGTAGAACGCGACCCGAGCGCCATCCGACGGCGTCGCCACGCGCACCAGCACGAAGGTCAGACCGGCGGCCAGGGATGCGGCCAGCGCGATCCACGTCGCGATCCGACGGACCCGGCTCCTCCTCGCCTCCACGCCCTCGTCCCTGCCAGGTGCCGGTGAGCGGACGCGCGTGCCCGCCCCCAGTGCTCGTGCCTCCCCGGAGGGTCAGTCTACGGCGCTCGCCAACCCGAGCCGAGCAGCCCCACCGGCCCGCGCATCGACGAGATCGAGGGTCGCGGCCGACTGGCCGCCAGTGACGGCATGGCTGCCAGCGGCGGACCGGCCGCCTGTGGCGGCATGGCTGCTACAGGTTGCCGCGACGGGCCTGCTCGATCTCGATCGCCTCGAACAGCGCCTTGAAGTTGCCGACGCCGAAGCCGCGCGAGCCGTGGCGCTCGATGATCTCGAAGAAGAACGTCGGGCGGTCCTGGATCGGGCGGGTGAAGATCTGGAGCAGGTAGCCCTCCTCGTCGCGATCGGCCTCGATGCCGAGCTCCTCGAGCGCGTCGATCGGCACGCCGACGTCGCCGACCCGGTCGGCCAGCGTCTCGTAGTAGGCGTGGGGCATGCCCAGGAACTCGACGCCGTTCTCGCGCAGCGGCCGGACCGTGCCCACGATGTCCTCGGTGCGCAGCGCGACGTGCTGGACGCCGGGGGCGCGGTACCAGTCGAGGAACTCCTGGATCTGGCTCTTCTTCTTGCCCGTGGCCGGCTCGTTGATCGGGAACTTGACCCGGCCGTTGCCGTTGGTCATGACCTTCGACATCAGCGCGCTGTACTCGGTATGGATGACCTTGTCGTCGTAGTGGATCAGCTGCGCGAAGCCGAACACGTCGCGGTAGTAGTCGACGAACCGGTTCATGTCGCCGAGCTCGACGTTGCCGACGCAGTGGTCGACCTCGAGCAGGCTGAGGCCCGTCGGCCGCCCGCGCCGGCTCGCTTCACCTTGCGATAGCCGGGCGCGAAGATCCCGTGGTAGTCGCTCCGGTCGATGAAGCTGTGGCGAACCTCGCCGTAGGTCTGGACGGCGCTCCGGCGCAGGACCCCGTCCTCGCCGCCGTCCGAGCTCGGTCGGGCTCCATCGCGGAACGCGCGCCGCGGCGCGTCGTCTCGCGCCAGGCCGAGCGCGACGTCGTGCGACGGCGAACGCGATGTCGCGGACGCCGTCGCCGTGGCTCGCGCACGTGCTCGGCGATCTCGCCGTCGGGGGTGAGCGGCGCCGTCAGCACGATCCGGATGTCGTGCTGGCTGCATGACGTAGCTGGCCCGGTCGCGGACCCTGGTCTCGAGGCCGCTGAAGGCGACCGGCGTGAAGCCCCACAGGGCCCGGAAGTAGGCGGATGCCTGGCGCGCATTGCCGACCCAGAACTCGACGTGGTCGATGCCGTCGAGCGGCAGGAAGTCCTCGGCCTCGTCGAACGCGCTGCGATTGATCCGGGCGCCGGCCTGGTTGGGGTGGAGGGCATCGACGGCGTCGTCGACGCTGGGGCGTGAGGCGGTGTCGGTCATGGAACGCTCTCTCCGGGTGCGGAGACTGCCGGGCGAGCGGGACGCAGCTCCCGGGCCCGGATGGATTGCCTCAACGATGAACCGGCCGGCAGGGGAGGTCAAGCAAGCGGCGACCGTCGTCTCCCCCGGCGGGTTGAGCGGCCGTCGCCGAGTCGAAAGGTTGGCCCGCGCAGGATGCGGCCATGAACACGAACCTGGCGCCCGGCTCTGCAGCCGGGTCGCGAGACAGCAAGCCGGCCGCGTCGACGAGCGACGCGGCCGGCCCGGAAGCGCGGGGGAGGAGCGCCCTGCGCCCCCTGGAGTGCTGCTATGCGGCGAACTCCCGCAGCTTGCGACTCCGGGACGGGTGGCGCAGCTTGCGAAGCGCCTGGACCTCGATCTGGCGGATCCGCTCTCGGGTCAGGCCGAACTCGCGACCAACCTCCTCGAGCGTCCGGGCATGACCATCGTCAAGCCCGAAGCGCAGGCGGAGGACGCGCTGCTCGCGGCCGTCGAGGCTGTTGAGGACGTGCTCGATCTGCTCGCGGCGCATCCGATCGGCGACTGCGTCGAGCGGCGACACCGCGTCCACGTCGGGGATCAGCTCGCCGAGCTCCGCGTCGCCCTCGTCGCCCACCGGCGACTGGAGCGAGACCGGCTCGCGTCCGAGCTTGCGGATCTCCTCGACCCGCTGCGGCGTCATCGCCGGCGTCTCGTCCGGGAGGGCTGCCGCGATCTCGGCGTTGGTCGGCTCGCGCCCGAGCTGCGTCGACAGCTCGCGCACGACGCGCGCCACGCGACCCATCGTCTCGACCATGTGGACCGGGATCCGGATCGTGCGGCTCTGGTCCGCGAGGCCGCGCTGGATCGCCTGTCGGATCCACCACGTGGCGTAGGTGCTGAACTTGAACCCGCGCTCGTATTCGAACTTGTCGACCGCGCGGATCAGGCCGGCGTTGCCCTCCTGGACGAGGTCGAGGAGGCCCATCCCGGCCTGGTTGATGTACTTGCGGGCGATGGATACCACCAGCCGCAGGTTCGCGGACGTGAGGTGGTCGCGGGACAGCTTCGCCTGGTGCGTGAGCACCTGCTCCATCTCGGCCAGCGTCTCGGCGTCGTCGCCCTTGTCCAGGCGGCGGCGGATGGCCGGGTAGGCGATCTCATCGCGCACCCAGTCGCGCAGGGCGCGAAGCGCGCTGTCCCCCCGGATCTCCGCGTTCGGCCGTCCGAACTCACCCTCGATCCAATCCATGAGGTCGATGAACGTGTCGGCGTCGAGCCGCTCGTTGTACACGGATCGGAGGTCCTGGGCGCGAACGAGTCGCTCCTTCAGCACGTCCGACTCGGCCTTCTTGAGCGCGTCCGAGAGGCCAAGCGACGGCGCCGTGACCAGCAGGTCGAGGGCGTCGTCCGCGCGGATCGCGTCGTTCACGATCCGATGCGCCTGGGTCGCGAACGGGACGCCGTAGCGGCGGTCGTTGGTCCGCGTTGCGCTCTCGCTGTCGTGCAGCGTCCATTCGTGGATGCTCAGGATGGCGGCTTCGGGGCGCTCCTTGATCTGCGCGCCGAGCTCCATGCCCTTGGCGAGGACGACCTCCTCCTCTGCAGTGAGCAGCGGCACGCGGCCGATCTCCCGCAGATAGAGGCGAACGCTGTCGTCGGTGTCGAGAACCTCGCTGGTCTCGGCCTCCTCCGTCTCGCCCTCGGCCTTCGCCTTGCCGGCGACCGGGGCACGCCCAACCTCGGGATCGCCACCAGTTGCGCCGGATGTCGTGCCGGGAACGGCCTTCTCGCTCTGTTCGCTGTCTTCGTTGCGGGCCTCGGCCTCGAGCTCCGCCACCTCGGGGTCGAGCTCGACGGCCGCTGCCGCAAACTCGGCCTCGTTGTCCGAGACCGGTGTGTTCTTGGTATCCGTTGCGATCACGTTGCTCCATGCATCGTCGGGGCCGTACCCGACCGTACGGCTCCCGTGGAAGGGTCCTGTTCACGTGCCGGGCCGGTCTCCTCCGGAGGCCCCCGTCGGGTCCACGCCACCCGACACACGTAGTGGCGTGTCAAATGACACGCCATTGGCTTATTACTCTAGGCCATTGCCACACGCTTGACAACCCCCCAAATTCGGATTCCAGCTCCATCCTGCCATACCACCCGGGAGTATTCATGCGCGCAGGTCCGGCCAGGCTCCGCCCGGCGTGATGCACCGCCGTCCAGGATCGTCATCGACATCCTTCCCGTGCGACCATGCCACGTCGTGAGCACGTCCGCCCGAGCGTTCGTCCTGCGCCACACCACGCTGCGGCCTCTCTTCGGGATCGACGGCATCCGCCTGCACCAGGCCGACGAGGTGCTGCCGCTGTGGCACGCCGTCCAGGTCGAGACCGGCGACCCGGATGCGCCGCTGCCCTACTGGGCGTTCGCGTGGGGCGGGGGGCTGGCGATCGCCCGCTACCTCGCCGAACGACCCGAGGCGGTCGCCGGGCGGCGGGTGCTCGACCTCGCGTCGGGATCGGGGCTGTGCGCCATGGCCGCATGCCGGGCCGGGGCAACGTCGGTGACCGCGGTCGACATCGACCCGTTCTCGATCGCCGCGATCAGGCTCAACGGCCGTGCCAACCGCTGCCGGCTGACCACCGTCGAGCGCGACGTGCTCGGCGACGATCCGCCGGATGTCGATGTCGTGCTGGCCGGCGACACGTGGTACGAGGCGGGGCTGGCAGAGCGCGTGCTGCCGTGGCTCGAGCGCGCCCGCGCGTCCGGCGCCGAGGTGCTGGTCGGCGATCCCGGTCGTCGCTACCTGCCTGCTGCCGCGCTCCGTGAGCTCGCCTGCTACGAGGTGCGAACCACGACCGAGCTCGAGGATCTCGCCCTCAAGCAGGGGCGGGTCTACAGGCTGCGGGGCTGAGCGCGGCCCGGGAGCGGTGCGCGGCCTGCGGGGCTGAGCGCGGCCCGGGAGCGGTGCGGGGCCGGGAGCGGTGCGGGGCCCGGGACCGGTTCGCGGCAGCCGGGGTCGGTGCCGTGGCTACGGTCGACCGGCATGCGGCACACCCACTCGGGTGACCTGGATCTGCCCGCTGCCCGCGGTCTCGGGGATCCGGTCCATCCCGAACCATTCGGCGGCCGCAACATGGAGGGTCCGACCGTCGTGCCCACCGAGCATGCAGGCGAAGCAGCCTCGATCCGTCTCGACGGTCTCGAGCACCGTCCCGCCCTCGGCGACCCGAACGCAGCGCCGGTGGGGGACGTCGGCGTACCACACCGCACCCTCGGCGTCGAGGCAGATCCCGTCCGGAGCGGCATCGCCCAGGTCGGCCCAGGTGCGCCGTCCCGCGAGGCCACCCTCGGGCTCGATGTCGAACGCGGTGATCCGGTGGCCGTGCGATTCGGCCACGAGCAGGGTGGACCCGTCGGGCGTGATCGCCATGCCGTTTGCGAACGCGAGGTCGCCCGCGACGCGGCTCACCGTGCCGTCGGGCCTCACGAGGACGAGGCTGGCGCCGTTGACGTAGGCGTTCCCGCGCCCATCGACGACGAGCTCGTTGAACAGGGTGTCGATCGCCCGAAGGTCGGCGTGGGTCGTTAGGCCTCCGTCCGGCTCGCGGCGGAGCAGCAGGCCTTCCCGGCCGGACACCACCAGCAGGCGACCGTCTGGGAGCCAGTCGATCGAGAACGGGAGGCTGGTCGGCACCTGCAGCTCGAGGCGGTGATCGCCCTCGTCGCCGACGGATCGGACCTCGGCGGCACCCCAGTCACAGAACCACAGCCGCCCGTCATGCCATCGTGGCGACTCGAGGATCCCGAGACCGTCAACCAGCGTCAGCATGGCCGTCGGCCCATCCTGGATCGCAGGAGAGGGCAGGCCGTCAGGGCGATCTCGCGTCGCGGCTCGGCCACGGCTCGTCCGCCCATCATCGGCCCGGAGCCGCGAGTGCTGCGAACGTGGCCATGTCGGGCGTGACGAGGCCGGGCATGGCCTCGGCCGGTGGTGTCGCGCCGCTGCCCGGCCGGTCGTGCCGTCGGTTGATCCAGACCGTCGCGAGGCCCAGCTGCCTGGCCGGCACGTGATCGTGGAACAGGCTCTGTGCCACGTGGAGGATGCGGTTCCGTGGGCGGTCGAGGCGCTCGAACGCCAGCTCGAAGTTGCGGGTGCTGGGCTTGTAGGCACCGACCTGCTGAGCGGTGATGACGAAGTCGAACTCGACGCCCAGCCGCCGGTTCGAGGCGGCGAACAGGTCGTCGTCGCAGTTCGTGATGACGGCCAGCGCGAACCGCTCGTGGAGGCGGCGCAGCGCATCCGCGGAGTCGGCGAACGCCGGCCAGTCGCCGACGCTCCCGCCGAACGCGGCGAGCTCATCGGTCGTCGGTTCCACGCCCAGCTCCGCGCATACGCCCGCGCAGGCTCGAGCGAGCACCTCGCGATAGCGACGGTATGGCCCGGCCTCGATCGCGGCCTCCTGGGCGGCATAGCTCGCGAGCAGCGTCTCGTCGTCCATCGCCTGCCGGCCGACGCCGTGGGCATCGAGGATCGGTCGCAACCCGGCTGCGATCCCTGTCTCCCAGTCGATGAGCGTGCCGTAGCAGTCGAAGGTCAGGACGTCGAAGGCGCCGAAGTCGATCGAGGAGGGGCTGTTGGCGCTCATGGCTACGTGGTTCGGGTGACCTTCGAGATGTGTCGAGGCGCGTCGGGATCCAGGCCGCGCGCCAGCGTCAGGTGATAGGCGAACAGCTGGGCCGGAACGATCGAGGTCACGGGCGCGAGATGGTCGGGCAGGCCGCCCGGGAGCCCGATGCCGAACCGCCCGAGCGCGCGGATTTCCGCGCGATCCGAGAGCACGACCAGGTCCGCGCCGAGGTCATCGCGCATCTGCTGCAGCAACGCGATCAGATCCTCGGCGACCGCGCCGGAGGTCGCAACGGTCAGCACCGTGAACCCGGGCTCGACCAGCGCCAGCGGCCCGTGACGGAAGTCCGCGGCAGAGTACGGGTCGGCCACGACCCGGGCGAGCTCCTTGAGCTTGAGCGCCCACTCCCGGGTGGTGGCGTACTCGAAGCCCCGACCCAGCACGCTGCATGTCCGCATGTCCGCGTGACCGACGGCGGCGTCGCGAGCCTCCGCCTCGGCGCCGAGCGCGCGCGCCAGCGCCTCGGGCAGCGAACGCAGGCCAGCGTCCTCCCGGCCATCGATCGCCGCCACGAGCCTGGCGATCGCGACCAGCTCCGCGGTGTACGTCTTGGTGGCGGCCACCGCGCGCTCAGGCCCGGCGTCGAGCTCGATCACGTGCTCCGCCGCTCCGGCGAGCGCCGAGCCGGGCTCGTTCGTGATCGCGATGGTGGGCGCTCCCTGGCGACGGGCCGCATCCACCACGCCCACGACGTCGGGCGATGCGCCCGACTGGCTGATGCCGATCACGAGCGAACGCGTGAACCGCGGCTCGACGCCGTAGAGGCTCACGATCGACGGTGCGGCCAGCGCAACCGGCATGCGCAGCCGGACGCCCATCAGGTACTGCGCGTAGATCGCCGCGTGGTCCGAGGTGCCACGTGCCGCGATGACGACGTGCTCCGGTGCCGCCTCGCGGATCGCGCGACCGAGGCGCTCGAAGGTCGCGTCGCGCTCGAGGATGCGCGCCACGACGTCGGGTTGCTGGAGGATCTCGTCGCGCACGCCCATCGGTGATCGGTGTCTCCTGGTCTCGGGCCGGCCCGGTGCAGGCCCGTCGTCAACAGGGTAGTGCCCCGCCGGCCTGTCAGGGAGCCGGGATGCAGCGGGTTCGATGGCGTGTCGAGGCACGCTCGGCTCGCCGGAGGGTCCGTGGACCGCCGAATCCTCCGGAGCGGGCATACTTCCCGCCGTGACCTCGCGAATTCCCCGCTGGCTCATCGACGTCGTCGAGACGCTGGTCCTGACCCTGATCGCGTTCTTCGTGATCCAGAACTTCATCGCGCAGCCGTATCAGGTTCGGCAGCAATCCATGGAGAGCTCGCTCGAGCCCGGTCAGTACGTCCTGGTGGACAAGCTGACACCCCACTGGAGCGCCTATCAGCGCGGTGACATCGTGGTCCTCCATCCACCACAGGGTTGGGCGGACACGAGCGGGACGCCGTTCATCAAGCGCGTGATCGGGCTGCCCGGTGACCAGGTCGAGATCCGCTCCGACGGGTCCGTGTACGTCAACGGCACCCGGCTCGACGAGAGCGCGTACACCTACCTCGATCAGCCCACGACCGCGCTGGGCGACCAGACCTCGTGGACGCTGGGTCCCGACGAGCTGTTCGTGATGGGGGACCACCGCGTGGCATCCGAGGACTCGCGCGAGTTTGGTCCGATCAAGGAATCGTCGGTGATCGGCCGCGCGTTCCTTCGCTACTGGCCCGTGGCCGCGATCAGCATCATCGCCCGTCCGGCCTACCCGCCGGAGCTCTCCCAGGCGCAGAACGCGGCCCTGGCCGCCCATCCCGGCGGATAGGGAGCAGGGCGTCCGGCGGGGAGCGAGGCGAGCGGCGCGCGACGCCGAGCGGACGGACACCCCCGGATACGAGCGAGATGCTCGGCGCTCCGGGGGGAGAGGCCGAGCATCTCAGGGTCTCGGGGAGAGACTCCCTTCACGGTAACCAGCCGGGTCTACCGAGATTTGCCCTGGTTCGGCGGTCGTCGAAACCGCACGCAGGCTCCCGACGTCAGCGCGGCGGGTCGAGCTGGATCCAGGTGGTCTTCGTCTCGGTGTACTGGTCGTGGGCGTGGACGCTCTTGTCATGGCCACCAAAGCCGGACAGCTTGTAGCCGCCGAACGGGGTCGTCATGTCGCCCTCGGCGTAGGCGTTGATGCCCACCACGCCCGCCCTGAGCTCGCGCGCAACGCGGTGGGCGATGTTGAGATCGCGGGTGTAGAGCGAGGCCGCCAGGCCGTAGACCGTGTCGTTGGCAAGTGCCACCGCCTCGGACTCGGTGTCGAACTCGATCACCGACAGGACGGGGCCGAAGATCTCCTCGCGCGCCACCGTCATGTCGTTGCGGACCCCGCCGAGCACCGTGGGCGGGATGAACCAGCCGCCGCTGTCGCGCAGGATCTGCTCGCCGCCACACACCACCTGCGCTCCCTCGCGGCGGGCCGAGTCCACGTAGCCCAGCACCTTCTCCATCTGGCCGCGGCTGATGATGGCGCCGATCCGGGTCGCGGGGTCCAGGGGATCGCCGACCGGCCAGGACTCGAGCTCGTGGTCGAGTGCCTCGAGCAGCGCCGCGGTCTTCGACCGATGCACGATCAGGCGTGAGCCGGCCGAGCAGTTCTCGCCCATGTTCCAGAAGATGGCGATGGCGACCTGTTCCGCGACCGCGGCGAGGTCGGTGACATCCGGGAACACGAGCTGCGGGCTCTTGCCGCCCAGCTCGAGCATCACGCGCTTGAGGTTGGAGTCGGCGGAGTAGTGGAGGAAGCGCCGGCCGACCTCGGTCGAGCCGGTGAATGCCAGGCCATCGACGTCGGGATGGCGGCCGATGGCCTCGCCCACGATGTCGCCCGGGCCGGTGACGACGTTGAGCACGCCGTCGGGGATGCCGGCCTCGGTGCCCAGCTCGGCGATCCGCAGCAGGCTGAGCGAGGTGTTCGACGCCGGCTTGATCACGACCGTGTTGCCGGTCGCCAGCGCGGGCCCGAGCTTCCAGGCCGCCATCTGCGCCGGATAGTTCCAGGGGATCACCGCCCCCACCACGCCCAGTGGCTCCCGGGTGATGGTCGCGACGGTGCCCTCGGGCGACGGCGCCACCTGCCCGTAGAGCTTGTCGGCGGCCTCCGCGTGCCAGCGGATGCACTCGGCCGTCTCGGGCATGTCCAGCCCGACCGTGTCCGTGATCGGCTTGCCCGCGTCGATGGTCTCGATCAGCCCGAGCTCGGCCGACTCGGCCTCGATCCGGTTCGCCCAGCGGACCAGGATCGCCTTGCGCGCGCCCGGGTCCAGGCGCGACCAGCGGCCGTCGTCGGCGGCCCGGCGCGCCGCTGCCACGGCGATGTCCACGTCGGCCGCGCCACCCCGGGCGAGCTCGGCGATGGGCTCGCCGGTGGCGGGGTTGACGCTCGTGAAGCGATCACCGTCGGCCGCATCGCGGAAGGCGCCGTCGACGTAGAGCTGCGTTCGCAGCTTGAGCCGGCCGATCGCGACGCGTGACTGGGCGGCCTCGGGGATCAGGGTCTGGGTCATGGGGAACTCCGGCGACGTCGGTGGGCGCACGGGCATCTTCGCCCGGGCGTCGCGCGCCGTCCAACCCGTTGCGCCCGGCGTGCGCGGGATCGCCGCTATCCTCGTGACGATGCCCCGGTCCGTCCGACTCGCCCACGCCATCTGGCCCCGCTGGTATGGAGCGCTGGCGCGGCTGGATCCGTTGATCGAGCGAGCCTGGCGTCGCGCGGGCGTCGGCAACGTCGCCCGGGTCTGGGTCGTGGGGCGGCGCAGCGGCCGGGAGCACGCCCTCTTTCTGGGTCTGCTGCGGGTCGGGTCGCACCGCTACCTGGGTCACCCCGACGTCGCCTGCGCCTGGACGCGCAACCTCGAGGCGGCCGGTGCTGGCGAGCTCGAGCATCGGGACGGCACGCGGACGCCGTTCGCGGCGACGCTGCTCGAGCGAGGGCCGGAGCGCGACGCCGTCATCCGCGCGACGTTCACCCAGCACCCGTTCCCGGGCGGCCCGATGTACTGGCTGTTCCGCGCCAACCTGCGCGCCAACGGCCGCTTCTACCGCCTGTCGATGGACGCGCCGCGAGCACCGGCCCAACCCGACCCCGCGCGTCAACCTGATGCCCGCGATCCGGTACGGTGGGGCTGATGACCAGCTCGCCGACCGGCTCCGATCCGGATCGTGAGGCTCTGGAGGCCGCGCTGGACGGCCGTGGCAGCCACGAGCTGTTTGCGTGCGATCCGGCGCTCGCCGACACGGCCGCGTTCTGCGCCGCGTATGGGTTCGACCCGGCCGACTCGGCCAACACCATCGTGGTGATCGGCAAGGGCGATCTGCCGGTCTACGCGGCGTGCGTGGTGCTCGCCACGCATCGGCTCGACGTGAACCGCGCCGTCAAGCGGCGGTTCGGGCGCCGGTCGTCGTTCGCATCCCCCGATGACACGCGGCGCATCACGGGCCACGAGATCGGTGGCGTGACCGTGTTCGGCCTGCCCCCGGAGCTCCCGGTGTGGGTGGATGCGGCCGTGATGGACCGCGACCGGATCGTGCTCGGCGGCGGCAGCCGAAGCTGGAAGGTGATCGCACCGCCGTCCATCCTGCGCACCCTGCCCAACGTCGAGGTCATCGAGGGCCTGGCCAGCCCGACGACGGGCAGGCCCGAGTGAGCCTGTCTCCGAAGGTACCGGCGACGGGATCGGTCGCGCCGCCTACCATGGGATCATGAGCAACCAGCAGCGGCTGAGCACCCTGGGCCTGGTGCTCGTGGTCGTCGTGGCGGGCCTGCTGATCGCGTCCTTTGCCTTCGGTGCCTTCGGCGGATCCTCGCCAACGCCCTCGCCGACGGCCTCCGCCTCGGCCATGCCCAGCGAGCCGGCCTCGCCGTCGCCCTCGGCCACGGCATCGGCCAGCGATGCGCCGTCGCCGACCCCGTCGCCGACGCCGTCGCCGACGCCCACCGAGCCACCCCCGTCCGCGTCCGCGGCCGAACCGGCCACCGCCACCCTCATGGCGCTCAAGCTCGATGCCACCGACAACCCCGACGGGCAGGATCGGGAGCTGCACTTCCAGGCCGTCGGAGACGGCCCGGTGCTGGCCCGCGTGATCGTGCATTCGCCTCGCGGCCAGGCCACGATGTGCCTGTCATCGCCCCAGGAGGACCTGGGCTGCACGACGACGACCGACGGCCGGCTGTCCGCGGATCACACGGGCGATGCGACCGACTACACCCTCACGCTGCGTGGTGACGGTGCGGTCGAGCCGATCGTGGACGTGACCCTGTCGTTCCCGTCGGATGCGCCGCAGCTGACCATCGCGAACGCCCGCTTCGACGGGACCGAGTTCCCCGATACCAATGGCCTCCAGGTCCAGGTGACACCCCGAGCCGCCGGCGATCTCGGGCTGGTGGCCGAGTGGGGCGGCCACCCGTTCATCTACGAGATCGACCTCACGGAGCCCAGCGGCGCCGGTGACCAGACGCTCGACGACCAGGGTCCGGCGACCCGCGTCGATACGTCGTTCCCGATCGAGCCGCCCGGTCCGTGGCAGCTGGTCGTTCGGAACGCGGAGGTCGGGTTCGGGACGACCGGGCTGAACGCCTCGATCACCTGGCCGTAGCGGTCATCGCCTGAGCGTCCGGGCCGGCCTCTCCGCGGCGGCGGCCCCTCGGCGTCGCGCGGTTGCCAGCCGTCACCAGGCGTCACCAGGCGTCATCTGCCCGGAGCTGCCCGGACCATCGTCGCTCGGGTCCCTGACCGCCGATCCATGGCTGCCGCGGTGCGTGCGCGCCACGCTGGGTCCAAGACCGCGGTCCATCTCGTTCCGGCGCGGTGCCGGTCGACAACGCCGCCGCTACCACGCCAGGAATGCCCATCGCCCCCAGAATCTCCCGAGCTCTCGTCGCCCTGTGTCTCGCCGCAGCGAGCCTGCTCGCGGTCGCCCCTCGTGGGGCCGCGGCGCTCGAGCCGCCACGCCCGCTGCCGAGCTATCGGCCGGCGTTCGTGACCGAGACCGACACCCGGCCCTGGATCGACTGCCTGTGGGCCTCTGGCGCGATGCTGCTCGACAAATGGACCAACGGCGAGATGACGGCCTCCCACGGTCGGCTGCGCCGGCTGTCGGGCGACACCCATCGCGGGTCGACCCTCGCCAACCTCAAGGTCGCGTACGCGAGGCTGGGCATCGACCTGCCGTATTCGCCTGACGGCGGAGCGCGGATCACCTGGGGCGGCCTGCTCAACCAGCTCGCGCATGGCGGAGGCGCCGTGCTGCTCGGTGACGACACGCGTCTGCCGCGCTGGTATGGCCGCTGGGACGCCCGGTTCTGGAAGGGCAAGTCGAAGAGCACCAGCCATGCGCTCTATGTGGAGCGCTACGATCGCCGGCGAGGCCGGGTCTGGCTGATGGACCCGCTCGCCCGGGGCGACTGGAACGGCGAGTGGATCAGCGTCTGGGCCCTGCGCCGGTTCGCCTGGACGAGCGGCGGCCTGGTGTATGCCGCAATGACGCCCCGGGCCCGCCCGGCGCCGTTCGCGAAGGTCAAGGCGTCGGGCCCCTCCCTGATCGGCACACCGACCGCGCTGGAGGCGACCTGGCACCTCCAGGCGCCCCGTCGCTGGCGGTACCCGGGGGCCGACGTGCACGCGACGTTCAAGCGAGCCGAGGACCCGCTTCTCGCAGCAGTCGCGCTGCCCGTTCCCAGCCCGGATCTGCCCACGCTCGACCCGATGCAGGCCATCGTGGGCGAGGACGCGGAGTCGGGCACCGGCACGGCGCCCGCGACACCCAGGTCGCCAACCGTGGACCTCAGCCGCCGGACGCTTCGGGTCACGGCTGCGCTGCCGGTCGCCCCGGGTACCTACGTGGCTCGGCTACGGCTCACCGACCGGCGGTTCGGGCGCACCGTCGTCGACACGGGCGAGGCGGCCGTGTTCGTTCCGGGCCCCCGCCAGGCGACGATCGGCGTCGCGGTGGGCGGCCAGGCGGCCGGAGCAGGCTCGCTCCTGGATCTCAAGGTCACGGTCTCCAACACGGGCGCCGACACCTGGGCAGAGGCAGCAGGAGTCGGTCCCGCGAGCAAGGCGCGGTCGCGCAATGCGCGGCTCGTTGCCACCTGGATCCGGACTGCCGATGCCGACGGCACCGCGCTGGACGCCGCGGCCGTCGCACCGGACCCGGTCGTGCTGGCGCGGGTTCCTCTTGCGTCGGGACGCCGGGTCGTCGCCAGGGGCTCGATCCAGGCGCCGTCAACGACCGGCCGCTGGGCGCTCGTGGTGGACGTTGTGGACGACATCGACGGGTCCTACGCCGCGCTCGGCAGCCGGCCGGGCGCGGCCACGATCGACATCGTGGATGCGCCCGGCGCATTCGAGGCTCCGGGCAGCACGAGGGCGTTCACCGTGCTCGACGACGACGGCACCTCTGTCGCCGGCGCCAGCTGACGCGGCGGGCTCTAGGAGGCTCGCAGGCGGCGACCCAGGACCCACAGCGCCACGTGGAGCGCGGCGATGTACCCGGCAAGGATCGTGATCACCAGCGCGACGATCGTGAACATCAGCGACGCCGTCGAGCTCGCGTCGGCCACGTTCGCCTGGAGCGTGTCGATCGTGCCGGTGACGGACCGAACCCTGCTCGAGGCCTCGGTCAGCGCCGCTTCCGCGTCATTCGCCTTCGTCGCCAGCCCGGCGATGGCCCCGGAGGACAGGTTCCCGGAGCTCACCTGGGAAACGAGGTCCGTCACCTTCGAATCGATCTCCTGGACCTTGGTATCGATCGAGGCCAGCGCATCGATCGGCTCCTGGGGCACGGACAGGATGGGGACGAAGCGCTCGATGCCCTGCAGGGTGTCGACCGCTGATACGACGCGTTCACGCAGCTCGCCGTAGCTGCTGCGGAAGCTGCGATACCGGTCGGCCACATCGCTCAGGCGGGTGGTGACCGCCTCGACGATCGCCCCCGAGACGTTGGGTCCGGCATCTGCGGCCCGGGTTGCGACGTCGGCAAACTGGCCAACGCGCTGGGCCGTGCCGTCGATCCTGTCGGCCGCCGTGCTGGCGACGACCGTGGCTCGCGCGAGGCCGTTGTCGATCGTGTCGGCCACGTTCTCCACCTGGCCCACGGCCCAACCCCGCGCCAGCCAGATGACGACGATGATCAGGACGCTCGCGATGAAGCCCGTCACGGCGACGACCTGGAGGCTGCGTCCCGTCCTCGGGCGGCCGACGGGGGCTGGTACCGAGGCCTCCGTCCCGGGATCGGTCTGGTCCGCCGATTCGATGGTGGACTGCGTCATGTGACCTTCCTCTGGGTAGCCCCCGCCCGCTGATCACCAGACGGATGATCGGTCGCCGGCCGTGCACGGCGACGATACCGGACGCAACCCTGGCTGTGCGGCAGATTCGAGCCTGACCGTGCCACCCGACATGGGACTGCAACACCCGCCCGAGCGGAGATCGCGGACAATGGGGACCTGGCAACGTCAACGGGGAGTCGCGATGGCCACAGACCTCACGATCCGTCTGATCGATCGACCGGCAACGCTTGCCCAGGCGAGCGATGCGCTCGGCCGCGCAGGCATCAACATCGACGGCGCATGCGGGTTCGTCGCCAACCAGCAGGGCGTCTACCACGTCCTCGTTCGGGATGCCGAGGCTGCGCGACGCGCGCTGATGGACTCGGGGTTCGAGATCCATGCGGAGCGCCCGGTCGTGGTGCTGGGGATCGAGAACCGGCCCGGCCAGGCCGCACGGCTGTTGCGGCGCCTCGCCAATTCCGGGGCGGACATCGACATCCTGTACACCACGCTCGACGGGCAGGTCGTGCTGGGTGGTGCCGACATCACCGCGATCCGCCGGGCCGTCTCGGCGGACGCCTGATCCACGACGCCGGACGGTCGGCGGGGGATCCCGCGACCAGGCATGGCGCGGTGGTCAGGCAGATCAGCGACCCCGGCGCCCCCGGACCCGGTGGTACCGGAGCTCGTGCAGCGTGCCGCCGGGCCGTCGCTCGACCTTGCTCGTGCCGTCGGGGACCCAGCCGGCCGCCTCGTAGAAGCGGCGTGCCCGAGCGTTGGCCGTGAGCACCCATAGCGTCATCGCGGGATATCCATGGGACTCGACGTCCGTCACGACAGCCGCGAACAGCTCGCGACCAACCCCGTGGCCGATCGCGTCCGGGTCGAGGTAGATCGCCTGGACCTCGGCCGTGTCCGGCGACGCGTCCTCGTCGCCGCTCGGGCCCCAGAACGCAAGCCCGACGACCCGGTCGTCGCGTGTCGCCACGAGCACGCCCCCCGATGCCGTCGCGTCGGCCAGCCTTCGCCGCCAGCGCTCGGCACGTCCCGACTCGTTGGCGACCACGTTCGCGATCAGCTCATCGGGCAGCAGCCCGCGATAGGCCGTCAGCCACGACCTCGCATGTATGCGGGCCATGGCCCGGGCGTCGTCCGCCGTGGCCCGGCGGACGGCGATGCGCGGGTCAGGCATCGGGCTCGGATCGCCCGTGGGCCCGGCGGCAGTTGCCACCTCAGGAGGAAGATCGCCGGGCAGCCGCCTCGTGGGCCGTGTGGGCCACGGCGGGCTGGCCGGTCCGTTCGTCGTTCCACACGGTCGCGGTGGTGGCCCAGTAGCCAGCCAGCGCCTCCAGGCGACCGGCATACGTCGATCGTCCTCGCTCGAATCGATGCCATGACGTGTCGACGTCGCCCAGCCGGTAGCCGGCAGCTCGAAGGCGCTCGTAGACCGCGTCGAACTCGGCCCGGTCGACCCGCGACCCGTCGCCGCGCAGGCCAAGCGTGTTGGCGATGTCCTCGACCAGGTGCGCGCCACCCCGCTTGGTGAGCTCGGCCTGTCCCCTGGGCACACCCTCGATGGTGGTCAGCACGAGGGCGCACGCGTCGAGCACGGCACCCAGGGCGCTGAGCCAGGAGACGTTGTCGTGGCTCGAGCGGAAGTAGCCCAGCAGCGGGTACGCGACGTGCGAGTCGAGGACCTCGGCCGCCCAGGTCTCCCAGGAAGCGAACAGCCTGGGGAGCTCGTTGACCATGTCCAGGCGCGCCTGCGTCTCGAGCAGCGCCACGGCGGACGGCGGCGCGCCGGCGCGACCGGACAACGTGACGACGAGCGACTCGCGGCGCTGATAGGAGGCGTAGAGCGAGAACAGGAACGTGATCACCAGCGCGACCAGCCCCAGGCCGCTCGCGGCTCCGACCAGCGAGACCGCGCGCGCGAGCGAGCCACCGGCGACCACGTCGCCGAAGCCGAGGGTGAGGATCGAGGTGCCGGCGAAGTAGAGGCTCGAGCCCAGGTTGTCGGGTGCGGGGGTGAGCTCGATGCGCAAGGCGTAGAACAGCAGCCCGTAGCCCAGCACCAGCAGCGCCATCCAGGTGATCAGGAGGAGAACGACGGCACCCGGCGCGTACAACCCGTACAGCTCGTCTCGCCGGAGCCCCGTGCGCGTTCGCGCGCCGAACCAGCGCCAGGCACGCCATGTCCACCTGACGAGGTAGCGCGACAGGCGATGGAAGCCCGGCGAGGGCCGGGGCACGACGACGGTCTCGAACACGTCGGCCAGGACGAGCAGCAGGACGACCACCCCGGCCACGAAGATCAGGACATCCACGATGCGATCATCGCATGCCGGCCGAACCCACCTCCGGTGGCCACCTGATCGAGCCGGCTGAGGCCGCCGGGCGAGCTTCCTGGTGCCCGTCAGATGAGCCCCGGCGTGCCCGCCAGATGAGCCCCGGCGTGCCTACCCGCAGCTGGCCGGCGGCTCGACCCGGTACAGCGGCTCGTTCGTTGTCGCGGTTGGTGTGAGCCCCCCGACGAACAGCGTCGCGACCTGGGTCAGCGAGTACAGCTCCCGCGTGGGCTCGAGCTCCTGCTCGCTGGGTCGCAGCAGGAACACGGGCCGCTCGCAGATCAGCGAGGCGATCCGGGCCTCCCGCGTGCCCCAGCCCTCGTACACGATGTTCGTGTCGTCGACCACGAGCACGTCGGGCCGGAGCCCCTCCACGAGCGTGGCATACCAGAGCGGTGTCGAGACCCCCCAGAAGGTGAGGATGGCGGCATTCTCGGGCAGGATCGCGAACGTCTGGTCGACATAGCTCTGGGCCGTGTGGTCGCCGCTTCGATCGGCAGCCGGGAAGTTGGTCACCACCAGCACGATCACCAGCGCCGCGCCCAGCAGCGCCATGGCTCCGCTGCCGGCTCGCCGCGAGACCGCGCCCGCCCGCGTCTCGAGCAACCTGGCCGCTGCCTCGAGGGTGACCCCGGCGCCGATGCCGATCAGCAGCCAGGGCACCAGCAGGTAATGCTCCAGGCGCAGGTAGCTGGCCCAGACGTAGGTGCCGAGCACCAGGATCCCCCAGCAGGCGAGCGCGAATGCCGTGCGCCACCGGAGGAGGATGGCAAGCCCGATCAGCCCCAGGGCGGGTACGAGCACCGTCGCCCGAGACGCGGCCAGGGTCCAGAGATCGGGCAGGGAGGCGAGGTACGGACCGATGTCGCCGGTCGTGAACAGGTCGCCGTACTGGCCGCGGAACTGCTCGCCGGTGACGAGGAACCGGAAGCGATCGAAGGTGACCGGGTCGTTGTAGGGAAGGGGCGGGTGGAACGACGCGGCGATCGGCAGATAGGCGTACACGGACAACCCCGCGGCCAGGGTCACGATCGGGAGCACCAGCCACGCCGGGTGCGACCGCCATACGTGACGCCCCGACCACAGGACGAACACCACCAGGAACGGGGCGACGAACGCGGTCAGCACGTGGTTGCCCAGCGAAAGGCCGATCAACAGGCCGCCGAGCGCGAGGTCGCGCAGCCGGTGGGTCTCGGACCATGCGAGCGCGCGATCGGCGATCAGCGCGATGAACAGGACATGGAGCGGGTTCACCTCGGCGACCTCGGCCGAGGCCCAGATCGTGCCGGTCACGCCGATCAGCAGGGCGGCGACGGCGGCCAGCAGCGGCCTGACCCCCAGGCGCTGCATGATCATCGTCAGGAAGCCGAGGGCCAGCGCGATGCACACGGCCGAGAGCAGGTTGGCGCGGAAGGCGACCGACCCGATCGGCAGCAGCTCGAACAGCCATGCCGTGAGCACGTAGGTGGGATAGCCCGTTGGGTGCGGGATGCCCAGGACGTGGGGCACGACCTGCATCTCGCCCCAGTCGTCGAACGCGACGCCGGGCATCAGGGCCCGGACATAGACGAGCAGCGCGACCAGGGCCACGGCGGTCGGCGCGGCCAGTCGGGACCAGGCGGGCTCGCCGCGGCTCTCGGTCATCGTGCGACACGGTACCTGAAGCGGGCCGGCGGCTCAGCCGATGGGAAGGGCGACCGATGACATACCCTTCGAGGCAGCACCACTCGACCGTGAAGGGGTTCCGATGATCAGCAAGCCCGTATCGCAGCTGCTCGTGGCGCAGGTCGCGCACGAGCTCAACGCGCACCAGACGTACATGGGCATGTCGCTCTACTTCGAGCGCGAGAGTCTCAAGGGCTGGGCCAGGCTGTTTCACGGCCAGTCGGTCGAGGAGGCCGGGCACGCCACGAAGATCATCGAGTTCCTGATCGACAACGACGTCGAGTTCAGCCTCCCGCAGGTCGGTGGCGCCCCGACGACCTACGCCTCCGCGCGAGAGGCATGCGAGACGGCGCTTGCCAACGAGGTGCGGGTGACCCGGCAGTTCGACGCCATGGCGGCGGCGGCGGTTGACGCGGGCGACCACCGCAGCCTCCAGTTCCTCCAGTGGTTCATCGAGGAGCAGGTGGAGGAGGAGCGATCGATGCGTGCCCTCCTGGACCTGATCGACAGCGGCATCAACCTGTTCCAGGCGGAATCGCTTATCGAGGGGATCACCGGCTGACGGTGAGCATCCGCCCCGTTCCCGGGGCGGATGCGGGCTCGGTCATCGAGGCGAGCTGACGCGATCACACGGCACGCGATCGGACCGCTCCGCGCCGGCGCGGAAGGGCCCGGGCGGTCGGCCGTCGCGACCTCGCCCGGCCCCAGGTGGCTGCGGCGCGACCGTCAAGCGGCCTCGGACCTCGCCACGCGACCGTCAAGCGGCCTCGGACCTCGCCACGCGACCGTCGATCGAGTCGATCGACGCCCCGTCGCCCATCGGGGCATCGGCGACTGCCCGGTCGGGCAGGAAGGCCAGCGCGACGATGGCGCCGACAACGGCGAACCCGACCCCGATCAGGGACGTCGCGCCCATCGCGCCGACGAACGCGGCGTGCGCCGCGTCGACGAGGGCCGCCTGGGCCGCGCCCCCGAGCTGCCCGGCCACCGCGGCGGCACCGGCCAGCGACTCGCGCGCCACCTCTGCCGTGCCGGACGGCAGCGCGGCCACCGACGGCGCCATCCGGCTCGCATAGCCGGCCGAGAACACGCTGCCCAGGATCGCGACGCCGAGCGCGCCGCCCACCTCGCGGGTCACGTCGTTCACCGCTGACCCGACCCCGAGCTTCTCCCTGGGTAGCGCCCCCATGATGGCATCGGTGGCGGGCGTCATCGCGAGCCCGAGACCGACCGAGGCGACGAACAGCACACCCATGATCGCAAGGTCGCCACTCTCGACCCCGAGCGTGGAGAACAGGGCCATGCCGATGGCGACCACGCCCAGCCCGAGTGCCGTCGCGATGCGGGCGCCGTACCGGAGCGTGAGCGGGGCCGCGAGCGACGATGCGAGTGCCACGCCGATCGCGATCGCGATGAAGCGAATGCCGGTCTCGAGCGCGCTGTAGCCCTTGACCTGCTGAAGGTAGAGGGTCAGGAAGAACATCGCCCCGTTGAGCGCGAAGAACGACAGCGTGACCGACAGGCTCGCCGCGCTGAAGCGGCGGTTGCGGAACAGCGAGACGTCGAGCATCGGGTGCTCCACGTGTCGCTCCCAGGCGACGAACGAGATCGCCATGGCTCCCGCGAGGCCGAACGAGCCCACGATCGCAGGATCGGCCCAGCCCAGGGACGGCTGCTCGATGATCGCGTACACGAGTGCGACGAGGCCGACCACCGAGATCACGGCACCCAGCGGGTCGAGCGGGATGCGCCCGGGGGCCTTCGACTCGGGCACCAGGAGCAGGGTTGCCGCGATGCCCACGAGAACCAGCGGAACATTGACGACGAACACGACCGGCCACGCCCAGTTGTCGAGCAGGAGGCCGCCCACGATGGGACCGACCACCATGCCCAGCGCGCCGACGGTGCTCCACACGGCGATCGCCTTGGGTCGCTCGTCGTCGCCGAACACGTCGGCCACGATCGACAACGTCGACGGGGTGGCCAGGGCCGCACCGAGACCCATGAAGCCGCGCAGGAAGATGAGCTGCTCGGGGCCGCTCACGAACGGCGCGGCGGCGGACCCGGCTCCGAACAGGCTCAGCCCGATCACGAGCATCAACCGCCGCCCGAACCGGTCGGACAGGGCACCGGCCACGAGCAGCAGCCCGGCGTAGACGAGGATGTACGCGTCCACCATCCACTGCAGCTGGCTCACGGACGCGCCGAGGTCGCGCGCCAGGGTGGGCAGCGCCACGGTGAGCACCGTGTTGTCGAGGCTGACCCCGAACACGGCCAGGATCAGGACCCCGAGGATCTTCCAGCGCCGGGGATTACGCGCCTGGCTCTCCGCCATCGAACCGTGCCTCCGTTCCTTCGTGCCCTGGGTCGCCGCCTCTTGGAACGGCGTTCCCAGTGCGTACAGCGTTCCTAGTGCGCACACCGTACCAGTACAGTGTGCGCATGTCAATACGCTGTGCGCAGTGGTGTACACTGTGCGCATCGAAGACCGAAGCCGCAGATGGCAAGACGGGGCGGGCGGCGCCCGAAGGAGCGGATCATGAGCAGCGAGACCGACCGCAGCGACGTGCAGCTGCCGTGGTGGCCGGAGGCGCGGGAGCGCACACCATCGAGGGAACCCCTGGACCGGCAGCTGATCGTCTCCACGGCGATCCGGATCGCGGACGAGGAGGGTCTGGACGCCTTGTCGATGCGCCGTCTGGCGCAGGAGCTTGGGTCGGGCGCGACCTCGCTGTACCGGCACGTTGCGAACAAGGAGGAGCTGCTCGACCTCGCCGTGGACGAGGTGCTGGGGGAGGTGCCTCTCGACGTTGATCCGGCGCTCGACTGGCAGGCGCGGGCTGGTGGTCTCGCGCGCGGGATCAGAACCACGCTGCGACGTCACCCGGGCGTTGCGATGCTGCTCGGCTTTCGCGTGACACGAGGTCCCAACGCGCTGGCCGTCGCAGATCGGCTGCTCGGCATCCTCCGATCGGCGGGGCTCGAGGGCGCACGGCTGGGGCTCGCCTACCAGGCGGTGACCACGTGGGCCGTCGCCTTCGGCGCCATCGACAGTCGAGACGCGGTCCGACGAGGCGCCGACCGCCAGTCCTCAGCCCAGCAGCACGAGATGGTCGAGCAGATGCTGGCCGTTCTGCCGGCCGATCGTTACCCGAACGTCGTGACCGCGTTCGCGTACGGCGAGGAGATGACCGCAGATGCCCAGTTCGAGTACGGGCTGCAGGCGCTTATCGCAGGCATCGCCGCCGGCCTGCCGGGCGGTCTATCCGCGGGCTGACGTCCGGGTCGCTAGAGACCGGCGGCGGGGCTGCGTCGACGTCGCGGCTGGCGGAGCTCCGCGACGGCAGCCCTGGCAGCATCGAGCTCTTCGGTCTCGGCGACGGTGTCGAGCTCGACGCGGCAGTAGGTGAAGCGCCCCGGAAGGACGCGTTCCATGAGGGCGCCCAGCCAGGTCGTCAGCTCCGCTCGGGGACGATCGCGTTTCTGCGCCCGGTGGGGGATCACGTGGATGAGCACCAGCCTCCGCCGGTTGCGGTCGAGCCACGGCCAGTAGCGAAGCACGCGCTCGACCGGGTGGCCGTGTTTCGTCTCGACCTCGAGGATCACCCAGGCGTCGCGGCCGATCTCCGCAACGCCCCCCGTCTCGCCGGTGAGGCCGGGCGCCTCGTGTCTCGAGAGCTC
This sequence comes from uncultured Chloroflexia bacterium, assembly GCA_963806265.1. GTDB lineage: Bacteria > Chloroflexota > Limnocylindria > Limnocylindrales > CSP1-4 > CAIXZV01. Next base: position 38,942 of record CAWDXT010000024.1, read on the forward strand.
GACCTCGAGCCGCCGTCCCAGCTGCTTGACCAGCTTTGCCCGCGGGACGTCACCCCATCCCGCCTTCGTCGCCTTGGCCACTTCGTCCTCGCGCGGATTCCCCCGATGTCAGCGAGGGTATCGCGAGTGCCGGAGATGGCGCGCAGTGAAGCCTCACAACCACCGCCGGCCGAGGCTGCCGGGCGCACCACTGCCGCCGACATGAACGATCCTGCCGTGCTCATCGTCAGCGTGGTGTACCTGGGGGACCCTTGCGATCGTGTGGGTCATCGGAGCCAGCGGCTCGCAGCCGGGTGCGACGTTGCCGTCCTCGCCCGACTCGCGTCAGTCCTCCGTGGACGCCTCGCCTTCGGCGACGCTGAGCGTGTGGTCGTCGGATCCCCGGACGACCTTCACGTCGAATGGGATCGTGGCACCATCGAGCGCGTCGACCAGTGCGTCGGCATCGGCGATCGCCTGGCCGGCCACCTCGACGATGAGGTCGCCCTCCTGGATCCCGGCCCTGCTGGCAAGGCTGCCATCCTCGACATCGCGGACCAGCAGGCCGTCGCGCTCGGGCAGGCCCACCGAGCGGCGCAGCCGTCGCGCGACGTAGGCCGGCGCGATCGCCACGCCCAGCCGGCGCCGGGACGGTGACTCGCCGCGGCCGAGGGCATCGATGCGCCCGCGAAGGGCGGCATCCGCCGGCAGGGCCAGGTAGAAGCCCTCGCCGATGCGGTTCGTGTTGAGACCCAGGAACCGTCCCTGCGTGTCGAGCAGTGCGCCACCCGACGAGCCGGGCGCGAGGGGTGCGGTGTGCTCCACGCTCCCGGCGATCCGCCGACCGTGCGGTCCGCGGAACGCCCGGGAGGTCGCAGACACGCTCCCGAACGTGACCCGGGTCCCGCCGCCGCGCGTCGCCGCGGCGCCGAACACGAGGGTGCCAACGGCGGCGGTCGTCCCGTCGGCCCAGTCGAGGGCGGGGACCTTGCCCGTGTCGACCGAGATCACGGCGAGGTCGCCATCGACATCGATCCCGGCCAGCTGGCCGCGTGTCTTGCGGCCGTCGGCGAAGGTGACCGTGACCTCGTCGCCGCGGATGTTGTGGGCGTTGGTGAGGACCGTGCCCTCACCGATCACGACGCCGGACCCGCGCAGCCGGGAACCGATCCCGACGATGGCGGGGCCGACGCGCTCGGCGACGGCAGAGATGGCGGACTGGAGCTCGTCGATGGCGGACATTGCGTATGGGTCCCTTGCGTTGAGGAATGACTAGCGACTTGCAAGTTACTACTCCATGCGGGGCCTGGCAACTGCCGCCTGTTCATCGATGGCGCCAGCGGGCCAGCTCGATCGCCGCCCGAATCCGGCACGCGTTCGCTCGCTGATCCCCCCTCGGTCTCCGGCGGGATCCGTACCATGGCAGGCACCATGTCGACCAATCCCGACCATCCCCGCTCGCCGCTGGAGCTCGCCCTCGATCGGGTGGGGGACCGGTGGAGCCTGCTCATCGTGGAGGCGCTGCTCGACGGCTCGCGCCGGTTCAACGAGCTGCAGGACGTCGTCTCGGGCATCGCGCCCAACATCCTGACCGACCGGCTGCGGCGCCTGGAGCGCGAGGGCGTCCTCCTCGCCCGTCCCTATCAGGATCGCCCGCCGCGCATGGACTACACGCTCACGGCCGCAGGCCGCGACCTCGCCGGCGCGCTGCGCCTGCTCGCCGACTGGGGCGCCCGCCGCTCCGACCAGTCCGAGCCGCTCCGCCATGCCGCCTGCGGCACGCCGCTCGAGGCCCGCTGGTACTGCCCCACCTGCACGACCGTCGTCGACGACCCGGAGGCTGCCGAGAACCGGCTCCTGTAGGGCCGGCCGGCGATGGACGATGCGGAGTTGGCGGCGGTGACGATGCAGCGCCGGCGGCGGTGATGCGCTGATGCACAAGGGTCTGATGCTATGATGCATCCATGCGTACCACGGTCACGCTTGACCCCGATACCGAAGGAATCGTGCGGCGCTTGATGCGCGAGCGGGGGCTCACGTTCAAGCAGGCCGTCAACGCGGCCATCCGCGCAGGCGCTCCGGGGCGCACGGGCACGCGGACCTTCGTCACCCCGACGTTCGACCTTGGCAACCCCTCGATCCCCATCGACAAGGCGTTGCGGCTCGCCGCCGACCTCGAGGACGAGGCGCTGATCCGACGCCTCGCCGAGCGCAGCTGACACCCGTGCAGCTCGTCGACGCCAACGTCCTGCTCTACGCCGTCAACCAGGCATCACCCAATCACGAGCGGTCGAAGGCGTGGCTCGACGGCGCGCTCGCCGGCCACGAGGCGGTCGGCTTCACGTGGGTCGTGCTGCTCGCGTTCCTTCGGTTGTCAACGCACCCGGCCGTGTTCCCCCGGCCACTCGACGCGCACCAGGCGACCGACCTCGTTCGAGCCTGGCTGAGCCAGCCGGCGGCGATGGTCGCCGAGCCCACCACGCGCCACGCCGAGGTCCTCGCCGGACTCCTCGGAGAAGCAGGGTCCGCCGGCAACCTGGTCAACGATGCCCACCTGGCGGCGCTGGCGATCGAGCACGGCGCGACGATCACCACCTTCGATGCCGATTTCGGGCGCTTCCAGGGTGTCGGCTGGTCCCGACCTGGCGAAGACCGCTAGCCCGCGGGACCGGCGAGAGCCACGGCTACCTCACGACCAGGAAGCCGTCGAGATCGACGCGCGGGCGGCCGCTGGTCGCCGACTACGACGCCGCGCACCTGGCCCGTGCTTGCCGGTTACGGGTGCCTACCATCGGGCAACCGCACCAAAGAGGGGGAGCGCCATGGCCGTCACGAAACCCGGTGCATCGATCGAATGGGACGTGAAGGGAAGGGATCTCCTCAGCTACAGCCGCTCGTGCTGCCGCAGTTGAGGCACTTGTAGCAGGAGCCGTTGCGGACCATGATCGAGCCGCAGTCGGCGCAGGACGGGGCGTCGGCCTGGGCGGCAAAGGCCACCTTGACGCCGCCACCCAGCGATGACCCGGCGAACGACTCGAGCGTGCGTCCGTTTCCGTTGCTGTGGCCGTTGCCGTTGCTGGCGATGACCACCAGCTCGTCCTTGTGCGAGGGGGCGGGGTCGGGCACCTGCTCGGCGACTGCCGTCTCGACCGTGGCCGAGGGGGTGTCGTCGGTCCGGGTGGGCGCAGGCGAGGCGGAGGCTGAGCGACTCAGGCCGGAGGCTTCCACTTCCGGCTCGGCCGGAGGCATGTCGAGCGAAGCCGCCGAGCTCGCCGGGAGCCCACCCACCGGAGCATCAGCAGGGATCTCGTCGACCACCTGGGAGCGGTCGATCAGCCCCAGGGCTGCCTTCTCCTCGCTCGGCAGGAAGCGCGAGCCGAGCCACCGGAAGATGTAGTCCACGATCGACTTCGCGATCGGGATCTCCGGGTTGCCGGTGAAGCCGCTGGGCTCGAACCGCACGTGGGCGAACTTGTTGACCACGTCCTTGAGCGGCACGCCGTACTGGAGCGCCAGGCTGACCGACGTCGCCAGCGTGTCCATCAGGCCGCTGACGGTCGAGCCCTCCTTGGCCATCTTGAGGAAGATCTCGCCCGGCTGGCCGTCCGGGTACAGGCCGACGGTGATGTAGCCCTCGTGGCCGGTGATCTCGAACTTGTGGGTGACCGCGGTCCGCTCGGCCGGGAGCCGGTGCCGATGCGGCTTGGTGGCCTCGGCCTGGGCGGCGACCAGCTGCGCGCGCAGCGACTCGATCGTCTGGCGATCGGCAGCCGTTCCCTCGTCCTTCTTCTTGCCGGTGGACAGCGGCTGTGACCGCTTCGACCCGTCCCGGTAGATCGCGATCGCCTTGAGGCCCTGCTTCCAGCCCTCGAGGTAGACCGTCTCGATCTCCGCGCGCCGTGGCGGCCTCGGGCATGTTGACGGTCTTGCTGATCGCGCCCGAGAGGAACGGCTGGACGGCGCCCATCATCCGGACGTGGCCCATGTACTGGATGGACCGCTCGCCGTTGACCGGCTTGAACGCGCAGTCGAACACCGGCAGGTGCTCGGGCTTCAGGCCCGGGGCGCCCTCGATCGTCTCCCGCTCGTTGATGTAGTCGACGATCTCCTCGACCTGCTCGGGGGCGTAGCCCAGCTTGCGCAGGGCGGCCGGCACGGTCTGGTTGACGATCTTGAGGTAGCCCTCGCCGACCAGCTTCTTGTACTTGATGAGCGCGATGTCGGGCTCGATGCCGGTGGTGTCGCAATCCATCATGAACGCGATCGTCCCGGTGGGCGCGAGCACGGTCACCTGCGCGTTGCGGTAGCCATGCTCCCGGCCGAGCTGGAGGGTCTCGTCATAGAGCTGACGAGCCGCCTCCAGCATCGCGGTCGGGACGCCCTCCTCGGGGATCGAGTACGCGGCATCGCGATGCTTCGCGATGACACGCAGGAAGGGATCGCGGTTGCGTGTCGTACTCGACGAACGGGCCGCCGTGGTCGCGAGCGATGATCGCGCTCTGGCGGTACGCCTCGCCGTGCATCAGGGAGGTGATCGCGGCCGCGTAGTTGCGCCCCTCATCGGAGTCGTAGGCCAGGCCGCGGTTCATGAGCAGCGCGCCGAGGTTGGCGTAGCCCAGGCCGAGCGGCCGGAAGCGGTGGCTGTTCTCCTCGATCCGGGGCGTCGGATAGCTCGCGTTGTCGACCAGGATCTCCTGGGCCGTGATCGTGACCTTGGCCGCGAACCGGAATGCGTCGACGTCGAACTCGCCGTCCTCGCGCACGAACTTCATCAGGTTGAGGGACGCGAGGTTGCACGCCGTGTCGTTGAGGAACATGTACTCCGAGCACGGGTTGGACGCGTAGATCCGGTCCGTGTTCGCGCTCGTGTGCCAGTCGTTGATCGTGGTGTCGTACTGGATCCCCGGGTCACCGCACAGGTGGGCGGCCTCGGCCATGCGCCGGAAGATGTCGCGCGCCTTGTAGGTGCCGGCCGGCTGGCCGTCGGTGACCTCGTACGTCTGCCAGTCGGCGTCGCGCTCGACCGCCTTCATGAACGCGTCGGTCACGCGCACGCTGTGGTTGGCGTTCTGGAAGAACACGCTCCCGTACGCCTCGCCGGTGAACGACGGGTCGTAGCCCTGCTCGATCAGCGCCCAGGCCTTGCGCTCCTCGTTGGCCTTGCTGTCGATGAAGTCGAGCACGTCCGGATGGTCGACGTCGAGGATCACCATCTTGGCCGCGCGGCGGGTCTTGCCGCCCGACTTGATGACGCCGGCGAACGCGTCGTAGCCCTTCATGAAGCTGACCGGACCCGAGGCAATGCCGCCGCCCGACATCTTGGCCTTGCTGCTCCGGATGGCGCTCAGGTTCACGCCCGCGCCCGAGCCGTACTTGAACAGCATGGCCTCGGTCTTGGCCAGGTCCATGATCGAGCTCATGTTGTCCTGGACCGAGTTGATGAAGCACGCCGAGCACTGGGGCTTCTGCTCGATGCCGACGTTGAACCAGACCGGCGAGTTGAACGCCATCTTCTGGTGGACGAGCAGGTGCGTCAGCTCCGCCTTGAACGCCGCGAGATCCTCGTCGGTCGCGAAGTAGCGCTGGGTCTCGGCCCAGGCGGTGATCGTGTTGACGACGCGGTCGATGAGCTGCTTGACGCTGTGCTCGCGCTCGGGCGTGCCGACGTGCCCCCGGAAGTACTTGGACACGACGACGTTGGTCGCGAGCTGGCTCCAGAACGCCGGGACCTCGACGTCCTTCTGCTCGAACACGGTCTTGCCCGTCTCGGAGCTGATGGCCGCCGTGCGGTACTCCCAGGTGATCTCGTCGTAGGGGTGCACACCGGGCCGCGTCCAGCGGCGCTCGAAGGTCAGTCCACGCGTGCCCTCGCCGGTGAAGCTGGCGCCGTAGGTGCCGCCCAGCCCCTTCCGGCTCGCCTTGCCGGTGGCGGTCGTCCTGCTGCGTCGGGATGTGGTCTTCGCTGCCGTCACGGCGGCTACCTCGCGAACCTGGGCCATGTCCTGTATCTCCTCCGATCCCGCGCCGATCGCGGGCTCCTCCCCTGGATGCCGACGGACGGATGGGGCTCTCGTCTGCCGATGTGATGGCGGCGCCCCGGTCTCGGACGGGACGCTGCGTGCCTGGGCCCGACGCTGTCTGTTGCGCGATGCCCTGGTGTCTCCGGTCGTTTCGGGCGCTGTGCCTGCTCCTTGTTCCCGAGCCCCGACCCACCTGTCTTCGGCGGGGCCCGCCGTCGCGAGGTGCACGATCGCGTAGCTGCGAACCGACCCTCGACTCGCTCCCTGGCGTCGTCGCACGGGACTGCGTCACGGCCGGTTTCGGGTGGCCGCTTCGCGGGACTGTTCCCGGGCTCGGGCGTCGCGGGCGCGACCCGCTCATGCTACGTCTCCCGAGGGAGTGGGTCAACCCCAAACCACAACATGTTGTGGTACCCCGGTGCGCCCGATCGCAACATGTTGTTGTCCGTCCGGTCGTCATCCTTCCCCGTGTGATCCACGCAGGGGGCCGGCTCATCCACGTCGCGCCTGCGACTGGTCCACGTGTTGGCGTCGGTCGTCCACGACCACGCCGCCGCCTGTCCACAGGGGCGTGGGTGGTTGTGCACAGAACGCATGTTCGATTGTGCGACGGCTGTCAACCGGCCGCGGGCGACGATCCGTCTGCCGGTTGCAATGCGCCTGCGATCCTCGCCACGGGCCGTGCCGTAGCAGATGCAGTCGAGGATCGTGTGGGATGCCGGCATGCCCGATGCCCATCGCCCCTCGAAGCTGCCCGATGCTGACCGCCTGTCGCAGCTGCCCGGTGTCGCGTTCGGCCGGCGCCTGGTCGGCCAGCTGCAGGACGACGACGTGTTCGGCCTCGCCGCCGGCCTCGCCTACCGGTTCCTGTTCGCGGTCTTTCCGTTTGCCATCTTCGTCGCTGCGCTGGCGGCGTTCGCGGCCGGGTTGATCGGCGCCTCCGACCCGACCGACGAGCTGATCGGAGCCCTGGGCGACAACATGCCGCCCGGCATCGCCGACCAGCTGCGGCCGCAGCTGAGCGCGGTGCTCGGCCAGGGTCGCCCCGGCCTGCTCACGATCGGCGCGGTGGCTGCGCTATGGGCCGCCACCGGAGCGGTGCGCGCCCTTCAGAAGTCCCTCAATCGGGCGTATGACGTCCCGGAGACGCGCAACCTCGTCCACAGGTCGGGACTCGCGGTGGGGCTCACGCTCCTCGGCAGCGCCGGCCTCCTGGTCGCATTCGTGACGATCGTCGGCGGGAGCCTGCTCACCCAGCAGCTCGTCACGAGCCTGGGCATCCCGCGCGGTACCTGGGACACGGTGTCGCTTGTCCGCTGGCCGCTCATGCTGGCACTGGTCGCGGTTGCGGTCGCCGCGCTGTTGCGGTTTGCGCCCAACGTCGCGGTCCCATTCCGCTGGCCGATGGTCGGCGGTGTCGTGTTCGCCGTCGGCTGGCTGGTACTGACCGCGGCGTTCGCCCTGTACGTGGCCAACTTCGGGAGCTACTCCAACACGTACGGCGCGCTGGGCGGGGTCATCGTGCTGATGCTCTGGTTCTACCTGACCGCCGCGCTGCTGCTCATCGCGGCCGAGCTCACCTCGCTGCTGGCCGTCGACCACGATGCCGAGCATGTGGCGGCGCGGCGACGCGAGATCGACGACGCCGCCGGCCAATCGGACGCCGCCATGGGTGAGGTCGGTCGCCGTGCCGGCTCGGGCGCCATGCGAGCCCCCGGCGGCCGCCCGTAGCGGCCGGCTGCGCTGGCGGCTGCGCGGCCTGCGCGTCTCCAGACATCCGTTCTGTCATGCCTCCGAACGGCGGACAGGGCAAGGGCCGGGGCGACGATGCGCTCCGGCCCTTGGTGGTCGGTCGGCGTCAGGCCAGGTTCAGCAGGTGAGACCCGAGCACTGGTCCGGCACGTTGTGCCTGACGACCGTCCCGTGCAGCGTGACGGGGACGTCGGTGCTGTAGACGCCGCCGCCCTCGAGCGACGCGCCGGCTGATCCCGCCAGGACGTTGCCCGTGACGGACACTCCCAGCAGTGTGAGCGGGCCACCGGGCGGGCCGTTGTCGATCGGTGCGTCGAAGATGCCGCCGCCCTGGGCGGCCGGCGTGTCCTGGGCGTTCACGGTGATCCGATTGCCATGGACGGTGGTATCGCGCAGGGTGAAGCCGCCCTCGTCGCCGACGAGCGCACCGCCGGCGCCCCAGGCGCCGCCTGCCGGGCTCGAGACCGTGACCGTGTTGGCGTCCAGCCGGCTGTCGGAGATCGTGCCCGTGAAGATGGCTGCGCCGGCGATCGCGTACGCAGAGCCGGTGGCGGCCCGGGCGGTGACCGTGTTGCCCACGAACCGTGAGCTCGTGATCTTGCCATGCAGCTCACCGGCGCCTGAGTCGGCCAGGGCAGCGCCGGTCGAGTCGCCCGTCGTGACGACGCGGACATGGTTGCCCGAGATGGTGGTGTCCGACATCGAGAATGTCATGCCCCAGTCGACGTGGATGCCGCCGGAGAACGCGTTGGCGGTGCCGACGCTGTTGGTCATCACCAGGCGGTTGTTCGAGATCGAGCTGCCGACGATGCGCGCGTCGGTCACGCCGTCGGCGAGGTGGATACCGCCGGCGTGGGCGCCGACGTCGACGCTGTCCGGCATGGCCGCCGCAAGCGCCACCACGTTGTGGTCGACCGCGCTTGCCCGCATCACGAACGTGCCAGCGTTGACGAAGATCCCGCCACCGTCGGCGAACCGCCCGTTGGGCGCGACGCCGACAGCACGGTTGCCGGTCACGCGGCTGTGATCGAGCCTCAGCCCGCCCTGCCACGACCGGATCCCGGCGCCCTCGGTGTCGCTCGCGAGGTTGGACAGTCCGCTGGCAGCTCCCGCCAGGTTGCCCGCCACGGTAGTCCGAACCAGCGTCAGCGAGCCCCAGGCGTCGATCCCGGCGCCGGACGCCAGCGCGAACGGGCACGGGCCGTTGGGGCAGGGCGGTCCGACCGGCGCGGTAGCTGATGGTGCGACGCGGTTGCCAATGATCCGGCTGTCGCGGATGGTGACCGTGGCGCCGTCCGCGTAGTCCTGTGCCGGCGGGATCTCGATCCCGCCGCCGAGCGCGACCACACCGTCGGTGCCGGTCCAGTCGTTCGACTGGGCGCTGGTGCGGGTCCGGCCACCCGTGATGGTGAGCCCCGAGATGACGACGGTGGGCTCGCTCGGTGCCCCGTACTCACCGATGGTGAGCACTGGTCCGCCGCCCCTGATGAACGTCACGGCGGCGCCGGCACCGACCAGCCTGATGCTCGTTGTGATGGACACGCCGCCGGCGTAGGTGCCGGGGTTGATCGTGACGGTGTCGCCGGCGTGCGCCGCATCCACCGCTGCCTGGACGGATGCGTAGCAGCCCGCCCCGCCGACGCACAGGGATGCCGCGGCCACGTCGCGCGGCGCCCATGCCGATGCGGTCACGATCGCGACCGCTGCGATGACCGCCAGCCTGGCGGCTCCCACGATGACCGCCAGCCTGGCGGCTCCCACCTGAGTTCGCATGGGGACGACCTCGTGCTCGATGCCCGGACTGGACGAAGCCGGGTCTGGAGCTTCGAACGTAGGCCGACGTCGACGCACCACCAACGGCGTTGACCCGCGCCGACACCGAGGTAGCACGGTGCCGGCCGCGCTGGGGATCTCGGATCGTGCGCCTGCTATGGTGGATCGGCGGACGCGGTGCTCGGCAGGGCGGACCTTGACAGCAGATCGCCGATTGACCATCGAGACCGACGTGTCGGGCCTTCCGGACCGTGGGCGACGTCCGCCCGTGGCATGGGCCGGCTGGGTGGCGGGCACGCTGCTTGTGGTGGCGGCGGCGGCCCTCGCAGCGCGGGCCGACCTCGTCGACCGCGGTCTCGCCCCTGCTCCGACCGTCGTCGATGTCAGTGTCGGGCTGGCGTTCGTGATCGGGGCCGCGGTGGCCCACGGCTCGTGGCGCTGCCGCGCGTTGTTTGCCGCGGTGGGCCTGGCCTGGCTGGCCGGCTCCATCTTCGGCAGCGTCGCCTACCTTGGCTACCTGGCGATCCTCGTGGTGGCGCTCACGACCTTTCCCCGTGGTCACCTGCGAGGCTGGCGCGACAAAGTGCTGGCGATCCTCGCCCTCGTGGCACTCGCCGTCGGATCGCCGGTCGAGGTCTTCGCAGTGCTGTTCTGGGCGATCGCCGTCACCGGAGCGGCCGTTGGGCGATGGGAGCGCATCGCAGCTTGGTTCCCGCAGGCTGCCTCGATCGCGATCGCGGCGGTGCTTTCCGGGGCCTGGGTCGTCGAGACCGTCCGTCCGGGGGAGTACGACCCGGGACAGTGGCTGCTCGCGTTGGAGCTGGGGCTGCTCGTGGTCGGCATCGGATTCCCGATCGCGGTCGAGGCCGTCCTTCGGGAGCGGGCCATGCTCGTCGACCGCCTGCTGGGCGGCGGCAGGACGGCTGGTCTCGACCGGCTGGCGCCGGTCCTCTCGGACCTGCTCGGCGATCCGGGGCTGCGGCTGATGCGCTGGGACGCCAACCGCAACCGGTATACGGCCGGCGATGGCGTTGACGCGTCGCCGGCCGACCACGTGGCCCTGCTTCCGGTGGTCGAGGGCGCGCAGCCGCTGGCCGCCATCGCTCACGGCTCGACAGCGCCGATGCAGGACCCGGCGATCGCCCGGGCCGTGGCCGAGTCGGTTCGGCTCACGGCGCTCCACGAACGCCGCCAGGCGAACCTGGATGAGCAGCTCGCCGCGCTGGAGGCCGCACGGCGACGGCTGCTTGCCGCGACGGATCGCCAGCGGAGGGTCACGGCTGAGCCGGCTGGGCGCCGAGGTCGTGCCATCGATCGAACGAGCCCAGGCCCTGCTCTCGGGGCTCGATGCGCAGATCGCTGACTCGCAGGCCGGCGAGGCGCTCGCCGTCGCCTCGCGTGAGCTGGCGTCCTCGTCCGAGGATCTCGCCGCGCTGACCCGCGGGATCGCCCCGGGCACCCTGGGTGACGGGCGGCTCGTCGAGGCTCTTCGGGGCATTGGCGCACGCTGCCCGATCCCCGTGGCGGTAGCCGCCGATCCGGATGCGGCCGCGGACGCTGACCGCGAGACGGCCCTGTTCTATGTCGGCTCGGAGGCAGTCACCAACGCCATCAAGCACGCGCATGCCGAGGGCATCTCGATCGTCCTGCGTCGAGATCCCGCTGGCCTCGTCCTCCTGGTCAGCGACGATGGGACCGGTGGCGCCGATCCCGACGGATCCGGGCTGCGCGGCCTCGCCGATCGCCTGGCCGTCCACGGTGGCCGGCTCCGCGTGGACAGCCCGCGTGGAGCCGGTACGACCGTGACGGCACAGATCCCGGTCAGTTGATCCGGGTCCAGGGCACGGCCACGTACTGCTGGCTGTCCGGATCCCCGCCGGGATTGCTGAAGGTCAGCTGGTCGCCGTCGAGCGACCAGTCGAGCCGGTACGGCGAGATCACGACGCAATGCCCGTCGAGCGCCATCGAGACCGGCAGCAGACAGTCCGTCAGCTTTCGCAGCGTATCGAGGTCGCCGACGAAGTAGGCCGTGTGGCCGGTGCCACGCAGGAAGCCGGCCTCGACGATCGCGCCATCGGCGTGACTGTGCCCGCAATCGGTCGACGGATCGTCTGTGAACCGGCAGCTCAGCTGGAACGTCCCGTCCTTCGCCTTCAGGGTCCATGTTCCAGTGGCCCCGAGGTCGAACGGGATGCCCAGGCGGTCGACATCCGATCTCGTGACCTGCTGGCGGTACGTGCCATTGGGGAGCTTCGATGCCTGGGTTGGGATGCCGCCCGCAGTCGGGCTCGGGCTGGGGATCTGTCGGCAGTCCGAAGGCACCTGGGGCGCCTCCGGGGTGGGGTACTGGGCGGCGATGGCCTGGATCCCGGCCAGGATCGGGCCGTTCACCGGGTCGGCCGCGAGGCCTGCGACGACCGGGGCGACGGCCTCCTTGAGAGCGGCGAGGTCAGCCGCGCTCGCATCGATGAACCGGACCCCACGAGCGCACAGGCTGGCTGCCGGCGTCGACTCGTCGTAGGTCGCGTCGATCGAGGCTTGCATGGCGGCCGTGGCGGCCTCCTGCACCCACGACCGCTGCTGGTCGGTGAGCGTGTCCCAGCGCTGCTGGCTGAGCGTGAGGACGAACACCTTTGGCCACAGGACCACGTTAGCTGTGACGAACGGTGTCTCCGTCGACAGCCCGTTGTCCGCGTACTGGCCGATGTCGAACTCCAGGCCCCGCAGCGTCCCGGCGTTGAGCCGATCCACCCAGTCCGTCGTTGCATCGACCGGCGTCGCACCCAGCTCCGTCAGGGTTGCGTCCTGGACGGGCGAGTTGAAGGAGCGGATCGCTGCACCCGTCCACGTGGCCGGGCCGAGCAGCGGCGCCTGCGCCGCGAACGGGCGCCGAAGGGGCCCCACCACGAGGCCCAGGCCGACCAGGCCGCTGCCCTTGAGCTGCGCAAGCAGGTCTGCCGCCACCGGGCTCGAGACGAGGGCCTTGATCGCGGCGTAGCTGGTGAGCGTGAGCGGCGCCTCGACCGCCTCCAACCCGTGGATCCCGGCCCGCGCGAACGCGCGCACGGACGGCCAGCCACCGTCGTACTCACCGGATGCGATCGCCTTGACCAGCTGGTTCTCGGCGTCTGGCGCCGGGTAGCCGAAGCCATCGGTCACGTCGGCCTTGAGCCGGCCGCCCGACACGGATTCCAGCTCGCTCACGAACGCCACCAGCCCGTAGGCCTGGCCGTTGCCACTCACCGGGTCGTTCGACACCAGCTTGAGCACGACCGTCTGCGAGCCCGCCTTGTCCTGGGGGCCCCCGGCCGCCGGCTGGGTCGTCGCGGCATCACCGGTCGGCGGTGCCACCTCACCGGGGGTGACCGCTCCACCGGCCGACGCGCAGCCGCCAAGCATGATCCCGGTCAACGCCAGGACGGCCGCCGTCCTCCCCGTCCATCGCACGCCCATCGCATCGTCCTCGTGTCGGAAGGTGAACGCACCTGGTCTACGGGCCGCCGGCATGCCCCCATAGCGGGTTGGCTCGGCCCGGCACTGTGGACAACACGGGTATCGCCCCCAGGGCCGGAGCGGCACAATGCCGCGCATGGCGAACCGTACAGCGCCGCCCGATGGATCGCGCACGGGAATCGTCCGGGCGGTCGGTCCCGCGGTCACCCTGGTGGCCACGGTCGCCGTGGTGGCCACGGTCGCGGTGGCATCACGCGATGCTCCACGGTCGCCGTTCGTGCTCGGGATCCCCGAGTGGCTGTCCTCGGCCGTCCTCGCCAGTGGCGCATCGCTCCTCGCCGCCGCGTGGCTGGTCGCCATGGAGCGACCGCGGGCGGCGGTCGGTCTCGTGATGGTGGCCCTCGGCCTGGTGGCTCCCGTGTGGGCCGGCCTGGCTACCACGCCCCCCTCGATCCGGGTCGTCGCCCTCGCCCTGTGGCCAATCGCGATCGCCGGGGCTGCGCAGGTCGGGCTTGGATGGTCCCACGCCGCGCGCCACCGGGTGCCGATGCGGGCGACGCTTGCCCTCGCGCTCGGCGCATCGGTCGCGCTGGTCGCGGGCTACGACCCCCTTGCGGACCCGGGCTGCAGCATCACCTGCCTGCGCGCCGACCCGGTCGCAGGCGATGTCCTGTCGACACGGGCCGCCTACCTGCTCGCGGCCGGCCTGGTTGTCGCAGCCGGCACACTGGCCGCGCTCGTGCTCGCGCTCGAGATGGCTCGCCATCGGTCGAGCCCGGTCGCGTGGGGTGCGCTCGGTGCCTTGATCGTGCTGCCCCTGCCGTGGGTGATCCATGCCATCCGCTGGGCGGACGTGATGACCGCGGTCGAGGCCCTGCTCCCGGGCGCGCTCGCCGGCCTTCTCTTTGGGGTGTCGGTATGGATCGCGACGCAGTCGATCCGCCGGGCCAGATCGGGGATCCGGGAGCTCCTGGAGCAGCTCACCGATCCGGGCTTGTCCGGCGCGTTGGGGGGTCGAGCGGACCGGGTGCAGTTCGCGATCCCCGGGACCAACCAGTGGGTGGACCACGCGGGCCGTGCCGTCGCAGCGAGCGATGCTCCCGCTTCCGCCGCCGTGGTCGACGATGGTGCCGAACCCGCCGTCCGCATCACGCTGGCAGCAGGTGTCGCACCCGACGAGGTGGTCGCGACCCTGACCCCGGCCGCCATGCTCGCGCTCCAGAACGCACGGCTGTCCGCCGTCGCCCAAGCGCGACTCGACGAGGTTCGCGCGTCGCAACGGCGGATCGTCACTGCCTCCGATGCGGAGCGGCGGCGGATCGAGCGCGATCTCCATGACGGCGCGCAACAGCGGCTGGTCGGAGCCTCCTTCTACCTCAACGTGGCGCGCCGCCGGTTGTCGCACGCCGATGCCGTCATCGCGCAGGCAGACGCGCATGTCGGCGACGCGCTGGTCGGCCTGCGCCGCCTTGGTCATGGCCTGTTTCCTGCGGCGCTCGCCTCGGAGGGTCTGGGCGCAGCGCTCGAGGATCTGGCCCGGGATTCGGGGGTACCGGCCACCGTCGACGCGGGCGACCTGGACGTCGCAGGCGATGTGGCCATGGCCGGCTACGCGGTCGTGTTCGAGGCACTTGCTCATGCGGCCCGAGCGGGGACACGAGCCTCGGCCGACGTCGAGGCGGCGCGCAAGGGTGACCGCCTGGAGCTTCGCGTCCTGCTGCATGGGTGCCCGGTCGTGCCGCCAGGAGAGCTCGAGGACGTTGCCGATCGGGTGGGCGCCGTGGGAGGCCGGCTCGCCGTCGAGGGCGTTGACGGCGGGGTCATGGTCACAGCGACGATGCCATGCGCGTAGTGGTCGCCGACGACGTCATGCTCATCCGCTCGGGCATCGCACGCCTGTTGGCCGACGCCGGTGTGGAGGTGGCAGGTGAGGCTGCCGATGCCGAGGCCCTCATGGCGCTCGTCGCCCGTCAACGACCCGACGTCGCGATCGTCGACATCCGGATGCCGCCCACGCACACCGACGAGGGGCTGGTTGCCGCGCGCCGCATCCGCGACGAGCAGCCCGAAACCGCGGTCGTGCTGCTCAGCCAGTACGTCGAGCCACGCTATGCGCAGCGCCTCCTCGCCGATCAGCCCGCCGGCCTCGGCTACCTGCTCAAGGAGCGGGTGTCCAACGTCGCCGTGCTGGTGGATGCGCTGGGCCGCGTGGCCGATGGCGAATGCGTCATCGATCCCACGATCGTTGCGCAGCTGATGCGCGGCCGCCGCCAGGACTCGCCGCTGGAGCGTCTGACACCTCGCGAACGCGAGATCCTGGCCGTCATGGCCGAAGGGCGCTCAAATGCCGGCATCGCACGTGAGCTCGGGATCAGCGAGCGGACGGTTGAGGCGGCGTCCGCAGTCGTGTTCCAGAAGCTGGACCTCGAGCCATCCCCCGACGTCAATCGTCGGGTCATGGCGGTTCTTGCCCTGCTCCGCCGTTGAGGCTGTCTCGGCTGCCGGTTGCCCCGGCTCGCCCGCTCGCGGTGCGAGCCCGACGAGGCGCGGCGGCGGATGGTCGCTAGAGCCCGCTGTAGGCGTGGAGCCCGCTGAACCAGAGGCTGCCGGAGTAGGTGACGAGCACCATCCCGAAGCCGACGACCAGGAGCAGGGCGGCGGGCCGGCCGGCCCAGCGCCGCTGATTGCGTGCGTGCAGGTAGATCGCGTAGGTGAGCCAGGTCACGAGCGCCGAGGTCTCCTTCGGATCCCAGCCCCAGTAGCGGGACCAGGCGATGGAGGCCCACCACGAGCCGAGGATGATCATCGTTGCGAAGATCGGGAACCGACGATCACGGCGCGGTAGGCGACCTCGTCGAGCACCTTGTGCGAGGGCAGCCAGGCAAACCGATCGCCCCTGCCCTGGACGAGGTACCCGACGCCGGCCGCGAACGCGGTCGCGAAGATCCCGTAGGACAGCACCGCCATGCCCACGTGGATCGTCAGCAGCGGCGCGTTCTGGAGCGCCGGCACCAGGGGCTCGATCTCGGACGGCAGCGACGAGGCGTAGAGCAGGATCGCGAGTGCCACGCCGAGCGGGATGAAGCCGATCTGGCGGATCGCATAGCGGCGGGACAGGAACAGGTAGCCGCCGAGCATCGAGGTCGCGAAGGCGACGCTGAACTCGAACAGGTTGCCCCACGGCCCGCGACCGACGACGATCGCCCGCGGGGATCAGCGACGCGAGCAGCAGCGCGAAGCCCGCCAGGGTGATGGTGGTCGCAGCGCGCGACAGGGGGCTGGGCGAATGGGCGAGATCGAGCTCGCCGCCATCGGCCACGCGCGACGTCACGAACGAGCCGCCGACACCCGCCGCCGCCAGTACCGGCTCGCGTGCCGGGGCGAACGAGAGCACCCGTCGCCCATTGGCCAGCAGCACCGCGTGGCCGACATGGGCGGCGAACCCGACCGCGATCGCGATCACGGCGACGACGAAGAGGATGGACGATGCCTGTGCCATGGTTTCCGTCCCGAGACGCTTGGGGCCGGACCGGGGAGACCGGTCGGTCCGGGCTGGTCGCCGGTCCTCGAGCCCGGCGGTTCGGAGTTCGTGTCGGTGAGTCGGGCTCCTCAGACGGCTGCGCGACCGCCCGGTGGCGGGCCGGCCGGACGAACGCTGAGGGTGGGGGCGCGAAGGGTGAACGACAGGCCGCAGTTGCCGCACGTGTCCTCGACCGCCGGCCGGACGAGCCCGCACTTGGGGCACGCCACCACCAGCGCGTCACCCGACGCGGACCGCACGGCACCGGGCTCGTAGATCGTCGCCTCGACGATGCTGTAGGGCTCGCCCACGGGGAACACCGGACGGCCGTCGGCGTCGAGCGGTGCCGGTCGGCGTGGATCCCGGTAGGCGACCCTCAGGCGCGGCTTGCGGACGAAGTAGACGAACCAGGCGAGCGCGAGCAGCGTGAGGATCGGCCCCACGACACCGACGACGAGGAAGATCGGCAGGAGGCCCACAAGGCTGCCCCAGTCGGGGATGACCACGTACGACGTGAGGTCGATGAGGCCGTTCCACATCTGCTGCAGCTGATCGAGGATCACGGGCGCATGCTAACAGCCGGGGCGTCGAGCGTCGCGGACGCGGATCGTCCGGCTCAGCCTCCGGGACGAGGGTGGCGCTTGTGGCGGGCGACGCGCCGCGCGGGTCCGGTCTTCGTGGTCGCCCCGCGTCCCGGCTTCCACCTGGGCCGCTCGTCGTCCTCGCCGGCCCCGGTCGGGCCGCCGAGCCCGGCGCCGGTCGAGCCTGGCGGTCGCCGGTTGCCGGCGGCGGGCGCGGCCAGCCTGGGCAGGTCGAGCCTCGCGAGCAGCCACTGGACCGGAACGGTTCGGGCGCCCTTCGCGGCGAGCAGGCCCCGCAGCTCGCGATCGTTGGTCACGACCAGGATCTCCGCACCGGCCGCCGGGCCGGCACCGCGCGTCATCACCGCCTCCGACACGAGGTCGAGGATGACGTCGTCGGCCGGACGGTGGCCCGAGTAACGGACGTACATGCCCTGGGCGAGCCGGCCGTAGACCCCATGACCCATGCCGTCGAACACAAGGTCGATCGCGATCGGGCCCGGGATGGCTGCGCGCAGCCGGCCCACGATCGCGGCCGGTGGCGCGGCGTCGCCACGGCCCAGCCGGTACAGCAGGTTGGTGCCGTCCACGATGAGCCGCGACGTCCCGTCAAGCGGCGATCGCCTGGCCCGGCCGGAGCCGGCGGGGCGTGGCGGATGCGGGCCTCGGACCATGCCCAGACGGTAGCATCGGTCCGTGCTGCTGCTCGTTGACCTCGACGGCGTGGTGTATCGCGCCTCGCAGCCCGTGCCCGGCGTGGGGGCCGCGCTTGCCGCTCGCGCCGAGCGTGGTGACGACGTCGTGTACGTCACCAACAACTCGATGTACTACCACGCCGACTATGTCCCCCGGCTGGACGGGGTCGGAGCGCCGACGGGACCCGATCGGGTGGTGACCTCGGCTCGCGCGACGGCGCTCTACATCCGCGACGAGATGCCCGGGGTCCGACGCGTGCTCGCCGTGGGCGCCGGGGGCCTCGACCGGGAGCTTCGCGAGGCAGGCTTCGACGTCGTCAACGCCGGCTACGCCGCGACACGGGTCAGCCAGGAGGGGATCGACGGCTGGCAGGCGGCCGGGCACCCCGACGCCGTGGTGGTCGGGCTTGACCAGCAGCTGACCTATCTGCGGGTGGCGGCGGCAGCCGACTGCGTTCGTGCGGGCGCCACGCTGATTGCCACCAATCGCGACCCCGTCTATCCCATCGAGCACGGGTATCGACCCGGCGCCGGCTCGGTCGTGACCGCCGTCGAGGTCGCCTCGCGCACGACGGCGGTGGTCACCATCGGCAAGCCCGAGCCCCATCTGCTCGTGGCAGCAGCGCACCTGGTGGGCGGCGACCCCTCGGCTGCCGTGATGATCGGCGACGCCATGACGGACGTGGCGGCCGGCCGGGCCGTGGGCGCACGGACGATCCTGATGCTGACCGGCGTCACGAGCCGGGAGACAGCGGAGGCGCTGCCGGAGGCCGACCGCCCGACGTTCATGGCCGAGGACGGGGAGGCACTGGCGCGCATCCTGGCCGACCTCGGCTGAGCCCCGGCCGGCGCCGGCAGCCTGACCGACCTCGGCCGAGCCGTCGGCCCAGCCCGGCAGCCCGACCCGTCAGGTCGCGGCGAGCTCCGGGATGCCGGCGCCCCAGGACGAGAGATCCGTTCGCACGCGCCGCCGCGTCGACGGGTCGCAGAACGCCGCATCGGCGGCGCCCAGGTTCATCGCCCACAGCTCGGGCAGAGTGATGCCGATCATCGTCACGGCTCGCTCGTACTCGTCCGACAGCGAGATGTCAGAGACGGTGAGATCGTCGGTGCTGAGCGTCGCGCGGACCCCCGCCTGGAGCAGGCGACGCAGCGGGTGCGCGGCGATGGACGGCACGATCCCCGCCTGGACGTTCGAGGTTGGGCACAGGTCGAGCCACGTGCCGCGCGACCGGAGCTCGGCAACCAGCTCGGCGTCGTCGATGGCCAGCGGGCCATGGGCGATCCGTTCCGGGTCGAGCGCCAGCGCCCGTCGGACCTGGGCGGCGCCGCCCCACTCGCCGGCATGCAGGGTCACGTGCAGCCCGATCGCTCGCGCCGCCTCGATCGCGGCACGATGCAGCTCCGGGTCCGGCGCGCGGGCCTCGGGGCCGGCCAGGTCCACCGCCACCAGCCCATCCGGGATGCCACGCTGCGCCAGGTCGCGAACGAAGGCCAGGTTCGCCTCGGGCGGATGGATCCGCATCAGGGTCGCGATCAGCCGCACCTCGATCCCCAGTCGGCGAGCGGTCTCACGGGCGCCCCGAGAGACGGCCTCGACCACCTGGTGACCGGTCAGCCCACGACGCGTGTGGAGCAGCGGTGCCCAGCGGATCTCCGCGTACCGCACGTGGTCGAAGGCCTTGTCCTCAACCAGGTCGGCGGCCGTCCGCTCCAGCGCCTCGGCGTCCTGCATCAGCGAGATCGGAAGGTCGAAGGCCAGCAGCAGCTCGGCCTGGTCGGTGACCTGCTCGGGCACGACCAGCACCCGGCGCATCGCCTCGAAGCTGGTCGGGGCGTCGATGCCTCGGGTTCGGGCCAGGTCCAGCGCGGTCGCGATCCGAAGCGAGCCGTCGAGGTGGAGGTGGAGCTCCACCTTCGGCATCGCTCGCACCAGCGAGCGCACCGTGAGGGGATCGAGCTCGAGGCCGGGCGCTGGTTCCTGCATGGACGGCATGGTAGGCGGTGTGCCGCGCCGCGGTTCGGCCGGCGCTGGCCCACATGGACGAATCATGCTACGGTCGAATAGCACATTTAGCGATGACTGAGGTTGGGATGCAGACGATCCTCGTGACCGGCGCCGTCGGGTTCGTGGGCAGCCACGTCGTCCCCGCGCTGCTCGACGCCGGACATGACGTCGTGGCGCTGGTCCGCGGGACCGACGACGGCAGCGAGCTGCACCGGCTGCCACCGGACCAGCGGGCCCGGGTCACCGTGCGGGTGGGGGATGTGACCCGCGCCGATACGCTGCCGGCGGCGCTCGTCGGGGTCGATGCCGTCGTGCACCTGGCGGCGATCCCCCGGGACTGGGACGGTGGCGCGAGCCTGCGCCTCGTCAACACCGAGGGAACCCGCAACATGGTCGTCGCTGCGCGCGATGCCGGTGTCCGGCGCTTCGTGCACCTGGGTGCGATGGGCGTGGCCGACGAGCCGGACCTCCACTACGCAAGCTCGAAGGCGAAGGCGATCGCCATCGTGCGCGACAGCGGGCTCGACTGGACGGTGCTCAGCCCGTCGGTCCTCTACGGCCCGCGGGATGGCTTCTTCAACATCCTCGCGAGCCTCGTCCGGTACTCACCGGGCATCACGCCGCTCACCGGTGGCGGTGACGCCCGGTTCCAGCCACTGGCGATCGGCGACCTCGCGCGCACCGTCGTCTCCTCGCTCGCGGACGAGCGCACGGTGGGTCACGAGTACGAGCTCGGCGGTCCGCGCTACTGGACCTACCGGGAGATGGTCGAGGAGGTGTGTCGGGCGATGGGTGCCCGACGGGTCCTGGTGCCGATGCCGGTCGCGCTGATCCGGCTGGTGGCCGCCGCGTCCGAGGCCGTCCACCTGCCATTTCCGGCCTCCACCGACCAGCTGCGCCAGCTTCGGCTCGACAACGTGGGTCCGCTCGATGGCGTTCGCACGAGCTTCGGCTTCGACCCCCAGCCCATGGAGGGCAACCTCGGATACCTTCGCCACAAGGTCGCCGACCAGTAGCCGCACGTTCACGGTCGGCCATGGCTGCACGTTCGTCTGGCAGCCGCAGTCGACACGGCCGGGCCGCGCTCCGGCACGCCGCGCTCGCGCCACCGCGACGCGCACGCTACGCTCCAGCCCGTGAATCTCTGGGGCTCACCGCCGGTCCTCGCCGTCCGGTCCGCCGCACGCCGCCTGGCGCTCATGGTGGGCTGGGCCGTCATCGCCGCGCTGATCGCGATCGGGACGGCGGGCATGATCGCGGCGACGGAGCATCCGGCCGGCACGGACGCTCGGCCGGAGCTCACCTGGGATGGCGACCAGGCCGCGACGCCGGCGCTCGATGTGGCGACCACCGAGCTGGCACAGCTCTCGAACGCCGTCGACGGGCTGGCATCGACGGCCCGTCGCTCGCTGACCGACATCGTCGGCGGTGACGTCCAGGCGCTGAGCGACACGATCGATGCGGGAACGGCGCAGGTCACCGAGGTCAAGACCCAGACGACCCAGCTCACAGCGGCGCTCGAGCGCGTGCCCGGTGTCGGGGACGACGCCGCCCTGCGCCTGTCGCCGGGCGTCATCGATCGATATGCGGCCCTCGCCTCGACGCAGGGTCTCACCGACGGTCTCGAGACGGACTGGCTCGCCTTCACGGGCCGGGCGGTCGGCGCGGCTCGGCTGACCGGCCTGCTCACGCGCCACGACCAGGAGACGGCAGCCGCTGCCAGGGCCGGCGCGGCGGGCCACTATCAACGGGCGCTGACGCTGCTCGACGCCCCCGACGCAACGCTCGTTGAGGCGCTCAGGCTTCGCGACGACCTCGCGAGCTCGACCGACGTGTCCACGCTCAGCGACTGGCTGGATCGCAACGGCGCCTACGACGCGGCGCTGCGCAACCTCTACCAGTCGCTTGTCGACGCAAAGGGCCGGGTCACGAATAGGGTGCGTAAGGCGTTCGCGCAGGAGGCTACGGCGCGCGACCAGCTGCCGACCGACACGAGGGCGCTGGTGGTGATCATGGGCGATCTCGCGCGTGGCGGGCTCAACCAGGCGGTGATCTCGATCGAGCAGGCGCGTGGCGCGCTGGCAGCTGCGCTCGACGTTCAGCAGCAGTACCAGGAACCGGCGTCCGCCGCCCCGTAAGCGCCCATCGCGTCGTCGGCCGGACGTCGCGCGCCGGTACACTGCCCGCAAGACCCATCATCCGCCCCGGTCCTGCTGTCGTGCCGTGGGCGCCCCGGGAGGGATCACGTGCAGATCCGCGTTGTTGTCGGCCAGCCCTGGGAGGCGCGAGCCGACGTCCTGGCGATCCCCGTCGTCGGCGATCCGGCGTTCGACGGACCGCTCGGCGAGCTCGACCGGAGGTCGGGTGGCGAGCTCAGCGGCCTGGTCGCGTTCGGTGAGCTGCCGACGAGGCGCTACTACCGGGTGGTGGCGGCAAGCGGCGACCTTCCATACACCCGGCTCGTGGTCGTCAGCGGCGGAAAGGCCGACGAGTTCGACCTCGAGACCGCCCGGCGTCTCGGAGCGACCGCCATCCGGCGGCTGGTCAACCGCAACGCGCACACGATGGCGGTCTGGCTGGACCCGGTCGCCGATGGTCTGCGCGGCGCGACCGGCGACGCGGACGCCCTGGTCGCCGCGGCCGACTTCGTCACCCGGGGCATCGTCGAGGGCGGCTTCGAGCCCAAGGCGATCTATCGCGAGGACACGGACGCGGCGCCCCCGGCGCTCGACGAGCTGATCCTGGTCGCATCGTCCGGCGACCAGGCGTCGATCGAGCGGGCGGCCGAGCGCGGACGGATCATGGGCGAGGGCGCCAACATCGCGCGCCGCCTGGCCAATCGATCGGCAAACGATGTCACGCCCCAGGTGCTCGCGGACGAGGCCTCGTCGCTGGCCTCGACCTACGGCCTCGACATCGACGTGATCGATGAGCGCCGCGCCGCCGAGATGGGCATGAACCTGTTCCTCGCCGTCGGCCAGGGAAGCGCGAATGCGCCGCGGATGATCGTCCTGCGCTCGGGCGCTGCCGGCGAGCATGACGCGCTCGACCGCCATCTCGCGCTGGTGGGCAAGGGCGTGTGCTTCGACTCGGGCGGCATCAGCATCAAGACCGCGGCCCACATGGAAGAGATGAAGATGGACAAGACCGGTGCGTGCACCGTGATCGCGGCCATCACCACGCTCGCCAGGCTGGCACCCGGCACGCCCTTGCTGGCCGTCGCGCCCGCCGTCGAGAACATGCCCAGCGGCAGCGCCACGCGCCCCGGGGACATCGTCAAGGCGCTTAACGGCAAGTGGGTCGACATCCTCAACACCGACGCCGAGGGCCGCCTGATCCTGGCCGACGCGATGACGTACGCAGAGCAGCTGGGCGCGACCCACCTGGTCGACGTCGCCACCCTGACCGGGGCCGTGGCGCGCGCGATGGGGCAACTGGTCACCGGCGCCTTCGCGACCCCGGATCCCTGGTGGGACCAGATCGCCGCGGCCGGCAGCCGCGCCGGTGAACGCTACTGGCGGATCCCGCTCGTGGCCGACTACCGTCGACACCTCCGGAGCTGGTACGGGGACCTTGCCAACATCGGCACCGCCGAGGGCGGGCTGATCCAGAGCGCCCTGTTCCTGGAGGAGTTCCGCACGGTCCCGTGGGCGCATCTCGACATCGCCGGCACGGCCTACTTCCGCGAGACGACGCAGTACGCGCCGCGGGGCGCGACCGGCGCGGCCCACGCGACGCTCGTCGAGCTGGCTCTCGCCGGCGCGGCCGAGCGCTGACCCCACGACCGGGCGGGCAGCCGCTGATCTCGCATCCGGTGCGTCGGACCCGGGACCGCTGATGCTGACGCCGCTGGCGATCGTCCTCGCGATCCTGGGCGCCGGCTGGGGCCTGGCCGCCGATCGCGTGGCCGCCCGCTGGCCGGCCCACGAGGACGGTCATGTGCGGGCCGTCGACTGGCGGACGGCGGTGGCCATGGCCGTCGGTGCGTTCGCGCTCGGTGCCCTCACCCTGCGCTATACGGACCCCGCGCCGGCCGCCGCCATCGGCGCCTACCTCGTGGCGCTGGTGCTGCTGCTGGCGACGGACCTCGACCAGCGCCTGCTGCCCGACCTGATCACCCTGCCGGCGATCCCGCTGGCGCTGCTGTTCACGCTGACCGGTCTCAACCCCATGCTGTCGCCCGGTTCGCTCCCGATCGCCGCCGCCGTCGCGTTCGCGGTGCCGGCCGGCCTGGCGCTGCTCGCGATCCCGTTCGGCGCGGGCGCGATCGGCATGGGCGATCTCAAGCTCCTGGTGTCGATGGGCCTGCTGGCCGGACCTCTCCGCCTCGTCATCGGCGTGGTGTACGGGGCGATCGCCGCCGGGCTGGTGATCATCGTGCTCCTTGTCGCGCGGCGGATCACGCTCAAGACCTACATCCCGTTCGGCCCATTCCTCATCCTCGGTGCCATGTGGGCGATCCTGGTCGTGCGCTGACCGGCGCTCGTCGAATTCGACCTCTGCATGGCCCCGTCGCCGACCCACCAATGCGCTGAGGGCGGTTGCCAGCCATTGCTACACTGCGGGCACAAGCCGGTACTTGGTCGTCTCGGAGGTGCCCACTGGGACGGCGCCAGATCCGGCGGGCGATCAACTGCTCGCGCTCCGCGCCGTCCCCCGAAGCGCGCCCGCCACGAGAACGCTCGCACGAGATGAGGACGCCCCCTCGTTGACCCGCCACGCAGCCGCGCAGGACTATCCGAGCTCCCACCGCCGCCGGCCCCGCCGGCTGCTGCTTGCGTTGCTGGTTCTCCCGTTCCTCCTGGGCGGCATCGCCGCACCGGCCGCCAACCCGCCTGCGGTCCGAGGCGACCAGCTGTCGGACGCGCGCGCCCAGCAGAAGCAGCTGGAGAAGAAGATCAGCGAGCAGAAGCAGCTGATCGCGCGCCTCAACCGCTCGCAGGCGTCGCTCAAGGGTGAGATCGCGGCCACCCGCAACCAGCTGTCGGGCATCACCGACAACCTGGCCGCCACGCGCCGGAAGGTGGCCTCGCTCAAGGACGACATCGCGCAGGTCCAGGGCGAGTACGACGATCTCGTCGGCCAGCTGGCGGACCTGGACCTCCAGCTGCGCACGATCTCGGCCCAGGAGGAGCAGAAGAAGATCGAGCTGGGCGAGCACAAGGCACAGCTCGCCGACCGGATCCGCCAGGCCTACGACGCCCAGCAGACGTCGATGCTCGAGACGCTGCTGTCGGGCGCCTCGTTCACGGACATGCTGGTCGAGATGTCGTCGCAGCTGGACGTCGCTGCCCAGGACGAGACGCTCGCGCGCCAGGTCAGCTCGGACCAGGCGACCCTGCTCGAGCTTCACCAGACGGTCGAGTCCGCACGCGCCGACACCAACCTGATCCGCCAGCAGACGGCGGTCCAGAAGGCCCGGCTCGATGACCGGCTGGCGGAGCTGAAGGCGACCCAGGCGAAGCTCAGGAAGCTCGAGGCGCAGGCCAAGCGGACCCTCGCGGCCCAGCAGTCGCAGTACGCGAGGATGGCGGCCGACGCCTCTCGGATGCGCAAGGCGGTGGCGAACGCGGCCGCCGCGAAGAAGAAGCTTCAGCACAGGATCGACCGGCTGGTCGCCGCGGCCTTCCAGCACGGGAACATCCCGTCCCAGTACAACGGGACGCTCTCGTGGCCGATGCCCGGCGTGGTGACCCAGCCGTTCGGCTGCACGGGCTTCTCCTGGGAGCCGCGCTACGGCAGCTGCGCCCACTTCCACAACGGCATCGACATCGTGGCGCCATACGGGACGCCGGTCCGGGCGGCCGGCGCCGGCCGGGTCGTCTACGTGGGCTGGAACTACGCCGACGGCGCGAACCCGGCCTGGATCGTGATCATCGCGCACTCCTCGTCGCTGACCACGTGGTATGCGCACATGCAGCCCAAGACGCCCGTGCATGCACGGCCAGACGGTGTCGAAGGGCCAGGTCATCGGCTACGAGGGCAGCACCGGCCACTCGACCGGCGCGCATCTCCACTGGATGGTCTGGCTCAACGGCAACTTCGTGAACCCCAGGCTCTTCACCTGAGCGACGGCCTGGGTCGCTCGGCCGGGACGCGGGAGCATGGCCCGCGCGTCCCGGCATGCTAACGAGCGCGGTGTAGCATCGAACGCGAACGGTGAGCTCGAAGGGACGGCGATGGTCAAGCCTGTGATCGCAGTCATCCTCGCTGGCGGCGAGGGTGAACGCCTCTCGATCCTGTCGTCCGTCCGCGCCAAGCCGGCTGTCCCGTTCGGCGGCAAGTACCGGATCATCGACTTCACCCTGTCCAACTGCGTCAACTCCGGGCTCGACGACCTGCTCGTCCTGACCCAGTACAACCCTCGCTCGCTCAACGATCACATCGGGGTCGGGCGACCCTGGGACCTGGATCGCAACACGGGTGGCGTGAAGCTGCTCCAGCCCTACATCCGCCGGGGTCGCGTGGCCGAGTGGTACCGGGGAACCGCCGATGCCGTGCTCCAGAACCTCAACGTCATCGAGCACAGCCGGGCCGATACGGTGGTCGTGCTGGCCGGCGACCACGTGTACAAGATGGACTACCAGCCGTTCATCGCCGCGCATCGGCGCCGCCGCGCCGACGTCACGATCGCGGTCCGGCGGGTCCCGATCGCGGAGGCAAGCCGGATGGGCGTCCTCGCGCTCGACGACCAGGACCGCGTCGCCGAGTGGCAGGAGAAGCCAAAGCAGCCCAAGTCCGACCTGGCGTCGATGGGCGTCTACGTGTTCTCCAAGCGCGCCCTGATGCGCTGGCTGTCCGATGACCTGCACGATTTCGGGCGCGACGTGATCCCCGCGATGCTCGAGGCGGAGGCGCGCGTGTTCGGCTACCGGTTCGACGGCTACTGGCAGGACGTGGGCACGATCCAGTCCTACTGGGAGGCCAACATGGCGCTGGTCGAGGATGTCCCGGAGCTGGACCTGTACGACCGGGAGTGGCTGATCCACACCAAGTCCGAGGAGCGGGCCCCCGCCCAGATCGGGCCGACCGCGCAGGTGCACCGAAGCCTGATCTCGCATGGCTGCGTCATCAACGGGATGGTGGTCAACAGCGTCCTGTCGCCCGGTGTCCGCGTGGACATGGGGGCCGTCGTGCGCGACTCGATCGTGATGTTCGACACCGAGATCCGCTCGGGGGCGATCGTCGACCGGGCGATCCTCGACAAGGAGGTCGTGATCGGCAAGGGAGCGGTCGTGGGCGACGGCCCCGACCTCGACACGCCGAACCGCCAGGAGCCGTCGCGGCTCAACACCGGGATCACGGTGGTCGGCAAGCAGTCGATCGTGCCACGGGGCGTCCGGCTCGGCCGCAACGTGCGTGTTGCCGATCAGGTCAAGGCCTCCGACTACTCGACCCGGGTGGTCCGTACCGGAGGCTCCGTGGAGCGGCAGCCCGACCGGAAGCGGCGACGGCGGGCGGCGCCCGCGGATGCCGCCGGGTCGACCCCCAAGGTGGCGAGCGCCGGCGCAGGCTCCTAGCGCGCGGCCGGGGCGTTTCCGCGCCCTCCGGTAGACTCCCGCCCATGTCCATCGCCCCCCGGGCGTCGGCGTGCGTCCCGGCCGACGTCGAGGCCTGGCTCGACGACCTGGGCCTGGTACCGATCGAACGCGCCGACCGAGAGGGCGTGGCGTCGTGGGACGTGATCCTGGACGGCCGCCGCCGCGCGGCGCTGCGGATCACGCTGATCCTCGACCCCGCGCTTGCCCTCATCTGCTGGGCGCACTTCGCGCCGCCCATCAACGATTCCTTCCGCCGCTCCTACCGGATCCTGCTGCGCTGGAACGACGAGCTGCCGTTCGTCAAGTTCTCCGTCGGCGAGGACGAGCGCCCGCTGCTGATCGCCGAGATCCCCGTTGCGGCGGCCGGGCGCGACGCCCTGGGTCTGGCGCTCGCGCGCCAGCTGGCGGTCGCCGACCGTTTCCGCGACGAGACCGTGGGCTGGCTCAAGGCCGGCGGATGGCCGATCGACCTCGCCGCCGGGGACGACGGACCCGGTGTCAGGCTGCTCGCCCGGTATGCGACCGAGCTCGGCGAGCTGGTCGATCCAGCGGCGGTCGGTGGCCATGCGCTCGTCGGCCAGGGTCGGGGTCCGGCATGACCGCGGACCCGCGACCCCGCACGACCCGCAGACCCCGCATGACCCCACGACCCGGCACCAGCGACCGATCCCGCATGACCCGCCGACCCGGCACGCTGGTCGTCTCCGCCCTCGTCGTCGCCCTCACGTTCGCGCTCGTGGCCCCGGTTGCCGGGCTGCTTCCGGCTGCCCCGGCCCGTGCGGCGGCGACGGATCTGACGCTGGTCACGGACGCGATCTACACGGTCGATCCGGAGCACGACCGGGCCAGGGTCTCGATCTCGATCGTTGCCAGCAACCACCTGAAGGAAACGAGGACCAAGCGGTACTACTTCGACCATGCGTTCCTGGCCGTTCCGTCCGGCACGAGCGGGTTCAGGATCACGGGTGCATCGCACGCCAGCGTGCGCGTCGCCAAGCGACGCTCGAGCTCCACCCTGCTCCGGATCAACTTCGGGTCGCGCCTGTACGGGGGGAAGTCGCGCACGCTCAAGCTCACCTTCAACCTGGTCGACCGTGGCGGGGCGACCGACCGGCAGCTCCGGATCGGACCCGGTTTCGTGACGCTGCCCGTCTGGGCATACGCGTCCACGGGCGCCCGCGGCAGCACCGTCCGGGTGCGGTTCCCGGCAGGCTATGACGTGACGGTCGAATTGGGCCACTTTCGGGACAGGAGCAGGACCTCCGCCGGTGGGACCGAGCTGGCGTCGGGCCCGATCTCGTCACCCCTGACCTGGTTCGCGTACGTCAACGGCCAGAGCGAGCCCGTGTACGCGGAGACGGCGATCAGCGTGGACGCCGGGACCCAGTCCGTGCCGCTCACGATCCGGGCATGGGCCAATGACTCGGCCTGGGCAAAGCGGACCAGGTCGCTGTTCGAGCGTGCACTCCCTGCGCTGCGCGAGGACATCGGGATCGACTGGCCGGCATCCCAGCCGACGGTCGTGCAGGAGGCCGCCAACCGGTCCGCTGATGCGTACGCCGGCACCTACGATCCGGCATCGCGGACGATCGAGGTTGCCTACTGGGCCGACCCGCTGGTCGCCATCCGTCAGGCAGCCCATGGCTGGTTCAACGGGAACCTGCTCGCCGACCGTTGGGCCAACGAGGGGTTCGCCTCCCTGTACGCCACGCGCGTCGCAGGGTCGCTGGGTGTCGCCGACTCGGGCGGCTCATCGGCGTCCGATGGCAGCTCGTCCGCGACCGACACGGCGGGATCCGACACCACGGCCGCGGCGACCTCCCCGTCCCGGCTGGCCGAAGCGCTCAAGGTCGATCCGCAACCCCTGAACGCCTGGACGGCCGCGTCCGATCCGCCCGATCGGGCCAGCGAGGCATACGGGTTGGCCGCATCGGCTGCGCTGGCGGCCGCCATTCGCGAGCGGGCGGGTGACGAGGCCCTGCGACGGGTGTGGTCCGACATCGCCGCCGGCGTCGGTGCCTACCAGCCACCCGCCGGCACGGGATCCGAGCCCGAGGGCATCAGCGGTGCGCCGGACTGGCGCGGGCTGCTCGATCTGCTCGAGACGGAGACCGGGCAGGACTTCACCGACCTGTGGCGGACCTGGGTGCTTCGATCCGACGAGCTGCCGCTGCTCGACGCTCGTGCGACTGCGCGGCTCGAGTATGAGCAGACGCTCGCGGTCGCCGGCGACTGGTCGCTGCCGCGCCGCATTCGCGATGCCCTGCGAGCCTGGCAGTTCGACGCTGCCCGCCAGCTGATGGCGGATGCGCGCAACGTCATCGCCGAGCATCACGCCGTGCAGCAGCTCGCGGCACACGATGGCCTGACCCTGCCGGCCACGATGCGCCAGCCGTTCGAGGCCGGCCTGTTCTCGGAAGCGGCCGGGCTGGCGCAGGACGATCGCAATGCGATCCTCGCGGTCGACCAGGCGGAGCGCGCTCGCGAGGACGCGACCGATGTGCTGACGCAGATCGGGATGCTCGGGGAGAACCCGGACGTCGATCTGTACGATGCCCGGCGCGCCCTGGCGGCAGGGGATCTGGACCAGACCCTGTCCTCGGCCAATGCCGCCTACCGGGCATGGACCGACGCCTGGCAGGAGGGTCGTCGCCGGGCGCTGCTGGCGGTTGCCGTGCTGGCGACGATCCTTGTCCTCGGCTCGACCATCTTCGAGCGCGCCCGGCGGGCTCGGAGGAGCCGGCGGGCAGGGATGAGCGCCCAGGCACACCGATAGCGGAGTGACGACGATGGGGGCGCGGACTCCACCGATCCGACGGCTGGCCACGGCGGCGCTGGCTGCGCTGGTCGTCGCGTTCGCCCTGCCGCTGGCCCCCGCGGTGGCGCCGGCGCTCGACGGGCTGCCGGGACTGTCCGCGACGGCCGCTCGCGCCGCCCAGCCGGAGATCGACATCGGAGCCGCCACTCGGTACGTCGTGATGCCCGTCGAAGTCGGTCATCCGGGTCACGGTCGACATCACCGCCGTCAACCAGGCGCCGACCAGCAGCAGCGGGGGCGTGATCACCCGCTACTACTACGACGGCGTCAACCTCGGGATCCAGCCGGATGCCGCCAACCTGCGAGCAACGCAGGACGGCACGTCGGTCCGGATCACGAGCACCGGGCGCCGGACCTTCCGGGAGGTGACCGTCTACTTCCGGTCCAACCTCTACTACGGTGAGACCGCGAAGGTTCGACTCACCTTTGACCTGCCTGCCGGGGCGCCGCGATCCGCGAGCGATGTCCGCGCCGGCCCGGCCTTCGCGTCGTTCCTTGCCTGGGCATTCGGGGATCACGGAACGGTGCGGATCGAGGTTCCGGCAGGGTTCGCTGTGACCGCGACCGGCGCCGACCTGACGACACGCACGAAGACCGACGGGACGCAGGTCCTGACGGCCGATCCCGCGAAGCCGGCGGACTGGTACGCGTGGATCGACGCCCGCAATGACAACGGCCTCACCAGCGAGCAGCTGTACCTCGCGGACGGCGAGCGGATCACCGTCCGCGGCTGGCCTGAGGATGGCCGATGGCGCAAGGAGGTTGCCAGCGTCCTGGCCGACGGTGTGCCGCGGCTGGTGCAGCTGATCGGGCTGCCGTGGCCGGTCCGGGGCTCGCTCAACGTGCTCGAGATCCACACCCCGCTGCTCGAGGGATACGCGGGCTTCTACGACCCGTCCCGGAACGAGATCACGATCAGCGAGGACCTCGACGATCTGACCATCATCCACGAGGCATCCCACGCCTGGTTCAACGAGTCGCTGTTCAGCCAGCGCTGGATCACCGAGGGCCTCGCCGACGAGTACGCCGCCCGGGTCCTGGCCGCGTCCGGCGGCGCGCTGCAGGGCCCGGGCAAGGTGAAGCGGACGTCGAAGGTCGCCTTCCCGCTGTCCACCTGGGGTGTGCCCGCGCCGATCTCCGACACGGCGAGCGACGCCCGGGAGCAGTACGGCTACGACGCGTCGTGGACGGTCGTCCGCCAGGTCGTGACCTCGGCCGGCGAGGACGGCATGCGCCGGGTGTTCCAGGCCGCTCAGGACGGGTCCACCGCCTATGTCGGTGCCGGCGCACCAGAGCGGTCACGGCTGCCGAACGACTGGCGGCGATTCCTGGATCTGACCGAGGAGCTGGGCGGCGCGACCGGGGTCTCGGACCTCATGGCCACCTGGGTCGTGGGGCCTGATCAGCAGGCCGTGCTGGCGATCCGCGCGACGGCTCGTGACGACTACCACGCGCTGGTCGCCGAGAGCGGGACATGGGCTGCACCGGTCGTCGTTCGGATGGCGCTCGACGGCTGGACGTTCGAAACGGCCGAGAGCGGGATCTCCACGGCGCGTTCGATCCTCGCGGCTCGCGATGCCACTGCCGCGCAGGCTGCCTCGCTCTCGCTCACGCCGCCATCCGGCCTGGAGGCGATGTACGAGAGCGCGGACACGATCCAGGCGCTCCATGCTGCCGACGGTCTCGCGATGACCACCGAGAGCACGCTTCAGGATGTGTCCGCGGCGACCGATGCCGCCGCCGCGCCTCGGGACTGGCTGGTGACGCTGGGCCTCGTGGGCAAGGATCCCGACACGCTGGTGCTGGACGCACGCGCCGACTGGCAGCAGGGCAACCTCGCCGCCGCGACCGACGCGGCCGGTCTCGCCATCGGGACGCTGGCCGTCGCCGGCGAAGCCGGCCGGGGACGCGCCATCCTGATCGTGTGCGCGGTCGCGATGATCCTGTTGCTCATCGCCCTGACGGCGCTCATCCGGCGCCATCGGCGTCGGACCCGGGCTCACGCGCTGGCAGCCGCCACCGTCGGACCGATCGGATCGGTGCCATCGGCGAGTTCCTTCGTGATCGCCCCGACCGAGGCTGAGCCTCGCTACCCAGATGGTCCCGCGCCCGATGATGGTCTCGGCTTCGGCGGCTCAACCGCCGCTCCCGCCCCGCCCGATCTCGCCGGACCAGCCGAGCCTCCCGCCCCGCCCGATCTCGCCGGACCAGCCGAGCCTCGGGAGCCCTGACCGCTTCGCGGTTCGGCGCTGTTCGAACCGAGCGGGGGCCCGGCGAGGACCTCTCAGCACCCCTTCATATCGGGAAGCGGCGGCCGCAGTGCTCGATCGCGATCCATGCGAGGATCGAGCCGTGACCAACGACGACAACGTCCCCGACGGCCTTGACCGTCCCGGCCCCGCTGGCTCGAGCGGCACGAACCCCGCTGACCCGACTGCCATGAGCGCCCAGGGAGGGGCTGGCATGAGCCGCGCCGACGCGACCGACGCACGTCCCGTCGACGCGACACGATCAGGTCAAGCCGAGGCCGCGTCCGCGGAGGGCGCCACGGATCGGGCCGCCGCCCCGGATGACTCGACGGAGCAGGCCGAGTCCGCGTACGAGCTCCTCCAGCGAGGGCAGGACCTGCTCCGACGGCGCCACAACGCGCAGGCTGCGGTCGTGCTCGAGCGCGCGGCCCGCCTCGAGCCCGGCAAGGCGTCGATCCTCGAGGCGCTGGGACGCGCCTACTACAACTCGGCGCAGCACGAGCGATCGCGCGAGACGTTCGAGGCGATGCTCGAGATCGATCCGTCAGCCCACTACGCGCATTTCGCCCTCGGCCAGAGCCTCAAGCGGCTGGGCCGGATGCTCGAGGCGAGAGCTCACCTGCGACTTGCGGTTGCCCTGTCGCCGTCGACCCCGATGTATCGCTCCGCCCTCGCTCGCATGCCGGAGCCCGACTCGGAGTAGCGCGGACGGGTGGTTCGCCGGTGCCTCAGGCGGGATCGGCCGACGCCTTCGGCGTGCGCCGCTCTCGATCCAGCCACAGGATTCCCGCGATCGACTTCGCGTCGCGGATCTCGCCTCGCGCGATCATGGTCAGCGCCTCGTCCAGCGGAACCTGGAGGAGCTCAAGGTGCTCGTCCTCATCGGGCGCCAGCCGGTCGTCGCCGCTCACGCCCTCGATGCCCGTGGCGAGGTAGAGGTGCATCAGCTCGGTCGTGAAACCGGGCGCGGTCCAGAACTCGGTGAGCTTGCGCCAGCTCGCCGCCCGATGGCCGGTCTCCTCCTCGAGCTCGCGCTGGGCGGCCTGGAGCGGATCCTCCGTCACGCCATCGTGCACGTCGAGCGTGCCGGCCGGGATCTCGAGCAGGGCCTCGTCGGCCGGCACGCGCCACTGCCGGACGAGCAGCAGCCGATCGTCGTCGTCGAGCGCCACCATCGCCACCGCACCCGGGTGGCCCACGACGTCCCGGGTGCCGCGCGAGCCGTCGGCGCGCTCGATGGTGTCCACCCGGAACTCCATGTAGCGCCCGCGATGGAGGATCCTCCGGTCGACGACACGCTCACGCAGCGGGTCCTCGCCCGTCGCCTTCGGGCTCCCGGGAGGGTTCGTCACTGGCAGCCGACAGTGAGCGGCCGGCCCGTCGTCACGATGGGCCGGCCGGCTCGATGATCGGGGGCGGAGCGATGACGACGGTCAGGCCGCGACCGGCTCGCGCGCCTGGACGAGCGAGACGCCCGTCTCGGCATTGAACAGGTACAGCTTGGAGACCGGCAGCCGCAGCTGGACCACGTCGCCAGGCCGGACGCGATGCGAGGAATCGACGATGGCGACGATCTCGCGCCCGTCGGAGGTCACGTGCAGCAGCTCCTCGTTGCCCAGGTACTCAACGACGTCGGCCGTGCCCTGGATCGTGGCGACCTCGCCGGCCATCTCGCCCAGGTCGAGGTGCTCGGGACGGAACCCGGCGACGACCTTGCTGCCGGCGCCCTGGAGCGCCTCCCGGTAGGACGGCGGAAGCGGGAAGTGGAAGCCGCCCTCGGACAGGTCGGTCGTGCCGCCGCCGGGGACGTTGACCTCGATGAAGTTCATCGAGGGGCTGCCGATGAAGCCCGCCACGAACCGGTTCTTGGGGTGGTCGTACAGCTCCTGCGGGGTCCCCACCTGCTGCAACAGGCCCTCGCTCATGACGGCGATTCGCTGGCCCATCGTCATCGCCTCGACCTGGTCATGGGTGACGTAGACCATCGTCGTGCCCAGGCGCTGGTGGAGCCGGGCGATCTCGGCCCGCGTCTGGACGCGCAGCTTCGCGTCGAGGTTCGACAGCGGCTCGTCCATCAGGAACACGGCCGGCTCGCGCACGATCGCGCGTCCCAGCGCGACGCGCTGTCGCTGGCCACCCGACAGCTCCTTGGGCTTGCGGTCGAGCAGCTTCTCGAGCTGCAGGATGCCGGCCGCCTCGTTGATCCGGCTCTCGATCTCGGGCTTGGCGACCTTGCGCAGCTTGAGCCCGAACGCGAGGTTGTCGCGGACCGACATGTGCGGGTAGAGCGCATAGCTCTGGAACACCATGGCGATGTCGCGATCCTTGGGGGCAACGTCGTTGACGACCTGGTCGCCGATCCGGAGCGTGCCCTCGGTGATCTCCTCGAGACCCGCGATCATTCGCAGGCTGGTCGTCTTGCCGCAGCCGGACGGCCCGACGAGCACCATGAACTCGCCGTCCTGGATCTCGAGCTCGAGGTCCGATACGGCCGTGACCTCGCCGTATCGCTTGTAGACGTGGTCGAACGTCACGGTCGCCATGTGTACCTCCGGCCCGGCCGAGGTCATCGCGGGCTCCTGCATTCGGCCGCCGACAATCGACGGACTCGAACGAGCCCCGTACGAGGCGCTGGCTCAGGTTCCGCCCATCGTACGAGCCCGGGCACCCCGAGCGCAACGCACCCGCCCTCGGGGCGCAACGTCGATGCCCCTGCAGGTGCAAGGTCGATGCCCCTGCGGCGGCGCCCACGGCGGGGCTGTAAGGTGGTGCCTCGAGTACCACCGATCCTCCCGAGGCGGTCGAGCTGATGACCAACGACCCACGCGCCGGCCAGCCGGCCCAGCCGTCCGATCTCGTCGATCTCGACGAGCTTGTGCGCGCGTACCACGACCGCAGCCCGGATCCAGGCGATCCCGCCCAGCGCGTGGCGTTCGGGACGTCCGGCCACCGGGGGTCGGCCCTTCGCGGGTCGTTCAACGAGGCGCACATCCTCGCGACGACCGAGGCCATCTGCCGCTATCGCTCCACGAAGGGCTACACGGGACCGCTGTTCATCGGTCGTGACACGCACGCGCTCTCGCTGCCGGCCTGGCAGACCGCGCTGGAGGTGCTGACGGCCAACGAGGTGTCGGTGGCGGTCGATGCGGGGGACGGCTATACGCCGACGCCCGCCGTGTCCCACGCGATCCTGGTCGCGAATCGCGGGCGAACCAGCGGGCTCGCCGACGGCATCGTGGTCACGCCATCGCACAACCCGCCCGAGGATGGTGGCTTCAAGTACAACCCGCCCAACGGCGGTCCCGCCGACACCGACGTCACGCGCTGGATCCAGGACGAGGCGAACCGCATCCTCGAGGCCTCGGGCCACGACGGCCTCGACGGGATCAAGCGCATCCCGTTCGAGCGCGCGCGCTCGATGGCGTCGCCATACGACTTCCGGGCGACCTATGTGGACGATCTCCGCAACGTCGTCGATCTCGAGGCGGTCGCCGCGTCCGGACTGCGGCTGGGCGTCGATCCCCTGGGTGGTGCTTCGGTCGCCTACTGGGCGGCGATCGGGGAGCGCTACGGCCTCGATCTCACGGTGACCAACGACGCCGTCGACGGCACGTTCGGGTTCATGACCCTCGACTGGGACGGCCGGATCCGGATGGACCCCAGCTCGCCGTTCGCGATGGCGCGCCTGGTCGCGCTGCGCGACCGGTTCGACCTGGCGCTGGGCAACGATGCCGATGCGGACCGTCATGGCGTGGTGGTGCCGGGCACCGGCCTCATGAACCCCAACCACGTCCTGTCCGCCGCGATCTCGTATCTGTTCGGCGGCGGTCGCGAGTGGCCGGAGCGGGTCGCGGTGGGGAAGACGCTCGTCTCGTCGTCGATGATCGACCGCGTGGTCGCCGACCTCGGCCGCCGGCTGGTCGAGGTCCCGGTCGGGTTCAAGTGGTTCGTCGACGGGTTGCTGGACGGGAGCATCGGGTTCGGGGGCGAGGAGAGCGCCGGCGCCTCGTTCCTCCGGCGGGACGGCAGCATCTGGACGACGGACAAGGACGGCATCATCGCCTGCCTGCTCACTGCCGAGCTCACGGCGAAGACCGGTCATAACCCGGCGGAGACGTACGCGGGCCTCGCGGCTCGCT
The DNA here is from genome assembly GCA_963806265.1 of uncultured Chloroflexia bacterium. Lineage (GTDB taxonomy): Bacteria > Chloroflexota > Limnocylindria > Limnocylindrales > CSP1-4 > CAIXZV01. The sequence goes on from CAWDXT010000024.1 coordinate 75,470, forward strand.
TCGGGGCGCCGGCGTACCGTCGGGTGGATGCCCCGGCAACGCCCGAGGTCAAGGCCGCCCTCGCGAGGCTGGCCCCGGACGACGTGCGCGTGGCGACCCTGGCCGGCGATCCGATCGTGGCCCGGCTCACCCGGGCACCCGGCAACGACGCCCCGATCGGGGGGCTCAAGGTCGTGACCGACCACGGCTGGTTCGCCGCCCGACCATCGGGCACCGAGAACGTGACCAAGCTGTACGCGGAGAGCTTCCGCGGCGAGGCCCACCTGGCCCGGATCCTGGACGAGGCGCGCGCGATCATCGACGCCGCGGTCTGACGTTCCCGGCGCCACGCCTCGCCCGAGCCGGCACCACCACGCGGCCTGGCGCCACGCGACGCGACGGCGGTGCCTGCAGCGGGCGCTTAGCCCAATCGGGTGTCGAGCGGGGGGACTTCATCCCTCTCGCCATCCGTCGGCCGTTCATCGACGATGGATCCAGCCGCCGTTGCCGCGTTGCTGCCGACCAGTGCCATCAACCCGCGGCGGCGATCACAGGGAGAGCGCGTTGTCCGTGATGAGCGCCGAGGCCGTCTGCCTCCAGTGCGGTACGGTCGCGAACCGGGCCACCGCCCGGGTCTGTCGCCGATGCGGCCTTCCGTTCGGTGCCGAGCCTCCGTCGTCCGCCCGGCTCGCGGAATGCCCGATCTGCTACCGCACGACGGATCCCGACGGCCGGCTGCCGTCGCTGGCCCACCCGGGTCAGCGGCTGGACATCGCGCGGCACATCGACGAGCACGAGCGGTACCCGGTCGGTGACGATGCGTGGCTCGAGACGCTGCGGGAGCACGACCGGATCCGGATCGGACGCTGGACCGCCCCCTTCGCGCTCGTCCGACGCTACCTCGTCACTGGCGTGGTCGACGCCGGACGCAACCGACTGGCGCTCCACAACGCGATCGTGACCGCCATGACCCAGCTCCAGCGGTGGGGCCGCGACCCCGAGATCATGGGCGACCAGGCCGAGTGGCGCGCGGCCCGCGAGGCGGTCGCCGAGGTGATGGATCGCTACCACGCCCCGACCAGCGTGCTGGGCCGCCGGACCAGCGCCACCTGGTAGCCCACCGAGCCCGTTCGGGCACAGCCGGCCCCTCGAGCGCGGCGAGGGTCAGTCGGGCTGACCCGTCTCCTGCAGCGTGTCCGGGGTGCCGTGGACACCCGCCACCGCATGGGCGGCAGGGATCGTCCCCAGGCGCCCGGCACGGTAGTCGGCGAACGCCTGGAGCACCTCCTCGCGCGTGTTCATCACGAACGGGCCCATCCACGCGACGGGCTCGCGGATCGGTCGGCCGCCCAGGATCAGGACGTCGAACGCGGGTGACGGAGCATCCTGCAGCGCATCGGCCGCGAAGGTGAGCGCGTTGCCCGGTCCGAACACGGCCAGCTGACCAAGCTGCGCGGGACGCCGCTCGGCCCCGACCGTGCCGCGACCCGAGAGCACGTAGCCCAGCGCGTTGTAGTCGGGCCGCCACGGCAGGACCAGCCGCGCGCCCGGGCTGAGGGTGGCGTGGACCAGCGTCATCGGCGTGTACGTGGAGCCGGGACCGAGATGGCCCCCGACCTCGCCCGCGATCACGCGAACCAGGGCGCCGCCGTCGGGAGACGAGGCGAGCGCGACCTCGCCCGCCCGGATGTCCTGGTAGCGCGGCGCGGCGAGCTTCTGGTCGCGGGGCAGGTTGACCCACAGCTGGAAGCCGTGGAACAGGCCGCCCTGGGCGACCAGCCACTCCGGCGGCCGCTCGATGTGGAGGATCCCCGCGCCCGCGGTCATCCACTGCGTGTCGCCGTTGGTGATCACGCCGCCACCGCCGTTGGAGTCGCTGTGCTCGAACACCCCGTCGAGCATGTAGGTCACGGTCTCGAACCCGCGGTGCGGGTGCCAGGGCGTGCCCTTTGCCTCGCCGGGGGCGTACTCGACCTCACCCATCTGGTCGAGATGAATGAACGGGTCGAGGTCCTCGAGCAGGACGCCCGCGAACGCACGACGGACGGGGAAGCCCTCGCCCTCGTAGCCGCTGGGGGCGGTGGTCAGCTGCAGGACGCCCCTGTGGCGGGCCGCCACGGGATCCGGCTCCGGGATCCGCGGCAGGACGGTGATGTCGGGAACGGTGACGGCAGGCATGGGACGCTTCCTTGGTCGACGGCGGTCGAGGCGGGACCTCGAGGATCAGCCCCTCGCCGCCGCGTTAGGTAATTGCACGTGCAACTATCACACCGGTGCGACCGCGCGTCAAGGCTGGCTCGCGGGCGCCAGTCGCCGGGAACGACGACGCGTCCACCCTCCAAGGCACGACGGCTGTTGCAGCAGGGCCGGCGGCGGTCATGCGCGCGAAAGCAGCACACCCGGGTTCATGACCCAGTCGGGATCGAGCGCGCCCTTGATCGCTCGCATCGCGGCCAGGTCGCCGGCTGTTCGATCGCGCTCGAGCCAGGCGACCTTGGCAACACCGATGCCGTGTTCGGCGGCGATCGAGCCGCCCATCTCGACCGTCAGGCCCAGCACCGCGTCGTCGGTCGCCGGATCGTCGGGCGCGGGACCGAGGACGTTGACATGCAGGTTGCCGTCGAGCAGGTGGCCGAACAGGATCAGCCGAGCCGACGGGTCGGCCGCGTGGATCCGCTCCGCCACCCGTTCCGCGTAGGCCGGTACCCGGTCGAGCGGCAGGGTGACGTCGAGCGAATGAGGGATACCCTCCCGCTCCATCGCCTCCGCGAGGCCCTCGCGCAGCAGCCACAGGCGCTCGCGGGCGGCGGTGTCCGTCGCGATCACGGCATCGATGACGCCCGCGTCGGCGCCGGACACCGTGGCCAGGGCGTCGATCAGGGCAGGCTCGGGATCGGACCGATCGGCGACCTCGATCAGCAGGTACGCGGGCATGGCCCCGCTGAACGGCGCCCGTCCGCCGAGGTGTCGGATCACGAGGGCGGCGCCATCGGGCAGGAACAGCTCTGCCGCGGACAGCGTCGAGGTCAGGCCTCGGAGCGAGGTCGCGACGCGGATCGCCGCCGCCGTGTCGGTGACCCCGAGGACGGCCACCGCGCGGTGCTCGAGTCGTGGGTGGAGTCGGAGGCGGGCTGCGGTGATGATGCCGAGCGTTCCCTCGGAGCCGGCCAGCAGCGACGGCAGGTGGTAGCCCGTGTTGTCCTTCCGGGACGTGTGGAGGCGGCGGACGATCGTCCCCGTGCCCAGGACTGCCTCGACCCCGAGCAGCTGCTCGCGCATCGGTCCGTGGCGATGGACGTGGATGCCGCCGGCATTGGTCGCGACCATGCCGCCGATCGTGGCCGAGTCGCGGGCGGCCAGATCGACGCCAACGTCGTAGCCCACCGCGCGAACGTGCGCCTGGAGCGTCGCCAGCGTCACGCCGGCTCCAACGATCACCTCGCCGCCCATCGGCTCCACCGCGCCCAGCGTCCTCAGCCGCGTCGTGCTGATCACGACGGATGGTCGAACGTCGGCCGCCCGGCCCCTGCCCGCTGCACGGGGAACGCCCCCGCCGACGAGACCCGTGTTGCCGCCCTGCGGCACGAGCGCCGCGCCGCGATGTCGACAGACGTCGATCACGCCCGCCACCTCCTCGACCGAGCCCGGTCTGACGACGGCCAGTGCGGTGCCGTGCCAGCGGCCCGTCCAGTCGGTCTCGTGGCCCGCCCGCATCCCGGGGTCGGTCAGGACCTGGTCGGGCCCGACGACCCGGGCGAGGTCGGTGATCAGCTGCGTGTCCTGCACGATGCCATCGTCGGTGGTGCGCGGCGTGGCGTGCAACCACGTGCGCCGGCATGCCGTCGTCGCGCCGCCGCTGCCGTGGCGACTCGACATCGGGACATGATCGGCAGGATGATCCCGGGACGAAGGGGAGGTAGTCACGGAGCCGATGTTCGATTCCCGGGTCGCCTTCCTCGGCATGCCGGCCAATGGTCTCGTGCTGGTCGTCGCCGTCGCGGCTTCGATCATCGGCCTCGTCTGGATGCGTCGGATGCTCACGATCGAGCCCGAGACGCACTCGTTCCGTGCCACCTCGCCACGCACGAGGCGGGCTGGAGCGGTCGCAGCCACCGGTCTCGTCATCGCCGGCGTCCTGTTGGTCCTTGCGGCGCTGGGTGCGATCCGGCTGTCGTAGGCGGAGGGACACGCCGGGCATCACGGCCTGGGGGCCGCCTCGATGGTCCTACCTGAACGCACCCTGTTCGAGCCGGACGTCGAGGTGGATGGCGCCGCTCGCCGGCACGCTCAGCCTCACGACCTGGCCATCGGCCTCGAGAGCATAGGTTCCGGGGGTCCCGTGGAACGACACCCGTCCGTCGTCGTCGGTGACGAGGTCGGTCGGTGGAAGCCACCACTCGCCCTTGATCAGCTCTCGCAGCGCGTGGAACGCGGGCTTCGGCTCTCCGTCGGCGTGGACGAGCCCGCTGGGCGCGTTGAGCCAGCCGCCGTCGGGAAGCCCCCACCAGGTGACGGCCGTTACGGCCGGGTGGCCGTACAGGGCGCGGTAGTGGCGCACGAGCTCATCCGCCTGGCGTGCCTCGCCCTCAGGGGTGCTCGGCCAGTCCGCGACCTGGTAATCGTTGAGATCGACGATGTCGGGCGGCATGAGCCTGCCGGACACCAGCGTGCTCTCGGTCCAGTGGAGCGGGAGGCCGAAGCGCGCAAACCGCTCGAGGATGCGGGCCGTCCGCTCCTCGCCCCAGTAGCCCTGGTGCATGTGCGACTGGATCCCGATGGCATCGACGGCCACACCTGCCGCAAGCACGTCCGCGATCAGGTTCTCGTACGCCTCCGAGAGGTCGAAGTCGTTGATCAGGAGGAACGCGCCAGGGCTCGCCTCCCGCGCCGCCGCAAACGTCGCCTTGACGATCCCGACTCGTCCAAGTGCTTTCGCCATCCGGGTGACGCCATTGTCGTAGCGGTCGAAGACGGGCATGATCACGGCCTCGTTGATCACGTCCCAGGTATCGATCAGCCCCGAGAACTCGGCCACGTCGCGTCGGATGCGTCCGAGCTGCGCCGTGGCAATGTCGCGATCCGTCAGCTCGAGCAACCAGTCGGCCGTGTTGGTGTGCCAGCACAGTGGGTGGCCCTTGACGACCGCGTCCCGGTCGCGAAACCAGCGCGCCGCCGTGCGGATGCGCTCGCCGTCGGGGTGGCCACGCACCGGTTCATAGCCGCCCCAGTAGAACGGCAGCGTGACCATGTTGAACAGCTCCGCCCAGTGCGCATCGATGCGACGCGCCACCTCGAGCTCGTGACCGGCCAGCTCCCCGTTGGCAAGGGGTACGGCGTCGAAGCCGATGCAGCCGAACAGAAAGGCGTGCCCGCGCTGCTCGACACGGATCGGTCGATGAGCGAGAGCGCTGTCGTCGGAGCCCCGAATGTCGAGGGTGATGTCTGCGATCCGGTGCCCAGGCGTCCGGGCGGTGTCCATCGATGACCTCCATCGCTTGCCCGGCCAGGCCGAGCAGTCCCGGATGACCGGCGACCGCGTGCGCTGGGCGACGCCTCAGCCGTCGCGGGCGCCGACCGCGACCAACCTCGGTGCCGCCGTGCTCTCGCGCACGATCAGCTCTGTCGCCAGCTCGACCCGCGTCTGGCTGGGTCGCTCGCCGTTCGCGAGGCGAAGCAGCAGGCGTGCTGCGGCAACGGCCATCTGGATCAACGGCTGGCGAACGGTCGTCAGCGGAGGCCCGACCCAACGTGTGACCGGTAGATCGTCGAAGCCGACCACGCTCAGGTCGTCGGGGATGTGCAGCCGGGCCTCGCGAGCTGCCTGGTAGACCCCCAGCGCCTGCAGGTCGTTGCTGGCGAAGATCGCGGTCGGCGGCTCGGGCAGTCGGAGCAGCGCTCGGCCCTGGCGGATGCCGGCCTCCACGTGGAAGTCGCCGTAGCGAATGAGCTGGGGATCGATCGCCACGCCCGCCGCATCCATGGCCGCCCGATAGCCGTCCAGGCGGGCGCGGCTGCACAGGATTCGCTCGGGGCCTGCGACCACGCCGATGCGGTGGTGCCCAAGTCCCAGGAGATGACGCGTGGCGGCCAGGCCACCGCTCCAGTTGGTGGCGCCCACGGACGGGGTGTCATGCATGGGCTCCCCGGTCGGGTCGACCACCACCAGGGGGATGCTGCGGCTCCGGAATTGCGACCGCAGCTCATCGCTCAGGTCGGAGAGCACGGCGATCACGCCCAGCGGCCTGCGGGCCAGCACGCTCTCCACCCACCCCAGACCGGGCGACCGCCGGCCCTGCATCTCGGACAGCACCAGGGTGAGGTCGTTCTCGCTCACGACCTGCTCCACGCCCCGGATGATCTCGAGTGCCCATTCGCTCTCGAGCTCGTGGAACATCAGCTCGACCAGCGGCGCCGGTCGCGCGCCCCGCGTCTGTCGCTGGTAGCCGCGCTCCCTGATCACGGCCTCCACCCGCTGCCGTGTCTCCGCCGAGACGTCGGCACGGCCGTTGATCACCTTGGACACCGTTGGCACCGAGACGCCCGCTTCGCGTGCGATGTGGGCGATGGTCGGAGATCGGTCCGCGGTTCGGCGGGAGCTGGACGACGAGGTCACGATCAGGAGTCTAGCGGAAAGTATCGGCGATGGCACCGGAATTCGCGACCGTACCCACCGCCGCTGGCCCGGCCGAATGGGGGTTGACGGCGTTCGGGCAAAGGCCTAGAGTCCGCGAAAGTGATCGCCCGGTAACGCGAAAGTTTCGAGTCGGAGGAGACGATGCCGGTTTCGGCCGTGCACCGACGCGCGTGGGCCCCGGAGATTGCTGTGCTGCGTGGTGTTGCGGCCGATGTCGGCCGTGGCGATCCCGTACGGCGGGTGTCTCCTCCCCCGCGGGGCGGGACCGCCCGTGGCTCAGGCTCGCCAGATCGATCCCCGCATCGGTTTCACGCAGACCGGTCTGGCGAGCATCACAGCCAGTCCCACGGGCCCGGCCGTGGACAGACCTCACCCAACCGGCGCCGGACGCGGTTGCACCGGGCAACTGTCGCGCGCGCGAAGTAGGCTCGCGACGCTCAAGCGTGCGGGCAACGACGAGGATCACCCAGTGTCAGGAGGAGCGCACATGACATCGCAACCGCGGATCGGTGGCCTTATCGCGGTGCTGGCCATCGTCCTGGGTGCCTGCAGCGGCAGCGCCACACCAAGCCCGACGGAGGCGCCCTCGGCGACCTCGGCGCCAGCTGTGGAGAGCACGGCTCCCGAGTCCCCGTCGCAAGCGGCGATGGAGCCCGTCACCATCGAGTGGTGGCACATCACGACGGCTGACCCGGGCAAGACCGACTTCCAGAACATCGCGGATGCGTACATGGCGATGCATCCCAACGTGAAGATCAACATCACGGTCCTCGAGAACGAGGCGTTCAAGACCAAGCTCGCCACCCAGATGCAGTCGGGTGACGTTCCGGATCTGTTCCAGTCCTGGGGTGGCGGCATCATGGCCGCCCAGGCGGACGCCGGCATGCTCCAGGACATCACGGCCAGCATCGCGGACTGGAAGGACACGATCAATCCCGGCGCGCTCAGCATCTACTCGTACAACGGTGTCCAGTACGGCGTGCCCTGGGATATGGGCATGATCGGGTTCTGGTACAACAAGGACCTGTTCGCGCAGGCGGGCATCAGCGCGCCGCCGACGACCTGGGACGAGTACCTGGCGGACGTCAAGGCCCTCAAGGCTGCGGGCATCGCACCGCTGGCCATCGCCGGCAAGGATGAATGGCCGTCGATGCACCTGTGGACGTATCTGCTGCTTCGGATCGGCGGCGGCGACACCCTCCAGCAGATGATCCAGACCGGCGACTGGAACACGGACGCCTGCAAGGCGGCCGGCCAGGCCGTGCTCGATCTCAATGCGCTCGACCCCTACCAGGCGGGCTACAAGTCGGCCACCTACAACGATGAGGCAGCCTCGGTCGGCAACGGCAAGGCGGCCATGGAGCTCATGGGCCAGTGGGCACCGTCGGTCCAGCAGGACCAGAGCGCCGACAAGAAGGGCCTGGGCGACAAGCTCGGCTGGTTCGCGTTCCCGGCCGTTGCCGGTGGCGCCGGAGCTCCGACCGACGGCGTCGGCGGCGGCAATGGCATCGCGGTGGGCAAGAACGCACCGCCCGAGGCGGTCGACTTCCTCAAGTTCTTCGTCAGCGCCGACAACGCGAACCAGCTCAACACCGACAACGTCGGCCTGTCGCCCGTGCTGGGTACGAGCGCGTCGGTGACCGACCCCAACCTGCAGATGGTGGCCGCCGGCCGCGATCAGGCAACGTTCATGCAGCTTTACCTCGACCAGGCGACGTCGCCCGCGATGGGCCAGGCCATCAACGATGCGACGATCGCGCTGTTCCTGGGCAAGTCCACCCCCGAGGAGGTCTGCCAGGCGATCACCGACGCCGCGGCAAACCAGTAACCGGGTCGATGGGTGCCGCAGACACCTAGACGCGTTTCCCGAGCGGGCCGGCGTCGCCGGCCCGCTCGAGCCTCCGGAGGTGGATGCAGGCGATGACGGAACTGGCGCCCCAATCGCGCCCGCGCTCCCGGCGGTTTTCGAGCAGGCTGACGATCGGCCTGTTCCTGTTGCCGGCGCTGCTGCTGTACCTCGTGTTCGTCGTCATCCCGGTGATCCAGGCAGCGCATTTCAGCCTGTACAAGTGGAACGGCCTGGAGCCGCTCACGGACTTCGTCGGCCTTCAGAACTACATCGACGCCCTGAGCAAC
>CAWDXT010000025.1:0-29647 GCA_963806265.1 uncultured Chloroflexia bacterium
TCCACCAGCACGTCGAGATGCAGCTCGCCCATGCCCGCGATCAGGGTCTGCCCGGACTCCTCGTCGGTCTTGACCCGGAACGTCGGGTCCTCCTCCGCGAGTCGCTGCAGGGCGATGCCGAGCTTGTCCTGGTCAGCCTTGGTCTTGGGCTCGATGGCGACCTCGATGACCGGCTCGGGGAACGTCATCGACTCCAGGATCACCGGGTGATCCGGATCCGACAGCGTGTCGCCGGTGAACGAGTCCTTGAGGCCGACGGCCGCGGCGATGTCGCCCGCGTACACCTCCTCGATCTCCTCGCGGTGGTTCGCGTGCATCTGCAGGATCCGGCCGATGCGCTCCTTGCGGCCCTTGGTCGCATTGAGACGTACGAGCCCGCCTTGAGGGTGCCCGAGTAGACGCGGAAGAAGGCCAGCTTGCCCACGAACGGGTCGGCCGCGATCTTGAACGCGAGGGCCGCGAACGGCTCGCCGTCGTCGACCGTGCGCAGAATCTCGGCGCCGGTGCGCGGGTCCAGGCCGATGACCGGGGGCACATCGAGCGGCGACGGCAGGTAGTCGACCACCGCGTCGAGCATCGGCTGGACGCCCTTGTTGCGGAGCGCCGAGCCGCACAGGATCGGCACCCACTTGTACTGGAGCGTCGCGAGCCGGATCCCGTGCTTGATCTCGGCTTCGGTGATCTCCTCGCCCTCGAGGTACTTGTGGGCGAGGTCATCGTCCACGTCGGCGACGGCCTCGATCAGCCTCTCACGATGCGTCGTCGCCTCGTCGACCAGGTCGGCCGGGATGTCGGTCTCATCGAACGTGTCGCCCAGGTCGTCACGCCACACGAGCGCCCGCATCCGGACCAGGTCGACGACACCCCGGAAGGTGTCCTCGCTGCCGATCGGAATCTGGATCGGAACGGGCTGCACGCCCAGGCGATCGCGGATCATGTCCACGTCGTCCCAGAAGGCGGCGCCGGTTCGGTCCAGCTTGTTGATGAAGCAGATCCGCGGCACGCGGTAGCGATCCGCCTGGCGCCAGACCGTCTCGGACTGCGGCTCGACCCCCGCGACGCCGTCGAACACGACCACCGCGCCGTCGAGCACGCGAAGGCTTCGCTCGACCTCGACCGTAAAGTCCACGTGCCCGGGCGTATCGATAATGTTGACACGATGGTCGTTCCAGAAGCAGGTCGTTGCCGCGGCCGTGATCGTGATGCCGCGCTCCTGCTCCTGGGGCATCCAGTCCATGGTGGCCGCGCCCTCATGGACCTCGCCGAGCTTGTAGATCCGCTTCGTGTAGAACAGGATCCGCTCGGTGACGGTGGTCTTCCCCGCGTCGATATGGGCGATGATTCCGATGTTCCGCGTCTTGGCCAGCGGAACCGTGCGTGCCACCTTGGTCTGGCTCCTCTCGGCCTGAACTACCACTTGAAGTGGCTGAAGGCGCGGTTGGCCTCAGCCATCTTGTGCGTATCCTCGCGCCGCTTCACGGCCGCACCGAGGCCGTTCATGGCGTCGACGAACTCGCCGGCGAGCTTCTCGCTCATGCTCTTGCCGCTGCGCTTGCGGGCGGCCTGGACCAGCCAGCGGACGCCCAGCGACATGCGGCGGTCGCCACGGATCTCGACCGGGACCTGATAGGTCGCACCACCGACCCGGCGAGGCTTGACCTCGATGATCGGGGTGGCATTGCGGAGGGCGGCCTCGAGCACCTCGAGACCCGGCCGGTCGGCCTGGAACTCGGCGCGGGCCAACGCCTGGCGCAGGATGCGATCGGACAGCGTCCGCTTCCCGTCGCGCATCAGCTTCGCGCGGAAGTGATCCGTGACGCGCTTCTGGTCGGTCTGGTACTTGGCCTTGCGGGGGATCGATGAGCGACGCGGCATGCTGCTACTTCCCGAGTCCGGCGGAGGCCTTCGCCCCGTACTTGGAGCGACCCTGCTTCCGGTCCTTGACCCCGGCGGCGTCGAGCGTCCCCCGGATGATGTGGTACTTCACGGACGGCAGGTCCTTCACCCGACCGCCACGCACCAGGACCACCGAGTGCTCCTGGAGGTTGTGGCCGACGCCGGGGATGTAGGCCGTGACCTCCATCTGGTTGGTGAGCCGCACGCGCGCGATCTTCCGAAGGGCCGAGTTCGGCTTCTTCGGGGTCATCGTCCGGACCTGCAGGCAGACGCCACGCTTCTGGGGGGCGCCCGGAATCGGCACCTGTCGCTGGCGCAGGCTGTTCCAGTTCTTGCGCAGCGCGGGAGCCTTGACCTTCTCGATCTTCGGCTTCCGCCCATGGCGCACGAGCTGGCTGATGGTCGGCACGGAGACGCGGCTCCTTTCAAGTGTCCTGGTCAGATCAGTGATAGCTGGGCGGTCGACCCTTGCGCCGGGTCTTGGCCTAGGGACCGCCCGGGCGCTCGATCCGGGTTCACGGCGCACGAAGCACCGGGGCCCCTGATCGAAGCCACGAGCGCGGAGTTTAGCAGTGGCCCGATTTGAGTGTCAATCGACCCCGGGCGCAGACGCGAGCTTGCCTCACCCCTCCTCCGACGCGTCGGCAAGGAACGGGTTGAACTCGGGCTTCTCCTCCTCCTCGTCCGGCTCGCCGGCGGGCTCGGACAGGAACGGGTTGGGGTCCGCGCCGTCCTCTTCGGCACCGGCGATCGTCGCCGCCAGGGCGAGGCCCGCGGCATCGTCGTCCGGCGACCGCTCGCCGTCTTCGAGGAACGGGTTGTACTCGGCCTCGTCCAGACCCTCGATGGCCTCGCCGGCAAGCGCCTCCAGCGCCTCCCGCCGCTGCCGCTCCTTGAGCGCCGCGATGTTCTGGGGCGCGCCCGTCCCGGCGGGGATGAGCTTGCCGATGATGACGTTCTCCTTGAGCCCGATCAGGTGGTCCTTGGCGCCGTTGATGGCGGCCTCGGTGAGCACCCGCGTGGTCTCCTGGAACGAGGCGGCGGCCAGGAACGACGAGGTGTTGAGCGACGCCTTGGTGACGCCCAGCAGGACCGTCTGCGCCGTTGCCGGCTCGCCGCCCTCGGCGAGCACGCGATTGTTCGCCTCCTCGAAGTCGAGGCGGTCGACGAGCTCCGTCGGCAGCTGCTCGCAATCGCCCGGCTGATCGATCCGAACCTTCTTGAGCATCTGGCGAACGATGATCTCGATGTGCTTGTCGTTGATCGTGACGCCCTGGCTCCGGTAGACCCGCTGGACCTCCCTGACGAGGTAGCGCTGGACGGCGTCCTTGCCCCGCGTCTCGAGATACTCCTGCGGGTTGATCGGACCATCGGTGATCGCGTCGCCGGCCCGGATCTCCTGGCCGTCCTCGACCAGGAGCTTGGCGCTGTGCGGGATCGTGTACTCCCGCTCCACGACGTCCTCGGCACGGACGACGAGCCCGTGGTCGGTCTCGGCCAGGAAGCCCTTGACCGCGACCGCGACGTCGCCATCCTCGCTCTTGGCCAGGGTCTGGTTGGCCTCGACGAGGTCACCCGGCGCCGCCAGCAGCTCGGCGCCCTTGGGCAGGGCCACCGGGGTGTCGAACGACTCGCGGCTGGTGACCTTGACCTTCCGGCCGGCCTCACCGCTGATCACCTCGACGATGCCGTCGATGTGGCTGATCTCGGCCTTGCCCTTGGGGACCCGGGCCTCGAACAGCTCCTCGACGCGCGGCAGGCCCTGCGTGATGTCCTGGCCGGCGACGCCGCCGGTGTGGAACGTCCGCATGGTCAGCTGCGTGCCCGGCTCGCCGATCGACTGGGCGGCGATGATGCCCACCGCCTCACCGATGCCGATCATGTCGCCGGTGGCCAGGTTGCGGCCGTAGCACAGCCGGCACACACCGTTGCGGGACTCGCAGGCCAGCGGCGAGCGGACCAGGACCTCGTCCACGCCCGCATCGTCGATCGCCCTGGCCAGGTCCTCGGTGATCATGTCGTTGCGCGCGATGAGCAGCGGCGGCGTCTGGCCCTTCTTGACCTTGACGCTGGTGTCGGCCAGATCGGCCGCGGCCAGGCGTCCGACGAGCCGTCGCTGGAAGGCGTCCGGCTCCTCCGAGGACTCGGCCCGGGTGATCCAGCTCCCCTCCTCGGTGCCGCAGTCATCCTCGCGCGTGATGACGTCCTGGGCGACGTCGACCAGGCGCCGGGTCAGATAGCCCGAGTCTGCGGTCCGGAGGGCCGTGTCGGCGAGGCCCTTGCGGGCGCCGTGGGTGCTGATGAAGTACTCGAGGACGGTCATGCCCTCGCGGAAGTTGCTGCGCACCGGCACGTCGATGATCCGGCCGGAAGGGTCGGCCATCAGGCCGCGCATGGCGCCCAGCTGGCCGATGTTGCCCTTGTTTCCGCGGGCCCCGGAGTCGGTCATCATCCGCACCGGGTTCTCCTCGCCGAGCGAGCCCATCATCTGGTCGGACACGTCCTTGGTGATCCGCTGCCAGAGCTCGACGACCTGCTCGTACCGCTCGTCGTCGGTGATCAGGCCGCGCTGGAACTGGCGGTCGATCGAGGCCACGGCATCGTCGGCGCCGGCGAGCAGCTCCCGCTTCATCGGAGGCACGACGATGTCCCACAGGCCGATCGTCATGCCGCCACGGGTCGCGAACTGGAACCCGACGCGCTTGATGCCATCCACCAGGTGCGCGGTCTCGGTCGGCCCCAGCCGCCGGTAGCAGGTGTCCACGAGGCGCTTGAGGTCGGCGCGCTTCATGGGCTCGTTGAGATAGCGCAGGGGCTCGGGGAGGATCCGGTTGAACAGGATTCGGCCCACGGTCGTGCGCACCGACTGGTCGATCAGCGTCTCGGTCCCCGGGTCCCAGCCCTTGACCACGACATCGACCGCCTCGTGGAGCCCAACCTTGGCGCCCGTGTGCTTGATGACCGGTGACCCGTCGCCATCCTCGTGCTCGCTGGCGATGCGACTCGTCATCTCGAGGCCGCGCGCGCCAAGCTCGTAGGCGATGATCGCGTCGTCCTCGGTCGCGAACGAATGGACCGTCCGGCTGCGCACCGACGGCCCGTCCATGGTCAGGTAGTAGCAGCCGAGCACCATGTCCTGCGTGGGTGCCACGACCGGCGAGCCATCAGCCGGCGACAGCAGGTTCGCGGTCGACAGCATCATCTCGCGCGCCTCGTCCTGGGCGGCCGAGGACAGCGGCACGTGAACCGCCATCTGGTCGCCGTCGAAGTCGGCGTTGAACGCGGTGCACACGAGCGGATGGATCTGGATCGCCGACCCCTCGACCAGCACCGGCATGAACGCCTGGATGCCGAGACGGTGCAGGGTCGGGGCGCGGTTGAGCAGCACGGGGTGATCCTGGATCACCTCTTCGAGCACATCCCAGACTTCGGGGCGCACGCGCTCGACGATGCGCTTGGCGCTCTTGATGTTGTGCGCGAACCCCTTCTCGACCAGCTCGCGCATGACGAACGGCTTGAACAGCTCGAGCGCCATCTTCTTGGGCAGGCCGCACTGGTGCAGCTTGAGCTCGGGGCCAACCACGATGACCGACCGGCCCGAGTAGTCGACGCGCTTGCCCAGCAGGTTCTGGCGGAAGCGTCCCTGCTTGCCCTTGAGCATGTCGGACAGGCTCTTGAGCCGGTGGTTGCCGGTGCCGGCGATGGCGCGCCCGCGGCGACCGTTGTCGATCAGCGCGTCGCACGCCTCCTGGAGCATCCGCTTCTCGTTGCGGATGATGATCTCCGGGGCACCCAGCTCGAGCAGCCGCTTGAGCCGGTTGTTGCGGTTGATGACGCGCCGGTAGAGATCGTTGAGGTCCGACGTCGCGAAGCGGCCGCCGTCGAGCTGGACCATGGGCCGCAGGTCGGGCGGGATCACGGGCAGGACGGACAGGATCATCCACTCCGGCCGGTTGCCGGAGCGCCGGAAGGCCTCGATCAGGCGCAGCCGCTTGATGGCCTTCTTGCGGCGCTGGCCCGAGCTCGTGCGAACCTCGGCGTGAAGCTGGCGCGACAGCTCGTCGAGATCCATCCGGACGATGATGTCGCGGACGGCCTCGGCACCCATGCCGGCCCAGAAGATGCGCCCCGTGCGGGAGCCCGAGCCGTACTTCTCGTCGAGCTGGCGGAACTCGAGCTCGCCGATCGTCTGCAGCGACTTGAGCCCCTCGATCTCCTCGCGGGCCCGACGCACGTCGTCCTTCTGGCCCTGCGCCTCGGCCGCCAGGGTCTCGCGCTCGGCCGCCAGGCTCTCGTCCATGGCGGCAACGAGGTCCTGGACCTTCTGCTCGGTGCTGGTCTCCTCGTCCGCCTCGCGCTGCTTGAGCTCGGCGGTCACGCGCTCGGTCTCGGCAGCCACGATCTTGCGCAGACGCGCGGTCGCATCCTTGCCGCCCTTGTCGCCCTCGGCAACCACGACCTCGCCGGTCGGCGCGAACGCGATCGTCTGCTCGGCGACACCCGTGCCCAGCGCCTTGAGCGCGGCCTCGACCGTCTGTGCCTCGCGGGCGATCTCCTCGGTCCGGGTGACGCGCTGCGCCTCCAGCTCCTCGCGCGTCGACGCAAGCGCCGCCCTGAGCTCCTCGCGCTTGCTGTTGATGTCGGCCTTGAGCGTCGTCTCCAGCTCGGCCAGGCGCTCACCGCCGGCGCCGCCCCGGCCCTCGGCCTCCTCGTCGAGCGCCTTCAGCGCGCGCTGGCGCGCCTCCTCGTCGACATGGGTGACGATGTACAGGGCGAAGTACAGGATCCGCTCGAGGTTGCGGGGGCTGATGTCGAGCAGGATCCCCAGCCGGCTCGGGGTGCCCTTGAAGTACCAGATGTGGCTGACGGGGCTGGCCAGCTGGATGTGGCCCATCCGCTCGCGACGCACCTTGGAGCGGGTGACCTCAACGCCACACTTGTCGCAGATGATCCCCTTGTACCGGATGCGCTTGTACTTGCCGCAGTAGCACTCCCAGTCGCGGGTGGGTCCGAAGATCCGCTCGTCGAACAGGCCGTCCTTCTCGGGCTTGAGCGTTCGATAGTTGATGGTCTCGGGCTTCGTGACCTCGCCCTTCGACCACTCCCGGATCTGGTCGGGACTGGCCAGCGAGATTCGGATCGCCGAGAAGTTGTTGACCTCGAGCATCGGTCTCCTCTGCGCCGACGCGGCCTAGGCGGCGCGGTGTGCGGGTGGTGCGAGCGGGGTCGGGCCGGCCGGACGCCAACCCCGCGTGGAACGATTCGTCGCGACTAGTCCTCGAACCCGGCGAGGTTGATCCCGCCGAGATCGGGGAGCAGGTAGCCCGAGGCGTCGTCCTCGGCCAACGGGATCTCCTCGTCGTTCTGATCGAGGATCTCGGCGTTGAGGCCGAGGCTGCGCAGCTCCTTGATGAGGACCTTGAACGACTCCGGGACCCTGGGCGGCAGGATCTCCTCGCCCTTCACGATCGCCTCGTACGTCTGGACGCGTCCGACGACGTCGTCCGACTTCACGGTCAGCAGCTCCTGGAGGATGTTGGCGGCGCCGTAGGCCTCCAGGGCCCAGACCTCCATCTCCCCGAACCGCTGGCCGCCGAACTGCGCCTTGCCGCCCAGCGGCTGCTGGGTGATCAGGCTGTAGGGGCCGGTGGACCGGGCGTGGATCTTGTCCTCGACCAGGTGGTGCAGCTTGAGCATGTAGATCTGGCCGACCGTGATGGCACGGTCGAACGGCTCGCCCGAGCGACCGTCACGGAGCCCGATCTTGCCGTCCTTGGGCAGCCCGGCGGCCTTGAGGGCCTCCGCGATCTGCTGCTCGGACGCGCCGTCGAACACCGGGGTCGCGGCGCGGTAGCCCATTGTCGACAGCGCCCAGCCCAGGTGCGTCTCGAGGATCTGGCCGATGTTCATCCGGCTCGGCACGCCGAGCGGGTTGAGGATGATGTCGACCGGCGTGCCATCCGGCAGGAACGGCATGTCCTCCATCGGCAGCACCTTGGCGATCACGCCCTTGTTGCCGTGGCGGCCGGCCATCTTGTCGCCCACCGAGACCTTCCGCTTCTGTGCGACCGACACCCGGACCAGCCGGTTGACACCCGGCTGCAGGTCGTCGTTCCACTCGCGGCGGAACTCGCGGATCTCGACCACCTTGCCGCGCTCACCGTGCGGCAGGCGGAGCGACGAGTCCTTCACCTCGCGGGCCTTCTCGCCGAAGATCGCGCGCAGCAGGCGCTCCTCCGCGGTCAGCTCGGTCTCGCCCTTGGGCGTGATCTTGCCGACCAGGATGTCGCCCGGCCGAACCTCGGCCCCGATGTACACGATCCCCTCTTCGTCGAGGTCCTTGAGGGCCTCCTCGCCGACGTTGGGGATGTCGCGCGTGATCTCCTCGGGTCCAAGCTTGGTGTCCCGGGATTCGATCTCGTGCTTCTCGATATGGATGCTGGTGAACAGGTCGTCCCGAACGAGGCGCTCGCTGATCACGATCGCGTCCTCGTAGTTGCCGCCCTCCCAGCTCATGAACGCCACGAGAACGTTGCGACCGAGCGCCAGCTCGCCACCGTCGGTGGACGAGGAGTCGGCGACCGCATCGCCGGCGTCGACCCGCTGCCCGACCGTCACGATCGGGCGCTGGTTGATGCATGTCCCCTGGTTGCTGCGCACGAACTTGAGCAGGCGGTACTCGTCGAGCTCGCCCAAATCGGCCTCGACCTGCACTCGCTCGGCGGTCACGCTGGTGACCACGCCCGGCTGCCTGGCGATGACGACCTGACCCGAGTCGCGGGCGGCGCGTGCCTCCATGCCGGTGCCCACGATCGGGGCCTCGGGCTCGAGGAGCGGCACTGCCTGGCGCTGCATGTTCGAGCCCATCAGGGCGCGGTTGGCGTCGTCGTGCTCGAGGAACGGGATCAGGGCCGTGGCCACCGAGACCACCTGCTTGGGGCTGACGTCCATGTACTCGATCTGGTCGGGCCGGGCCTCGGGGAAGGTGTCCCGGTAGCGCGACGGGACCTTCTCGCCCTCGAAGTGGTTGGCCTCGTCGAGCGGCGCGTTGGCCTGCGCGACGACGTGCTCCTCCTCCTCGTCGGCGGGCAGGTACTCGATCTCGTCGGTCACGATCGGCCGGATCGGGAACGCCTGTGCCTTCTGGCGCGCGAGCTCCTTGCGTGCGGCATCGGTGAACGTCTTGCCCTTGGCCAGGATCACCTTGCCGTCCTTGCCCACGACGTCGGCGCCCGCCTCGTACTCGAGCAGCTGCGGGTCGCCGTGGGCGACGGTCCGCTTGACCTTGCGATACGGCGTCTCGATGAACCCGTAGGCGTTGATCCGCCCGTAGGTCGCGAGCGAGCCGATGAGGCCGATGTTCGGGCCCTCGGGCGTCTCGATCGGGCAGATCCGGCCATAGTGGCTGTGGTGGACGTCACGAACGTCGAACCCGGCGCGCTCGCGCGACAGGCCACCCGGGCCCAGCGCCGACAGGCGTCGCTTGGAGGTCAGCTCGGCCAGCGGGTTGGTCTGATCCATGAACTGGGACAGCTGGCTGCCGCCGAAGAACTCCTTCATCGCGGCCACGACCGGCCGGATGTTGATCAGGGCGTTGGGGGTTGCCTTGTCGATCTCCTGGATCGTCATCCGCTCGCGGACCACGCGCTCCATGCGCAGCAGACCGATCCGGAACGCGTTCTGGATCAGCTCGCCGTTGGCACGGATGCGGCGGTTGCCGAGATGGTCGATGTCGTCCTTGGGATGCAGGCCGCGGTTGGACTCGATGAGATGGCCGACGATCGCGGCGATGTCCTCGCGGGTGATCGTGCGCTCCTCGCGGGGCAGCTCGATGCCCATCCGCTCGGCGACCGAGTCGAGCTTCTTGTTGAACTTGTAGCGGCCCACCCGTCCAAGGTCGTAGCGCCGGAAGTTGAAGAACAGGCTCTCGACCAGCTGGCGGGCGTTGTCACCCGTGGGCGGATCGCCCGGGCGAAGCTTCTTGTAGACCTCGATCAGCGCCTCGCTGGGGGTCTTGGTGACGTCCTTGTCCAGCGTGTTGGCGATGAACGGGTGCTCGGGATCGATGTCGACCGTGCCGAACAGGGCCGCGATGTCCTCGTCGGTCTCGTAGCCCACCGCACGCAGGAGCGTGGTCGCCGCGATCTTGCGCTTACGGTCGACCTTGACCCACAGCTGGTCCTTGTTGTTGGTCTCGAACTCCAGCCAGGCGCCGCGGTTCGGGATGACCTTGGCCGAGAACAGCATCCGACCCGACGCGGGATCCTCGACCTCGCTGTAGTACACGCCCGGCGAGCGGACCAGCTGGCTGACCACGACCCGCTCCGCGCCGTTGATCACGAACGTCCCCATGTCCGTCATCCACGGGTAGTCGCCCATGTACACGCGCTGCCGCTGGATCTCGCCCGTCTCCTTGATCAGCAGCTCGACGTTGACATACAGCGGCCGGCTGAAGGTCAGGTCCTTGGTGCGGCACTCCTCCTCGGAGTACTTCGGCGTTCCGAACTCGTAGTCCAGGAACTGGAGCTCCATGACCTTGCCGGTGAAGTCCTTGATCGGGCTGATCTCGTCGAACAGGTCGCGCAGGCCCTTGTCGATGAACCACTTGAAGGACTCGAGCTGGAGCTCGATGAGGTTGGGCACCTCGAACTTGTCGACGCTGATCCCATCGCGGACCTCGGCGATCCGGGCGTAGGACAGACGTCCGGAGGGGGTGGTCGCAAGGGGGGCCGACGAGACGGACAGCATGAAGGACCGCTCCTTGGCGGAGGTGGGAGAAGAGGGGACGGCCGCGCTCACAGAAGGAGTAGGATACCGCGTTCCGGTCTTCTGTCAAACGGCACGGCACGGCCGACGACGGACCTCGTCACGTCGCCGCGGACTGGCCACACACGATACCGCCCCGCCACGTCAGGCGCGAGTCGTGCCCGGCGGCCGACGACGCCGGGCGGGCGGACACCGCGGCGCGCGGCGAGTGCACGACGGGCCGCGTGGATCCCTGCCGATACGTGAAGGCGCCGGCTCGCGGTCTCCCGCGAGCCGGCGCCCGGTTGGGTCGCGCTACTTGATCTCGACCTTGGCGCCCTGCTCCTCGAGAGCGGCCTTGACCTTGTCCGCCTCGTCCTTGGCCACGCCTTCCTTGACGGGCTTCGGAGCGGCGTCGACGAGGTCCTTGGCCTCCTTGAGGCCCAGGCCGGTGAGCTCGCGGACGACCTTGATCACCGGGATCTTGTTGGGGCCGACCTCGGCGAGCACGACCGAGAACTCGGTCTGCTCCTCGACAGCGTCGGTCGCAGCGGCGGCGCCGGCCGCGGGTGCGGCGGCGGCAACGGCCACCGGGGCGGCTGCCGTGACGCCGAAGCGGTCCTCGAACTTCTGCTTGAACTCCGAGAGCTCGAGGACGGTCATCTGCTCGAACGCCTCGAGCAGCTGGTCGGGGGTCAACGTGGCCATGGTGTCTGGTTACTCCTGGTGGTGGGGTGCCCATGCGGGCACGGGATCTCGAGGTGAAGGGTCAGGCAGCCTCGCGCTGGTCGATCAGGGCCTGGACGAGACCCACGACATTACGCAGCGGGGCGTCGAACAGCCCGGCGGTGGTCGACATCGGAGCCGCGATGGCCCCGATCGCCTCGGCGAGGAGCACCTCGCGCGAGGGCAACGCGGCGAGGCGCGTCACCCCGTCGGCGTCGATCACCTGATCGCCGAGCACGGCGCCCGTGATCCTGACAATTCGATAGGGACGCGTCGCATCGATCACGGCCTTGGCGGTCGCCGCCTCGTCGGTCCCGAAGGCGATCGCCGTCGGACCGGTCAGCATCGGCGGCAGCGCCTCGGCGACGGCAGTCTCCTGCGCCGCGATCCGCAGCAGGCGGTTCTTGACGACCCGGTAGGTCACGCCCTGCTGGCGCAACGCCCGCCGGATCTCGCCGATCTCCTTCACCTTGAGGCCGCGGTACTCGGACACGATCATGGTGTGGCTCGCGTCCAGCTGGGCGCGCAGCTCCTCGACCGTCTCTCGCTTGGCCTCGGTCGGCATCGAGCCTCTCTCGACCTCCTTGCTTCAGCGCGCAGCCGGCGCGCGGCGGTGGGTTCGCCGGCATGCGCCGGTGCAACCCCTGCGACGGGCCACGGGTGCAGGGGTCGCGATCCACCGGGAGGTGGCTCGATGTCCTGCCTCGGCGTGCTCGCCGTCGTCCCCGGCCGGCCCCGGGATGGGGTGGCCGATCCGTTCCGGCGGATCAAGCCCTGGCCGTCAGCGAGATCTTGCGATCGACTGGCGGCGGGAGGGCGCAGGCTGTCTGCGGCTGTCCGTCCTGTTGAGCTCGTCCCCGTCAGCAGCGGCGATGCGACGACGGACGTCGAAACCGATGCGCGGGCGGGGGCGACCGATGATAGCGCCTCTAGGCCTGCGCGGCCGCGAGGGTGTCCGCGATGTCGACCCGGATGCCCGGGCCCATCGTGGTGGCGATGGTCAGGGTGCGCAGGTACTGACCCTTGGCACCGGCCGGCTTCGCGCGGTTCACCGCGTCGACCAGCGTCGCGAGGTTCTCGAGCAGCTGCCGCTCCTCGAAGCTGGCCTTGCCGAACGGCACGTGCACGATCGCGCCCTTGTCCACCTTGAACTCGACGCGGCCGCCCTTGACCTCCTTCACGGCGCGCTCGATGTCGAACGTCACCGTGCCGGCCTTGGGGTTCGGCATCAGCCCACGCCGACCGAGGATGCGGCCGAGCCGTCCGACCTGGCCCATCGTGTCCGGGGTCGCGATCGCGACGTCGAACTCGAGCCAGCCCGCCTCGATCTTCTTGACCAGGTCCTCGGAACCGACCTCGTCGGCGCCGGCGGCGAGCGCCTCCTGCGCCTTCTCGCCCTGCGCGAACACCGCGACCCGGACGACCTTGCCCGTGCCGTGGGGCAGCGCGACGGTCCCGCGGACCATCTGATCCGCGTGACGGGGATCGACGCCCAGCCGGAGGTGCGCCTCGACCGCGGCGTCGAACTTGACGTTCGAGGTCTGCCGCGCGAGCGCGACCGCCTCCCCGATCGGGTAGACCTGGGTGCGATCGATCAGCTTCGCCGCGTCCTGGTAGCGCTTGCCGTGTGCCATGTGCCGTCTCCTTCGGTCCGTGGACCTGCCCCTTGCCACTGACGCCGGTCCGGGGTCGCTCCCGGCGTCGTGTGATCTCCGGTCGGCTAGCCGACCACCTCGATGCCCATGCTCCTGGCCGTGCCCTCGACGACCTTCATCGCGGCCTCGATGTCGTTGGCGTTGAGGTCCGGCATCTTCGACTCGGCGATGGTGCGCACCTGGTCACGGGTGACGGTGCCGACCATCTCGCGCCGGGCGCTCGACGAGCCCTTGTCCACCCCGGCTGCCTTCCGAAGCAGATCTGCCGCCGGCGGCGTCTTGAGCACGAACGTGAACGAACGATCCTCGAAGATGGTGATCTGGGCGGGGATGATCTGGCCCGCCTTGTCGGCGGTCCGCTCGTTGTAGCTCTTGGTGAACTCGACGATGTTGATGCCGTGCGGTCCCAGAGCTGTGCCAACGGGCGGGGCGGGCGTTGCCTTGCCGGCCGGCAGCTGCAGCGTCAGGACGATGCGAATCTTCTTGGCCACGAGTAGCTGATTCCTTTCCTAGCCGACCAGCGTCGAGGTCGTCGGCTCGGCGGGTGCCGCGCAGGGCGGCGCCGAGCACGCGAGCGCGCGCACTGCGGGTGCGTAAGCGAGTGAGCGCAGGCGCCAACGCAGCCCGGCGCCGTCCGAGGGGGCGATCGTCACAGCTTTTCGACCTGGAGGAAGTCGAGCTCGACCGGCGTCTCCCGGCCAAAGATGCTCACGAGCACCTTGAGCTTGTTGCGCTCGGGGTTGACCTCGTCGACCGTACCGATGAACTCGGCGAACGGACCGTCGGTCACGCGCACGCTCTGGCCCTTCGTGAACGCGACCCGGAACTTCGGCGTCTCGACGCCCATGTGCCGGAGGATCTGCTTGACCTCGGTCTCGTCGAGCGGGATCGGCTCGCTGCGCATCCCGGGGATGTTGCCGCTGCCGACGAAGCTCGTCACGCCCGGTGTGTTGCGGACGACGAACCAGGACTCGGGATCCAGGATCATCTCCACCAGGACGTAGCCCGGGTACACCTTCTTCTGCACCGTATGGCGCTGACCCTGGCGGATCTCGATCTCGTCCTCCATCGGCACGAGCACCTGGAAGATCTTGTCCTCCATGCCCATCGACTCGATGCGGTGCTCGAGATTGGCCTTGACCTTGTTCTCGTAGCCGGAATAGGTGTGGATCACGTACCAGCGCTTCTCGGGCGCACGCGTCTCCGTCAGCTGCGGCTCCGTCATCCGATGGCGCTCGAGAGCGTGCGGATGATCTGGTCGAACAGCGTGTCGGCAACGGTGATGTACATGCCGACCACGAACGAGACCAGGAACACGAGCACGGTCAGGTTACGCACCTGGTCCCGATTGGGCCAGGTGACCTTCTTGAGCTCGGACCACGATTCGGCGATGAAGGTGCGAAATCGGTTCACAGGTGCCTTTTCAGCTTGCTGTCGATCGCGTGACCAGCCCGGCAGCGCCGTGGCGGCGAGCCGGCGGCCCGGCAACCGGGGGGCTGGCAGGGGCGATAGGACTCGAACCTACAACTCCCGGTTTTGGAGACCGGTGCTCTGCCAATTGAGCTACGCCCCTGCGGATGGCGAGCGACCTACTTGGCCTCCCGGTGCAGCGTGTGGCGCCGTTCCCGGGGGCAGTATTTGAGGAGCTCGATCCGGTTGGGATCGTTCCTCTTGTTCTTGCGCGTCGTGTAGTTCCGCGTCTTGCACTCGGTGCAAGCGAGCTGGATCACCGGGCGCGCCTCAACCTTGGCCATGAAGCCTTCCCTACTCGACGATGCTGGTGATGGCGCCGGCACCGACGGTGCGGCCACCCTCACGGATGGCGAACCGCTGGCCGACCTCGAGCGCGATCGGGGTGATCAGCTCGACGCTCATCTCGACGTTGTCGCCGGGCATGATCATCTCGGCGCCGTCGGGCAGCCCGATGGCCCCGGTGACGTCGGTCGTGCGCAGGTAGAACTGGGGCCGGTACCCGTTGTAGAACGGGGTGTGGCGGCCACCCTCCTCCTTGGTCAGCACGTAGACCTGCGCCGTGAACTTGACGTGGGGGGTGACCGAGCCGGGCTTGGCCAGCACCTGGCCGCGCTCGATCTCGTCGCGCTCGATGCCGCGCAGCAGGCAGCCGACGTTGTCGCCCGCCTCGCCCTGGTCGAGCAGCTTCTTGAACATCTCGACGCCCGTGACCACGACCTTGCGGGTGGCCTTGACGCCCACGATCTCGACCTCCTCGCCGACCTTGACCACGCCGCGCTCGACACGGCCGGTGGCGACGGTGCCCCGGCCCTTGATGCCGAACACGTCCTCGACCGGCATCAGGAACGGCCGATCGGTCGGGCGGGTGGGGGTCGGGATGTAGGAGTCGACCGCGTCCATCAGCTCCTGGATCGACGCGTAGGCCGGGTCGGCGGGATCGTCGGGGGCCTCGAGGGCCTTGAGGGCCGAGCCGCGGATGACCGGGATGTCGTCACCCGGGAAGTTGTTCTTGGTCAGCAGCTCGCGCACCTCGAGCTCGACCAGGTCGAGCAGCTCGGGGTCGTCGACCGCGTCGACCTTGTTGAGGAACACGACGATGTACGGCACCTCCACCTGGCGCGCCAGCAGGATGTGCTCGCGCGTCTGGGGCATCGGGCCGTCGGTCGCGGCGACCACCAGGATCGCGCCGTCCATCTGGGCGGCGCCGGTGATCATGTTCTTGATGTAGTCGGCGTGCCCCGGGCAGTCGACGTGCGCGTAGTGGCGGTTGTCGGTCTCGTACTCGACGTGGGCGATCGCGATCGTGATCCCGCGCTCGCGCTCCTCGGGCGCGTTGTCGATCGAGTCGAACGCGCGGTACTCGGCCTCGCCCTTGAGCGCCAGGTACTTGGTGATCGCGGCGGTGAGCGTCGTCTTGCCGTGGTCGATGTGGCCGATCGTGCCGACGTTGACGTGCGGCTTCGTGCGCTCGAACTTCTTCTTGGCCACAGGACCTTCTCACTCCACGCTTGGGGCGGATCGACCGCCTCTGATGTGCTGCGTCTGCTGGGAGATGGAGCCCAGAACGGGATTCGAACCCGTGACCTCATCCTTACCAAGGATGTGCTCTGCCGGCTGAGCTATCTGGGCCCGCGGAGACGCGGTCTGTTCGCGCTCCCGACGCATGTTCCGTGCCGATGGAGCCGACGACGGGACTCGAACCCGGAACCGGCGGTTTACAAAACCGCTGCTCTACCAATTGAGCTACGTCGGCACGCACGCAGCGTCAAACAAGAGTAGGACTCCGCGAGCCGGGGCATGATACGGCTCCCCGGCCGGGGCGTCAAACCTCCGGGGAGGTCCGGCGCGGGGCGGATCCGGGGTCGGACGAGGCGCCCGGGTCACCGACGCCACCACGTTCGGTACGGTCGGGTCCGGGCCCGTCCCCGGCTGATGTGCCGCCATCATCGGGCGTCGTGGCGATGCCCGGTGTGGCCCGTCGCTGGGCGGATGCCTCGTAGAGCAGGATCGATCCCGCGACCGCGGCATTGAACGACTCGATCCGCCCGTGCATCGGTATCCGGATCAGCAGGTCGCAACGGCGGCGCACGGCCGGGCCGAGGCCGCGGCCCTCGCTGCCCACGACGATCACGATCGGGCCACGCAGGTCGGCTTCCCGGGCGGTAAGGGGCGCGTCACCGTCGGCGCCAACGATCTGCAGGCCACGGGCATGGAGATCGGCCAGCGCGTCGGGCAGATCATCCACCGGCGCCAGGAGCAGGTGCTCCACGGCTCCTGCCGAGGCCTTGATCGCGGCCGGGGTCAGCGGCGCCTGGTGGCGGGTCGGGAACAGGGCGCCGTGGACGGCCGAGGCCTCTGCCGTGCGCAGCAGCGTGCCGACGTTCTGGGGATCCTCGAGCGAGTCGAGGGCGAGGACCAGCGGCGGCTCGGCACGCTGCACGGCCAGGGCCAGGATGTCGTCGAGCCCGGCCCATCGGCGCGGGGCGACAGCGAGGGCGACGCCCTGGTGACCGTCGAAGCCGGCCAGCGACGTCAGGGAGCCGCCCTCGACCTCGACGACCGGGATCCGGAGGCTGGTCGCGTGGAGCACGAGCCGCTCGAGCGCCTGCCGGCGATGCGGGACGACCAGCAGACGGAATGCCTCGCGACGGGCGACGAATGCCTCCTCGACAGGGCGCCGCCCGGCAACCAGCTCCTCGCCGTCGGCGAGCTGCAGCTCCGGACCGGGGGCGAACGGGCGCCCGGCAGGATTCGGCCTCCGGGGAGCGTCCCCACGACCGGGCGCGGACGGCCGGCCGCCGACGGCTCGACCCGGATGCCTGCCATGAATCGGGTAGCCGCCTCGATTCGGGTAGCCGCCTCGATTCGGGTAGCCGCCACGGCCCGGAGTCGTGCCTTGGGTAACCGCCGCGGCCCGGATGGTCGCGCTCCGGGTAACCGCCGCGGGCCGACCGGTCCTGGTGGTCGCGAGGGTCCGGGCCACCCGGGTGCCGATCCACGTCGCGCGGCGTCGGCCGGCCGCCCGGGACAGCCTGATCACCGCGCAGTGGCCGGGACCCGCCCTGGCCCCGGTATCGCGCGTCACGGGCGGAATCGGGCCTGCGGCCCGGGTGTGGCCCGACTGGGCGGGGCCCACGACCCGGGTACGGTTCACGGCCTCGATGCTCACCTGCCCCGCGGTCGTCACGCTGCAACCGCTGAACGCGGTTCGGTCCCGGCGGCCGCGCTCCGGAGTCGTCGCGATGGCGGTGGTCATCGCGGTCCCGCTGCTGGTCCCCGGCGCCAGCGCCCCGATGCATGCGGCCGTCGCGATCCGGGCCGTTGCGCCATCCGTCGCGGACCTGTCCGCCCGCGCCGGACGGGGACCCGGGCGGACGGCGGCCCCGTGCCGCCTTCCGATCGTCCGCGGCTCCGCGCGAGCCGGAGGCGTGTTTCGGCCCGGTCGAACGTGGCTTCCCTGACGTGCGTTCGTCCCGGTTGGCGCCGCTTCGGGGACTGCCCTGGCGGTCACCCGATCGATCTCGATCCGCAGGCTGATCGTCCTGCCGCTCAGTCACCGGCACGGACCAGCCGCCGCCATCGCTGACCGTCTCGAGTGTCCTCGACCGCGACCCCTCGCTCGAGCAGCTCGTCGCGCAGGCGATCCGATGCCACCCAGTCGCGCTCGGCTCGTGCATCGGCACGCTGATCGAGCAGTCGCTGGAGGTCGGCCTCGAGCGCCTCGGGTGGCGGCGCTGCCACGCCGAGCACCGCGTCCAGCTCCCGCAGGCGCGCTGCCGCGTCGGTCGCATCCGACGTCGACATCGACCGCGCATCGATGCGACGGTTCAGCTCGCGAACCCCCTCGAACAGCGCGCCGAGCGCGGCCGAGACGTTGAGATCGTCGTCGAGACCCGCCTCGAACCCCGCCCGCATCGCGTCCAGGGCGGCCGGCAGCGTGGGATCGGCCGGCCGGTCCTCGCGGTAGCTCGCGAGCGCCGCCAGGACCGCGTCGATCCTGTCGACCGCGGCGGTGGCGGCGGGGAGCGACTCATCGGTGTAGCTCAGGGGCGCTCGATAGTGAACCGAGACCAACGCGTAGCGCAGGGCGCGTGGCGAGGCACCGGCGTCGATCAGCTCGGCGACGCGCGCGATGTTGCCCGTGGACTTGGCCATCTTCTCGCCCCCCACCCCGAGGTGGGCGCAGTGGAGCCAGGTGCGGACGAACGGCTCGCCGGTCGCGGCCTCGGACTGGGCGATCTCGTCCTCGTGATGCGGAAACACGAGGTCGACGCCGCCGGTGTGGATGTCGAACGAGCTGCCGAGGTGCGCCATGCTCATGGCCGAGCACTCGATGTGCCAGCCGGGACGGCCTGTCCCGATCCTGGTGTCCCACGAAGGCTCGCCCGGCTTGGGTCCCTTCCACAGGGCGAAGTCGCGGACATCGTCCTTGGCGTACTCGTCGGCTTCGACGCGCTCCCCGACCCGCATCGCGTCGGGATCGAGCCGGGCGAGCTGGCCATATCGAGGCCAGGAGGCGATCCGGAAGAAGATCGAGCCATCGTCGGTCCGGTAGGCATGTCCCTTGTCGAGCAGCGTCGCGACGAGGTCCACGATCTGGTCGATGTGCGCGGTCGCCCGGGGCAGGACATCGGGTCGCGTCATGCCCAGCGCCTCGGCATCGGCGAGGAAGCGGGCCGTGAACCGGTCTGCCAGGTCGATGGTCGAGATCCCCTCCGCCGCCGCGCCGCGGATGATCTTGTCGTCGATGTCGGTGATGTTCATGACCCACGTCACGTCGTAGCCCTGGTAGCGCAGGTAACGAACCAGCAGGTCGGCGAACAGGAACGAGCGGAAGTTGCCGATGTGCGCGGGGCCATACACCGTGGGACCGCAGCTGTAGACGCCGACGTGGCCCGCCTCAAGGGGCTCGAGCGCACGGGTCTCGCCCGACAGCGTGTCATGGAGGCGCAGCGTCATCGGGCGGGCTCCAGCACCGCCAGCGCTCGTGCGGCGATCGCGCGACCGGCGCCCTCGTCGCCCTCGAGGTTCCCGGTCGAGGCCTTGACGTTCACCCGGCTGGCATCGACGGCCAGCGCGGCCGCGATCGCCTCCCGCATGTCGTCGAGCCGCCCTCCGAGCCTGGGGCGCGCCGCGATGACGAGCACGTCAACCGAGGTGGTGTCGAAGCCCGCCACGCGGACGCGCGCCACGACCTCGCGCAGCATCGTCGTGCTCGGGATGCCCGTCGGCGTCCGCGCGTCTGCGGGAAACAGCCGGCCCAGGTCGCCGAGACCGGCGGCTCCCAGCAACGCATCGGCGATGGCGTGGAGGACGACGTCACCATCAGAGTGGCCCGCCAGGCGCGGCGCGCCGGCCAGCTCGACGCCGCCCAGATACAGCGGGTCGCCGGGCCCGAAGGGATGGCTGTCGTGACCGAAGCCGACGCGGGGCGCCGCCGGGGCCAGCACCTGCTCCACGCGGCGCAGGTCGTCGCTGACCGTCACCTTGATGTTTGCGGCTTCGCCCGGGATCGCATGGACGGGGATTCTACAGGCCTCGAGCAGGGCGGCCTCGTCGGTGAACTCCGGCGGGTCGCCGGGCGGGAACCTCGTCCACGCCTCGAGCAGCAGCGACCGTCGAACACCCTGGGGCGTCTGTGCCGTTGCCAGGCTCGATCGATCGAGGGTCTCGTGGACGAGGCCATCGCCAAGTCGCTTCACCGTCTCGGCGACGGGCAGGACCGGGATCGCGGCGCCGTGCCTTGCCGCGGCCGTCGCGACCGTCTCGATCAGCGAATCGGACACCAGCGGCCGGGCCCCATCATGAACGAGCACCGGCCGGTCGCGACCGGCCGGGTCGTCGCGATCGAGCTGCCGGACGCCGGCGGCCACCGAAACCTGGCGGGTGGGTCCGCCGGTGACGACGGTCGACACCGTTGCGAGGCCCAGGGCGTCGCCTCGAGAGCGGCCGCGCGTGCCTCGGACGATGACGATCACGATCCGGTCGACGCTGCTCGAGGCCGCGAACGCATCGACCGTCCAGGCAAGGAGCTCGCGACCCGCGACCACCGCGGCCAGCTTGTCGAGACCGCCCATTCGACGGGATCCGCCGGCCGCCACGATGACCGCGTCCGCCGGCGGGCGGTCTCCCAGCGGCGCGTCCACCGTCAATCCTGGCGCGGCTGTCCGAAGATCATCCGGCCGGCCACCGTCTGGAGCACCCGGGTGACGCTCACATCGACCTCCTGGTCGATCAGTCGCGCGCCACCCTCGACCACGATCATCGTGCCGTCGTCGAGGAACCCGACGCCCTGGCCGGCCTCCTTGCCCTCCTGGATGACCTTGACATGGATCTCCTCGCCCGGCAGCACGGCCGGCTTCACCGCGTTGGCCAGCGAGTTGATGTTCATCACGCGGACACCCTGCAGCTCCGCGACGCGATTCAGGTTGAAGTCGTTGGTCAGCACGATCCGGCTGCGCTGCTTGGCCAGCTCGACCAGCTTGGCGTCGACCTCGGCGATATCCGGGACGTCCTCCTCGGCGACCTCCACCGGCGTCCCGGTGTCGCGCTGCATGCGGGCCAGGATCTCGAGACCGCGGCGTCCCCGGTTACGGCGCAGCGAGTCCGACGAGTCGGCGATGTGCTGCAGCTCCTCGAGCACGAAGCGTGGCACCACGAGCGTGCCGTAGATGAACCCGGACTCGACGATCTCGGCGATCCGTCCGTCGATGAGGACGCTGGTGTCGACCACGATGCGCGGATCGCCGGGCTCGGCCCCGGCGCTCGTATCGGGGCGCCGGATCAGCCCCGCGCCCTCGGCGGCCGCGATGAGGTCGAACCGCTTGGCGACGGTGAGGCCCATCATCCCGAGGCCGAGGAACAGCGAGATGCCAAGCGGCAGCCAGGTGCCCAGCGGGCCCTGGATCTGTGCCAGCGGCAGGCTCAGCAGGAGGCCGAGCACGAGCCCGACGAACAGACCCAGGATCGCCGCGACGAACTCGGCGGTCGACAGCTCCTGAACGCGGCGGACCAGCCATGTCGCCGGGACGACGGTGAGGTAGGGCAGGACGGCGAAGCCGACGATCATCCACGAGATCGTCCAGGCGGCAAGGATGAACCCCGCGTAGTCCGCGCCGGCGAAGAGCCCGTTTCCGAGCGCGGCGAGCCCGAGGCCGATGAACGCCCCGAGGGCCGCGCCGAGGACCCGGATGGTCCGAATCAACGCCTCTCCTTGCTCGGTACCGGCCCCGGATCCGTGCTGGGCGCGGGGCGGCCCGAGCCTGAGCACGCGCCACGGCGGCCCCGCAGCGCGGTCGTCGATCGCCGCGCCCGCGCCATTCAGCGGCCGCCTGCTCGCACGCTCCGCTCGGTTCCGCCCAGCGCACGAAGCAACGCCTCCGCGAGCGACGCCGACCGCCTGGATGTCGATGCCGGCCACATCGGGAACGGGCTGACCCGACGGGGGTCGCGGGACGATCGCGCTCGTGAACCCCAGGCGGGCCGCCTCTCGCAGGCGCCGCTCCAGGCCTCCCACGGGCCGCAGCTCGCCGAGCAGACCGACCTCGCCGATCGCGACGGTCCCGGTCGCCACCGGTCGGTCGCGGAACGAGGACGCGAGCGCGATGGCCAGCGGGAGGTCCAGGGCAGGCTCGTTGACCGACAGCCCACCGGCGAGGTTCGCGTACACGTCGTGGCCGGACAGCCCCACCCCCGCTCGCCGCCCGAGCACCGCCAGGAGCAATGCCAGCCGGCTGCCGTCGATCCCGGACGCGGTTCGACGAGGTGACGGCGCTGCGGTCGGGGCGACCAGGGCCTGGACCTCGACGACCAGCGGTCGCGACCCCTCGAGGACCGGCGCCACGATGCTCCCTGACGCCGGCTGCTCGTGCTCAGCGAGGAAGGCGCGGCCCGGGTCGCGCATCTCGACCAGCCCCTGCTCGTGCATCTCGAACACGCCCAGCTCCTCGGTGGACCCGAAGCGGTTCTTGGCGGCCCGCAGCAGGCGGAGCCCGCCGGTGCGGTCACCCTCGAGGTTGAGCACGACGTCGACCAGGTGCTCGAGCGTGCGCGGTCCGGCCAGGGTCCCGTCCTTGGTCACGTGGCCCACGAGCACGACCGGGATCGCCTCGGCTTTGGCGAGATCCATCAGGCGCAGCGTGCTCTCACGCACCTGGCCGACGCTGCCCGGCGCTCCATCCAGCTCTTCGGAGGCGACGGTCTGCACCGAATCGACGACGAGCAGCCCGGGCCGTCGCTCCCGAGCGAGCTCCACGATGCGCTCCACGCGCGTCTCCGCGATGACCTGGACACGGTCGCCGACGGGCCCATCGACCATGCCCAGGCGACGTGCCCGCAACCGGACCTGGCTCGCGGACTCCTCCCCGGTCGCGTACAGAACCTCGGCTGGCGTGCCGAGCGAGGCGGTCGCGTGATGATCGCCGGCCCGGCCCGCATCCGAGGCCACTCCAGCTGCGACCTGGAGCAGCAGCGTTGACTTGCCGATCCCCGGCTCGCCACCGACGAGCACCACCGAGCCCGCCACCAGCCCCCCGCCGAGCACCCTGTCGAGCTCGTCGATCCCGATCCGTCGCCGGACCTCGCCACCCGGATCGGTCGCGTCGGACAGTGCGACCGGGCTCGTGCCGACGATCGCGGCCGGGCGGGGTCGCGGTACGTCGCGAACCACGGTCTCCACCATGGTGTTCCACCCGCCGCACCCTCGGCATTGCCCTTCCCAGCGGACAACGGACACACCACACGACTGGCAGACGTATCGGGTCTGCGCGCGTGCCACAGGTCTGCGACCGGCCGTCAGGCCTCGACCGGCGTCTTGCTCCCGATGGCCTCGATCGTGAGCCCTTCGCCGTTCGCGGCCTCGTCGACCTCGATCGTGTCGCCCTCGTCGTAGCGGCCCAGCAGCAGGTGCTCGGCCAGCGGGTCCTCGATCAGGTTCTGAATCGTGCGCCGCAGCGGACGGGCGCCGTACGCCTGGTCGTAGCCGAGCCGGATGACGTGATCCTTGGCCGCCTGTGTGATCTCCAGCGTCATGCCCTGGGCCCGCAGCTGGTCGCGAACGCGCTTGAGCATCAGGTCGACGATCTGTCCGATCTCCTCGACCGTGAGGCTGCGGAACACGACCGTCGCGTCGAGGCGGTTGAGGAACTCCGGTCGGAAGTTCGTCTTGAGCTCGGACTGGACCTTCTCCTTCATGAGCTCGTACGAGGCGGCGGCGCGCGTCTCGGCCGTGTCGCCCTGCTGACGGAAGCCGAGGCTCGAGTTGGTCTGGATCTTCGCCGCCCCGAGGTTCGAGGTCATGATGATGATCGTGTTCCGGAAGTCGACCCGGCGGCCCTTGGCATCGGTGAGGTGCCCGTCCTCCAGGATCTGGAGCAGGATGTTGAACACCTCCGCGTGCGCCTTCTCGATCTCGTCGAGCAGGATCACGGCGTAGCTCTTGCGGCGGACGGCCTCGGTGAGCTGGCCGCCCTCGTCGAAGCCGACGTAGCCTGGCGGAGCACCGACCAGCCGGCTCACGTTGTGGCGCTCCATGAACTCGCTCATGTCGATCTTGATGAGCGTGTCCTCGGAGCCGAACATGAACTCGGCCAGCGCCTTCGCCAGCTCGGTCTTGCCGACACCGGTCGGGCCGAGGAACACGAACGAGCCGATCGGGCGCTTCGGATCCTTGAGACCAGCCCGTGCACGGCGGACCGCACGCGACACGATCTCGATCGCCTCCTCCTGGCCGATGAGGCGCTGGTGGAGGACGGTCTCCATCTGGAGCAGGCGCTCGGACTCCTCCTGGGCGATGCGGGTGACCGGGATGCCGGTCCACATCGCGACCACCTGGGCGATCTCCTCGTCGTCCACCTTGGGGGTCTCGCCGGACACGGTGGACTGCCACTCGGTTCGCAGGGCATCGGCGGTCTCGCGGGCGCTTGCCTCGGCCTCGCGCAGCGTGGCTGCCTGCTCGTACTCCTGCGCGTTGATCGCGGCGTCCTTCTCCTTCGTGATCCGATCGAGCTCCTTCTGCGCGGCGCGCAGCTCGGGCGGCGCGGACGAATGGCGCAACCGGACACGGCTCGACGCCTCGTCGATCAGGTCGATCGCCTTGTCGGGAAGGTGACGGTCGGTGATGTAGCGGATCGAGAGATCGGCTGCGGCGCGAACGGCCTCGTCCGTGATCTGGACCTTGTGGTGCTCCTCGTAGCGCTCCCGGATGCCGATCAGGATCTCGATCGTCTGCTCGAGCGTCGGCTCGTCGACCATCACCGGCTGGAAGCGTCGCTCGAGCGCTGCGTCCTTCTCGATGTACTTGCGGTACTCGTCGAGCGTGGTCGCGCCGATGCACTGGAGCTCGCCGCGCGACAGCGGTGGCTTGAGGATGTTGGCGGCGTCGATCGCACCCTCGGCAGCGCCCGCGCCGACGAGCGTGTGGAGCTCGTCGATGAACAGGATCGCGTCGTTGGTGTTGCGCAGCTCCTCGATGATCTTCTTGAGCCGCTCCTCGAACTCGCCCCGGTACTTGGTCCCTGCGACGAGCGAGCCGATGTCGAGCGTCAGGACGCGCTTGTTGAGCAGGATGTCGGGCACGTCGCCGGCCACGATCCGATGGGCCAGCCCCTCCGCGATGGCAGTCTTGCCGACGCCGGGCTCGCCGATCAGGGCCGGGTTGTTCTTGGTCTTGCGGCCCAGGATCTGGATGACGCGCTCGATCTCCTTCTCACGACCGATGACGGGATCCAGCTTCTCGGCACGCGCCGCCTCGGTGAGGTTGATCCCCAGCGCGTCCACGGTCGGCGTCTTGCTGGCGCGCTTCGTCTCCTGGGCGGGCCCGACCGATGACGACTGCGACAGCACGCGGATGACCTCGTGGCGCACCTTGTCGAGGTTGACGCCCAGGCTCTCGAGGACGCCCGCCGCGATCCCCTCGCCCTCGCGGACGAGTCCCAGCAGCAGGTGCTCGGTCCCGATGTAGTTGTGCCCCAGGCGGCGCGCCTCGTCGATCGCCAGCTCGATGACGCGCTTCGCGCGCGGCGTCAGGCCGACCTCGCCGACCACGGGCCGATCGCCGCGGCCGATGATGAACTCGACGGCCGTTCGCACCTTGGGCAGCTCGACGTTCATGTTCTCGAGGACGCGCGCAGCCACGCCCTCGCCCTCGCGCACCAGGCCGAGCAGCAGGTGTTCCGTCCCGATGTAGTTGTGGTTGAACCGCTGCGCCTCGTCCTGAGCCAGGGTCAGGACCTTGCGCGCGCGATCCGTGAACTTGTCGAAGCGATCCATTCGCGTGCTCTTCGTGCTCGGCCGACGGGGGCGACCGTTCGGCCATCCTAGCATCCAATCCTGAGGGGGGCGATGGGTCCATCAGGCTGGGGCCGAGCGTCCCGGGCAGGACTTCGGGCCCGCGCGCTCATTCGAGATCCCGTGCCACCGGACCCGCGACCCGATGGCGGGAACATGCAACGACCCGCCGGGCCCGGCGGGTCGTCTGTGGCTGCGTCCGGTCGGACGACGCTGATCAGGCAGGCTTGTCGCCCGACTCCTCCTGCTCGGGTTCATCCGAGGACGCCTCGGCCCTCGGCAGGAGCCTCCTCCGCGTCGGGGGCTTGGGCAGCGTCGGCCGCTGTGGGTGCGTCCTCCGAAGCCGGCTCGGCGTCCTCCGCCGCGGCAGGCGCCTCAGCCAGAGCGCTCGCCTCCGGAGCGGGCTCGTCAGGCGTGGCCGGCTGCTCGGCCTTGGTCGCTTCCGCCTCGGGCTGCTCGGCCTCCGGCGCTTCGGCCTTGGTCGCTTCCGCCTCGGGCTGCTCGGCCTCCGGCGCTTCGGCCTTGGTCGCTTCCGCCTCGGGCTGCTCGGCCTCCGGCGCTTCGGCCTTGGCCAGCTGGTCCCGAACCTGGGCAAACGCGGCGGCCAGGGTCGTGTCGATGCCACCCTCCGGCTCGGACAGGGCGTCCGACGGCGAGTAGCTGCGATCGGCCCGCTCGCGGCGGTCGCGGCGCTCGCGCCGCTCACCACCCGGAGCGCTCGGCGCGGGCATCGACCGGACCGCCGGCTCCTCGGCCTGCTTGAGGCTGAGGCCGAGGCGATGGCGCTCGGAGTCGAGGCTGATGATCTTCAGCTTGAGAACCTGGCCCTCGTGCACGACATCGCCCGGATGAGCCACGCGCTGATGGGACAGCTCGCTGATGTGGATCAGGCCCTCGAGACCCTCCCGGACCCGGACGAAGGCACCGAAGTTGACCAGCTTGGTCACGGTGCCGTCGATGACGTCCCCGACCTTGAAGTCGGCGACGGTCGAGTCCCACGGGTCGGGCTGGAGGCGGCGGATCGAGAGGCTGATGCGCCCGCGCTCGTGGTTGATGTCGATGACCTCGGCCTCGACCTCGTCACCGACCTTGTAGCCGGCCTCCGGGTTGTTGACCTTGTTCCATGACAGCTCGCTCTTGTGGACGAGGCCGTCGATGCCACCGAGATCGACGAAGATGCCGAACGGTGCGATCGAGCGAACGCTGCCCGTGACGCGCTGCCCGACCTGGAGGCTGCTGAACAGCTCGTCCCGCTTCTCCCTCCGCTCCTCGTAGAGGGCGACCTTCTCGGACAGGATGAGCCGGTTCGCCCGCCGGTTGACCTCCAGGATCTTGAGGCGCAGCTTGCGGCCGACATAGGGCTGCAGCTTCTCGGCGATCTCCTGCGCGGCGTCGCGAGGTTGCTCGTTCTGGGGTCGGCGCGGGAAATCGACGATCTGGCTGATCGGAACGAATCCGCGGATGCCGCAGTCGACGATCAGGCCACCCTTGTTATGGTCGATGACCGGGGCATCGATGATCGTGCCGGCCTCGAACAGCTCCTGCATCGCGCGCCACTTGCGCTCGAGCCCAGCCCGGCGCAGGGAGAGCACGACGTGGCCCTCGGGCGACTCCGGCTGGAGGACGTAGACGAGGACGGTGTCGCCGATGTTCAGCTCAGGCTGCGTCTCGGCGTGGCGGCCGTACAGCTCGCGGTTGCTGACGACGCCCTCGGACTTGGCGCCGATATCGACCAGGATCTCGTCC
The DNA here is from genome assembly GCA_963806265.1 of uncultured Chloroflexia bacterium. Lineage (GTDB taxonomy): Bacteria > Chloroflexota > Limnocylindria > Limnocylindrales > CSP1-4 > CAIXZV01. Next base: position 27,528 of record CAWDXT010000025.1, read on the forward strand.
TTGTCGATCCGGACCACGCTGCCTTCGACGACATCACCGTGCTTGAAGCTCTTGATGTCGGTGTCCTGCTCGGCGAGCAGCTCCTCCATCGTCGTCGGCTCAGGGCCGAGGGGCTTCGCCGGGGCCTCGGGCTCTGCGGCAGGCTCCGGCTCAGCGGCGGCTGCCTCGGGCTCAGCGGCGGCCTCGGGCTCTGCGGCGTGCCTCGGGCTCTGCGGCGGCCTCGGGCTCGGCGGCTGCCTCGGGCTCTGCGGCTGCCTCGGGCTCTGCGGGGGCCTCGGGCTCTGCGGCAGGCTCCGGCTCAGCGGCGGCTGCCTCGGGCTCTGCGGCGGCTCCGGCTCAGCGCGGCTGCCTCGGGCTCTGCGGCTGCCTCGGGCTCTGCGGCGGCCTCGGGCTCTGCGGCTGGCTCCGGCTCAGCGGCGGCTGCCTCCGGCTCAGCGGCGGCTGCCTCGGGCTCAGCGGGGGGCTCGGACACGCTGTCGGCTTCAGCCGCGGTCTCGCGGTTGGCGGGCTCGTCAGCGACGGCGGTCGCCGCTGCGGTCTGCTCGGACGCCGGGGGCTCCGCGGAGGCATTGGCCTCCGGGTTCGGCGCGGTCCCGCCCTGCTCTTCGTCGGTCAAGGTGATCCAGTCTCCTGTCAGGGATTTCGCCCTGGAATCACGAAGCGGCCACCGAGCACGCCCGGGGCCGTCTGGAGAGGGAGGTGGATCGTTGGTGACTGTTGTCGGCGGTCCGCTCCTTCGCTTCGACGAAGACCTGAACGTGGCTCTTCAACTGTTCGTGCCCGTGGGCCGGCTGAGTCTAGCACGCAGGTCCGCACGGGTACAATCACGGACCCGTGCCCGAGCTACCGGATCTCGACGTCGTTGCCGACGCGTTACATGCTGCCCTCGCCGGCCGCTCCGTCACGGGCGCTCGACCCCAGATGCCCCTCGTCGTCCGGGGCACGCCGGCCGACCTCGACGCCCTCGCTGGCCAGGAGGTCGTGCGCGTCTCGCGCGGGGGCAAGTTCCTCATCGTCCAGCTCCTACGGGATCGCATCGTCTTCAACCCGATGCTCACGGGCCGCTTCCAGCTCGCCGGTCACGGCGAACGGCCACCGTCGGGTGTCGCGGTCGAGCTCTCGTTCGGACCCTGCCTGCATTCGCCCGCGCAAGTGCCCGCGGACTGGACTGTCGCCGCCCCATGGCAGCCGGCCGACGATGCGCCCGTGGTGGTGCGATATCGAGACCCGACGCAGATGGGCAAGGTCTACCTCCTGCCGGCCGGTGAGGCCCGAGTCGTGCCCGGCCTGGGGCCCGGCGAACAGGGCCCAGACGCGCTCGATCCGAACCTCACGCTCGAGGTCTGGCGCGAGCGGATCCGAAAGCACCCGGGAGAGCTGAAGAACCTCCTCCGGAACCAGGCGTTCGTCGCCGGCATTGGCAATGCCTACTCCGATGAGATCCTTCACGCGGCCCGCCTGCAGCCATTTCGCAAGCGCTCGTCACTGGCCCCCGAGGAGGTGGATGCGCTCTACCTGGCGATGCGACAGGTGCTGGGGGAGTCGATCGAGATCCTGCGGGAGCGCGTGCCACCGACGTTCGAGAAGCAGGTCCGCGATCACCTCGCCGTCCATAACCGCGGCGGGGAGGCATGCCCCCGGTGCGGCACGAAGATCACCCAGGTCACGGGCGGCGGGTTCCCCACGGCCTGGTGCCGCGGCTGCCAGCGGTAGGAGCCCGGCGCCGCCGGAACTCCCCGCACGCCTACGGGACGATCAGCACCTGGCCAACCCGAATCAGGCGCGGGTCGACGATGTCGTTGAGCGTCTTGAGCACCTTGACCGTCGTGCCGAACTGCGCTGCGATGCCGCTCAACGTGTCCCCGGACCTGACCGTGTACTGCTGCGTTCCGCTCGGCGCGGGCGTCGACGTTGGCGTCGGCGCAGCCGTCGGCGGAGCCGTCGGCGGAGCCGACGAGGGCGCAGGAGCGGACGGGCTCGACAACGCGCTCGGTGACACGGTTTGGGCGACGGTCGCGGTCGGCGGCGCAGAGGCTGGTGTGGCCAGCGCCGTCGGCGCGACAGGCGACGAGGACGCGATGACGCCACCCTGGCCGTCACCCGAGCCATCCGGATTGGCG
>CAWDXT010000026.1:0-167352 GCA_963806265.1 uncultured Chloroflexia bacterium
AGGGCCGATCCGGCGACCCGACCCAGAACGCCCGGCAGCCACCTGCCGGGCGTTTCGATTCTTGCGGGATGAGGACCCGGCAGCCGGAGCCCAGATCGAGGGGCGTCCGCCGGAGGACCTTGACCGCTCGCTAGAATCGCCGTTGGCGGCGCGCGTCCAGCGTTCCATCCCACATGCCGCGCGCCCGAGGATAGATGGCAGGTCCGAGCCGGACTTCTCGCCGGCCGTCAATGGCAGAGCCCGTCGCGATCGCGGTCGGCTATGCCTTGGTGGCCGTCGTCTGGATCATCGGCTCCGGCCTCGTCGTTGGTACCCTGCCGGACATCGATGTCGTCCCGGTTGAGATCGTCAAGGGCCTCGGCTTCGTGGTCGTCACCGCGGGTGCGCTGTACCTGATGCTCCGCCGCCGCGACCGGGTGCTCGTGGCCGCCAACGCCGAGCTGCTGGAGGCGGATGCGCAGCTCCACCTGCTGCGCCAGGCGCTCGAGGCGTCACCGGCCGGGATCGCGATCCTGGGCGATCTCGAGCACGGCTTTCCCGTGGAGTACGTCAACTCGTCGATCGCGCGGATCAGCGGCGTGCCCGCCGAGCAGGTCATCGGGGTCTCGGCCGCGACCCTTGCGAACGAGGAGATTCCCGGCCAGTGGTCGCGGATCGTCGCCGCCATGGAGACCGGCGAGCCGTTCGAGCTCGAGGTCGACGTCACCCGTCCCGATGGCGCGGTCGTGCCGGTCGACGTGATCGGGAACGTCGTCCCGGCTACGGATGGCCGCGGCCACACGGTCCTCGTCGCCACCGACATCTCCGAGCAGCGACGCGTGGCCCTGGAGCGCGCCACGTTGACGCGCGCGATCGACCAGGCGCAGGAGGGCGTCGTCATCACCGATCTTGACGCCACCATCGAGTATGTGAACCCGGCCTTCGAGCGGACGAGCGGGTACCCGCGCGAGCACCTCATCGGTGCCAACCCGCGGATCCTCCACAGCGGTGTCCAGAGCAAGGCGTTCTATCGGCAGCTCTGGGACCAGCTCAACAGTGGGCAACCGTGGCACGGCATCATCGTCAACCGGCGGCGGGACGGCGTGCTGTACGAGGAGGACGTCACGATCTCACCGGTGCGCGACGAGGCCGGGGCTGTCGTCGCCTATGTCGGCGTGCAGCGTGACCTGACCAGCGAGCGGGCGCTCGAGCAGGGGCTCCAGGACGAGATCCGCGACCGGGCGCTCGTGCGCGAGCTCGCCAGCGGAATCCGGCACGGGGCGACCGCCGAGGAGACGGCCGCGTCGCTGGTGGACGCGGTGATGATGCTGGGCGACGTCGATGCCGCGATCGTCTACCACCTGCGCCGGCTCGGCGGCGACGTCGTCGCGCTTGCGGGTGCGACGCCACCGTCAATGCCGCTCGAGATCGGGGCCAGCGCCCCGCCCGCATTTGCCGCCTTCGTGCGCGAACGGATCGAGGAGGCAGCCACGGGTTCGATGCGGATCGATCTCGCCAGGTTCGATCCGCGGCTGGAGCTGGGTGGTGCCCAGGGATACGCGGCGGTCGCCAGCGCAGCCGAGGTCGATGGTGAGCCGGTCGCGCTCGTGGTCGCGCTGGGCCGGCCCTCGGATGTCACGACGTGGATCACGCGCCGGGAACAGGCCGTCGCCGAGATGGCGACGCACATGGCGCCGATCATCGGTCCCCAGCTCACGCTGCGGGATGACGTCGCGACGCTGACCGCCGTGATCCGTGACGTGCTCGATCACGAGTCGTTCTGGCCGGTGTTCCAGCCCATCGTCGACCTGGAGTCCGGCCGAATCGTGGGCTACGAGACGCTGACGCGGTTCGCCGACGACACCCGCCCCGACCTTCGGTTCGCCGAGGCGGCCGCCGTCCGGCTTGGCGGCGAGCTGCAGCTGGCCAGCGTCCGGAAGGCGCTCGCGACCACCGGGCAGCTCCTGCCGGACACCTGGCTGAGCTTCAACGCGTCGCCCACGTTCATCCTCCACGGGCATCTCGCCGACGAGGTCGCCGGGGCGGATCGCCCGCTCGTGCTCGAGGTGACCGAGCACGCGGCGATCGAGGACTATGCGGCGATCCGCGACGCGCTCGAGGCGCTCGGTCCGTCCGTGAGGATCGCCGTCGACGACGCGGGCGCGGGCTACGCGAGCCTGCGCCACGTGCTCGAGCTCCGACCGGCCTACGTCAAGCTCGACATCGGGCTGATCCGGGGCATCGAGAACGACGCCGCACGCCAGGCGCTGGTCGCGGGCATGGTGCACTTCGCCCGCCAGACCGAGACGGAGCTGATCGCCGAGGGCATCGAGACCGAGGCCGAGGCAGCCGTGGTTCGCCGCCTGGGGGTGCAGCTCGGCCAGGGCTACCTGTTCGGCCGTCCCGCCCGGCTCGATTCTGGGGGTAGCCCTGTTCCTGGCTGAGTGCCGGGCGTAGCATCGTGGCGCCATGAGCGAGCGTCCCACCGCATCTGCGCGGGCTCCCCATCGAGTCGTGATCATCGGCGGCGGCTTTGCCGGCCTGTACGCGACGCGGGCCCTGGCCAAGGGTCGCGACGAGGTCGACGTCACGCTGATCGACCGCCGCAACCACCACCTGTTCCAGCCGCTGCTGTACCAGGTTGCCACGGGTGCCCTGTCACCGGGCGAGATCGCGCAGCCGCTGCGCTCGGTCTTCCGTCGCCAGGCCAACACCAGGGTGCTGCTGGGGGAGGCGATCGGGATCGACGTCGACCGCCGCCTGGTCGAGCTGTCCGACGGAGCGCCGGTTCCGTATGACACGCTGATCGTGGCGACCGGCGCGCACCACTCGTATTTCGGCCATGACGAGTGGGCGCCCTACGCGCAGGGGCTCAAGACGATCGACGATGCGATCGCGATGCGACGCCGCATCCTGATCGCCTTCGAGGCGGCCGAACGCGAGACGGACGACGAGGTTCGGCGAGCCTGGATGACGTTCGTGATCGTCGGCGGCGGACCGACCGGTGTGGAGCTGGCCGGGGCGCTGGGCGAGATCGCCAACGACACGCTCCGGTCGGACTTCCGCTCCATCCGGACGCAGGATGCGCGGATCCAGCTGGTCGAGGCCCTGGATCGGATCCTGCCCACCTATCCAGCCGGCCGATCGAGGTCGGCCCGCCGCCAGCTCGAGCGGCTGGGCGTGGAGGTCCGGACGGCAACGCGAGTCGTTGCCATCGACGACCACAGCGTGCAGGTTGACACCGGGACCGGCTCGCTCGAGACGATCGAGACGCGCACGGTCCTGTGGGCGGCAGGCGTCCTGGCGGCGTCGTTCGGACGGCGGGTCGCCGCGGTCACGGGTGCCGAGACCGACCGTAGCGGTCGGATCCGCGTGCTGCCCGACCTGACGATCCCCAACCATCCCGAGATCTTCGTGGTCGGCGACGCGGCGATCCAGCCATGGAAGCCCGATCGACCCGTCCCGGGGGTCGCACAGGGCGGGATCCAGGGTGGCAAGCACGCGGGCGAGGCCGTGCTGCGCCGCCTCCGTGGTGAATCCGCGCCGGCATTCCGCTACAGCAACCGTGGCGACATGGCGGTCATCGGGCGGCTGAAGGGTGTCACCGACATCCCCTGGCTCGGCCCGTTCGGCCAGCTGGGCGGCTTCCCGGCGTGGGTGATGTGGCTCACGATCCACATCGTCTATCTGATCGGGTTCGCCAACCGGATCGTGGTCTCGGTTCGCTGGGCATGGTCCTTCCTGACGCGTGGCCGCTCGACGCGACTGATCACGGGATCACCCCTGATCCCGCCGATCGAGGCGCCGGGTACGGCAGGTGGACCCGAGCCCACGGTCGACGGGGCCCGGGCCGACAGGGGTCGGGACCCCGTCGCCTGAGCGCCGGCCGGGCTCACCACCCTCGAGCCTCGTGCGGACCTCCGCCAGGAGGCGCACGCCCTGATCGATGGCCTCCGCCTCGATCAGCCCGTAGCCGAAGATGAGACCACCGGGGCCGGGGGCGAGTCGGCGCTCCGCGAGGGCGCCGATCCCGACTCCGGCGGCGCCCGCACGCGTCACCAGCGCAGTCTCGTCGAGGTCGCGTGGCAGCCAGGCGAGGACGTGGAGCCCCGCGGCGGCGCCGGCCGGCTGCAGGTCGGGCAGGTGTCGATCGAGGGCCGCCAGCAGCGCGTCGCGTCGGTCGCGATAGAGCGACCGCATGTGGCGCAGGTAGTGATCCAGCTCGCCTCGCTCGAGGAAGTCGGCGAACGCCAGCTGGTCGATGGCCCCCGAGCCCATGTCGGCGCGCTGCTTGGCCGCGGCGATGTCGGGCACCAGCGCCGAAGGCGCCACGATCCAGCCGAGACGCAGCCCCGGCGCCAGCATCTTGCTGGCCGTGCCGGCGTACACGACCCGGTCCGGGCTCAGGCCCTGGATCGCGCCAACCGGTTGCCGGTCGTAGCGGAACTCGGCATCGTAGTCGTCCTCGATGATCCATCCTCGCCGCCGCTCCGCCCAGCGCACCAGGGCGGCGCGCCGATCGGCGCTCAGGACAGCGCCGGTCGGGTACTGGTGGGCGGCCGTCACGACCACCGCGTCGGCCCGGGAGCTCGCGAGGCGGTCGACGAGCAGCCCGTCGACATCGACCGGAACAGGGACCACCTGCAGCCCGGCGTCGGCGATCGCCGTCCGGTACTCGGGGTCCGACGGGTCCTCGACGGCCACGCGGCGCACACGGCGCCCGCGCAAGGCCTGCGTGATCAGCCGCAGCGCCTGTGCGTAGCCCGTCGCGGGCAGGACGTTGGCCGGGTCCGCGTCGGTCCCGCGCACCCGGTTCAGGTAGGCGGCCAGGGCGGCACGAAGCTCGGGGACCCCGTGACCGTCGAGATAGCCGAGCCGGTCGGATGGCGCGTCGTTCAGCGCCCGACGCAGCGATCGCAGCCAGGCCGACCGGGGAAACGTGCCGGTCTCCGGCCGACCGGGCCGGAAGTCGAAGCGATAGGTCGCTGGCGCGAGGTCCAACAGCCCGGCTCTCGATGCTCCTCCGGCGCGTCCGACGCGTGTCGCGCCGCCGGCCCGGGCGTTGAGGTATCCCTCGGCGAGCAGCTGCTCGTAGGCCTCGACGACGACGCCCCGGGAGACACCCAGCTGCGCCGCGAGGGCGCGGCTCGACGGCAGGACGGCGCCGTCGCGTAGGCGCCCGTCCCGGATTGCCTGGCGCAGCCCCAGCTCCAGCTGCCGATGCAGCGGGTCGCGGCCGCCGCGATCGATGGAGATGAGCAGCTCGCGTGCAGAACTGGTCCTTGATCTTGTCACTGATCTGGACCTTAGCATCGGACCGGTCAGGTGTCATCATTGAGGCCTCGCGGACATCGGTCAACCCACCTGGAGGCATCATCCATGGACGCCCTGGCATCGATCCTGGTGCTCGTAATCGTGCTCGTCGCGGTCGGCCTGCTGGCCGTGATCGTGAGCGGTGACAGCCGTGACGGACACCCGGGAACCTCTTCTCGACGGACGCTCGGGCCGCGTCCCTGATGGCAGCCTGGGACGTGTTCGCCACGGCCGATCCTGAGCTGGCGGCGGAGGCCCGCCGGCTGCTCGAGCGCTCCGGAGTCGGCGAAGGCCTGCTGGCGACCGTTGACGGTGCCGAGAAGCTCCCCAGGATCCACCCGGTCTACGTGTCGGTGGTCGACGGACGCCTGCTGACGGCTGTGCTCGCCGGCTCGCCGAAGCTCCATGCGCTTGACCGCGACGGCCGGTATGCCCTGCACGCGCACCAGGACCCCGCCGCCCCCCACGAGCTCTCGATCCGGGGCCACGCCATCCGGGTGAGCGACCCGGCGGTGCGCCGGGCGGCAGTCGAGGCATGGCCGTTCGAGGTGGGTCCCGACGATGGACTGTTCGAGCTTGGAGTCGAGCACATCGTGCTCGGACGGCGCGTCGACGCCGATGCCTGGCCACCGCGCTACCGATCCTGGCGGTCCGGCCACGGCTGATCGGTGCGCGGGAGATCGGTGCGCGGGAGATCGGTGCGCGGCAGATCGACCGAACGCTAGTCGAGCAGGATCACCTGGCGCGCGATGTCCCCGACGCGGAGGTGGTCGAAGGCCGACTCGATGTCCGCCAGCCGGATCCGGCGCTCGATCAGGTGATCGATCGGAAGCCGGCCGGCCAGGAACAGCTCCGCGTAGCGCGGGAAGTCCACTGCCGCGACCGTCGAGCCGTAGTTCGAGCCGAGGATGCGACGCCCGCCGTCGACGAACGGGAACGCCTCGAAGGTCGCCCGCTCGCCGAACCTCGTCAGGCCGACCAGCACCGCCGTCCCGCCCGGCGGCAGCACGGCGATCGCCTGCTCGATCGTGGCCGGGAGCCCGATCGCCTCGAACACGACGTCGGGTCCCTGGTCTCCGGCCGCGGCACGGATGGCCTCCAGCGTCCCGGCCGGGTTGGCGGGGTCGACCTGCACCCAGTGCGTGGCCCCGATCTCGCCGGCCAGGTCGATCTTGGCCCGGCTCACGTCGACCGCGATGATCCGCCGCGCGCCCGCGAGCACCGCGCCCATGACGCAGGACAGGCCCACCCCGCCGAGCCCGATGACCGCGACGGTCGATCCGGGCGGCACCGCTGCCGTCTTCACCACCGCGCCGACCCCGGTCGAGACTGCGCACCCGATCAGCGCCCCCACCTCGGGTGGCACGCCGTCAGGCAACGGCACCACCGCGGTCACGGGCACGACCTGGGCCGTGGCCATGGTGCCGACCGAGAGGTAGGCAAGCACCGGCGTGCCGTCGGGCCGAACCAGCCGCGTCGTCCCGTCCGACTGCGCGTGACGCAGCGACGGGGAGCCCGTGCACAGCCACTGGCGCCCGCGCTGGCACTCGCGACAGCGCAGGCACGGGGCGTACCAGGACAGCGCGACCGGGCGCCCGATCAGGCGGGGATCGATCCCGTCACCCACCGCCTCGACCACGCCCGCCCCCTCGTGGCCCATCACGACCGGGCCGGGTCGCTCCCAGTGGCCGTCGCGCACGTGCAGGTCCGAGTGGCAGACGCCGGACGCCCGCATCCGGACCAGCACCTCGCCCGGATGTGGCTCGTCGAGGCCCAGTCGCTCGACGCGCGGCTCCGCTCCCGACTGCTCGATGACGATCGCCTCGATCTCGCGCACCGCCGTCCCCTCCCGCGTCAACCCGTGTTCTGCAGCCCCGCCGCGATGCCGTTGATGGTCAGCCCGATGACGCCGCGCACGGCCGCCGCGTCGTCTGGCGCCAGGTCCGGGGCGCGGACCCGTTCCAGCAGCTCCACCTGCACGGCCGACAGCGCATCCACGTAGGGGTTGCGGAGGGCGATCGCCCGCGCCAGGGTGGCCTGTCCGTCGAGCAGCCGCTCGCGGCCCGTGATCAGCAGCAGCAGCCGGACCGTTCGCGCGTGCTCGGCCTCGATCATGGCCCGGATCGCGGCCGCCTCGGCGCCGGGTGCCAGCTCCGCGTAGCGGTGGAAGATGCCCATGTCGGCCTTGGCCAGCGACAGCTCGGCGTTGTCGAGCACGGAGGTGAAGAACGGCCAGCGAGCGTAGAGCGAGCCGAGGTGCTCGACGATCTCGCGGCCGCCGCGCGCGGTGATGGCGTCGAGCGCCGTGCCCAGGCCGTACCAGCCCGGCAGGTTCGCGCGTGCCTGGGACCAGGCGAACACCCACGGTATCGCCCGCAGCGTGCGCACGAGGTCGTCCTCGGCCGATGACGATCGGGTGGTGGCTCGTCCGGCACGCGCGGCCTTCGGCCGCGAGGCCGGGCGCGACCCGAGGCCGAGCCCGGCGATCATGTCGATCGGCGTGGCAGCCCGGAAGAAGTCGGCAAAGGCCGGGCGCTCGACCAGCGCCCGGTACGTGGTTCGCGAGATGGCGGTCAGCTCCGTCATCGTCGCGCGGCCGGCGGCGGCGGCCTCGGTCGTCTCCCCGGCCCGGACGCGGCTCGAGGCGAGCAGCGCCGCGGCGGTCACCTGCTCCAGGTGCCGCTCGCCGATCGTGACGTCGGCAAAGTGGGCGGCGATCACCTCGCCCTGCTCCGTGAACTTGAGGCGGCCGTCGACGCTGCCCGGAGCCTGGGCCAGGATCGCCCGATTGGCCGGACCGCCGCCCCGTCCGATCGCCCCGCCGCGACCGTGGAACAGGGTGAGCGTGATGCCATGACGGCGCGCGGCGGCGACCAGCGCCTCCTGCGCCTCGTACAGCTGCCAGTTGGCGGCCAGGAAGCCGCTCTCCTTGGACGAGTCCGAGTAGCCGAGCATCACCTCCTGGACATCGCCACGGTCCCTGAGGTGCGCCCGGTACGCCTCGTCCGCCAGCAGGGCGTCGAGCAGGGTCGTCGCCCCCGCGAGCGCCTCCGACGATTCCAGCAACGGGACGACGTCGAGGACGGGACGGGCGGCCGGGAGATCCGCGAGACCCGGCGCAGGATGATCGAACGGGTTCGGCTCCGCGGCGGCGCCGGCGAGCGCGAGCACGTTGGTCACGTCCTCGGCCAGGGTCGTGAACGAGATCACGTACCGCCGGCAGGCCTCCCGGCCGAAGCGATCCTGGATGCGCGCGATCGCGCGGAACGTGGCCAGCACCTCGGCGAGGGTGACCCCGCCGGCGACCTCGACGTCTGGACCGGCGCCCTCGGCCAGGGCCGCGATCGCGGCGCGATGGACGTCCGCGTGCTGGCGGACCTCGAGCGAGGCGAGGTGGAAGCCGAAGGTCGACAGCTGCCAGCGCAGCTCGGCGACCTCGCCGTAGGCGACACGGCCGAGACCGTCGGCGATCAGCGCCGCCTGGAGCACGACCAGCTCGCCGTCGAGGCCCGATGCGTCGTGATAGGCGCCGGACCTCGGGGCCGCGACGCCGGTGAGCGCGGCACGGGTCCGCCGAAGACGCTCGGCGATGGCACCCAGCCGCTGGCGGTAGGGCTCGTCGGGAAACCGCCGCCGAAGCTGGCGCATCGCGTCCGGAAGCTCCTCCGCGTCGCGGGCCAGGGCGCTGTCCAGCGCGTGATCGAGCCGGCCGGCCGCCACGCGCGCCGCGATCGTCTGCATCAGCCGCAACGCCACGGCCTCGTAGCCGTGGATCAGGTGATCCGCCTGGAGGCGGGCGGCCTGGAGCGTGACGTCGGCGGTCACGCCGGGATGGCCGTCGCGGTCGGCGCCGATCCAGGAGCCGAAGCGCAGGATCGCGGGTGCGGCGGGAGCGCGGGTGCCGGTACGCCCGGAATTGGTCGCGAACCCCGGCTCGCCATCGCTCGTACCGGCATCGCTCGTACCGGTCCGCACGTGGTGCCGCCGCGGCGGCTGGTGGGTTGCCAATGCCGGCGCGATCGATCGCCCGGTCCAGCGCGCGCTGGAACCTGGGTACCACGGTGAACAGCGTGTCGTCGAAGATGGCCAGCGCCGAGCGGACCTCGTCGAGCGGCGTCGGCGCGATCGAGCGGACGCCGCCGACGTGCCACAGGATCGTGATCTCCTCTCGCAGCCGGCGCCGCAGATCCGCGTCCTCGTCGGGCGTGGTCAACGGTCCGTCGAGCTCGTCCAGGAGGCGGCGGATGCGCCGGAGCGCAAACAGGATCGTGCGTCGCCGCGCCTCCGTCGGATGGGCGGTGAGGACCGGGTGCACGACCGTGCCGTCGATCACCTCGCGGACGCCGGAGGGACCCAGCTCGGGGATCAGGTGCTCCACGGCCTCGTCGACCGAGTCGCGAAGCGGGCGGCCCTGCGCCCGGCGTGCTCGCGTTCGCAGGACCCGGATCCGCTGTCGCTCCTCGGCCAGGTTCACGAGCTGGAAGTACAGCGTGAACGCCCGCGTCACCGCGGCGGCCTGGGTCAGGTCGAGGTCGGCGACCTCCTCGGCCAGGCGCCGGCGCTCGTCGTCGGGCCCCGCATCGACCGGCGAGTCGCTGCGCCGGATCGCGATCGTCCGCCGCCTGATCCGCTCCACGAGCGTGAACAGGTCCGGGTCCGGCCTGCTCGGCGATGACCTGGCCCAGGAGCGCTCCCAGCAGGCGCACCTCGCGCGCCAGCGGGTCCCGGGCGCGGCCGAGGCCGGGACCCGGGGGTTCGGCGGCGACGGCCGGAAATCGACCGGCTCGAGAACCGGACCGCGTTCGCATGGACGGTGATCGAGGCGCCTGGACACCCTGTAAGGATGGCGGAAGGCTCCGGATGCTGGCCAGACGAGCCGGGTTTCGGTTCGACTGCAAGGCCACCGTGCCGTCACCCAGCCGCAACCGAACTTCGGTTGCGCTGGCGCCTAGGCTTGGAACCGTGATCAGGACATTGAACGGGCAGGACGCGGAGCCCGCGACCAATCCGGCCGAGGGAGTTCCGCCGAGGACGGCAGTCGTCGGACGCGGACGGCGTCCGGTTCCTGGCGCGGTGGTGCGGCCGCCGGTCGAGCTCCCGCTGCCGCCGGTCGCGATCCCGCCGCCGAGCTCGGTTCCTGTACGAGCTGCTGAGGCTGGCGACCACGGCGCGGACCTGGGAGGAGCTGCTCGGGACGGTCGTCGACGGCACGCGCGACGCCATGGGTGCCGACGTCTCGTCGCTGTACCTGCTCGACCGTGACGGCGAGCACCTGACGCTCGCCGCGACCAACGGCCTCGACCGGTACCAGATCGGGCGCGCCGTGGTCCCGGTCGGGGAGGGGATCACCGGACGCGTGGCCGCATCACGCGAGCCGATCGCGTCATGCCGATGCCCGCGCGGACCCGCGGTTCCTGTGGGTGCGCGGCATCGACCAGCGCCGGTTCGTGGCGTCGATGCTCTCGGTCCCGCTGACCTGGCACGACCAGGTCGTGGGCGTCCTCAACGTGCAGACCGAGGAGCAGCGCGAGTTCGATGCCGACGACGTCGACCCAGCTCGTCGGCGATCGCCGACCTCCTTGCGAGCATCGTCGAGAAGGGCCGGCTGCAGCGCGAGGCCGAGGCGCAGGTGATCCAGCTCAAGGCCCTCGACCAGGCGCGGAACGAGCTGATCGCCCTCGTCACCCACGAGCTGCGGACGCCGCTCGCGGTGGTCCGCGCGTACACCGACCTGCTGGCCGAGGAGCCACCGCTCGTGGGTCGGTCGTCGCGAGACCCGCATCGGCGGGCGACCCGCGCCGGCTGGCACGCGGGACGCTCGAGCAGATCGAGCGACTCGATCGGCTGGTCGACTCGATCCTCGATTCGGTGCGCGTCGTGCCCGGATCAGCCGCCCAGTCTCGAGACGATCGACCTCGCCGGCCTCGTCGGCCGACATCCTGGCCGAGCTGGCGCCGCATGCTCCAGCGCCACCGCGGGGTCGTGACCGGTCGCCGCCGGTCTCCATGTGCTCGCGGACGCGAGCCGGTTGCGCCAGGTGCTCGAGCACCTGCTCGAGAACGCCGTGAAGTACGCGCCGCCCGACACGCAGGTCGAGATCGGATGGGCGCTGGTGGAGGGGATCGTCCGGCTGTCGGTCACCGACGAGGGTCCCGGGATCCCGCCAGAGTGGCGCGAGCGGATCTTCGAGCCCTACGCACGACACGAGACGTCGACGGCACGCGGGTCGGGCATCGGCCTGTACGCGGCTCGGCGACTGGCTGAATCGATGGGCGCCCGGCTGTGGTGCGAGCCCGCCGCCGCCGGGGGCGCACGCTTCGTGCTCGCGCTGCCGGCCGCGGTCGCGGTCTAGGTGAAAGGCAGGTCAGCAGCGAGATGATCGGTACCAGGCCACTGCGAATCCTCGTGGTCGACGACGACCCGGCGATGGTCGGTGCGATCACCGCTCTCGTCGGCACCGAGGGCCACCAGGTGATCACCGCGTACGACGGCCTGACCGCCGTCAAGCGGTTCCGCGAGGAGCGTCCGGACCTCGTGCTCCTCGACCTCGCGATGCCGGGTCCCGACGGGTTCACGGTGATCGGGCAGCTCCGGTCCACCGGCAACGTGCCGGTGCTCGTGGTGTCGGGCGAGAGCGCGGAGGCGGCCAAGGTCAAGGCCCTTGGCATCGGCGCCGACGACTACCTCGTCAAGCCGTTCGGCAAGCAGGAGCTCCTGGCCCGGATCGCGGCGGTCATGCGCCGCGTGGACCTGGCTGGGACCGGCCGCATCGGCGGCCTCGGCGACGGACCGCCGGGTGTCCTGACCGCCGGCTCGCTGACGCTCGAGCCGGCCCGCCACGAGGCGCGGGTCGGGGCGATCGCGCTGAACCTCACGCCCACGGAGTTCCGGCTGCTCGAGGCGCTGGTTCGAGCCGGCGGCGACCTCGTCGCCCACCATCGGCTCGCGCGCGCGGGCTGGCCGGCCGAGCCCGACCCGGACCTGCTGTGGCTCAAGCCGCACCTGGCCCGGCTCCGGGCCAAGCTCGAGGCGGCGGGCGGCCCGAGGATCGTTGCGGTGCGCTCGGTCGGCTACCGCATCGAGGCGGACGAGCCGGCCTGATCGGCGGCTCGGCGTCTCCATTCGGAGACAGCGACCGCGTCGAGAATCGAAACGGCCCCGGGGCGTAGCCGGGGCCGTCGCGTTGTGGTGAGCCCGCGTCGGCGGGCTGCGGCGTCAGGCGGTGCGCAGCACCTGGCCCCGGGAGTTGTGCGGCTTGCCGACGCAGTCGACGCGACATCCGCGCGCGTCGCGCCCGCCCATCGCCCCGAAATGCCGCCACACCTCCAGCCCATCGTCCGAGCCTTCCAGTCGGCAGCCGCAGGAGGCGCACGTGACCGGACCGCCACGGACATCCAGCGGATCGGGGATATGGCTGGTGTCGTAGACGGGATAGGTCATGGCGAGCGTCCTCTCGGTTCTGATCGGACCTGGCGAGTCCGGCGAGCTTCCGGCGACCGCTGACGGCCGGCAGAGAGCCCGACGGCATGACGCCGGGCAGTGGATCCTGCGCCCATGGGCTGGCCGTCGCGACATTGTCCGGGCGGCAGGACGGTTGCGGTTACGTTGCGAGGGTTGAGCACGATCGCCCCGGTCGGGGCACGATCGGGCCGCCTGCCTGCCTTCGCGACCTCAGCCGGCCGGCCGGTCCAGGATCCCGGAGCGACGGACCACGAGGCCGGCGGTCGTGCCCTGTACCAGCAGCGTTACCAGCACCACGCCGAACACGGCCCCCTGGAGCAGCCCGCGGTCGGGGAGCGATGTCGGCAGGGCGAGGGCGAGCGCGATCGCAACGGCTCCACGCAGACCGGCCCAGAACATGACGTGGAGGTACCCGATCGGCATCCGGATCGGGCCCAGCAGAAGGCGCCCTCCGCCACCGATCACGCCATAGACGACGATCGCGCGGGCGATGGTGATGGCGCCAAAACCGGTGACGATGAGCGGCAGCGCCTGCACCAGCAGGTCGGCGCTGATGGCCAGGCCCATCAGCAGGAAGGTCAACGCCGTGAGCAGGAAGGCGGTGAACTCCCAGGTGATGTCGAGGGCCTCGCGTGTCCTCCGGCTGAGCGATGGCCCCGTGCCCTCGTTCCCCAGCACCAGGCCCACCACAACCGTGGCGATGATCCCCGACTCGTGGATGCGATCCGCGATCAGGTAGGTCCCGTACGCGACCACGACCGAGATCGCGACCTCGATCAGGTGGTCGTTGGCGATCTTCATCAGGCGCTCCGCCGCCAGCCCGGCCAGGGTGCCGATCGCCGCGCTCACCACGACCGTCAGCGCGAACGAGACGGCACCGTCGACGATCGAGACCGGCTGGTCGATGGCGCGCAGGGCGATCGCGAACAGCACCACACCGGTTCCGTCGTTGAGCAGGCTCTCCGACTCGACGACGGTTGCGAGCCGCCTCGGGGCGTGCAGCCGCTTGAACAGCGAGGTGACGGCCGCCGGGTCGGTGGCCGAGATCATCGCCCCGAGCACGAATGCAAGCGAGAAGTCCAGGCCCGTCAGGTTTGACACGACGATGGCCACGACGCCGGCCGTGATGAGCACGCCTGGCGCGGCCAGGATGGCGACCGCGCCGAATGATCGGCGCAGCTCGCCGAGATCGATCTTGTAGGCCGCCTCGAACACGAGGCCCGGCAGCAGGACGGCCAGGATGAGCTCGGGTGTGATCTCGACCTGGGGCGTCGGAAAGAAGACCGAGATCGCAAGTCCCGCAAGGACCAGGGCGACCGTGTACGGAAGGGCGATGCGGCGGGCGAGCAGCGCGACCACCGTGGCGACGGCGACCAGCAGCACGAACAGCTCGACCGGCAGCAGGCCGGCGGTATTGACCTCGGTCATGACCCTCCCGCCGGCGAACGTCGGAAGACCGGCTTCAAGAGCGTAGCCCACGGCCGGTACGCTGTGGCGGAGCTGCTGACGCATCGGAGGGTGACATGGATCTCGGCTTGCACGGACGACGGGCGCTCGTCGGTGGCGGTGCTGCGGGCATCGGCGGCGGGATCGCCGACGCCCTGGCTGTCGAGGGCGCGCGCGTGGCGCTGATGGGTCGATCCGCGAACCGGGTCGAGGCCGAGGCAACACGGCTTGCCGGGATACCCGTGGTGGTCGACCTCGCGCAGCCGGATGGTCCGGCGGACGCGGTCGCACGGGCGGTCGCCGGGCTCGGCGGCCTCGACCTGCTGCTCGTGAACTCGGGCGGGCCGCCGCAGGGTCGGTTCGATGACGTCGACGAGGCGGCCTGGGAGCGCGCGATCGCGGGCACCCTGCAATCCGCGCTGCGTCTGATCCGCTCCGCGATGCCGCATCTCCGCGAGAGCGAGGCGCCGTCCATCCTGGTCGTCCTCTCGTCCTCGGTTCGCGTTCCGGTCGAGAGCCTCGTGACCTCGAACGTCCTGCGTCCGGGGCTCGTGGGTCTGATCAAGACGCTGAGCGAGGAGATCGCCCCCGTCCGGATCAACGGCATCGCCCCCGGTCGGATCGACACCGATCGCGTACGCGACATCGACCAGCGTCGTGCCCATGCGACGGGCCTCACCGTGGACGAGGTGGCCCGTCAACGGCAGGCCACGATCCCGCTCGGCCGCTACGGGGACGTGCGCGAGATCGGGCGCGTGGGCGCGTTCCTGCTGTCGCCGGCGGCGAGCTACGTCACCGGTGCGATCGTGCCCGTCGACGGCGGCATGATCCGCGCCCTGCCGTGACGTCACGGGCTCAGGTTCCGTCGAGCTCCCGCAGCAGCGCGCCGGCGGCAAGCCGGCGGTCCAGCCCGGTCCGCTCGAGCAGCGCGTCGAGATCGGCCATCGTCCCGGGGTCGGCAGGTGCGCCGGGCGCCCGCACCGTGGCGTGCGCGATGGCACCGCGCCGCTGGTAGACCAGCTTTCGGATCGGCAGGTTGAGCAGGGCCTGGTTCTCGAACCGGATCAGGGTCGCGTAACGGTCGAACAGTGACACGGCGCCCTGGTGGTCGCCCGCGAACCAGCGGCGCACGATCGCGACGAGGATCTCGGGGAAGCCGAACCCGGTCATCGTGCCGTGCGCGCCTCGACGAAGCTCCTCTGGCAGCATCGAACCGCCCAGGCCACCCAGCACGACCAGCGAGTCCGAGCCTGCGACCAGGGCGCCGACCTTGGGCGGGGTCGGCTCATCCTCGAGCTTGACCACCCGGCAGGCGGGCGACTCCTCGGCGAGGGCGAGCAGCAGCTCGACCGACATCCGGACGCCGGAGCTGGCGGGGTGATCCTGGACCACGATCGGCAGCTCGATGGCGGCCGCGACGGCCAGGTAGTGACGGCGGATGGCGGCGTCGTTTGGCTTCGTCAGCGGTGGCGGAGCGAGCATCACCGCGGCCGCGCCGGCGCGCTCCGCCTCGCGTGCGAACGCGATCGCGCGATCCGTCGAGGCATGCGACACGCCGACGCACACCGGGATTGACCCCCCGGCCGCCCGCATCACGGCCTCGATCACCGCCGACCGTTCGGCATCGCCCAACCGACCCGCCTCGCCCAGCACGCCGAGGATGGTCAGCCCGTCCACGCCCGTCGCGCGGACGAACGGGACCAGGCTCGCGATCGAGGCGAGATCGAGCTCGCCGTTCGGGTCGAACGGCGTGGGCACGATGTTCCAGACTCCGTGAACGGCCACTCGATCGTGCATGACGTCTCCTGGTGCTCGCCCGCTGAGGCTACCTGATCCGTCGGTCAGGCCGGCCACCGGAAGTCGACCGCCACGCCGGACCCACCGGAAGCGCGGTCGATCACGAGGCTCCCGCCGCACGCCGCGGCTGCCGCCCGCATGTCGGCGACGCCGCGCCGGCCGTTCCGCGCGGCAGCGACCTCGTCCAGCATCGGGGCGGTGCCGTCATCCTCGATCCTCATCGCGACGGCCGACGGCGCGATGCCGACGGTCACGGTGGCGCGATGTCCGGGCACGTGTCGCAGGACGTTGTCGAGCGCGAGCTGCGCGATTCGGAACGCGGCGCGCTCGACCTCTCGCGGCGGCCGCAGCGCGTCGCCGGCACGGGCGGCGTCGTCGGTGGCTTCGTCGTCGGATCCCTCGTCGGCGGTCCCGGCGGCAAGCTCGCCCGCGCGGGCTCGGCCGGCGACGGCGCCCGCGACCTCGATCTCGACCCGGGTGTCGGACCGGTCCTCGATTCGCTCGGCCAGCCACTCCAGGCCGGCCAGGAGGCCCATCTCCTCGAGCACGATCGACCGGCGGGCGACCAGCAGCGACTCAACGTCGTCCACCGCCGAGCGGAGATCTGCGGCAAGGCGCTCCACGCTGCCACCTGCCTCGGCTTCAGCGAGCGCACGGTGGAGGGAGGGCAGCACCTGGGCGTGGAGATCCGCGGCCAGCCGGCCACGCTCGGATTCGATCGCCTCGGCACGCCCCACGTCGCGGCCGGGCACGAGCTCGTCGAGCAGCACCCGGAGAGCGGGTAACGCTCCCGCGATGCCGGCGTCGCCCGGTGACCGCCCGGCGCGGGCCACCTGACGGCCGTTCCGCTCGCTCGCCAGCCGTTCGCGCGTGCGACGCAGCACGGGCGCGAGATCGCGCACGAGACCGAGGGCCGTGAGCCCGGCCACGAGCGCCAGCCATGCCCAGCGGGGCAGACCGCCGCCCACCTCGGCGCCGCCGATCCGCACGATGGCGCGGTAGGTGAGCTCGATCGTCAGGACCACGACGACCAGCCAGGCCGTGGCGAGCACGGCGGGTCGGCGTGGCCCGAGCGCCGCGTAGGCTCCCGCCACGACGGGCGGGACGAGCAGCGATGCGACAAGCACAGCCTGGATCACCGGGAGCGGCGTCGCGTGTCGGTCGAGCGCGACATCGGTGACGGCGGTTACCGACACCGACGCCGAGACCGACCCGGCCACGATGGTGACCCAGGCAAGCGTGGGGGCCCAATCGGCCACGAGGGCGACGACGAGCAACGCCGCCAGCGCCACCAGCGATGGAACGACCGCCGCCGGCGCCGGTGCGGGCAGGCCGAACGGATCGGCGACCCGCACCAGGATCCCGCCGACGATCAGAACGCAGGTGGCCGCGGTGACCAGCCGCAGCGGTCGAGTCACGCCTGCTGCCGGATCACGACCCGGCAACGATCGCCGCACGCAGCCGGCTCGCCGACGCTCGCATCACCCGCGGGCCTGATCGGACACCCATCCCTCGCGCAGTGCGAGCACCGCCAGCTCCGTGCGGGACAGGACGCCGTAGCGGTCGAACAGCCGGCGCAGGTGGCTCTCGACGGTCTTCTCGCTCACGCCGAGCTGGGCGCCGATCTCGTCGTTGGAGGCGCCGCCGCAGACCAGCCGCAGCACCTCGATCTCCCGGTCGGAGGGCCGCCTCGGCGCACTGCGCACCGTGCTCAGCATCGATGCCGAGAACGCGGTTCCGCCGCCGGCCACGGTTCGGATCGCGTCCAGGATCTCGCGGACCTCCGAGGTCTTGAGCAGGTAGCCGGCCGCACCTCGCTCGAAGGCGGCCCGTATCAACGGCGCCTGGTCGAACGAGGACAGCAGCAGCACCGCCGGTCCATCGTCGCCCGGCAGGTCCAGCAGCCGGAGGCCCTCTGCGTCGCCGTCGAGCTGGACATCGGCGACCACGACATCGACGGGATCGCCGCCGGCGCCATCGACGCGACCGTCGCCGGCGATGAGCCCACGCGCACCGTCGAGCGAGCTGGCGGCGCCGACCAGCGAGAGATCCGGCGCGCCCCGAACGGCCGACGCGATGGCATCGACGATGGCGGGATGATCGTCGACGATCACGACCCGGATCGGCTGGCTGCCCACGTCCCTCAGCCTAGCGCGATGCTCGCGCCGGGATCGGACCGCGGCACCAGGTTCACGCGGGACGGACGTTGCGGGATTCCCCGCATACTCATGCGGACACGCAGCCTGGAAGGGGCCATGGACGAGGAGCCCGAACCGCGAGCGACCGCGCCCGAGGGACGGCCACCGGGTGTTGCCCATCCGGGGGCCGACGATGGTCGGGCGTCGGCGCCGGAACGGCCCGGCCCCCCTCCTCCGCCTCCTCCGCCGGCCCCACCGCCGCCGGGCGGCGACGGCTGGCCTGTCCCGGGGCGCTGGACCGGCAGCGAGCAGCGGCTCGACGTCGCGTCGATCCTCGGTCGCACCTTCGATACCTACGGGCGGGAGTGGTCGCTGTTCCTGCTCCTCGCCCTGCCGGCGGCGCTCGCAAGCCTGGTGCAGGCGCTGGTCGTGCCCGCCTACATCCAGGGCGGCTACCAGGGCTGGACGATCGCCGCAGATGCCGACCCACAGCAGGTGCTGCAGGACGCGGTGCTGCTGGTGATCGTCGTGGCCGTCGGCGCGCTGGTGTCGGGGATCGGCACGCTGGCGATGATCGTGACGGCGGATCGGATGTGGCAGGCCCAGCCGACCGGCCTCGCGGATGCGCTGGTGGGGGCGTTGCGGGCGACGCCCCGTGCCGTCGCACTGTGGATCGTCCTGTTCGTGGCGCTCGTGCTGGGCTCGATGCTCATCGCGATCTCGGCGCTGCTGCTGACCGCGCTCGCGGGTGTGGTTGGCGTGCTGGCGATCGCGGCCCTGGTCGTGGTGATGGTCGTGGCCCTGGTCATCGTCGCGGTCCGGCTGACGCCGATCCTGGTCGTCCTCGTCGCGGAGCGGACGGGCGTGCGCGCGTCGCTGACCCGGACATGGGACCTGACGCGGGGCCACGCGATCATGCTGTTCGTGACCGGGTTCGTGGTCGGGCTGTGCTCGGCGCTGGGCGTCTACGGGAGCTCGCTCATCGCCTCGGCGAGCGACAGCTCGATCGTGGCCGGCCTGGCGTCGGGCCTCGCCGCGATGATCGCCGCGCCGCTGTCCGCCATCTGGCCCGTCATCGCCTGGGGCGACCTGGTCGGCGGCCGGCACCGGGACTCGGCCGTGGTCGCCCGTGGCCATGGACGCGCCGCGGCCGTCGTCATCGTGGCCGGCCTCGGGACGATCCTGCTGATCGTCGGGATCGCCATGGTGGCCGGGTCGCTGTCGAGCCAGACGCTGGCCTCCTGAGCCGGATCGGAACGGCCCGACAGCCGACGCCCGATCGGAACGGCCGGGGCAGCCGGTGCCGGGTCGGGTCGCGTCGCGTCGCCCCTGGCGAACGGCTACGGGCGCCTGATCCGGATGTTGTCCACGGCCGCCTCGAGCAGGTTGGCCCGACCTTCATCGGCCGCGGCCACGACGAGGTGGATCGTCTGCCCCGCCCAGTCGGCGAGCGAGACCGAAGCCGACGCCCAGGCTGCGTCCACGTCGTGCGACGAGCCGAGCCGCTCGAACACCGTGGTCCGGACGCCGTCCTCGCCTTCCACGAGCACGCGCAGGTAGTCGTCCTTGGTGGACGCGGGCCGATGGGCGAGGTAGTAGCGGAAGGTGAGCGCGCCGAAGTCGGCCGCATCGGCAGGCAGCTCGATCGCATGGCTCCGGATCGTGGTCACGCCGCCATCGAGGTCGTTGCTCGTCGCGCGCCGCCCGGCCGCGTAGCCGGTGACCAGGTCCCGGGAGCCCGATGCGGGCTTGCCGAGCTGCTTCCTGCCGTGGGAGCGCGTCGGGGCCGGGTTCGCGATCTGCCACAGGCCGCGCTTCGCCGTGTCCGTGCCATCAGGGTTGCGAGTCCATCCCCGGTTGATCTCGAGATCGTCGTACAGCGGGCCACAGTCAGCCCGGACCGCAGCGGCGCCGAGATCGGCGTACGGGCACGCGGCACGATCGATCAGGTGCAGGATGGCCGACCGGTTGCGGGCCGTCTGGGCGGCGATCGCGGAGTCGTCCGGGTAATGGTCGCCCCACACCGTTGGCTTCTCGGTCGGGTACAGCTCGAACGTGTAGCTGAAGATCCGGTGGACGCCATACATCCAATCGATCTGGTCGCCATCGGTGACGTAGAGATCGGATGACTGCTCGGCCGTGTATCCGTTGCGGCTGGCCATGGCCCTCGCGAGCGCCACCAGCGCGCGGTGGTCCAGCCCGGTCATGTCGGGCGGCACGTTTCGCCTGGTGTAGCCATAGGGCCACAGGATCAGCTCGCCGTTGGTATGGAGCGTGATGTGCGTCCGGATCTGCTGGACGCCGTGCTTCACCCGGCTGTTGACGAAGTCGCGGAGCGCTCGCGTCTCGGGCGCCGAGAACGCGTGTGGTCCGCGATAGTTCCACGCCGCGCGCTTGCCGGACGAGCCGCCGCAGCAGCCCCAGCGATAGCCGTAGTTGCGGTTGAGATCGGTGAAGATCGCGGTACCGGACGATGTCCGCTGGCGGTTCTTGCGCCAGGCGCGGAACGGATCGCCGGTCAGGTCGTAGCGCATGCCGTCCGGGTTGAGCGCGAACACGAGGAAGATCTCGCGGCCGTTCACCAGCCGGGTCACCGTGTCGTCCGTGCCGTAGTCGGCGGTGAGCCAGCCGAGGATGGCCAGCGCCTGCTCGGTGGTGAGGTGCTCCCGGGCATGGTGGAGCGCATCGATCAGGACCTCGGGCTCGTCCTCATCGCTCGCCACGTGGTCGCTGACCTTCGCGGCCCAGATGTCGCGACCCTGCGCGCTCCTGCCGATCGAGAACACGTGGACGATGTCCGGGTGATCGAGCTCCGCCTGCTGGATCTCCGCGACCATCTCCGGGTAGCTGTGATACCCGCTCATGCTGTCGGGGAAGTCCGGCTCCGCGGCATCGGCGGTGTCGGCGACCCCCGGCATCACGGCGGTCGGCAGCACGAGCAGGCTCGCCAGCGCGAGCGCCAGCCCGCGCGCCAGCGAGGATGGAACGACACGCCTGGCGACCAGGTCCATGTCCGGAGGGTGACAGACGACCGCAAGCCCCGGCACCCGACGATGGTGGCATCGCGACCTGGGACCGACGGACGCCGGGCGCCCGCCAGGCACCCGACGAGGGAAGGCCGGGCCGCGAGCTGCCGGCCGCGCGCGGGCTCTCCGACTATCCGGCCCGAACGGGCGCCTCCAGCGAGCGATCGCTCACCGCATCGAGCTCGTCCGGTGGCGCCACCACGGTGCTCCCGCCAGCCTCGAGCCAGTGGCGCAGGCTGGCGCGCCACAGCGCGCGCCCGTGGTACGAGGTCGCTTCGGCCAGCCCGTCCATGCCGCCCACGCGCACGAGCTCCCCGAGCAGCGGTGCCAGCTGCGATCCGTACACGTGCATGCACGGCTCGGGCCGGACCCCAGGCCACGAGTAGCAGGAGACCGTCGTGCGTCGATAACCGTGCGGGATCTCGGCCGGGACGTCGTCCCAGGCCGGATCGTCGGGTGGGAACTCCCACTGGTCGAGGCTGCCCTGCGGTACGCCCTCGACGCCCCGGACGACGCGGGGCTCTGCGTCGAGCAGGTACGGGTCGACGACCAGGTCACACACGACCGCGTGCTCGGGCATCAGCGCCAGCCAGCTGTTGGGGATGATCGGCACGGCCGGATCGTGGCGCTGGGTCGCATCGACCAGGATGTCGGTGACCGAGAGCCGCGCGCGGAGGTAGTCCTGGTTGCGGGTCAGGTTGCGCCCGGTCGTGACGACCTCGACACCCGGCAGCCCGTTGCGAATGAACAGCTCGTTGCGCGCGTCGTCGCCGTACTTGGTCGCGAACTCGACCGCATGCTTGCCGATCTGGCCGGCGCCCATGATCGTGACCCGCACCGGCGCCCGCCCGGGCACCATCAGCGCCGGCCACTGGCGCTCCAAGGCCGCGAACGCGGACGCGACACCGTTCCACGCCACGCTGCGCAGGTTCTCCACCATGCGCTTGCCCTCGTCGTTGGTGATCGTGTCCAGCGAGATTGCCTCGAGCCCGAGGCGCTCCAGCATCCTCACCCGGGCCGGTCGGGTGGGGAAGTGGAGCATGGACACCAGCACCGCGCCCCGCCGGAGCAGCTCGTAGCGACCCTCGGGCGCGCGGAGCACGACGACCACGTCCTGGCGATACGTCGTCTCCTCGTCGGTCGCGTGAACGTTGGGTCCCAGCATGTAGTCGATGTCGGTGTAGCCCATGCCCGAGCCGATGCCGGTCTCGACGTAGACCTCGGCCCCGAGGCCGGCGAGCATGCCGATGAGCGGCGGCAGGAAGTCGCGCCGCTCCCGGGCTCCTTGTGCATCCTGGGAAAGCCGATCGTCATCGGTCTGGTCGTCATGGCCACGCCTGAACCTCCGCGGTGGTCTCCCCAACGTAGGTGAGCACGAGCGGGACGCGAAGGTCCGGATGCCCCGCTGCGGCCGGCCAACCCGCCTGTTCCGCGGGACGATATGGACAGTACGACGTAGCAGTGCGATGATCGACCGCATGACCAACGACGACTACACGCTGGCCCAGCTCGCGCGACTGGCCGACGTCACGCCGCGGACCGTGCGCTACTACGTGCACCAGGGACTCCTGCCGCCGCCGGAGCCGGCCGGTCCGGCGACGCGCTATGGCGATCGCCACCTGGGCCGGCTGCGGCTCATCCGTCGCCTCCAGCGCGAGCATCTGCCGCTCGCGGCGATCCGTGGACGGCTCGAGCAGATGGAGGACTGGCAGATCGAGGCAGCGCTGAGCGAGCCGGTCGGTCTGGCGTCGGCGCCACCCGCGATGTCAACGGACGAGACGCTGGCCAGGGTCCGCGAGCTCATGGCCCGGGCGGGGGTGTCGCCCCGCTTCTACGGCACGCCGGAGCTGCCGCCGGCGGACGGCTCCGGGCGCGTCGTGCCCGACGAGTTCCCGGTGCGCGAGGCACCCGGACACGAGCCCTCGCCGGGCCCGTCGTCGTCACCACCAGCGCTCGTGCCCGCCATCCTGCCGCCACTGCCGGCAGCGGCCCCGCGGACCACGGGTCGCTCGACATGGGAGCGGATCTCGATCACGCCCGACGTCGAGATCCACGTTCGGCGTCCGCTCGACCGGCAGACCAACCGGCAGGTCGACCAGCTCCTCCAGCGTGCGCGCGAGCTGTTCGACGACGCCGGCTGACGTCGCCTTGCGCAGCGGACTGGGACGTCGCCGAGGGAACACCTTGACACGCGCGCCGAACGCGTGATCATCACCGCGACCAGACCGCAGCCGGAGCAACCCGCCATGCGAACCCTGCTGGTGGCCGCGGCGGTCGCGTTGCTCGCCGCCGGATGCGCGGCGCCGACCCCCACCGGCGCGCCGGTTGTCATGACACCGACCATCGCGTCGGAGGCCGCTCCCGAGACGTCCATGCCGGGGTCGACCCCGTCCACGCCGTCGCCCAACCCGGCAGCCTCGCCCGGACCGTCGATGATGCCCTTCGACGCACCGTATCCCGACCCGGGCTGGGCTGTCGCGGCCGCCGTTGACGGGACCGGCAGCATCGGTCGGGTGATGGTCTACGGGCAGGTGAAGGCGGGCGCCCTGGTCGACATTGCCTACGCATGCGCGCGGCGCACGGGAATCTCGGTACGCGTCAGCGACGGCATGTCCTCACCCGGAACCGCCATCTTCGAGCTCGACGTGACCTGCGAGCCCGGAACGACCGGCCGCGCGACCATGCCCTCGACCGCGACCACGACGCCGCTCAGCCTCGATGCCGTCGCCGATCCCGCCGTCGCGTTCTGGGTCAAGGTCGCCGTCCCCACGGACCACCTCGCTCGCTGAGCGGCCCCATCACCGCCACGGGTCGGCTCTCGAGCCCCGGGGTCAGCGCCGGATGACCCGCGGGTCCACCGGCTGCCGGGGCCATGCGTCCCTGATCCAGGCGTGGGCCGGGTCGTCGGTGGCGCGCCACGCACGCTCGGCGCCCGGCCCGGCCATCACGTTGAGGTAGTACATGTCGTACCCGGGCGCGGCCATCGATGGCCCATGCCACCCGTGCGGGATGAGAACCACGTCACCGCTGCGGACCTCCGCCAGGAGGTCGATCGGCCGCTCCTGCCGTCCCATAGACGCGCTGATAGCCCATCCCCGGGCCACCGGGCCCGGGCGCGATCTCGAAGTAGTAGAGCTCCTCGAGGACCGACTCGCCCGCGCGCGCCTCGTCGTGCTTGTGGGGTGGGTACGAGGACCAGTTGCCACCGGGGTCACGGACTCGACCACGAGCAGCCGGCGCGCCTCGAAGGTGCCCGGCATCGCGATGTTGCGGATCTGCCGTGAGCACGCACCGGTGCCGCGCGGCTCGACCGGGATCGCGTCGGCGGCGCCCGCCCGGAACGGCAGCCCGCCGTCGGCCCGCGCCGTGGCAACGGCAAATCGACCGCCTCCGCTGGTCTCGATGGTTGCCGTCGAGCCCGGCGGGAGATAGGCGAAGTCGGATGGTCCGCTGAACGGGCTTGGGCGGCCGGCGAGCGCGACCCGCCCGGCCTCGCAGCTGACCAGCGCACCGCCCGCAAGGGGCACGACGATCGCCTCGTCCGGGCCGGTCTCGAGCCCGATCCTCCCGCCCGGCACGAGATCGACGACACGCAGGCCGGCGTGCCCCAGCCGGCGGTCTCGGGTGTGATCAGCACGTCCCAGCCGCCGTCCGCCGCCGTTCCGGCGCGCCGCAGCAGGCCGTCAGCCGGGCTCATCGTGCCCCTCGCGTGTTGCGGTGGTTGACCTGGCCGTCCGGGCCGGGCCGGCCACGCAGCTCATCGCCGGACGTCGGGATTGGGGACCAGGGCGTCGGTGACGAGGCGCAGGAGCTCGTGATAGGAGGCGATGAACGACCGCAGCGTCCGGGCGGTCGCGCCGAACGAGTCGAACTCCGAGACCGACAGACCATCGGGCTCGTACGCGCGCCGGAAGTCGGGGAACCGCGCCAGGAGCTCGTCCACGAACGGTGCCGGAACCGGCTCGTCCATCCTCGGCCGCACCTCGACCGACGACGCGTTGAACCGCTTCTGCCACGCGGACGGAAGGGTGAGCACCACGTCGCCACCGATGAGCTCCGACCAGTGGTACTGGTGCCGGATGGCGGCTGCGAGCAGCCGCGCCCGGTAGCGGCGCTCGGCGAACAGGCCGTAGGCGCGCTTGAACACGGCGATCCCGCTCCACGGCAGCGCGTCGGGCATGGCCGTGAGCTGGTCGCGCTCGAGCACGACCCGCAGCCAGTCCTCGATGCGACCGACCATGATCGTGACCACGGGACCCATGTGTTCCGTGTCCAGGCCCTCGGCGTCCCGGCGCCGCAGCCCGCGCTCGATCGCCTCGGCCGCGGCCAGGGCCTGGGGCACGGTGAAGCTCACGGTCACGTTGACGCTGACGCCGCGATAGGTCGCCTCCTCGATGGCCCCGATCCCGGCCAAGGTGGCCGGGAGCTTGACGATGATGTTGGGCGCCAGGGTGGAGAAGTGGACCGCCTGGTCGACCATGGCTGTCGGCGTGCGGAACAGCGAGGGATTGGTCTGCATCGACAGCCGGCCCTGGCGCCCGGCATGGGCCTCGAAGGCCGGCTCGAGCAGCCGGGCGCCGGCGATCGACATCTCCTCGACCACCATCCAAGCGAGCTCGTCGACGGTCGCCGTCGAGTGCTCGTGGGCCATGGCTGCCACCCGATCACGCCAGCGAGCCGGCTCCTTGTTCCAGACGTCGACGACGATCGTCGGGTTGGCCGTCGCCCCGACGGCCCCGAAGCTCAGCGCGTACTCGAGCTCGTCGATGGCGCATGAAATCGTTCCAGACGTCGGTTGCCGTCTCGGCCACCGTCCGGCCCAGCGGACTGGTCGCCAGCGGAAGCTCAATTCTGCTCGTGGGAGCCGTCACCGCTGCATCTCCTCAAGGACAGGCGCTCGACGCCATTGTGGGCGTCGCTGGCGCATTGCGCGCCGGTCGTCACCGTCGACAACGTGCCGGTTGGCACTCGCCCTGACGCCGAGGCTTCCGTCGAAGATCACGTAACCGATTACATCGTCGCACACGCAGCAACCGGGATCAAATGCTGGCGCGGGGACTCCACGGTTCCCACCAGCGTGGCTGCTGGCCGGCCGGCAGCCGTGGTCCCGGGCGAACGGCGTGCACGCACCCTGGGAGGCAGACATCCGATGGCCATCGAGACCCCTCGCGCCGTGACCGAGACGCCGCCCCCGATCCTGTCGCACTGGATCGGCGGCACGGCTGTCGAGGTGCTGCCCGAGCACACCGGCCCCGTCTACAACCCGGCCACCGGACAGGTCATCGCACGCGTGCCGCGCGGCGGCCAGGCCGAGGTGGACGCGGCGGTGGCCGTGGCCGCAGCCGCCTTCCCGGCGTGGCGGGACATGCCGCTGATCGCGCGCTCCAACATCTTCTTCGCCTACCGCTCGCTCGTGTACGAGCATCGCGAGGAGATGGCCCGGTTGATCACCCGGGACCACGGCAAGACCTTCCCCGATGCGCTGGCCGAGGTGCTGCGCGGGCTCGAGACGATCGACTTCGCGTGCGGTCTGCCGGTGAACCTCGCGGGCATGATGACGCCTAACGTGTCCACCAACGTTGACGCCTTCACGCTGCGCCAGCCGCTGGGCGTGACGGCGGCGATCACGCCCTTCAACTTCCCTGCCATGGTGCCGATGTGGATCTATCCGATCGCGCTGATGGCCGGCAACACGATGGTCTGGAAGCCGTCGAGCCACACGCCGGGCGCCAGCCAGCTCCAGGCCGACCTGTGGCAGCAGGCCGGCCTGCCGGACGGCGTGTTCAACGTCGTGTACGGCGGCCGCGAAGCCGTCGCGGCGATCGTCGAGCACCCCGGCATCAAGGCCATCCAGTTCGTGGGCTCGACCAGCGTCGGGCGCTATGTCTACGACGAGGGGACGAGGCGCGGCAAGCGCGTGGGTGCGTTCACCTCGGCCAAGAACGCGATGCTGGTCCTGCCCGACGCGGATCTCGATCTGGTGGCCGACTCGGCCGTCGCCGCGGGCTTCGGCTCGGCCGGTGAGCGGTGCATGGCCCAGACCCTGATGATCGCGGTCGGTGATTCGGGCGAGCGGCTGCGGCCCAAGATCCTGGAGCGGATCGCCCGGCTCAAGATCAGCGACGGCATGGAGCCCGGCGCGGACATGGGTCCGATCTACTCGGCGGACCACCGTGCCTCGGTCATCGACTGGATCGGGGTGGGGGAGTCCGAGGGCGCGGAGCTGGTCGTCGACGGCCGCACGTTCGAGGGACCGAACCCCGACGGGTTCTTCCTGGGGGTGTCGCTGTTCGACCACGTCACCCCGGACATGAAGATCTACCAGGAGGAGATCTTCGGCCCCGTGTTCGGGATCGTCCACGCCGCGACGTACGAGGAAGGGCTCAGGCTCATCAACGACCACAAGTACGCCAACGGGACCGCGGTGTTCACGACCAACGGCGGCGCCGCCCGTCGCTTCAAGCTCGAGGTCGACGTGCCGATGATCGGCGTCAACGTGCCGATCCCGGTGCCGGCGGGCTACATGAGCTTCGGTGGGACGAAGGACTCGGCGATCGGCGACCTGGCGATGCGCGGTGAGGACGGCGTGCGCTTCTTCACCCAGCAGAAGATGGTCACCGAGCGCTGGCCCGAGCCGGGCAAGGAAGGTCCGCTGAGCCTGGTCTTCCCGGGCAACGCCTAGCGTCAGTGGTCGAGGGCGGGTCGATCGATCCGCCCCGACGACCTTCGCTATCGGGGCGCGGGTCCGGTGGATTCGCGCACCGTCAGCGACATCGGCAGCCGCACCGTCCGGTCGGCGGCCGGATCCTCGGTGCCCTCGATGGCGGCGATCAGCCGCTCGGTCGCGAGGCGGCCCATCTCGGCACGCTGCTGGGCGACGGTGGTCAGCGCGGGGGCGACCCACGACGCCGGCGCGATGTCATCGATCCCGATCACGCTCACGTCCTCGGGCACGCGCCGGCCGAGGTCTCGCAGCGCCCGCATGGCGCCGATCGCGGTGATGTCGTTGTAGCACGCGATGGCGGTGATTCGAGCGTGGTCCGCGAACAGCTTGCGAACGGCCTGCTCGCCGCCTTCGAACCGGCCGTCACCGCGCAGCTCCGGGGTCTCGGCGGGCGCCAGCCCGGCACGTCGCGCTGCCTCCCGGAAGCCCTCCAGTCGTGGGACGTCCGCCGTGTACGTCTCCGATCCCCGCACGTAGGCGATCCGGCGGTGGCCCAGCTCGATCAGGTGATCGACGGCTGTCCGGGCGCCGCCTCGGTTGTCGCTCGTGATCACGGTGACCGGCAGGTCGCCGGGCTCGGCATTCGCGACCACGACCGGGACCGGCGCGGTGGCAAGCCAGCCACCGCTGGTCGAGGACACCTGGCTCGACGCGACGACGATCCCGTCCACCCGCCGGTCGACCATCAGATCGAGGTAGTGCACCGCCCGGCGCTCGTCGTAGGCCGCGCTGCCGAGCAGGATCGAGTAGCCGCGGGCACGTGCCTCCTGGTCGGCGCCCTGGACAAGGTCCGGGAAGAACAGGTTCTGGATGTCGGTCACGATCAGGCCCAGGGTGCGGGTGCGCTTCATGCGCAGCGAGCGCGCGACGATCGACGGCCGGTAGTCGAGCGCCTCCACCGCGGCCATGACCGCAGCCACGGTCTCCGCCCTCGGATTGCCGATGCCCGCGAGCACCCGGCTCACGGTGGCCGTCGAGACGCCCGCCCGCTCCGCAACGTCGCGGATCGTGGCGGGTGATTGACGCTCGGTCATCGACCGGCTGCCCAGCATCGGCCGGCTGCCCAGCATCGACCGGCTGCCCACAGGCTGTTCATGCGACCCGTCCCCTCTCGCTGCGCCCTGGTGCCGCGCCGGGCCTCCCCGATCGTGCGGGTGCAATCAATTCCCGAACATAGTGGAGCGCGGAGCGCGCCGTCAAGGTGTTGCGGCCGTCGGCGTCGCCGCTAAAGTTGCGCCGTGGAGAGCGAGGAGGATCGCGAGTTCCACCGGTGGTACGGACGCTGGGCCGGCGTATCGCCGGTGGAGGTGGCGGACATGCTGGCGGGCGCCGGCGTGGCGTGGTGGGTGGTTGGCGGCTGGGCGATCGATGCTGCCGTCGGTGGGTCGCGGTTCCACGAGGACATCGACGTCGGCTTCCTTCGGGCCGACCTCGATCCGCTGCTCAAGCATCTCGGGCGCGACCTCTGCGTGTGGTCGAACGCCTCGGGCACGCTGCGACCGATGCGGCGGCCCGACGATCTGCTGCCGCACAGCCGCCAGCTGTGGGTGCGACGCGACGCGGCCTCGCCGTGGCTCATCGATCTCGCGATGACCCCGCACCACGGAACCACCTGGATCTCGCCGCGCGACGATCGACTTCGAATGCCGCTCGACGAGGCGACGTTCGTGGGCACGGACAACGTGCGCTACCTGCGGCCCGAGATCGTGCTCCACATGAAGGCCCGGCACCAACGCCCGAACGACGAGCGCGACTTCGACCGCGCCATCCCGGCCATGGAGCCGGAGGCACGCGGGTGGCTCCGCACCGCGCTCGAGATGACCCACCCCGGGCATGCCTGGCTCCAGCGGCTCGACGAGGCGGACCGGGCCGAGGTCGAGACTTGAGCAAGGGCCGGCTCGAGGCGTTCAGCGACGGCGTGCTCGCGATCGTCATCACGATCATGGTCCTGGATCTGGTCCCGCCTGAGGGCGCGAGCTTCCGCGACCTGCTCGATCTCGCACCCGTGTTTCTCAGCTATGTGCTGAGCTTTGCGAACATCGCCATCTGGTGGAACAACCATCACCACCTGTTCCAGGCGGTGCGGGTGGTTGATGGTCGGGTGCTGTGGGCGAACATGCTGCTGCTGTTCAGCCTCTCGCTGCTCCCGTTCGCCACGGCCTGGATGGGCGAGCACTCCTTTGCCGGCCCGACGGTCTCGCTGTACGGCATCGTGCTGCTGAGCGCAGCGCTCGCGTATTTCCTGCTGGTTCGCGCACTGATCGCGATCCAGCCCGGAGATGCGCCGCTGGCGGCCGCGATAGGCAACGATGCCAAGGGCAAGATCTCGCCACTGCTGTACGCGATCGCGATCCTGACCGCGCTGGTGGTGCCCTGGGTGTCGATGGCGCTGTACGTCACGGTGTCACTGATCTGGATCGTGCCCGACACCCGGATCGAGCGCCGAATCGGCCGCTGACCGGCCCTCGTCGGGTCGCGGAGCCCGGTCACGGTGGGCCGCCGGGTCCTCGAGGCCCGTCGACGGGACCCGGCGATCGGGGGCTAGCGGGGACCGTCCGCGTCGCGAGGTTCGGGTGCCTGGTGCGCCGGAGGTGGTGTGCCGCGGAGCCCCACGACGAGGTCCTGGTACGCAGGATGGCGGCGAATGTAGCTCGCCACGAACGGGCACTGCGGCGTCACCCGGAGGCCCCGGGCGCGCACGTCGTCCAGTGCGCGAGCCGCGAGCTGCGCCCCGATGCCGCGGCCTCCGAAGGCAGGCAGCACCTCGGTGTGGACGAAGATGAGCCAGCCATCGCGCGGCTTGTAGTCGATGAACCCGGCGAGCTCACCCGCGAGTCGCGCCTCGTACCGCTGCTCGGCGACGACGTCGAGGATCTCGACGTCGTCGCTCCGGTCGACGAGCCGCGGGCTGATGGCCATGGTCCCTCGCTGCTGACACCTGCGATGGTGCTCGTGATTGTGCAGCTCCTACGCGTTTGCTGCCCGTGCCGCCGGACAGCCGGAAGCTCGCCAGGTGCCGGTTCCGGCTAGACGGCTGTGACGCTGGGGCGAATGGTCGCCCCGATTGTGCCCTTCCGGTGGTATCTGCGCCGCCCGTGGTCCCGGAGCGCCTGTCGTCCGAGCCGTCCGGCCCTAGCATGTTCCGACGCTCGCAGGCCATCCTCGCCGAGTCGAGTCGGCGGTTGGCCAACACCTGCCGGCCCCGCGGCATCTACTGGTCATGGACGGGATCGCGACGGACGCCGCCACGGCGACCATGATCGTGGAGCGAGCAGCCACCGGTGACACGGTGGCTTTCGCCCGGATCGTCGCCGCGTACCATGCCGACCTGGTCGCGTCGCGTACGTGATCTGTGGCGGACACCAGGACCTCGCCGACGATGCGGTCCAGTCCGCCTGGGCGATCGCCTGGCGGAAGCTCAGCTCGCTGCGCGAACCAGACCGCCTCAAGACGTGGCTGGTCTCGGTGGCCGCCAACGAGGCGCGGCAGCAGTGCCGGCACGAGCGTCGGGCTCGGGCCATCGACATCGAGGTCCTGGCCGGGACACCGGTTGGACCGGATCCCGCCGAGCGCAGCGACGTGCTCGACCTCGAGCGGGCACTGGTCACCCTCTCGCCCGACGAGCGCCTCCTGCTCGCGCTCCGCTATGAGGCGGGCTTCGACTCGACGCAGATCGCATCCCTCTCGAAGCGTCCCGCGGCCACTGTCCGGTGGCGGCTCGCGCGCCTCCGAAGCCGACTCCGGGAGGAGCTCTCCGATGCCTGAGCACGATCCGCTCGATGCTCGTCTCGCTGCCGCCGTGCACTCGCTGGCAGAGCACGCGCGCACCGATGTCGACGCTTACGCGACCGCCCGCACCGTGATCGAGGGCTCAGGGCGACGGCGTGCGGGCTGGCCGGGAGTGCCGCTGCCCGTGCCTGCCGCGATCGTCATCGTGGCCGGCCTGCTGGTGGCCGGGGCCGCCTGGATTGTCGGTGGCACGATCCGCCCCGACCAGGGAACGGTCGTGGCGCCGGTCGACAATCCGACATCCGTTCCAACTCCATCGATGACACCGCCGCCCACGCCGGGCACGCTGGCGACGCTCTGATCAGCGGAACCGAGCGCATGACCGTCGTCGTCGCGCCGTCGGTCTCGGATGTCGGTCCCGTGCGGGAGCTTCGGGATGCCGAGGCTCGAGTCACAGCCGTCACCGACGATCCCCGCACGACGGGCAGCGGAACATGGCAGTACGACTCGGATGTGTCCCGTGGCACCGCCAGCGTCTGGGAACCTACAGCCTCCATACCGCCGAGGGCGGCTGGCAGGGACCGTGTCGCGGCGCCTCGGCGCGCAGCCGCATGACCCGAACGTGCTGGCTCACGGGCAGCGATGCCTATGCAGGCCTGACCTACTACCTCGTCGTTACCGAGACCGCGCAAGGATCCGGCGCGGTCGAGGGGGTCATCTATCCCGGCTCACCAGCTGAGCCCTAGCAGGGAGGATCCACCATGCGTCCAGCGTTCAGGTTCACGGTTGGCGCGCTGATCCGCATCTCCAGCGGTGCTCGGGCTCGTAGCCCAGGACCTCGCGGGCGTGGTCGATGGACAGCAGCGTCTCCCGTCCCTCGACCGCTCGCGTCATGGGCACAGCCGGGAACACCTCGGCCATCAGGTCCGCACTTGGGCGCGTCATGACCGTGTCGCTCGCGGCGACGATGAACACGTCGGCACCGGTGACGTCCGCATCCAGGCCGAGGCGGCAGGCCTGGGCAACGTCCCGGCAGTCGACGTACCCCCACAGGTTCCACCTCCGGATCCACGCGTCGTCCCAATAGCCCGGGAACGCGGCGTAGTCGTCGGGCTCCATGATGTTCGAGATGCGGAGCCCGACGAACGGGATGCCGGTCCGCCGGCTGAACTGCCGGGCCATGGCCTCGCTGACCAGCTTCGACAGTGCGTACGAGGACTCCGGGCGTGGCTCGATGGTCTCGTCGATCGGCGCGAAGGCGGGCGGCGTGTCGAAGGGGAGCCCGAGGACCGTCTCTGACGACGCCCACACGACCCGGCGGAGCCCGTGGGACTCGGCGGCGGCGAAGATGTTGTAGGTCGACAGCGTGTTGATCCGGAACGTCTCGGCCGGCGTCCGGATCTCGGGCGCGGGGATGGCCGCCAGGTGCACCACGGCATCGGCGCCCCGGAGCGCCTCGAACGCCTGCCCGTCATCGGCGAGGTCCGCCACCAGGCACTGACCGTGCGGGCTGCCATCGTGGCGGGTGTCCACGTTGAGCACGTCGTGACCGTGCTCTCGCAGATCGCGAACGACCCACCGTCCGGCCTTGCCACTGCCACCGGTCACCACGATGCGCACGTCAGCCTCCCATCTCCCTGTCCCGGCCTGTCGCCACCGGGACGCGTCTCGCCCGATTCTCGCGCCGGCCGCGTCAGCGCGCTGCAGGGACCTGCGGGCGATGGCCAGCCGCACCTCGCAGCCCGTCCTCGAGCGCCGCCAGCGGCTCGTCGACGATGGCCGCAACGGAGGGTTCGAGCCCGAGCGACGCCAGCCACTCGCGGGCACGCCGAGCGTCGGACGCCGCCACCGACGCCTCGTCCGGGCGTTGGCGGAACGTCTCGCGAACGCGGTCGGTCACCCATTGCTGCGCCATGTACGCCACGATCTCAGCCCCCCGCGGCGTTGGCGGACGCGAGCCGCTCGAGGGTCGCTCGCTCGAAGAAGGCCGCGTCCTCGTAGCACCAGATCCATCCCTCGTCGCGACGGATCGATCGGAACAGCGGATGGCCGGTCGCCTCGTGGTGCTGGCGCATGTGCTTGCTGGTCGACGTGTCGCAGCACCCGACGTAGCCGCACACGAGGCACATCCGAAGCGCGGGCCAGATGCCCCCTGCCGCCACGCACGCCGCGCAGGCGTGGGTCGCAGGTTCGAACACGCGAGCCTGGTCGAGGTGTGTGCACGGCTTGTCGCCGGCCTGCCCCGTGAACCCGAGCTTGAGCAGGAACTCCGGAGGCTCGACCGGGTGGACCGGCGGCAGGTGCATCTGGTCGGCAGGCGGGATGACGCCGAGGTCGCGAAGGGTCGCGATCACCGCCGTCGGCGGGCCGTCGCCATTCACGAGCCAGCCATCCGCGGCGCGACGAAGCGTGAGGTCGAACGACCACCGGTGCGCCCGGCCGGTGGGCGGAGCGCCCCACAGGGCCGCGCTGTGCGTTCCGGAGACGACCGCGTGGACGCCGGTCGTTCGGTCGTCGCGCACCTGCGCCTGGATCTCGATCGCGAGGTCGGGCAACGCCCTCCGCAGCGCCGGGAGGAGGGCCAGCCAGCGGTCTGCCTGGGCCGGCTCCCCGGGCCTGCGTGCGTGGCCGTGGTAGTCGTCCGAGAGGAACGCCCGGACCTCGCGCTCGTCGCCGTCGACGAGCGCCCGTGCAAACGTCTCGATGCCGGCGTGGGACGACTCGGTCGACATGGCTGCACCTCCGCGGCCCGCTGGGGATCCGCGAGGAATCGTAACGCCCCGAGGCCGATCACGGCCCCGGGGCGTCGGTGACGCCTGGTTCAGCTGATCAGGAACGAGACGTTCACGTCGATCGTCACGTCGGTCGTGCCGGGCATGACCGGGGTCGACGCGTCGGCGGCACCCAGCGCCTCGCCGGCGACGTTGCGTCCGTACCAGACCGGCGTCGAGACCTGCTCGCTGACCGAGGCCACACCGGCGATGTGCACGCCGAGCCCGTTCGCGAGCGTGTCCGCCTTGGCCTTCGCGTCGGCGACCGCCGCCTGGCGAGCCTGCGCCTCAGCGGCCGCACGGTCGGCGACGTCGAAGTTGACGCCGTTGATCGTGGTCGCCCCGGCGACGACGCTGTTGTCCAGCAGGTCGCCCAGCTGATCCAGGTTTCGGACCGTGACGGTCACGGTGTTCTGCAGCTGGTAGCCGCGGATCCTGGGGGTCGCGTTGTTCGGGTAGTCGTAGGTCGGCGACAGGGAGATGCTGGCGGTCGCGATGTCCTTGTCCGCGATACCCATCTTGCGCACCGCGTCGACGACGTTGGTCATCGCCACCGCGGCCGCCTGGCGGGCGGCCTTGGCCGTCGGCCGCTCGGTGAGGACGCCCAGCTGGACGGTCGCGATGTCCGGGGTGAGGGTCACCTTGCCCTCGCCGGTCACGCTCAGGGTGTGCTCGGCCGGCTGGTCGGACCCGGCTGCAGCGGTCGACGGATACGACGGCGGGTTGACCACGGTTGCCAGGGCCGGTCCGGCGAGGAGACCCACGACGAGGGCGCCGACAGCCACGATCGTGAGCCAGCCGGCGGTCGAGCGGGAGGGGGAGGTCGACATGGTGATGGCACCGGTTCGGGCCCCGGCTGATTGACGGACCGGCGGGGCCCGCTGCCCGGTCTCAGAGCCTTGACGCCGGCGGGCGTGCGCCGGTTCCGCGCTCACGACCCTCCGCGGTCGTTGACGCGGTACCGGGGCCGTCGGATCTGCCGGACATGGAGCGGCGCCACCTGGACAGGTGGCGCCGCTGAGGAGGGGCGGCACCGGGTCCGATGGGCCCGATGCAGGTTGGTTACATCAGCACATTGGCGAGGGCGAGCAGGATCTCTGCCTCGTGCGCGGTGAGCGCCTTGCCGGTCTGTGCATTCACGGCGTTGATGAACGCGGTGAGCTGGTTGTCACGCGTGTTGGCACTCCCGGCTGCAGGCCGCCGCATCGAGCTTCGCCACCAGGGCGTTGGCCACGCCCGCCTTGTCGCTGAATGCGTTGACCGCATTGGTCAGCATCTCGAACGTGACCGGCGCTGCCTGGGTCCCGGCGATCGTGAACTCGTCAAACGCGACGCTGAGATCGGTGGTGGTGCCGTTGCCGTTGAAGGCGAACACCCCGGCTCGGACGTTGTTGAGCGTCGCCCCCGTCGTCCAGACCGGCTCCCATGTCTCGCCGTCGGTCGAGTAGGACGCCGTGTAGTACGGTCCCGACTTGGACATCTGGAGCCAGATGGCGTTGTCGTCGGGCAGGATGGAGGTGGCGGGCAGGGTCACCAGCGTCTGGGTGATCGGGTTGCCGCGCAGGTTGTCCTCGAGCGTGACGTTGAGCTGGATGTTCGATGACGAGGTCGCCTCGAGATCGAACTTCAGGAAGTTGTCATCGTCCGAATAGGCGATGATGCCGCCCTGCTGGGTGGCCGCGTTGGGCCGGGCGCTGAAGGTGAGCTTGGACGACATCGTCCAGTCGCCGAGTGCCGGCTGCAGCAGGATGTTCTGGCCGTTGTTCGCAGTGCCCTCGATGTCACCCTGCTGAGGGGTGATCACCAGCGAGCCGGGATCGGACGTCAGGCTCCAGTTGTCGGGTGCCTCACGCACGAAGCTCCACTGGGGGTCCAGCGTGTCGCCATCGAACGTGTCCGAGCGCGATGCCCGGGCGAAGTTGATGTGATACGTGGCGACGATGCCGTCGGGCCCGGTCGAGGTGATGGTGGCCACGCCCGGGATGGCGTCGGCCTGGGTGATCTCGACGTCGCCCGTATGCGCCGCCGCCGAGACGATCGGCACCGGCGGGACGTCGTCGGGCAGGACCACGTCGTACTCGGTGATGTCGGGGTTGAAGCCGGCCACCGTGGTGCCGTTGACCTGCAGATCGGTGAGATCGGACAGGACCCGGACCGCGAACGAGGTCGAGGTGGAGACGCCGTCGTAGGTGGCGGTCGCGGTCACCGTGGCCGCGCCATTGGCGACGGTCCGGATGGTGCCGTCAGCATCGACGCTGACCACCGACGGCCGGTCGCTGCTGTAGGAGAAGGTCATGCCCGCGGGGAACGGCACGCTCTGGCCGATCTCCTTGAAGCCGTACAGGGTGTCGTCGTTCATGGCCACCGTGAGCCCGGGGTCGATGACGACGCCCTCGGGGAACACCACCCGCTGGGTGATGCCGCGCGCGAGGTCGCTGGTGTCCATCCGGGGCTTTGCGGTGAGCACGCTTGGAACCGGTGTGATGGTGCCGGTCACCTGGGCAGTGGCGTCGAGCGCGATGTCGGCATCCGCGCTCGAGGTGCTGATCTGGAAGTCGTAGGTGCCGGCATCGACGACCCACTTGGCCGCGGCCTCGTCATAGAAGGCGAGGTCGGGCACCGCGACCGGGAGCGTGACCGTCTTCGTCTCGCCCGGCGCGAGGTTGACCTTGGTGAAGCCCTCGAGGCGCTTGATCGGGCGCTCGAGCGCCGCTGGCGCGTCGGGCGTCGCGACGTACAGCTCGACGACGTCGTCACCGGCCACGGCACCGGTATTGGTCACATCGACGCTGACGTTGACCGTGTCGTTGGCGTCCAGGCTGGTCGAGCTGAGCGCAAGGTTCGAGTAGGCGAACGTGGTGTAGCTGAGGCCGTGCCCGAAGGGGTACATCAGCGGCCCGTTGTAGTACATGTAGGTGCGCCCGGTGTCACCCACGGGGCGGATGGTGTAGTCGGTGATGGACGGGATCTGGTCCACGGTCTGGTACCAGATGGCGTTGGTGTGGCCGCTCGGGTTGACCGCGCCCAGCAGGACGTCGGCCACGGCCTCGCCCTTGCGCAGGCCGATGTACGAGCTCCACAGGATTGCCGCCGTGTCGGACTCGAACGGGGTGATGTCCTGGGGGCCCATGGTCTCCATGAACGCGACCGTGTTGGGGTTGGCCTGGGCGAGCGCATCGATCAGCTGGCCCTGCTGGCCCGGCAGCAGGATCGACGTTCGATCGTTGTCCTCGCGGCCGGTGGTGCCGCCGGTGCCGTTGGTCGTGCCGTCGGTGCCGGCGTAGGCGATGACGTAGTCATAGTCCGCGGCCGCGGCGACCGTGGCGTCGTCGATCGTGTTGCAGCAGTTGCTGGCGTTGCTGCCGGTACCGGTGAAGCCGCGCATGAAGTCGACCTGGGCGTCAGGATCGATGGCCGTGATGGCCGCCTGCAGCCCGGCGTACGGGGTGACCTCATTGGCCTGCCCGGCCGACTGCTGTGAGCTCGAGTAGCCGCCCAGGTAGAAGTTGCTGAAGTTGGCGTACGGGCCGACGACCAGCACCTTGAACGCACCAGACGTGGGTACCGGGATCGGGAGCAGCTTGCCCGCCGACCCGTCCTTGCGGGTGGTGGTGTCGTTCTTGAGCAGCACGATCGACTTGTCGGCCGCCTCGCGCGCGAGCGCCAGGCGCTCGGGCGTCTCGGTGATCGCGTTGTTGGCGTTGCTGTTGGTCCAGCTGCCCATCGGCACCCGGTCACGGGCCGCGACCAGCCACGGCACGGTGCCGTCGGGATCGAACTCGCCGAGCTCCATGCGCGCGGTGAACAGCCGGGTGGCCGACACGTCGACATCGTTGATCGTGTGCAGCCCGTTGGGCGTCGTGATGTGCATCCCGATCGCGTTGACGGTGCCGCCCTGGGAGTTGGTGCCGATGTAGAAGTTGTTGCCCTTGTAGCCCGCGTTGCACTCGAGATCCTCACCCGAGGCGAGCGCGAAGGCGAGCGACTCGACACCGGTCAGCGGTCGGCCGAAGCCCTCGGGCTCCCAGTTGTGCCGCGGGACGATCTCGGACACCGCGTCGCAGTCGCCGGTGAAGTAGCCCTGGAACCCGAACGTCTGCCGCATCAGGGTGTCGTTGAGGTACGTGCTGGCGGCCGACGGGGTGCCGTTCACCTCGTTGTACGAGCTCATGATCGAGCCCTGCTGCGAGTCCCCGGTGATGAGCCGGAATGGCATCGTGTAGTACTCGCGCAGGGTGCGGTCGTCCATGTTGGACGTGCCGTTGAGGCGGTTGACCTCGCTGTTGTTGCCGACGTAGTGCTTGAGCGTGGTCAGCGTCTTGTAGAAGCCGTTGCCGTCGGGCAGCAGGTTGCCGTTCTGGTCCTTGCCCTCCATTCCGTTCACGAACTGGTTGACGATCTGGTTGACCAGGTACGGGTCCTCGCCGTACGACTCGTCGTTGCGGCCCCAGCGCGGATCACGCTCGAGGTTGACCGTCGGCGAGTAGAAGTCGAGATTGAACTTGTTGCTGCGCATCACCTCACGTGCCTCGTCGCCGATCTGCGTGGCGACCCGGTACATGAGGCTCGGGATCCCAGCTCGCACCCATCGACTGATCGATCGGATACGAGGTGGTGTTGACCAGCGCGCCCGCGTTCGATCCGCTGACCGTCGTCTCGGCGGACGGGCCGTGCAGCGCCTCGTTCCACCAGCCGTACGCGGGCAGGCCCGCCAGGACGTGGATCACCGTCCCTGCCGGATAGTCGTGGGTCAGCGCCGGCTCGAACGTGCTGGGCAGCGCAATCTGCTGCACCGTCACGCCGGATGGATGCGACCTGGCAAGCGGTTCGGTGATCGTGATTGGCCCAGTGAATCCGCCACCCACGCTCGCGACAACGCGATACTCCGCGTCGGGCCCGGGGTCGATGACGATCGTTCGACCCACGGTGAAGGCGAACCCCGGGAACCGAACGGTCAGCGTGGTATCGCCCGCGCTTGCGTCCGCCTGCAGCGACGAGGCGAATCCGGCGCCTGAGCCAATCTGGGTCAGGGTCACCGTCTCCGCGATCCCGTCGGGATCAAAGGTGAGCGGGGACCCGACGCTCATGTCCGAGGTGCTTGCGGGGCTGAACTCGGTGTCACCCGCAGCCACGGCGTCGTTGAGGGTCGTCTGGCCCGCGTACCGCGGGGTGAGCAGCGGGTTCTCGGTGGGGCTGATCGCCGGCGCCATGCTCGAGGTGAGCTGGGCCGCACGTTGCTGTGGGGTCAGGCGCGCGACGAGGTCCGCCGCGCGCTCCGCGAACGAGTAGGAGGGATCGAGGTAGATCGGTTTTGGGGGGTCCTTCGCGGCCACCGGGGCGGCCCATGCCGCGGTAGCGATGAGGATGGCTGTCAACAATCCGGTGATGCGGGACCCTCGCATGCCTGCTCCTCCGCGGGACGCCGTTCCTATGTTTGTAGGACACACCTACAAAATTCGGTTGGGCACCACCTTCCCGCAAGGCACCTGTTGGCGTCAATGCGGAAAGGTCCGCATTGCCACCAGCCGGGGTCTCCGTCAGCGCCGCCCGGCTGCCGTCCTCCAAGCTCCTCCTGGCGTCCCAGCGCGGCCGCCGCCTCCTGCCACCGATTGTCGGGAGCGTCAGCTCGCCGGCTTCGGGTCCCGGCGCGGATGGGCCGATCATCTCTTGTCGGATCGACCGCGCCTGCCCGACAGTCGCACCATGAAGGGTGCCGGCGGGGTGGACGACCCACGGGGGTTGGTCGAGTCCCCGGTTCGACGTGAGCTGCAGTGGCTGGTGGTCCGCGGCCTGGCCTTGTTCCTCGTCGTCGGCGCGCTGGCGACGTGCCCCGTCGTGTGCGCGCTCGAGCAAGGGACATGCGATGCGCTGGCGATGGCGGCCCCGTTGCTGCTGCTCGGATACAGCCTCACCGTCCACGCCCGCCGCCTGGTCCTCGGGCCGGTGCCCGAGGAGCGACGAGCATCCGCGTGGTCACGGGCATCGGAGGTGGACGCGGATGACGCGCTGCTCGGACGCATGGTCTGTGGCTGGGTCCCCGTGGGCCTGCTGGCGGCCCTGATCCTCCTGATCTGGCCGCACATCACCGACGCGAACCCGGCGCTCGCCTGCGCCTGGGTGGTCATCGGGCTTCCCCCGACTGCGGTCGCCTGGCTGGTCGCGAGCTCCACCTGGCTGGACGCTGCGCGGGACGATCTCGCGCGGGCCGAGCTCAGGTCGGACGCGCTGTTCCGGCGCTACTGGGCCAACGTCGGCAGCTGAGCACGGCCGGGCGAGCCGCCCGCGCACGGCGGCGGATCAGGCTGCAAGGTCGCGCCGGCGGAAGGCCACGATCGCCGCGGCCCACGACCCGATCGCGATGACGATGAACAGCAGCAAGTCGCCGACCGGCAGCACACCGTGATCGATGAGCTCGGTGGTCGGGAAGTGGTTCCATGCCGACAGCGTTCCCAGCCAGTCCCAGTCCGACGAGATCCCGGACAGCACGAACAGCGCGTACATCAGGATCAGGATCCCACCGACGATCCCGGCCGTGAGCCCGCGGCTGAGGGTCACCACCGAGAGCAGGGTGGCCGGCCCGGCGATCGCACAGCCGAACGCGACCGAGAGCACGCCCGGCCAGGGCAAAGCGCCCGAGGTCGAACTCGGCCCCCACCGCGACCCCGGTGCCCCACAGGGCGAGCACCCCGATGGCGGCCAGCGCGGCCATGAGCACGACCTGGACCGTGATCGACACGCCGAGGTACCGGCTGCGCGAGATCGGGGTCGAGAGGGCCAGGTCGAGGAAGCCGCGATCGAGGTCTGCGGCGACCGCGCGGGTGCCCGCCAGCAGGCCGGCGGCGGCGGCGATGATCGGCCACAGCCAGCTGCCGATGTAGGTCGTGAAGAACACCCCCGGGTCGGACAGCAGGCCGGTCATCCCGAACGCGGCCAGGAACTCCTTGGGGAACGTCGCCATGTACGACTCGAACAGCGCGTCGTTCTCGCGCATGATCGGGTACATGAGCCCCATCAGCGCGGCGTAGCCGCCGAACGCGATGCCCAGACCGAGGAGCAGGCTGCGGTTGCGTCGCAGCTCGAGGCGCAGCGCTGTCATGCCGGCACCTCCTCGTCGGCGGTGACGGGGTCGACGCTTCCCTCGCCTTGACCAGGGGCTGCGCCGTCGTCGCGGTAGTAGCGCAGGAACAGGTCCTCGACGTCGGGCGTCGTGATCGCGACGTCCAGGACCCGGTGGCGCGCGATCCGCTCGAGCAGCGGGTTCACGTCACCCCGCACCATGAGGTGCAGCTCGCGACCCGTCGACGCGGCGATCTCGACGTTGGGCAGCTCGAACTCGCGCAGGTCGACCGGGTGCTCGAGCACCAGGTTGACCGATCGCCAGTGGGCGCCCAGCAGCTCGCCGACCGTGCTCACGTCCACGATCCGGCCGTCGCGGATGATGGCCACCCGGTTGCAGGCTCGCTCGACCTCGACCAGGTTGTGGCTCGACAGGAACATCGTCCGTCCAGCCGCGCGGGCCTCGGACGCGAGCGCGAGGAACTC
Organism: uncultured Chloroflexia bacterium; assembly: GCA_963806265.1. Lineage (GTDB taxonomy): Bacteria > Chloroflexota > Limnocylindria > Limnocylindrales > CSP1-4 > CAIXZV01. The sequence goes on from CAWDXT010000026.1 coordinate 41,927, forward strand.
CCGCTGCATCAGCGGGTCGAGCCCGCTCGTCGGCTCGTCGAGGATGATCAGCGGCTCATGGCCCATGAACGCGGCCACGACGCCGATCTTCTGGCGGTTGCCGCGCGACAGGCGGCGGATCCGCACGCCGGGATCCAGCTCGAGACGCTCCGCAAGGGGTCGCCACGCACCACGCGGCAGGTGTCGCATCCGCGCCAGGTAGTCGAGCTGCTCTTCGCTCGTGAGCTCGCCCAGGAAGCCCGGGTCGCTGCCCAGGTAGGCCACCTGTGCGTGGATCTGCGGCGCCTGGTCGAACGCGTCGCGACCGAACACCCGGATGCTGCCGCGCGTGGGGCGCAGAAAGCCCAGCACGAGACGGATCGTGGTGGTCTTGCCGGCACCGTTCGGGCCGAGGAAGCCGAAGGCCTCCCCATCCTGGATCGTGAACGCGACGTCCTCGACCCCGCGACGCGGGCCGTAGTACTTGGTGAGGCCATCGGCCTCGATGACGCCGGGAGTCATCGACACCTCCTGGGGCGCGAACCGGTCCGCACCGCTGACGTCTGGCGGCTGGGCACGTCCGCGGTCCGCCGGCGGTTCGCCGTGGATCGGCACCATGCTCCGGCGGGGCATGCGAGGCGAGAAGGGACCTCCGGCCCATCCGGGACGCAGCCGGGTCCCAATCGCCCGCGCTCGCGACCGGTGAGCCCGCGATCCAGGATCGAGCACAACGGTCAGGCGACGGGCTCGAGCGCCTCCTCGAACTGGCTGTTGTACAGCTCGTGGTAGAAGCCGCCGGCCACGAGCAGCGTCTCGTGCGTGCCCTGCTCGACGATCTGCCCGTCGCGCATCACCAGGATCAGGTCGGCGTCGCGGATCGTGGACAGGCGATGGGCGATCACGAACGACGTGCGCCCTTCCATCAACCTGGCCATGGCACGCTGGATCAGGACCTCGGTCCGCGTGTCCACCGACGACGTTGCCTCGTCGAGGATCAGGATCGGCGGGTCGGCGAGGAACGCCCGGGCGATCGTGAGCAGCTGCTTCTCGCCCGCCGAGGTGTTGGTCGCGTCGTCGTCGAGGATCGTGTCGTAGCCGTCGGGCAGCGTCTTGACGAAGTGGTCGACATGGGCGGCCTCGACCGCCTCCTGGAAGCGCTCCTCGCTGACCTCGCCGTCGACCCCATAGCTGATGTTCTCGCGAATGGTGCCCTTGAACAGCCAGGTGTCCTGGAGGACCATCCCGAACGTCTTGCGCAGGTTGTCGCGCGTCAACGTCCGGGCATCGAGCCCATCGACCATGATCCGCCCGCCATCGACCTCGTAGAACCGCATCAGCAGGTTCACGAGGGTCGTCTTGCCGGCGCCCGTCGGTCCCACGATCGCGATCGTCTGCCCCGGCTCGGCCTCCAGGCTGAGGTGGTCGATCAGCGGCTTGTCGGGCAGGTATCGGAACGACACGTCCTCGAATGCCACGCGACCCTGAGCCGGCTCCTGGAGGATGGCCGGCGTGGCCGGGTCGGACACCTCTTCCGCGGCGTCGAGCAGCTCGAACACGCGCTCCGCGGATGCCACCGCGCTCTGGAGCACGTTGGCGATCGAGGCCGCCTGGACGATGGGGAACGTGAACTGGCGCGAGTACTGGATGAACGCGGTCACGTCGCCCAGGGTCATCGTGCCGTTCGCCACCCGAACGCCGCCGATGACGGCGATGGCGACGTAGTTGAGGTTGGACACGAACATCATCGTGGGCTGGATGAGGCCCGAGATGAACTGGGCGCGCCAGGAGGAGTCGTAGAGCGCGTCGTTGCGCTCGTCGAACACCTCGACGGCCTCCTGCTGGCGCCCGAACAGCTTGACCACGGCGTGCCCGGTGTGCATCTCCTCGACGTGGCCGTTGAGATCGCCGGTGCGCTCCCACTGGGCGGCGAACTGCACCTGCGAGCGCCGGGCGATGACCATCGTCAGGACGATCGACACGGGAACGACGAGCACCGAGATGACGGCGAGCTCCCAGCTGATCGTGAGCATCATGATCAGCATCCCGACCACGGTCAGGACCGAGGTGATGAGCTGGGTCAGGCTCTGCTGGAGGGTCTGGCTGATGTTGTCGATGTCGTTGGTGACGCGCGACAGGATGTCGCCGCGCGACTCGCGATCGTAGTAGGAGAGTGGCAGCCGGCCGAGCTTCTCCGACACCCCGGCGCGCATCCGGTACACCGTCCGCTGGGTGACGCCCGCCATCAGGTAGCCCTGACCCCACGAGAAGACGGCGCTCGTGATGTAGATCAGCGACACGGTCGCGAGGATGGTGAACAGCTGGCTGAAGTCGATGCCCACGCCGGCGACGAGGCTGGGGTAGGCATTGAGCATGTCGATGAACGTCTGGTTGCCGAGCTGGTTCGCGGCGGCCAGCAGCTGCTCGTGGGACATGCCGATCGACTGCGGGAACTGGGTTCCCAGCTGGTTGCCCAGGTAGCCCGTGAACACGGTGTCCATCGCCGTGCCCAGGATCCTGGGCCCGATCACCGCGAGGACCACGCTCACCACGGCAAGCAGGATCACCACCGCGATCCTGGTCGCCTCCGGCCGCAGCTCGCCCATCAGCCGCCGGAACGACGGGCCGAAGTTCCGCGACTTGGCACCGCCCATGCCCATGCCCATGCCCATGGGCCCGTGCCCGCGCCCGGGACCGAAGCCCGCCCCGCCGGGCCGTCCAGCGGTGCCCGGGCGGACGCCGGGTCGCTGCGGGCCGCTCATGCCACCTCCTCCTCGGTGACCTGGGACAGGACGATCTCGCGATACGTGTCGCAGCTGTCCATGAGCTCCTGGTGGGTGCCGACGCCCGCGATCCTGCCCTCGTCGAGGACCACGATCCGGTCGGCGCGCATGATGGTGCCCACGCGCTGCGCCACGATGATCACGGTCGCGTGGCTGAGCTCACGGTCGATGGCCGCGCGTAGGCGGGCATCGGTCCGGAAGTCGAGCGCCGAGAAGCTGTCGTCGAAGATGTAGATGTCGGGGTTGTGGACGATGGCGCGAGCGATCGCGAGACGCTGGCGCTGGCCGCCCGAGACGTTCGTGCCACCCTGGGAGATCGGCGACTCGAGCCCCTCGTCCATGGCGGCCACGAAGTCGCTGCCCTGGGCGATCTCGAGCGCCTTCCACAGCGCCTGGTCGTCCGCCTGCTCGTCGCCGTAGCGCAGGTTGGACGCGATCGTTCCGCCGAACAGGAACGCCTTCTGGGGGATGACGCCGAGGCGCTTCCACAAGTCCTGGCGGTCGAGCTGGCGCACGTCGACGCCGTCCACGAGCACGGTCCCGGAGGTGGCGTCGTACAGCCGCGGGATCAGGTTGATGAGCGTGCTCTTGCCGGAGCCGGTGGAGCCCACGATCGCGGTCGTCTCGCCCGGGTTGGCCTCGAACGTGATCCCGCGCAGGACCGGCTCCTCGGCACCCGGGTAGCGGAACGAAACGTCGCGGAGCTCGACCCGACCGCTCCGCAGGGCGGTCACCGGGTGCTCGGGGTCCGAGATCGAGGGGACGGTGTCGATCACCTCGCTGATGCGGCCGGCCGACACCTGCGCGCGCGGCACCATCACCAGCATCAGCGTGGCCCCGAGGACGGAGAACAGGACCAGCATGATGTACTGGAGGAACGCGACCAGGTTCCCGATCGGCATGGCTCCCTCGTCCACGCGGTAGGCGCCCAGGTAGATCACCGCGACCTGGCTCAGGTTCATGATCAGGAAGATCGTGGGCATGGTGATCGCGAACAGGCGGTTGACCGACAGCGCCGTGCCCATGAGGTCCGTGTTCGCGTCGTCGAAGCGCCGCTCCTCGTGATGCGTCCGGACGAAGGCACGGATGACGCGCACGCCGGCGAGGGTCTCGCGCATCACGAGGTTGATCTGGTCCAGCTTCCGCTGCATCGCCCGGAACAACGGGATGGCCCGCGACATGACGATGCCGATCACGATCAGCAGGATCGGTGTGATCACGACCAGGATGCCGGTCAGGGGCACGTCCTGGCGGATCGCCATGATCACGCCGCCAATGATCATCATCGGTGCCGACAGCATCATGACCATGATCATCAGCACGACCTGCTGGACCTGCTGGACGTCGTTGGTGTTGCGCGTGATCAGGCTGGCCGCCCCGAAGTGGTTGACCTCGACCTGGCTGAACGTCTCCACGGAGCGGAAGATCGCGCTGCGCAGGTCGCGCCCGAGGCCCATGGCGACGCGCGCGGCGATGAACACCAGGACGTACGAGGCGAGCATCAGCGCGAACGTCACCAGCAGCATCGCGCCGCCCACGCGGAGGATGTAGTCGGTGTCGCCCTTGACGACACCGTTGTTGATGATGTCTGCCTGCAGCTCGGGCAGATACAGGTTGCCGAGCGACTGACCGAGCAGGAGCAGCAGGACCGCCAGCACCGGCCACCGGTACGGTGGCAGGAACCGCCGGAGAACGGAGATCATCGGGAGCCCTCCCCGGCAGCGATGGGAGCGTGGCTCGGCCCGTCGGTCGTCCTGCCCGCTTCGTTTGCGTGCATCCGCTCACGAACGCGATGGAGCGCGCGCGAGCCGATCAGCAGCGCGTTGAGCTCTTCGTCGCTGAGCTCGCCCAGCAGCGCTGCCAGCCGGCCTCGACGCTCGGTGCCCATGCCCTGGAGGATCTGCTGCCCGCCGTCGGACAGGGCCACGCGGATCACGCGCCGGTCCTCGTCGTCGCGGCGCCGCTCGACGAGACCGCGCTGCTCCATGCGGTCGACGATCCCGGTCATGCTCGCCTGCGAGACATCCAGCGTCTCGGCGAGCCCGTGCATCCGTTGCGGGCCCTCGTCGGCCAGCAGCATCAGCACGTGGAGGTGAATCAGGCTCAGCGGGCCGCTCGGCCAGCGACGCATCGAGCGCATCATGCGCATCGGGGCGTTGGCCGAGAGCTCCGCCAGCACCTGCTCGATCATGTCGTCGCGGTTCACGGGGTCTTCGTGGCGTCCCTTAGCCATAGGTAGATCATCAATGCGGCGTGAAGCATATGGCATGGTCTGGCGCCTGTCCACTCGTTCCATCGGTCACCCGATGGCGGCCATGCGCGTCCGTGGCGCAACCCGGCCACGCGACGCCGGGAGCGAGCGCTACGCGCTGATCGCGCGCTACGCGGTGATCACGCGCCGGAACTGCCGGACGGCGATCACCATCACGACGGTGCCGTACACCAGCAGGATCACGAGGTTGGGGGCCACGGCGCCAAGGCTGCCGCTCGTGTCGCGCTGGATCAGCTCCTGGAGGCCCAGCACCGCCCAGGAGTGGGGGAGCAGGCGGGCGATCGCCTGCATCGCATCGGGCATCAGCTGGAACGGGACCATGCACCCGCCGAGGGCGCCCAGCGTCAGGCCCAGGAACACCCCCAGCGAGGCCGCCTGGTCCGCGTTGCGAGCGAGCGCGCCGACCAGCATCGCGATCGCCGACGCCACCAGCGCCACCGTTGCGATCATCGCGCCGGCGGCCGGCGGATCACCCCAGCGCACCCCGAACACGACCGCGCTGACAGCGACGATGTAGACCGCCTGGAGCAGGGCGATCGCGTACCGCCCCAGCGCCTCGCCGGTGATCACGGTTGCGGCCGAGGTCGGGCTTGCCAGCATCCGCCGCGAGACGCCGAGATCGCGCGTGGCGACCAGCCGGCTGGCCGCCGTCAGCGAGGTCAGGAACATGAACAGCACGAGCTGGGTCGACGCTCCAAACGCGTATTGCGAGAAGCCCGCCAGGGGCGCGGGGTCGCCCACCCAGGTCACATCGACCGCCACGCCGGGCTGGTCCGAGACCAGCTCGCGTGCGACCGCGCGGGCCGCGTCGAACGAGTCGCCCCCGATGTCGGCCGCCGTGCTCGCCGCGGTGGCCACGGCGGCAACGCGCGCCACGGCCTCGTCCACCGATGCCCGCACGCCGGTGGTCATCGCGGCAGGGGTGGCCAGGAACCGAAGCTCGGCACGATCGCCGGCACGCAGCTCACCGCTGAGCATCGCCGGGATCACGAGCCCGGCATCGAGCTGCCCATGCTCGACCCCGTCGCGCAGCGCCGCCTCGCCGTCCACGATCCGGATGTTCGGCCCGTCGCCCGTGGCCTCGAGGATCGACACCAGCTCGGTGGCTGCGGGATCGTCGTCGGGCAGCACGACACCCAGCAGCGGCCGGCCGCCACCCGAGAACTGCAGCCCGAGCGCGACGATGATCAGCGTCGGCAGAACGAACACGAAGAACAGGTCGCCGCGATCGCGTACCTGGCGCACGAGGTTGACCCGCGCGATCTCGATCGCCTTGCGCGGGCTGATCATCGTGCCCGCACCAGGTGGCGTGTCCTGGTCGTCGCCAGCCCGCCCGTGACCAGCCCGATCGCCAGCAGCACCAGGATCGCCGGCAGCGCATCCGCCGGCGAGGCGCCGGCGCCGTGGATCTCGCCCAGGCCGCGCAGGAACCAGCCGTGGGGCGTGAGCAGGGCCAGCGTCGTCATCACCGCCGGCTGGTGTGTCGAGGGTGCGAACGTGCCGCCGAGGATCGCGAGCGTGATCGCCACCGCCGAGCCAGCAGCGCTGGCCACCGCCGCGGAGCTCGTGAACGAGACCACCAGCAGGGAGATCCCGAGCGCGGCGATGATCGCTGCCACGACGAGCGGCACCACGGCCAGCGGCGGCCCCCAGTCCGCACCGACCAGGATCGACGTCGCCGACCCCCAGCACCGTCATCGCCATCAGGCTCATCAGGAACGCGCCGAGGAGCGTTCCGGCCAGCACGGTACGGGGCCCGACCGGCGCCGCGAGGATCCTGGCCATCGTCCCGCGCCGGCGCTCATCGAACAGGGAGACCAGCCCGATCTGCGCCGAGAGGAACAGGAACAGGACCGCCATCGAGGCGCTGAAGAACGTCGTCAGATCGAGCTGGCGCGACGAGGCGCTGACGTCGACGACCGTGATCGGGGGCCTGGCGCTCCCGGCCCTCGCGACCACCAGCGCCTGGGTTGCCGGATCGAGCGCCGTGCCCTGAAGGCGGCCGACGGTCGCCACGGCCAGCTGCGCCGTCGTCACCCGGTCGCCGAACTGCCGGCCGGCCGCGCGCGCGACCTCGGTGGCCAGCGTGTCCGCGTTCGAGCCCACGACGACGAGCGTCGTCGACTGCCCGGCCTCGATGGCCTGCGTGAACCCCTGCGGGATGATGAACGCAGCGTCGACACCGGCACCGACCGCGCTCCGCGCCGCGGCCTCGGTCGGCTCGTCGACCACGTCGGCCGCCCCGGCCGCTGCCATCGGTGCGAGCACCTCGCTCCGGAACGCGCGCCGCAAGGCTCCCGCCATCGAGATCCGCGACGGCATAGCGCGCGTGGAAGCTCGTGGCCCGGCCGATCAGCAGGCTGAAGATCAACGCCAGCCCGAACGGGGCGACGATGGCCAGCAGCAGCGCCGATCGGTCCCGGATCGCTGCCGCACGTTTCTGGCAGCGATCTCGCGCGCCAGGCGCCAGGCTCGACGGCTCATGCGCGTCGTGCCTGGTCCGCGTCGCGCAAGGCGCGGCCGGTGAGGTGGAGAAACACGGCCTCGAGGTCGGGCTCGACGAGATCGACGCCCTGGACCGTACCGCCGGCCGTCTCGGCGGCAGCGAGCAGCCGGGGGAGCAACCCGTGGCCATCGCTCACCAGGAGCTCGAGCTGGCCGTCGCCGACACCGGCCCGAACCACGCCCTCGACCGTCCCCACCACCTTCGCTGCCGCGTCCAGATCGCCGGTCATCGTCAGCCGGACCTCGTCCCGCCCGCCGATCAGGGCGACCAGCTCGGCACGCGTGCCCTCGGCGCGGATCTCGCCAGCGTCGATGATCGCCACCCGGTCGCAGATCCGCTCTGCCTCCTCGATGTGGTGGGTCGTGTACAGGATCGCCATCCCCGCCGCTCCCAGCGCCGCGATCGATTCCAGGATCGCGTTGCGGCTGTGCGGATCGACGCCCACCGTGGGCTCGTCGAGCAGGAGCAACCGCGGACGATGGAGCAGGCCGATGCCGATGTTGAGGCGGCGCTGCATCCCACCGCTGTAGGTCGCCACCCGGTCGCGGGCACGCTCGGTGAGGCCGGTCAGGGCGAGCACCTCGTCGATCCGCGACGCGAGGTCCCGGCCCGTCAGGTCGTACAGGCGGCCGAAGAACCGCAGGTTCTCGCGGCCCGACAGGTCGGGATAGAGGGCGAGCTCCTGGGGGACGTAGCCGATCCCGGCCTTGGCGGCGACGGCGCCGACATCGATCGGGGCGCCGTCGAGCGTGACCTCGCCGCCATCCCGGCCAGGAGCCCGCAGACCATCGAGATCGTGGTCGTCTTGCCCGCGCCGTTCGGACCCAGCAGGCCGTACGTCTCGCCCTCGTGGATGTCGAAGCTGACGCCGCGCACGGCCTCGAGCGACCGTAGCGCTTGCGAAGGTCACGCGACTCGCAGGACCGCGACGCGGGCGTCGATGCCGGCTCCGGTGGTCACGGAGGCGAGGTCCGGATAGGGCAGCACGCCGCACCGGATCATGGTGCGGCGCGGCCGCACCGGGGTGCAAGGTCGGCCGCGCCGGATGCCGGTCGGAACCGACGGGCCGCGTCCGGCCCGACGCCTGTCCGCTGGTGCGTCGCCGCACCGGGCTTGTACGCTTGCTCCGCGGAGCTCCCAGTGAACGCACAGCTCCGGGCGTAGGGTGGTGGCGATCCGGACAGCCCGGGGCCTGACACGGGAGGAAGCCCGATGCCCCACACCATCGTCCGCGGCGCCCTGTCGCCGGAGCCATGGTCGTCTCGCTGGCGCTGCCGGCCGTCGCCCTGGCGGCACCGATCACCGGGACGCCCGGTCCCGACCACCTGGTGGGCACGCCGGACCCGGACACGATCCACGGTCGCGCCGGCAACGACTGGATCGCCGGGCGCGCAGGGCGCCGACTGGCTGTACGGCAATCGAGGCGCGGACGTCATCCGCGGCAATCGCGGCGACGACCACATCTACGGTGGTCGCGGGCGCGACTGTCCTGCGCGGCGGGGCCGGCGCCGACGTGATCTACGGTGGGGCGCGGCGAGACGTGATCCATGGCGGCGGCGGGGTCGACACGATCTACGGTGGCGGGGGCAACGACCGGATCGTCGTCGGCTACGATGATGCGGCCGATCACGGTCAGCTGCGGTGCCGGTCGGGACGTCGTGATCGCGGGCCGATCGACGTGGTGGCCGCCGACTGCGAGGTCGTGCGGACGTCGAGCGACTGAGCCGTCGTCGGCCTCAGCTCGGGCCGGGTCCGGCCGACGGTCCGGCTCAACGCGCGCTTGCGGACCTTCCAGATCTCCTCGCACGGCCAGCGCGATGCCCAGTCGAGCGTCATCCACTCGTAGCGGGTGGTGGCGCTCTCCGGTGCCTGCGGCTCGAGGAGCTCGAGGACCTCGAACCCGTCGCGGACGTGAACAACCGGATCCAGTCGCCGTGCGCCAGGTGGAACTCGACCGAGTCCGGCGCGTCGGGCCAGATCGTGCGGTGCATCCCGAACTCCGGGCGCTTCAGTCGCTCGTCAGCCGGCTCCGTCGGCCTCGAGGTCGGGAACGGTGAGATAGGCCAGGAGGCTGTTGGTCAGCAGGTGCAGGCGGCCCCCGGGCCGCAGCAGGCGGGCCGCCTCGGGCACCCAGGCATAGGGGTCGGCCCAGAGCGCGGCGCCGTACTCGCTGATGGCGAAGTCGAATGAGGCGTCCGGATAGGGGACCTGCTCGGCGTTGCCCAGGAGCAGCGGGAACTCGACGCCATGCGCTCGCTGGAGCCGGGTCGCCGTCGCGAGCTGGGCCGGGGAGTTGTCGATGGCGACCACGCTGGCACCGCGGCGCGCCATCCATCCCGCCACGTAGCCCGTGCCACAGCCGAGCTCGATGGCTTCCAGCCCGGCGAGGTCCTCAGGCAGCATCCGCAGCTCGGACTCGGGGACGGCGAAGATGCCCCAGGTCTCCTCGCCCGGCCGGCGCGCCCATGCCCGCTCGCCCGCGGCGACGTAGTCGGCGGCCTGGGCATCCCAGTACGCCCGGTTGAGCGCGACGTGCTCGGGAAGCGACCGTCGGGCGTCGGGCGTCGGTCCGGCGGTGGCGACGCCTCGGCCCGCACGTCAGCCCTCGCCGAGGTGCTTCGCGCGGGCGGCGAGCACGATGTCCAGGGTCCGCTCGTCGGTCGGGCGCAGGTTGAGCTGCAGATGACCCACGCCGAGGTCTCGCCAGGCGTCGAGCGCCCGGGCGATCTCGTCCGCGTCGGGTGGCAGGCTGGCGGTGGGGTCCGGCTCGTCGCCGGGCTCGGGACTCGCGTCCACGAACACGCCGACGGTGACCTCCAGGGTCGCCGGGTCGCGACCCTCCGCGTCGCATGCGCGGCGCAGGTCGGCGACGCGCTCGTGGTAGCGCTCCCCGGGGATCCCGAACCAGGCGGTGTTCCAGGCATCCGCATAGCGGGCGGTGAGGCGCAGGACGCGCTCACCCTTGGCCGCGATCAGGATCGGGATCCGGCCATCGAGCCGCGTCGGGCGTGGCGGCTGCGGGATGAGCACGGCGTCGTCGACGTCGTACCAGCGACCGTGGAAGGTGACGTGCTCGCCTCGCGTGAGCGGGACGATGATCCCCAGGGCCTCCTCGAACCGGCCCGCCCGATGATCGAACGGGTACCCGAAGGCCTGGTACTCGGGCTCGTACCAGCCGGTGCCGAGGCCGAGGATCAGGCGTCCATCGGCGATCTCGTCGACGGTGGCCGCCATCTTCGCCGTCAGCGCCGGCGGCCGGAAGCCGGTACCGAACACGATGCTGCCGACCTCGACCCGCTCGGTGACGGCGGCGACCGCCGTCAGCAGCGTCCACGCCTCATGGATGCCGTCGTCGGGCTCGCCCGGTGTCCGGAACAGGAAATGGTCGTAGACCCACAGGCTGTCGAGGCCGCCGGACTCCGCATGGACCGCAAGGTCACGGATCCCGCGCCAGGAGCCGGCGCCCGGTCCGTCGGTTTCGTTCATCGGGAGCACGATGCCGATCTTCATCGTGCGATGGTACGGCGCGGCGTCCCCATCCGCGACAATGGGTGTGCATGACTGCCACGCCTCGCCGGCGCTTCGATCGATCCACTCGCCTGCTGGTGGCCGGGATCCTGGCCGCCGTCATCCTGTGGCTGCTGGCGGTCGCCCTGTCGGACCCGTCAATCGACGTGACGGATCCGTTCAGCGGACAGCTCGTCACCGCACAGGACGCACGTTCCTACTACGGGCTCGACCTGTCGAACCTGTACGCGGGCAGGACCAACTGGAACACCATCGGCGCCTACCCGTACTCGCCCGCGTTCGCCCAGCTCGTCTATCCGCTCGACCTGCTGCCGTGGCCCGTGTTCGTCGCCGCCTGGACGGCGATCCTGCTGCTCGCCGCGTTCCTGCTGACAGGCCCCGAGCTGTTCCTGGTGGGGCTCGCGGTGGGTCTCATGGAGATTGCCGGCGGCAACATCTCGCTGCTGCTGGCGCTCGCCATCGTGGCGGGCTTCCGGTATCCGTGGACCTGGGCGTTCGTGCTGCTGACCAAGATCACGCCGGGCATCGGGCTGCTGTGGTTCGCCCTGCGGCGGGAGTGGCGCCAGCTGGCGATCGCGCTCGGCGCCACGGGAGGCATCGTCGTGGTCTCGTTTGTCCTCCTGCCCGGCGCCTGGCAGGCCTGGGTCGATCTGCTGCTCGCGAACACGGGCAAGGGCGGCACCTGGGCGGCCATCCCGATCCCGCTGCTGATCCGTGGTCCGATCGGGGTGCTGCTGATCGTCTGGGGCGCGCCGCGCAACCAGCGTTGGGTCGTGCCGGTGGGCGCGATGCTGGCCCTGCCAGCCCTCTGGTACGGGTCGCTGTCGATGCTGCTGGGCGTCATCCCGCTCACGACGCCGGCCGAGCGGCGGCAGGCGTGGAACCGCGTGTGGCGCAGCCTTCGCCGGGTGCCCGCCGTCGCCTGAGCGTGCCCGCCCTCCCGGGCGTGGCGGCCGAACCTGCGCGTCGCGCCGGCTAGCCCTCGCCGAGCACGGTGGCCAGGGCATCCACGAAGCGACCCAGGTTGGCGTCGGTGAGACCGGCGACGTTGATCCGGCCACCGCCCACGACGTACACGGCGTGGTCCTCGCGGAGCCGGGCCACCTGGCTGTCGGAGAGGTCCAGCAGCGCGAACATGCCGCGATGCTTGGCGATCGCCCCCCAGCTGCCGGGCACCTCCCGGTCCTCGAGGGCCGTCACCAGCGCCTGTCGGTTGTCGTTGATCCGGGAGCGCATCGCCGCGAGCTCCTGCTCCCACTGCTCGCGCAGGGCCTTGTCGGACAGCACCGTGCGCACGATATCGGCGCCATGGGCGGGCGGGTTCGAGTAGTTGACGCGGATGGCGGCCTTGACGTGGCTCTGGATCGCGGCCGCATCGTCTGCCGAGCGCGCGATCGTGAGCACGGCACCCACGCGCTCGGCGTAGAGCGAGAACGTCTTCGAGTAGGAGGTCGAGACCAGCAGCTCGGCACCCGGTCGGACGAGCTCCAGCAGGCCCTGGGCATCCTGCTCGAGGCCGTCGCCGAACCCCTGGTACGCGAGGTCGACCAACGGGAGGAGGCCCTGCTCCTCCACCAGGTCGCCAAGCTGGCTCCACAGCGACGGAGAGGGATCGATCCCGGTCGGGTTGTGGCAGCAGCCGTGGAGCAGCACGATGTCGCCCGGCGATGCCCCGCGCAGCGCGTCGAGCATCGCGTCCTCGTCGATGCCCCGGCCCTCGGCGTCGCGGTACGGATAGCTCCGGACCTTGAACCCAGCGGCCTCGAACAGCACGGGGTGATTGGGCCACGTGGGTGCGCTCATCCACAGCGTTGCCCCGGAGCCCGTCCGGCGCAGGAGGTCCGCGATGACCCGGAGGCCGCCCGTGCCACCGGGCGTCTGGGTCACCAGCGCCCGACCGGAGGTCACCGCCTCGTGATTGGCGCCCAGCATGAGCGCCCGCACCTGCTGGCGGAAGCCGGGGTCGCCGTCGATCGGCCGGTACGCCTTCCCACCGCCGGCCTCGAGCAGCCGCCGCTCCGCCTCGACCACCGAGGCGAGCAGCGGCGTGGTGCCGGACGCATCCTGGAACACCCCCGTGGTCAGGTTGATCTTGCCGTCGCGCGGGTCCGCACGGTAGGCCTCGGCGAGACCAAGGATGCTGTCGGGCGGAGCAGGGGTTCGGGCGAGCGACGGTAGCGGCACGGGGCACCTCGATCTGGCCGGGCTGAGGGGTGCACGATGACGATACACGCGGCATCGGGTTGCGCGTCGGATGCGCCACGCACGATGGTGGCAAGCCGCCCGTCGCGACGGGCGGTTCGGCATTCGCCGTCGCCCCGGGCATGGCTACCATCGCCAGATGACCGACCACGCCGCCATCTCGTTCTGGCTCGAGACCTCGGGCGACGATCTGACCCCGCGAGCGCCGCTCGACGGGTCGACCGAGGCCGACGTCGCGATCCTGGGCGCCGGGCTGACCGGCCTCTGGACGGCGTGGTACCTGCGACGGCGCGATCCATCGCTGCGGATCCTGGTGGTCGAGCGTGAGATCGCCGGTTTCGGGGCATCCGGCCGGAACGGCGCATGGTGCGCCCCGGACCTCAACATCACGATGACGCGACTGGCGCACCTCCACGGGGACGACGCCGCGCGACGGATGCAGCAGGCCACCTATGACGCGGTGGACGAGACCGGCCGGGCGTGCCGCGAGGCCGGCATCGATGGCGGCTTCCACAAGGGCGGCGAGATCACGGTTGCGCGCGGTCGGCATGGCGTGCCGGCGCTCGAGGCGGCCTATGCCGAGTACCAGCGGTTCGGCTTCGGGGATCGATACCGGCTGGTCGATGCCGGGGCGCTGGTCGAGCGGATCCGGATCGCTGGTGCGGTCCGTGGCCTGGTCAGCGACGACGCGGCCGTGGTCCATCCCGGGCGCCTGGTGCGGGGGCTTGCGCGCGCGGTGGAACGCGCGGGCGTACGAATCGTGGAGGGCACTGCCGTCACCGACTTCCGGCCGCGCGACGGCAGCGGCCGGGCGACCCTGATCACGTCACGTGGCGAGGTCCGGGCTCCGGTGATCGTCCTTGCCGGGGAGGCCTACCTCACCGAGCTTCGAGCCCTTCATCGACAGCTCGTGCCGCTGTGGTCGCTGATCGTGCTGACCGAGCCCATCGACGACGCGCAGTGGGCCGAGATCGGCTGGGCGAACCGTGAGGTCGTGGCCTCGACGCGCCTGTCGATCGATTACCTGTCGCGGACCGAGGACGGGCGCATCCTGTTCGGCGGGCGAGGGGCGCCCTATCGCCTCGGGTCCCCGATCCGGCCCGAGTACGACCACCACGACCCGACCCATGCGCGACTTCGCGCCTTCGTCCGCGAGTGGTTCCCGGCGATCGCTGACGTTCGCTTCACCCATGCCTGGGGCGGGCCGCTCGGGATGCCCCGCGACTGGCACCCGACAATGGCATTCGACCCCGGGACCGGGATCGCCACGGCGCGCGGCTACGTCGGTCACGGCGTGTCAGCCACGAACCTCGCGGGGCGAACGCTGACCGACCTCATCACCGGGGAGCGGAGCGCGCTCACCGAGCTGCCGGTCGTGGACCACCGGTCGCGCGACTGGGAGATCGAGCCGTTCCGCTGGATCGGGGTGCGCTATGCGCAGTGGGCGCTGGGCCGGTTGGACGATTCTGCGGCCCGCTCAGGCCGGCCACCGACGGGCCGCACCCTGGCCGAGCGGATCTCCGCCCATTGACGGTGCCATCACCCGGCTGACGGGCGGGACGGCGCGGCGACCGGTTCGTCCGGGAGATCGACCAGCAGGCTCTCGATCTGGCCCACGGGCTCGCTGGGGGTGCCTTCATCGCCCAGGCGGTCGCCTCCATCGCCCGAGCGGTCGCCCGCGGCGTCCAGGTGCGAGGCGCCGGGGTCGGGTTGCCGGGCCGCTGACTCTCCGGCCAGCCGCTCGCTGGCCCGGCGGACCAATGCCTCCGGCGACTCGCCGAGGCGGGGACTGGCCCAGCCGAAGCTGAGCTCGAGCGCGCTCCCGGTCGTGGGCAGCAGGCCCGGGCCGGCCTCACGGACCCGCTCCACGAAGTTGATGGCCGCGATCTCGTCGGTCTCGGTGAGCACCACCCCGAACCGGGCGGGGCCGATCCGCGCGCAGTGGTCGCTGCTGCGGGAGCTCCGCCGCAGGCATCGGCCTGCTTCGCGGACGGCCAGCCGACCGGCGTCGTCACCCCGGGCCTCGATCAGCCGGTCGAGGCCCACCAGCTCCACCACCACCACGGTCATCGGCCGCCGGTAGCGCAGCGCTCGCGCGTGCTCCTCGCTGAGGATCCGGTTCCAGAACTCCGGCCCCTCGACGCCCGTCAGCGCGTCCTGCCAACCCTGGGGATCGGGGACCCCACCGCCATGCATCGGTTCCAGGTGCTCCTTCTCCGACCACGTTCATGGTCAATTCGCGGCCCGGGCTGCCAGCCCGGATCCAGGCTGCGACGTGTCATCCCCGGATTCGGCATCGTGCGACCCGGACGTGCGCGCCGCCACCGGTCGGTTGGTGGCCATGGGGTAGCCGAAGGTACCAGCGCTCACCCAACGTCACCGATCCACCCCGGAGCCACCGGCCGGCGTGCGTTCGCGGCGCACACCACGGGAGGCTGCTTCATAACTTGCGCAACTACGCAATCGCGAGTACCGTGTCGCCGCCGGACCGCAGCTGACAGGGAAGGAACGATGGCAGGCAAGAGCGCGCGTCGGAACCAGGTGGCAGGCCGGGGGCCCAGGGCACAGGCAGCCGCGAGCACGCAGCGCGCGACCTGGCTGTGGATCGTCGGTGGCGTCGCGGTGGCCGTCCTCGCCGTCATCCTCGTGATCGGCCTGGCCATGGGTGGGTCGACCGGCGGCTCGGACGGCTCGCTGGTGCAGGCCAATGGCGGCTCCTGGACCAACATCTCGGCCGACACGCTCGCGACCAAGCTCGAGACGAAGGACTTCACCCTGCTCAACGTGAAGACGCCCTATATCGGCGAGATCGAAGGCACCGACCTGTACATCCCGTACACCGACCTCGTGGCTCGTGCCGATGAGCTGCCGGCGGACAGGGGAGCCCCGATCGTCGTCTACTGCCGATCCGGAAACGAGAGCGCGATCGCCTCCCAGACCCTGCTCGATCTCGGGTACACCAACATCGAGAACCTCGACGGCGGCATGAATGCCTGGACGGCCAGCGGCAGGTCGCTCCTCCAGCTCAACCGGTCGTAGCGGGGGACCCGTGCCGCAATCGATGCGCGAGTGCCTCGCCTCGCTCGAGCTTGACCGGCGGTTCGCCGGCTGGGCGATCGCGTGGGGGGTCGGATCGCTCGTCATGCTCGGCCTCGCGTCCGCGATCATCCCGAACCCGGTCTTCGGACGCCAGATCCCGCCCGAGCCATTCGCGATCGTGGTGTGGATCCTGTCCGCCTCGCTGGTGGGCCTGATCGGCGCGACCTACTCGGCACCTCGGGTCGCGTCCCCGACCGGGGCGGGCATGCCAGTCGCGGTGTCGCTGCAGCCCGTGGACGCGGTCGCGGAGCGGCGCACCGGCCGCCTGGGCACCCTTGCCGGGTTCGGGGCGTTTCTCGCCATCGGCTGCCCGGTGTGCAACAAGGTCGCGCTCGTGCTCCTGGGCACCTCGGGCGCGCTGACGATCTGGGCACCGCTTCAGCCCCTCATCGGCGGGGCGTCGCTCGTGCTCCTGGCGGCGACGCTCGCCTGGCGCTTCCGCATCCGGCGGTCCGGGGGCGCCTGCCCCGTCTGATCCGCGCCGGCCGCCGACGGCCATGCGGTCGGGTTCCGCGGCACCCGCCGCCCGCGACGACGGCCATGCGGGTCGAGTTCCGCGGCACCCGCCGGCCGTCTCTCGGCCCTCCGGCCACCCGCACACGGCCGCCGGCACGCCCGCGTCGCCCGGCCGCCGCGTGTCTCCACTGACGCTCCTCGCGCGCTCCATCGTTGGTCCATCGACCTCCGCGACGCTCGATGCCGGCACCAGCGTCGGTGCCCACCGGGCAACCGGTGTTCGCATGATCCGCCGAGGTAGACGATGAAACGACTCACCATCGCGCTCGCCGCCGGTTCGCTCGTGGTGCTGGCCGTCACGACCGCCGTCCTGGCGGCCGGGCCGCGTACCCACGCCCGCGAGCAGGCGCAGACCGAGACCACGCTCACGGAGATCCTTGGCCTCACCCACGATCAGATCGGTGACCTCCGGCTCGGTGGCATGACGCTGGCCCAGATCGCCGAGCGCCAGGGTGTCGACGACCAGGAGCTCATCGACGCCCTAAAGGCCCAGTGGAGCGAGCGGATCGATGCCCGTGTCACCAACGGGGCGCTCACCGACGACCAGGCGACCGAGCTCAAGTCACAGCTCGATCTGCGCGCCAAGGCCATGGTCAACCAGGCGACGCCGGGTGGCATGGGCGGCGCGGCCGTGGGAGCCGGTCCATCCGGCAACGGGTATCGCGCGAAGGCACCCAACGGCGACGCGAGCACCGCGCCGGGCGGCGGCCACCGGGCCGGCAACGGCACGACAGGCGATCCCGACCGCGCCGGCAACGGTCGCAGCGGGAGCGCCGGTCCCAGCGAGAACGCCGGCCGTGGTTCGGGCAACGGCGCCTGCGACGGCAGCGGGCCGAACGGCGCGCGCTCCTAGCGTCGCGGCGGCCAGCGGGGACGACCGGACCTGTCCGGAGGTTCGGTCGTCTCCGTATCCTCTTCAGTGATGGCACGCATCCTGGTCGTCGACGACGAGCCGCACATCCTCGAGGTGGTCCGTGCCTACCTGTCGCGGGAGGGTCACCAGGTCGACACGGCCTCGGACGGTGACGCCGCGCTCCGGGCCGTGGCGGCTACGGCACCTGATCTTGTCGTGCTCGACGTGATGCTGCCGCGGCGGTCGGGCTTCGACGTGCTGCGCGAGCTCCGTGCCGGCGGCACCTCCGCTGCCGTGATCATGCTCACGGCTCGCGACGACGTGATCGACCGCGTGGCCGGCCTCGAGATCGGGGCGGATGACTACGTCACGAAGCCGTTCGAGCCACGGGAGCTGGTGGCGCGCGTCAGCGCGGTCCTTCGACGCACGGCCGACCGTCCGGCCGCCACGATTCGGGCCCCCAACATGCCGGTTCCGGCCCCCAACATGCCGGCCCCGGCAGGATCGGCGACCGTAACGCCGTACCTCGACCTCGACGTCGACCTGGCCGCGCGCGAGGTCCGGCGGGCCGGGACGCTCGTACCGCTGACCCGCGTGGAGTTCGACCTGCTGGTCACGTTTGCCGCCAACCCGGGACACGCGCTCACCCGGGAGCAGCTGGGCGCCGCCATCTTTGGCGAGACGTTCGAAGCGTTCGACCGGACCATCGACTCGCACGTCAAGAACCTGCGCCACAAGCTGGGGCTCCGTCCGAATGGCGAGCCGTACATCGAGACCGTCCGCGGGATCGGGTATCGGGGGGCCCGCCCGTGACCCTCCGCGTTCGCCTGGCCGTCGCGTTTGCGCTGGTTGCCCTGCTGACGGCCGCGGCGGTCGCGATCACGGCACCCGCGATCGTCGGGCGGGGGTTCGCAGCGATCGAAGGCCCCACGTCGAGCGCCGGGAGCGGCCGCGGACCCGGTCAGGGCCAGGGCCCAGGTCCGGGCGGCGGACTGCACGCGATGCAGATCCAGCAGGAGACGACCGTCACGATCATCGTGGTGGCGGCCGTTGCGGCAGGGCTGGCGTCGCTGCTCGGCCTGCTGCTCGCCACGCGCATGACCCGACCCCTTGGTCGCCTCGAGGACGCGGCGGCCGCGGTGGCCCAGGGGCGCCTCGACACCCGCTCCGGGCTCGATCAGCGCACCGACGAGATCGGTTCCCTCGCGCGCTCGTTCGACACCATGGCGGCCGACCTCCAGGCGACCGAGGTCGCGCGACGGCGCTTCTTCCAGGACGCAGCCCACGAGCTCAAGACGCCCCTGGCGGTCATCGACGCCACGACATCGGCCGTGATCGACGGGGTGTACGCGCACGAGGATCGGCACCTCGAGACGGTCCGTGACCAGGCGCGGCTGCTGGAGCGAATCGTCGATGACCTGCGGGTGGTCAGCCTGGCCGATGCCGGCGTGCTGCCGCTCCAGCGCGAGCCGATCGAGGTGGTGGGCGCCATGTCGGCGGTTGCCCGCGATCTCCAGGCACGGGCCGCGGCCGCAGGCCTCACGATCGAGGTCCTGCCCGGTCCGCCGCGGATGGTCCAGGCGGACCCGGATCGTCTGCGCCAGATCCTCGCGGCCCTGGCCGACAACGCGATCCGCCACACGCCGTCCGGCGGGCGTGTGCAGCTGTCCGCCGAGGCCGCGGGGTCGCTGACGCGGATCCGCGTGGTCGACACGGGGCCGGGGATCTCTGCCGAGGATCTGCCACACGTGTTCGAGCGCTTCTACCAGGCCGACGCGGCGCGTGACCGCTCGACGGGGACCTCGGGCCTCGGCCTGTCCATCGTCCGCGCCCTGGTCGAGGCGCACGGCGGGACCGTCCGGGCCGGCAACGAGCCCGGCGGGGGTGCCCGCTTCGAGCTGGAGCTGCCGAGCGCCTGACGGCTCACGGTGCACGATCGGCCCCCCTGGTGCGGGCCGTTTGGAGGGCGCCCGTCCCGGGCCGGTCATCGACAAACCATGCCAAGTGGCTCAGAACTTATACATGTCTACGACATACATATATGCATGACGAATACGAGACATCTGCACGAGTGCAGCCACGACGTCATCCGACGCGGGCGGCCCGGGCAGGTGACCACGGGAGCCAATTCGAGTGCTCGACCCCGTCAACGAGATCGACCTCATCCAGGTGTCGCTCATCCGGGCGCTGGCCAGCCAGCATCGCCTGCGGATCATCCATCTCCTGGGCGCGCGCACGATGGAGGTCAACGAGCTTGCCGGTGAGCTGGGGCTTGCCCAGGCAACCGTGTCCCAGCACCTGGCGGCCATGCGCGCGGTCGGTCTCGTCGAGGCCGCACGTGACGGGCGCGTCGTGCGCTACCGGCTCGCCGACGGCGAGATCCTCGCCGCGTGCGACCTGATGCGGGAGGTCATCGTCCGTCGCCTGTCGGTGCTCGGCAGCCTCGCCGCCGCCGAGGGACGAGCGTTCCAGGCGACGACGCCGCGGTCGGCGAGCGGCACGCGGCGCAACACACCACGGCGGCGAACGACCGCCCACCCGAATGCAGCAGATCAGGTGACCCACCGATGAGCGACACCCTGTCCATCGTCATGTTCTCCGGCACGGCCGACAAGCTCCACTCCGCGGCCACGATCGCGGCAGGCGCGGCAGCCATGGGCCGTCCGGTGAACATCCTGCTCCAGTACTGGGCGCTCGACGCGTTCCGCACGGAGCGCATCGAGGCCGACCATGGGCTGTCCGTCGAGGCAGCGGCGCCGGGAGCCAGCAAGCCGGTCAACGGCATGGATTCGATCCAGTGGCTGGACACCTTCCGGATGGCCAAGGAGCTGGGCGAGATGTCGATCTACGCCTGCTCGGGATCGCTCGAGGTGCTGGGGATCGATGTTGCCGACCTCGACCCCCTGGTCGACGCGGCCGGTGGCATCGCCACGTTCCTGATGACGGCCGAGGACGGCCAGGTCCTGTTCATCTGATCCAAGCGGAGCCAGCAAGGAGCACGCATGGCCGATACCGAGAAGCTCGTGTTCATGGTGATGCACGGGCCGGAGTTTCCCGAGCACGCCTCGATCCCGTTCGTGATGGCGGCCGCAGCGCTCGCCTCGGACGTCGAGGTGGTCATGGGCTTCCAGGGTCCAGGTGTGGACCTCGTCAAGTCCGGGATCGTGGACACGGTCAACGCACCGGAGTTCCCGCCGCTCTCGAAGCTCATGGCCGATGTCCGCGAGATGGGCGCCAAGCTGCTCGTCTGCGGACCGTGCTGCAAGAGCCGCGGGATCACGCTCGACGACCTGGTCCCGGGCGCGGAGATCGTCGCGGCCGGGCGGTTCATCGCCGAGATCACCTCGGCCACCGGCACCCTCAACTACTAGCCATCCAGATCACGCACATCCGCAACCACCAGGAGGCATCCGACACATGACCGCAACGCTCGAACAGCTCGAGACCCTCACCGCCGACAAGGTGATCGACGCCCGCGGCGCCGCCTGCCCCGGCCCGCTCCTCGAGGCCAAGAAGGCCATGGGCAGCGTGACCGTCGGCTCGACGATCGAGATCTGGTCCACCGATCCGGTGACCAAGACCGACATCGGCGCCTGGTCCGCCAAGGTTGGCCACGAGTTCCTCGGCTCGCTTGCCGCCGACGGCTACGACCGCGTGTTCGTCATCCGCCGCAAGTAGCCAGACCGGTCTGCCGGGGCGCCCCGATGGCGCCCCGGATCGACCAAGGAGCAGTCCCGCGATGTCCGCCCCCGTCGCCATCGAGCCGCAGGCCCCGGGAGACACGTTCAGCCCCAGGATCCTCGTGTTCTCCACCAACAACATCTCCGACCCGGGGATCGACCTGGCCGGCAGCTCCCACATGCACTACTCGCCCGGCGTCCGGGTGATCAACCTGCCGTGCACCAGCGGCATCCGGCCGTCGTGGATCCTGCATGCGCTGGAGACCGGCTTCGACGGCGTGTTCGTTGCCTCGGACGGCGACGAATGCGCGTACCTGCCCGACTGCGGGAAGCGGTCCGCCAGGATCGTGGGCGACGCGCAGAAGGTGCTCAGGGAGCGCGGCCAGGATCCGAACCGGGTTCGCATGGCCGCCATCTGCTCGGTCTGCTCCGAGCCATTCACGAAGCATGTGACGCAGTTCTCGAGCGTGCTGGCCGAGCTCGGCCAGGCGTCGGCGAGGTGACCCGATGACCGAGGCGTGTGCGGTGCCTGCCGCCAACAAGGTGGACTACGACGTGCTCGTGGTCGGAAGCGGCATCGGCGGCATGGAGTCCGCGCTCAAGCTGGGCGACATGGGCTACAAGGTCCTGCTCGTCGAGAAGGAGGCCAGCGTCGGCGGCAAGATGATCCTGCTGTCGAAGGTGTTCCCGACGCTCGACTGTGCCAGCTGCATCTCGACGCCCAAGATGGCGGCGACGATCCACCATCCCAACATCACGGCCCTGACCTACAGCGAGGTCGACGGGATCCGCAAGACCGCGGACGGTCGCTTCCACGCGTCCGTCACCCGCAAGGCGCGGTTCGTGGACATCGACGCCTGCACCGGCTGCCAGAAGTGCGAGACCGCGTGCACGGTCGCGGTGCCCGACCAGTTCAACGCCGACCTCGTCGGGCGGCGCGCGGCGCACATCGCGTTTCCACAGGCCGTGCCCAAGAAGGCGGTCATCGATCGCCAGGGCAGCTCGCCCTGCTCGTTCGCCTGCCCGGCCGGGATCCAGGCCCACGGCTACGTATCGCTCATCCGCAGCGGACTCGACGAGGAGGCCTACCGGCTGGTCCTCGAGGCTACGCCGCTCGTCGGCACGCTCGGTCGCGCCTGCTACGCGCCGTGCGAAGGGGAGTGCACGCGCGGCAGCCTCGAGGGCACGCTGCCCATCCGGCGGCTCAAGCGGTTCGCCTCGGACCAGCACGACGCATCGGGCAACGACAACGGGATCGACATCCCCGAGCCCAACGGCAAGCGGGTTGCGATCGTGGGCTCCGGCCCGACCGGCCTGACGGCCGCGTTCCAGCTCGCGCGCCTGGGCTACGGCGTCCGGATCTACGAGGCCTCGCCGGTCGCCGGTGGGTTCCTCCGCCTCGGCATCCCCTCGTACCGACTGCCCGAGGCGGTCGTCGAGCGCGACATCGAGAACGTGACCGGGCTGGGCGTCGAGATCCTGACCGACACGATGGTGGCGGATCCGGCCGCGCTCAAGGACGACGGCTTCGACGCCGTGCTGGTCGCGACGGGCACGCACCGCGACACCGGGCTCGGCGTCCCGGGCGAAGACCGCCTGGGTGTGGTCGGCGCGACGGCCTTCCTGCGCACTGCCAACCTGCACCGGCCGATGGACGTGGCGGGCAGGCGCGTGGTGGTCGTGGGTGGCGGCAACGTGGCGATGGACGCCGCGCGTGTGGCTCGTCGGCTGGGCGCCGCGTCCGTCACGGTGGCCTATCGCCGAAGCCGCGACGAGATGCCCGCGCACCACGTGGAGTCGGTCGACGCCGAGAAGGAGGGCGTGGGCTTCCGGCTGCTGGTGGCCCCGGCCGAGGTCGTGGGCGACAGCGAAGGTGCGGTCGCCGGTCTCCGCTGCACGGAGATGAAGCTGGGCGAGCCGGACGCCTCCGGCCGCAGGTCGGTCGAGTCGATCCCCGGGTCCTCGGTGACCATCGAGGCCGACATGATCATCGCGGCCATCGGCATGAAGCCCGACACGAGCATGTTCGGGGACCGGGTCACGGTCCTGCCCAACGGGCGGCTCGCCGGCGATCGCAGCACGTGTCAGACCGAGGTCGCGCACGTGTTCGCGGCGGGCGACGCGGTCAACGGGCCGACCGACATCACGCGCGCGGTGGGCGAGGGCCGCAAGGCCGCGCACCAGATCGACGCGTGGCTGAACGACCGCCCGTTCGAGGACTGGGACGATCGTCTGCCGGTCGTGGACAAGGAGCAGGTGCTGGCGCGGCAGCGGTCGTACACGGCATCGGCGCCCACGCCCGACGGCATGGACCTCCAGCCGTCGCCGGCCGACTTCCACGAGCTCGAGGCCCCGCTGACCGAAGCCGAGGCCCGTCGCGCCGCCGGCCGGTGCATCGACTGCGCCGTGTGCTCGGAATGCGAGGAGTGCGTCAATGCCTGCCCGGTCGATGGCTGCATCGACCTGCGGGCCCGTGACGAGCACCTCGAGGCCGAGGTGGGTGCGGTGGTCGTGTCCACCGGCTTCAAGCTGTTCGCGGCGGATCTCAAGCCGCAATACGGCTACGGCCGCTTCAAGAACGTCATCACCGGGATGCAGATGGACCGGCTGCTCGCTCCGACGCGGCCGTTCAACACCATCCTGCGCCCGGGTGACGGCAAGGTCCCCGAGCGGATCGCCTACGTCCTGTGCACCGGGTCACGCGACGAGACCGTCGGCAACCCGCTGTGCTCCCGGTTCTGCTGCATGTACTCGATCAAGCAGAACCAGCTCCTGATGGGCGCGCTGCCCCTGGCCGACGTGACCGTCCACTACATGGACATCCGCGCGCCGGGCAAGCGGTACGACGAGTTCTACGAACAGGCCAGGGCGATGGGCGCCACGTACGTCAAGGGACGCGTGGCCGACATCACCGAGCGTGACAACGGCGACCTCGTGCTCAAGTACGAGGACATCGAGAACGGCGGAGCGATCGTCGAGGCCGAGTACGACCTTGTCGTGCTCGCGGTGGGCGTCCAGCCCAACCACGATGCCGAGCAGCTGTTCGAGGTGGGCGAGCTGTCGCTCGACGAATGGAGCTACGTCGCCGAGCCCGAGGAGGACCTCAACCCGGGCCAGACCAACATCCCGGGCGTGTTCGTGTCGGGCGCCGCGTCCGGCGCCAAGGACATCGCCGACTCGATCGTCCACGCCGAGGCCTCGGTCGCGCAGGTCGCGGCCCACCTCGAGCAGACGAAGAGCGAGACACCGGCACAGGCGATCGCGATGGTGCAGGCATGAGCGACAACATCGATCCGAAGGACGCCGCGACGGAGTCCGGTTCCGGGGCGCGCCGGATCGGCGTGTATGTCTGTCACTGCGGCGGCAACATCTCCGACTACGTCGATGTCGAGAAGGTCGTCAACGACATTCGCGACTCGGGCGACGTGGTGGTCGCCAAGCACGAGATGTTCGCGTGCTCCGACGCCACCCAGACCGAGATCGCGGCCGACATCGAGGCCAACGGTCTCGACGGCCTGGTCGTCGCCTCCTGCTCGCCCAAGCTGCACACGTACACGTTCCGCGGCGTCGCCTCGCGCGCCGGGCTCAACCCCTACGAGTACACGCAGGTCAACATCCGCGAGCAGTGCTCGTGGGTTCACACCGACGACGAAACGCTGGCCACCGAGAAGGCGGAGGCCCTCGTCCGGGCCGGCATCGCGCGCACGCGGCTCACCACGCCGCTCGAGCCGATGGTCGTCGATACGCTGCCCCACACGCTGGTCATCGGCGGCGGGATCGCGGGCCTGCGGGCCGCCGTCGGCCTGGCCGACATCGGGCTCCAGGTGACGCTCGTCGAGCGTGAGCTTGAGCTGGGTGGCTGGGTACGCGGCTTCGGACCGATGTTCCCGCACGGGAGGCGCGGCTCCGAGCTGATCGCGACCCTGATCGCGGAGGTTCGGAAGCGGCCGGCGATCACCGTCCTGACCGGGGCCGAGGTCGTCGGCAAGGCCGGCTCGTTCGGCAACTACCGGGTCAGCGTCCGCGTCGGCGGCGAGGGTGCCGGCACGATCGAGGTCGCGGTCGGGACGATCGTGACCGCGACCGGGTTCGACGCCTACCAGCCCGAGGCGGGCGAGTTCGGCTACGGGATCGAGGGCGTGGTCACGCTGCCCGAGTTCAAGGCGATGGTGGACGGCGCCACCGGCCCGCTCACCTGGCACGACCGGCCGGTCCGGAGCGTTGCCTACATCTACTGCGTCGGCAACCGCAACACCGGCGGCTGCGCGAACGCGTACTGCTCGCGCTTCTGCTGTGCCGCGACGGTCCAGACGGCGGTCGACGTTGCCGGGCTCGACCCGTCGGTGCGCCAGTTCCACCTCTACCGCGACATGCGCACGTACGGCAAGTTCGAGCCGCTGTACACCGAGGCGCGCAAGCAGGGCTCGGTGTTCCTCAAGTTCGACAACGAGGAGCCACCCGAGGTGGCGCGTGGCGCGGACGGCACGCTGGCCGTGACCATCCGCGACCTGCTGACCGAGCGGACCCAGGTGTCGATCCCGGTCGATCTCGTGGTGCTCGTCACGGGCATGGTCCCGCGCGAGAACCAGGCGCTGGTGGACGTGCTCAAGCTGCCGGCCGGCAGCGACGGCTTCTTCAACGAGATCCATCCCAAGCTGCGGCCGGTCGAGACGGTGGTCGACGGGGTGTTGATCGCCGGCGCCTGCCAGGGCCCCAAGACCTCCGCCGAGAGCGTGGCCTCGGGCCTGGCTGCCGTCACCCAGAGCGCCGCGGTCCTCAAGAAGGGCTACACGGAGCTCGACCCGCTGGTGGCCGTGGTCGACGCCAATGCCTGCACGGCGTGCGGCGACTGTCTCACGGCCTGTCCGTACGACGCGATCGAGATGGCCGAGGAGGGCGACCGGCACTTCGCCGTGATCAGCCCGACCGGCTGCAAGGGGTGCGGCGGCTGCGTGCCGATGTGCCCCGAGAACGCGATTGACCTGCTGGGCTACACCGACGCCCAGATCAGCTCGATGATCGAGAGCCTCGCGGAGGTGCCCGCCTGATGACCACGACCAATCGGGACGTTCGCGAGGTGATCCGAGAGGAGCCCGTGATGCGAGCCCGAATCCTCGATGCCCTGCACGAGGGTCCGCTCACCGTGCCCCAGATCGCCGAGGCGATCGACGCGCCCAGCCACGAGGTCGTGTTCTGGGTCATGGGCATGCGCCGCTACGGCTGGCTTGCCGAGGTCAAGGGCAGCGACGCCGACGGCTACTTCCAGTACGAGCCGACCGGGAGGACCGCCTGATGGCCGTCGTACCTGCGCCCATCGACCTGCCGGCGCCCACGCCGCTCGACCTCGGGCTCTACCCGGACATCCAGCGCTACGGCGCCACCGATGTCTCCGCCTGCTTCTCGTGCGGCACCTGCACCGCCAGCTGTCCGCTGTCCCAGACCGACTCGACGTTCCCGCGCCGGATCATCCGCTACGCGCAGCTGGGCATGAAGGACGCCCTGCTCTCGTCCAAGGAGCTGTGGGCCTGCTACCAGTGCGGCGAGTGCGCCGAGACCTGTCCCACCCAGGCGGACCCGTCCGAGTTCATGGCCGCGAGCCGGCGCTACGCCATCGCGAGCTACGACAGGACCCGGATCGCCCGGACGATGTACACGCAGCCGGTGCTGGCGACCGTCCTGGCCGTGGTCGTCGCCGCCTTCTTCGCCCTGTTCATGTACACGGCGCACGGGCCGATGAGCGGGGAGTCGCTTGCGATCTTCGAGTTCATCCCCGAGGACCTGATCCACAACACGGGCATCGTGATCATGGTCCTGGTCGTGCTTGCCGGCCTCGCCGGGGTCGCATCGATGGCCCGGGCGATCGGGCGCCGCGAAGGCGTCAGCTGGGGGTCGCTGCTCGGTGGACGGGCCGCGCTCGCGCGTACCGGGCGTGCCGCATGGTCGGCCATCGGGCGTGAGTCGCTGGGCCAGGTCCAGTTCCGCCGGGAGTGCGACGTGGACCAGGAGACGATGCCCTGGTACCGCCAGCGCTGGCTGCTCCACGCGGCCACCGTGTGGGGCTTCCTGGGACTGCTCGCGGCCACCGGGCTCGACTACGGCCTGGCGCTGCTCGGGATCAAGGCCACCGGGACCCCGGTGCCGGTCTGGTACCCGGTCCGCCTGCTGGGCACGGTCGCCGGCCTCGCGCTGATCTACGGGACCACGATGCTGATCATCGACCGGGCCCGGGCGGCGAACCGCTCGGTGCGCTCCTCGACGACCGCCGACTGGCTGCTGCTGGCGCTGCTGTGGATCACCGGCGTGACGGGCTTCGTGCTCGAGCTCGCGCTCTACCTGCCGTCAGCGCCCGTGTGGGGCTACTGGGTGTTCCTGTTCCATGTCGCCGTGGCGATGGAGCTGGTCCTGCTGGCTCCGTTCATGAAGCTTGCACATGCGGTCTATCGGCCCATCGCGCTGTTCTACGTGGCCCTGTCCCGAACGCCGGCGGAGGAAGCATGATGCCCGCCTTCGAGGTCCGGGACGCCAACAATCGTTCATCCAGCTCGCCGGCCGGCGCCCGGTCGCCGGCGGAGGAAGCCTGATGCCGGCCTTCGAGGTCCGGGACGCCAACAATCGTTCATCCAGCTCGCCGGCCGGCGCCCGGTCGCCGGCGGAGGCCAAGGAAGCCCAGGAGGCTCGATCATGACGCAGACCCTGCCACAGGTGACGCACGAGCACCACGAGCGGATCCTGCAACACGTCGATCGCATGCCGGCGCTTGCCGACCGCCTGCTCACGGCCCCGGCGGCGGACGTCCGGCCCGATCTCGCCGAGCTGAGCGAGTTCCTGACGGGCTCCCTGCTGCCGCACATCGACGCGTCCGAGCGCACGATGTACCCGGAGCTCGAGCGCATGTTCCAGAACCGTCACTCGATGGCGCCGATGCGTCGTGAGCATGACGAGGTTCGCGAGCTGATCGCGACCTACGCGCGGCTGGCCGGGGAGTTCCAGACCCAGGCGATGACGCTCGGTCGCTCGCTCGCGATCCGCCGGGTGATGTTCCAGCTGTACGCGGTGCTCAAGATCCACCTCGCCGAGGAGGAGGCATACCTTCGGATCGTTGATCGCGGCGTGACCGGCGATGTCGCCGACCTGCTGGCGGCGGCGATGGAGCACCCGCTCGCCCCGGCCGAATAGCGCCGCGCCGGCGGGACGGGTCGAGGTCCCGGGGCCGATCGGCCACGCGCACGCAAGGGACGGGGCTGGATCGAGCCTATATGCTCGTGACACTCATGTCTCCATCGCGACCCGACCACGCGGCCTCGCGCGCCCCGGCCGGGGTCGCCGATGTCGACGATCTGCCCGCCGGGGTTGAGGAGCCGACCGTGCACGACGGCGCGCCGCGGGGCGATGCTGCGTCCCGGGACGATAACGCCACGCGGCAGGACGACGCTGCGCCGCGGGACGACAACGCCGCGCCGCGGGACGACAACGCCGCGCCGCGGGACGACAACGCCGCGCCGCAGACCACCGCCGATGACGCCACGGCCGCTGATGACGCCGCCGCTGATGACGCCACGGCCGCCGACGGCCCGGCGTCGACCGAGACCGCTGCCTCGTTCGTGATCGCCTCTGATCACGATGCCTCGGGCATCCCGATCCACCGTGGCTGGTCGCCGGTCGGCGCTCATCGCTGGATGGAGCCGTTCGTGCTTGCGTTCCTCGCCTCCGGCGCCAGCCACGGCTACGCGATCGTGGGCGAGCTCGCCGAGCTGGGCATCACCAACGGACCCGTCGACGTTGGCCAGGTCTACCGCACGCTGCGGGATCTCGAGCAGGCGGGCCACGTCGTGTCCTCGTGGACCACCGGCACCGGCCCGGCTCGCCGCGACTACCTCCTGACCGAGGCTGGGCATGCCGCGCTCGACGAGTGGGCAGCGGTGATGAAGGAGCGGGGTCGATTGATCGCCGAGTTCGACGCCCGCTACCTCGAGTGGACCGCCGGCCGCCGGAAGCGCCCCGTCTCCAGCTGATCGCCGAGTTCGACGCCCGCTACCTCGAGTGGACCGCCGGCCGCCGGAAGCGCCCCGTCTCCAGCTGATCGCCGAGTTCGACGCCCGCTACCTCGAATGGACCGCCGGCCGCCGGAAGCGACCCGCCTCCGCCCGGGCTGACGCATCCCGAGCATCACCGCACCGGCCAATGCAGCTGACCCGGCACTCTGTTCGCTCAGCGTTCGGATGGTTCGGTGGCGGCTGCCGGACACTCCCGGCAGCGAACGCCCTGAACGCTGATGGACCAGGATGTCGGTTGCGAGCCGTTTCGCCGGACGGACGGAACGCTGCGCGGTCAGTTGGTTCGATCGCCGAACCTATCGAACGCCCAGCGTTCAGCGGCCAACCTCAGCGGCCGACTCGACGCGACCCGACCAGCGGCGGACCCGGCGGACCCGGGCCGACCCGAGTCGACCCGAGTCGACCCGGGACTGTCGGGCGCTGCGTCAGAGTGGCTCGGCCGCGGCGTGATCGATGCCGCGCGCCAGCACGTCCTTCTCCTCGTCGGTGAGGTGCTGCTCGAGAACCTCGAGGTACAGCTCCTCCTCGGCGAGATGGACCTTGAGGATCGAGTGAAGGCGATAGAGCGAACGTCGCAGTGCCATGCCCTCGACGGCGCTCCAGCTGCAGCCCTTGACGTGGCGCCGGTACTGCCCCAGCTCCCGGATCAGCCGCTCCATCTCCCGGTGCTCGCTGCGCATCGGCGTCATCGAGTGGCGGCCGCCCAGCAGCTCCTCGACCCGGCCATAGAGCGTGTTCTCGATCGCCGCGATGTGCGGCACGAGCTGCGTGACGATGAACTCGTACTCCTGCTCGAACGCCTCGTGGATCGCGGAGCACTCGACATGGCCGACCATGTCGGCGAGGTCGACCAGGCGGTCGACGTGCGGCAGCATCCGCGCGTGGTGCTCCTCGCTCGTCATGCGCAGGGACAGCATCTGGGTCTCCGGATCGTCCATCGTTGGTGCGGCTCGCGTGCCCGGTCAGAGGATGCCACGTTCGCCGTGCAGAGCGGCTATCCGGCGTGCAGCAGCCAGACGAACCCGATCGCGAGCACGCCCGTGGCCAGCGCGAGCCCCGCCGTGACGAGGATCGACATGTGGGCGGGTTGGAACGTGGCCTCGTCGATGTGCGCCCGCCCGTCGAGGTAGCGCCGGGCACCGACGAGGACCAGGAACATCCCGGTGACGGCGAGCACCGTCGACAGGAGCCGCACGACCGGGAGGCCGGGCGCGACGTCGCGGCTCAGGAACTGCGCCGCGGCGAGGCCCAGCGCGATCAGGGTGAGCCCGGTCCGGAACCAGGCGAGGAAGGTTCGCTCGTTGGCGAGGTGCGTCCGAGCCCGCGAGTCGGGGTCCGGCACACCAGCGCCCGATGGCGGCGAACCAACGCCCGATGCCGGCACGCTGCCGACGTCGTCCGGTACCCCAGCGCCCGATGCCGGCACGCCGCCGACGTCGTCCGGTACCCCAGCGCCCGACGTCGACGCGGCTGGCTGGTCGTGGGGTCTGGCTCCCGGGTTGCGGTCACGGCCTCACTGTACGTGACGGATCGGGCGACCAGACGCGCAGCCAGGTCGCGACCGGGGCGTGGATCAGCCGCGCGGCCTGCAGGCGGCCATGCGACGGATCAACCACCAGCGAGATCCCGGCCAATGGCGACGGATAACCAGCAGCGAGCTCCCGGCCAGTGCAACGGATCAACCACCAGCGAGCTCCCAGCCCTGGATCAACCACCAGCGAGATCCCGGCCAGGCAATGGACTAACCACCGGCGAGGTCCCGGCCCATGCCATGGACAGCCGCTTGACATTCAAGTGACTTGAAGCTCTAGTCTGCGCGCATGCGGATCGGAGAGCTGGCTCGTCAGGTCGGGATCGCGCCCTCGGCCGTGCGCTGGTACGAGGGCGCCGGCGTTCTGCCCGCGGTTCCGCGTGCACGCAACGGCTACCGCGAGTACGCGGACCAGGATGTCGCCCGGCTTCGACTCGTGGTCTCGTTGCGCCGTCTCGGTCTTGCTCCGGTCGATGCCGGCAGGTTGGCGGCGCTGTGCCTGGAGCACGGACGCGTCGACCTCGATCTCGCCCCGCTCCTCGCCGATCAGCGAGCAGCGATCGCCCGCCAGCGTGAACAGCTGGATCGTCTCGAGAGCGAGCTGCTCGACCTCGAGCTGACCGTCGCGGCCGCGGGCCGTGCCAGGAGGACCGTCGTCGTGCCCGATTCGCCCATCCGCGTGCTGTTCGTGTGCACCCACAACTCGGCCCGCAGCCAGATCGCCGAGGCGCTGCTCGGCCGCTATGGCGGTCACGACTTCGAGGCTCACTCGGCTGGCACCGAGGCCACCCGCGTCAATCCGTATGCGATCCGCGTGCTCGCCGAGCTGGGGATCGACTGGAGCGGCGCACGCAGCAAGGTGATCACCGAGCTCCTGGACCGACAGTTCGACTACGTGATCACCGTCTGCGACCGCGCGCGTGAGACTTGCCCGGTGTTCCCGGGCTCGCAGAACACGCTCCACTGGGGCCTGGACGACCCATCCGAGGTCGAGGGGACCGACGAGCAGCGGCTGGCTGCCTTCCGGCGTACCCAGGTCGAGCTCACTGCCCGACTCCGACCGTTCATCGAGGTGGCGCTGCGGGCCGCGGGTCGCCAGGCCAGCCCCGCCGGCTGAGGCGCCGCGCTCGCGTACCGAGGCCCGGGCACAGGGCTCACGGCGCGGCCGGCCCCGTCGCCATCGGTCAGGGTCTCGCGGTCACGTCCGTCCTGGACACCGGCTGGTACCGGATCTCGAGGTTCACCGGCTCGCCGAACGACCGTGCCAGCTCGCCCGCGAGCGACTGGGCATCCGGCGGCAGGACCGGTCCGGCAAGCGAGATCGTCACGTGGTCCCCATCGATGGACCACGAGGTCACGTCGAGGTCGCGCGAGCCCAGCCAGTCGCGAACGATCGGTGCCCCCTGGGCGCCCAGGATGACCGACCTGGCCGACGCGAGCGAGTGGATCGCGAGCGGGATGGTCACCAGCACCATCGCGACGATGGCCACGATGATCCCGTTCCGCAGCCGGTGGCGCTCGCGAAGCTGCTCGATCGTGGGTGCGTTCCCGAAGATCACGAACAGGATGCTGGCGATCACCACGATCCCGGCGAAGTTGGTCAGGAACAGGAGCATCGCGCCGGCCGCGTCGTCCCAGCGGCCGAGCTCGGCGCAGATGCCGACCGTGGCCAGCGGTGGGACGAGGGCCACCGCGATCGCGACGCCGGGCAGGGCGTCGGTGCCGGTCTGACGATCCGCAACGTATGCGCCCGCCGCGCCGGCTGCCAGCGCGACCCCCAGATCGAGCAGCCCGGGCGTGGTCCGCGCCTGCATCGCCGGCGTCAGCGTGAGCGGGTCCGGCAGGATCCAGGACACGGCGAAGCCGATGGCGATCACCATCAGCGAGCCGAGCACGATCTGGAGGAAGGTGATGGTCTGCCACCGCGTGCGGCCCGTGACCAGCGCACCCGAGAAGGCCATGATCGCGCCCCCGAGCGGGGCGACGAGCATGGCCCCGATGATCGACGCGGTCGAGTCCTGGTACAGCCCGAACGCTGCCAGAAGTCCCGACAGCGCGAGCAGGACCACATAGGTCTGCAGCGACCGACGGAACGTCGTGTCCTCCGGGAACAGGTCGGCGAGCTTGGCCGCACCGAGGGATTGGCGCGCATCCACCAGGCGCGCGGTGGAGTTCGTTCCCGCCGCGACCGTCGTCTCCATGCGTGCTGTTGCTCCTGCTCGGCATCGTGGCCGGACACGCCCGCCAGCTCGGCGATGGCGGACGAAGCCTAGCGCCCGGGAGGGTGTTTGCGGCGTTCGATTTCGAGGCATTTGCTCGCCCCCGCCGCAGGCACCCTCGCTATGCCACGGCGGCGGCCTCCGATGGTTCGGGAACGGCAGGATCGCTCGCGAGCCGCTCGGCAATCGCGTCCACGATGACCGCCGCGTCGGCACCGACGCCGCCCACCAGGGGCGACACGAACGAACGCTGGAACGGAAGGCCGACGAACGACAGCCCGGGCACCCCGACGGCCAGACCCCGTTCGTGCCGGGGCAGGCCGGATGGATCAAGGATCGGCAGCCTGATCCAGTCGAACGCGGGCTGGAAGCCCGTGCACCACACGACCGCGTCGACGTCGAGCTGCCGGCCGTCCTCGAGGACCGGCTGCCCGTCGCGAACGCCTGCAACGCGTCCGACTCGCTCGACGCCGGCCGCAAGCAGGTCCGACGCGCGCACGCGGATCACGGGCGCTGATCCATGGGGGCCCATCCGGTCGCGCATCCGGCGTCCGAGCGGCGTGTCGAGCGTGAGCGCCCGCCGCGCGAAGCCGAAGAAGACCCGTGGGCCGCCGATCCGGGCGATCGCGGGCAGGAACGTCCCCTTCCCGGCGAGCACGACATGGCGGCCGGCGTGGGCCAGCTCCAGCGCGATCTCCGCGCCCGAGTTGCCGGCTCCGACGAGCAGCACCCGGGCACCGGCCAGGGTGGATGGGCTGCGGTACTCGTCGGAGTGGAGCTGCGTGATCGACGGCCCCAGCGCGGTGGCAAAGCCCGGCCGAAATCGGCCTCGACAGGAAGCCCGTCGCAACGATCACCTCGCGAGCGGCGAGCCGTTGGTTGCCCGCCGTTGCCACGAACCCGCCCTCGTCCCGGGTGAGGCTGTCTACCCGGACGCCGAGTCGGACGGGAGCCTGCTCGCGCTGCGCGTAGTCCGCGAGATAGTCGGCCATCTGCAGCCGGGTCGGGAAGGCGCCGGGCTCGCCGGGAAAGGGCATCCCGGGCAGCCCATCCATGGCCGCCGGGGTGAACAGCCGGAGCGAGCTCCAGCGTCGCCGCCACGCGTCGCCGACGGCGGAGCCGGCGTCGAGCACCACATGCTCGATACCGCGGCGCGACAGGTGGTGGGAGGCAGCGAGCCCGGCCTGACCACCGCCGATCACGATCACGTCGTGGCCCTCGAGCCGGGGGGACGTGTCCATCATCGTCGTCATCTCAACGCACTCCCGTCGCGACGGTCGCGGGATCGAAGCCGAGCTGGAGCAGCAGGCCCAGCTGGTCCGCGAGCCCCCAGTGCTCGACCACTCGGGCGTCCTCGATCCGGACCACATCGAACACATCGATCTCGACCGCGGAGCCGGTCGGCGGGAAGCCCAGGAACGCGCCCGTGCTGATACCCCTCGCCCGCGAGCGGAGCCACACGCGGTCGCCCGCGAGCGCGGAATCCTCGACGCGGATCTCCAGGTTCGACAGTCGCCGGTGGAGGTCGGCGCTCAACCGCCTGGCGCCGGCAGGCCCGGGCTCATGGCCACGCTGGTGCTCCACGCACGCCGGATCGATGAGCTCCTCGATCACCGACAGGTCACCGCCGCCGATACCGACCTCGACCAGGCGGCGGACCCTGGCCTCGATGTCGCTGCTGGCCACCGGGACGCTCCTTTCGATAGAGTCGAACTCTATTATGTAGAGTGCTACTATATCGACATGGTCGACGACGTCAAGCCCAGGCGCCCAACCCTCCGGGCCGAGCGCGCGGCAGCCACCCGTCGTCGGATCGCGGACGCCGCGCGGCGGCTGTTCACACGCGACGGCTACGGGGCGACGACCCTCCAGGCGATCGCCGACGAGGCGGGCGTCGCGGTGCAGACCGTCTATGCCGTCTACGGCTCGAAGGCCGGGATCCTGCGCGAGCTCCGTGACGCCATCGTCTACCAGCCCGAGTCCGAGGCGCTCATCGGCGAGGCGGTGGCTGCCCGCGATGCCGGGGCGACCCTGGACCTGTTCGCGCGCTCGATCCGCGTCCGCTGGGACGCCGGTAGCGACGTGGTCCAGATCCATCGGGAGGCCGCGTCCACGGACCCTGAGCTGCGGCACGAGCACGAGGCCGTGTACGCGCGTCGTCGCGGTGGCCTGCGTGAGTTCGGCGAGCTGCTGGGGGACCGCCTTGGCCCCGGTCTGGACGTCCGGCGCGCGGTTGCGATCCTCAATGCCCTGACCCTGCCCGACGTCTACGCCGAGCTGGTCACGGTCCAGGGCTGGACGTCTGACGAGTACGAGGCCTGGCTGGCTCGCTCGCTGCGCCAGCAGCTCCTCGGCCGGTGATGCGGCAATCCCGATAGCCTAGGGATCAGCGATGGAGCAGCTGATCTCGATCCTGAACTCGGTCACGGGCCTGATCGACTCGCTGGCCAGCCTGGTCACCAACTCTCCGATCACGTACCTGGTCATCTTCGCGATGGCCGGGCTGGACGTGCTGTTCCCGCTGCTGCCATCGGAGGCGACGGTGACCACGGCGGCGGTGCTCGCCGGCCAGGGCCGGCTGACCATCGCCTGGGTCATGGTGGCGGCGGCGCTCGGCGCCTTCGTCGGCGACAACGTCGCGTACTGGATCGGCCGGACCGCCGGACGACCGCTGGCTGAGCGCGTGCTCCGCGGCAACCCCGACCAGCTCGCCGGGATCCAGGAGCAGTTCGATCGGCGCGGCGGCCCGTTCATCATCGTCGGTCGGTTCGTCCCGGGCGGGCGCACCGCCGTCGCGATCGGAGCCGGCGTGCTGCGCTTCAAGTGGACCCAGTTCCTCGCCTACGACGCCGTGGCCGTCGTGGTCTGGGCGCTCCTGGCGGCGTTGCCCGGCTACATCGGTGGCTCCCTGATCCAGGATCGGCCGTGGCTGGGCATGGTGATCGGCTTCGCGTTGTCGGCCGTGCTGGCCGGTGGCATCACGCTCGTCCAACGCCGCCGCAATCGCAACCGCGACATCGTGGCGCCGGTGCGGCCGGCAGTGGTCGGGATCGGGGCGCTGAAGGTTCCTGCCAGGGACGCCAGGGTGGTTCCCGACCCGGTCCGGGCGACGCTCGGCCGCGGACCCCGCGCCGATCCGATCGAACCCGGCAGCGATCAATCGCGAGATCAACCCTGACCGAACGTGAACCGCCTCAGCGGGGTCAGTGCCCTGCCGCGGCATCGTGGGCGCTGCGTCTCCACGTGATGCGCACCCACACCTCGCACGCGGTCCACGCGCGGTTGGGTCTGCTCTCGGATCTCCATCTGCTGGCAACCGGTCGGCGGAGCGCATCGCGCCGGACGTAGACTGCCGGTCTGTTCGAAGGAGGGGTTGCGGCCGATGGCCGATGTCGAGGGCACCGTCGTGCCGCGGTTCGAGCCCGTGGCCGTGGCATTTGCCGACATCCTCGGTGCCGAGGATGGGACCGGGGCTGCGCTTGCCGTCTGGCACCGCGGCAGCTGGGTCGTCGATCTCTGGGGCGGCCATGCCGATGCGGCCCGCAGCCGCCGCTGGCGATCGGACAGCCTCGTCATGGTCTACTCGACGAGCAAGCCGTTCGCGGCCCTGACCGCGCTGGTGCTGGCCGACCGGGGCGAGCTCGACCTCGACGCGCCGCTCACGACCTATTGGCCGGAGATGCGTGCGCGAACGACGATGCGCGAGGTCCTGGCGCACCGCTCGGGCCATGTCGTCCTGGACCGGGCGGTGGGGGAGGACGCCTGGTACGACTGGGATCGACTGTGCGGGCTGATCGCGGACCAGACGCCGGCCTGGGAGCCCGGCACCGAGCAGGGCGAGGCCGCGATGTTCTACGGCCACCTCGTGGGCGAGGTGGTCCGCCGGATCGACGGCCGGACGCTCGGGCGCTTCCTCCGCGACGAGGTGTGCGGCCCCCTCGGCCTGGACCTGTTCATCGGTCTGTCCGACGCGGAGCTGGCGCGCGTCGTGGACCTGACCGGCTTCGGACCGGCGTTCCAGGCGGGGTTCGAGGACGCGACGGAGCTGCTGCATCGCGCGCTGGCCAACCCCCCGGGCGGTCTCGACCCGGCCGTGGTCAACGGTGAGCGCTGGCGGCGAGCCGAGATCCCGGCGATCAACGGTCATGGGTCGGCCCGCGGGGTGGCCGGGCTCTATGTCGCGCTCGAGGAGGGAGCCATCCTCTCGCCGGCAATGCGCCGCACGGCGACGTCGGTGGCCGGGTCGGGACGCGATCTGGTGATGGGCGACGACCGATCCTGGGGGCTCGGCTTTGTGGTCGAGCCCGACGGCTATGGCATGGGTGGCCTGGGCGGAAGCGTTGGCTGGTGGAGTGCGGACGGGCAGTACGCGTTCGGTTTCGTCACGGGCGAGATCGCCGCCCATGACCGGGCAACCCGGCTCGAGAACGCGGTGCGCGCGTGTCTCGGGATGGCACCGCTGGCTGGCTGACGCAGCCCGACGAGCCGCGCTCGCCGGAGCGAATTCGGGCGTTTCTGTCGAATCCTGCAAACGCGACTAGGATGCGAAAAACGACAGGGGCCCCTCCGCGCCCCGCGTCCCGATAGGAGGGCTGCATGCATCTGGGCAGCAGATATCAGCGCCTGGCGGCGATCTTCGCAACGACCGCGTTGCTCGCCAGCGCGGGCATGGCGTTCGCCGACGATCCACAACCCGTCGACTTCACCCACAACGGCGTCAGCGAGGCGCCGGTCGCAGGCGCCGTCTTCGGCAGTGGCCCGGCGGCCAAGACGGGCGCACGCCATCTGCACCACCGAGACGTCGACAGCCGCCAACGTCAACACCGACTGCGCGCCGACCGCGGGTCCGCACAACGAATCGTCGATCGCGGTCAACCCGACCGACGCGGAGCAACATGATCGGTGGTCTCAACGACTACCAGCTGGGTCTCAACCCGGGCGGCCACGTGACCGAGTCGGTGCTCTCCCGCGCCCACGTCACGTTCGACGGCGGCAAGACCTGGTCGGAGTACCCGATCAACACCAACTTCGCCTACCAGGGCACCGGCGACCCGGCGGTCGCGTTCGACGCCAGCGGCCGGGCCTACTACGCGACGCTCGGCTTCCGGTTCGTCGGCCC
The DNA here is from genome assembly GCA_963806265.1 of uncultured Chloroflexia bacterium. Lineage (GTDB taxonomy): Bacteria > Chloroflexota > Limnocylindria > Limnocylindrales > CSP1-4 > CAIXZV01. The sequence continues at coordinate 80,265 of CAWDXT010000026.1, forward strand.
GGCCAACGCCACCAACCCGGACGTCGTGGTCGCCACCTCGGGCGACAAGGGCAAGACCTGGAGCTCGAAGGTCGTTGCGCATGGCAACGGCAACGCGACCAGCGTCGGCGATCTGCTGGACAAGGAGTACATCGCGGCCTGGGGCGACGGCAATGCCATGGTCACCTTCGGTGACTTCCGCCTGGCCCAGAAGGGCAGCCTACGTCAACGCGAAGATCTACACGGTCGTGACGCACGACGGCGGCCGGCGGTGGAGCAGCCCGCAGGTCATCTCGGGCTCGCTGCACGATGCGTTCGTGTCCACCCCGGTGGTCACCGCCGACGGGCAGATCTTCGTGTCGTTCATGAACACCGATCCGGCGAATGCCGATTTCCGCGACACCTACTACGTGGTGCGGGTCGACCCGAACTCCGGGAGGGCGATGGGTGAGCCCGTCGACGTCGGGCTCGTCTACGACGGCGCCCACGACTACCCGTGGGCGTTCGGTCGCCAGACCTACCAGGACAGCGCCTTCCGGACCTGGGCGGCCGGCAACCTCACCGCCGACCCGACCGACGCCAACCACCTGGCCCTCGTCTGGTCCGACATGCGAAACACGCACCGGCGCCCATACGATCCGAGCGCGAGCTCGATCGGTGTCACCACCAACTCGGACATCATCGTCAGCGAGTCGACAGACGCGGGCCAGACCTGGTCGACCCCGGCCGCGATCGCGATCAGCGGCGACCAGTTCATGCCCTGGGCAACGTTTGACACGAACGGCGTTCTTCGCATCGGTACCTTCGACCGCAGCTACGACCGCGCGAATCACATGTACGGCTACTCGCTGCTCACCGAGACGTCCCCGGCACGTTCTCGGGCCAGCAGGTGACCACCGCAGCTCTCCGATCCGACGTCCGGTGATCGTTGGTTCGCCGCCGGCCCGTCCGCGGGCTACCAGTACGCCACGACCTTCCTCGGCGACTACAGCAACATCGCGGCCACGCCCGATGGTGGCATCGTCGCCTACTGGACGGACCTGCGTGAGCAGGCGAGCTTCGCCGGCGCCACGCGATCCGGCGAGGATGGCTACTTCGCCAAGGTGGCTCCCACGCCGTAGCCGGCGCAGCTGCCTGTCTTGGCAATCGGTGCCCCGCGGTCCGCGGGGCACCACTCATGTCCGCCCCGCATGGTCGGTCGTGGACGGCGAGGCGCGCCGGGCGCATGATCGCGCTCGCAGTGGGGGATCGAGCATGACGATGAGCGGACGGGCGAACCGGGAACGGGTCGTGACGCTGACGGCCATGTCCTGGTTCGAGGTTGCCGGGGTGAGCGGCCCCACTGCTCGCTCGACGCGTCGGCGCCCGTCATGAGCCGGTGGCTCGCCATGCTGGTGATCCTGCTATGCACGCTCGGTGTGGGTGGATGCGCGGCCGCGGCGACGGGCCAGCCACCGGCCGCGGCGACGGGCCAGGCACCGGCCGAGACCACGGCCGGCCACCGGACGCGACATTCCCGTCCGAGATCGACGGTCTGCCGGTGATCAGCGTCGCCGATGCCGCCGGTCTGCTGGGGTCGGGCAAGCTGGACGGCCGGGCGGTCGCCGTGGCCGGCTACGGCAACGAGATGCCCGTGTCGTGCCCATATCCGGGTCGCTATGTCGGCCCGCTCGAAAGCTGGTGCCATTTCACGGCGGTCACCGACACCCTCTCCAGCGCCCGGCTGTGCGAGCCATACGGCGAGAACGGCACCAGATGCGGCATGCCGTCGGCGACCTACCTGTCGCCCTTCTTCATGCCCGAGACGAGCGGGGATGTCCAATCCTGGCAGACCGGTCAGGAGCCGGTCGCGCTCGTGCTCATCGGTCACGCCGGCGACCCACGCCAGTGGCAGTGCACCGCAGCGACCCAGGACGAGTGCGCCAGCGCCTTCGTCGTCGACCGGGTCGCCTGGGCCCAGGGGCGCGAGGTACCCGTGGTTGTTCCTCAGACCGGTGACCAGCAGACGGGGCAGGCGATCACGCCCAGGATGACGCTGGCGCAGGTCGCGGCGGCCATCGGGCCGCGACGACGAGCTGTTGACCGGGGCGCCGTTCCGGAAGGGCGACATCGCCACCATCGACCCGCGCTGGAACTTCACCGGTGACGAGTGTGATCTGGCTGGTTCGATCGCTCGGATCAAGGCCGGGTCGGATGCGACCCAGACCCGCCCCGAGACGGTCTGGCTCGTCGACGACGCCAACGGGCGGGTCATCGACAGCATGCCGCTGAAGGTGGATGCCCGGTATCAGCCGGCACGGCTGTGGCAGATGGCCACGGTCCATGGTGTCGATTGCTGCGCGAGCGATCTCGCGGCCTTCTACCGGGTCACGTCCACCGATGGCACGACGATGTACGAAGGCCAGGTGAAAGGCGGCTCGTCGGGCGGGCAGGGGAGCACGACCTTCGGCGGTGGCTACATGTCAGGACCGCTCGTCCTGCCGGCCGGCGACTACTCGGTCACGACGTGGCTTGCCACCTACGACCAGGGCATCGCCGGCGCGCCGCGTGGGACCTGCATGACGGAGGTCACCCTGCGCCCCTCGATGACGTGACGCTCAACGCGGACTTCCCGCCCAACGGCTCGTGCACCTTCCAGCCGGCACCCTCGCAATCGCCCGGCGAGTAGGGCAGCCGGTCGGTGGCGTCGCTCGCCAAGCAGGCGTGTGCAAAGTCATGTCGTGAGGGCCCAAGAGGGATGACGTGAGCAGACGGCGGTGTTTGTCGTGGTCGAATGGCCCGTCAGACTCTGCCAATGGCAAGGATTGACGCGGCTGTGATGGGGCGGGTCGCCAGGAACGGAGGTCGCTCCGAATCGGCCACGCCCAGGCAGGCTCAGCCTTGCGATAGGGCGGCTGGCTCTACCGGCTCGGGGCACGTCCGATCCACGTCAGCGCCTCCCGAGTGTTGACAAAGCGCACCGAGGCGGAAGGCCTCGCGACAAAGGAGTGCGGCTTCACGGTCATGTGGCCTCAAGGGTGAGCCACGCAAGCGGCGAGCCCGACCCCGGGCGTTTGTCAACCCCCTTGTCAAGGGGTACCCTGCGCAACCGGCGGCCTGTCAAGACTTGACAGGCCGGTAGCTGTATCCGCCGTTGCGTCTCCAGGCGGAGGCGACGCGGCCGGACCACGGGACAGGAGCAACGCTTGGCCGTCGGCGTCGTCGCCGAGATCAAGGGCCGGCTCCCCGTCGCGGACGTGGTGGGCGAGTCGGTCCAGCTCAGGAAGGCTGGCACGACCCTCAAGGGCCTGTGCCCGTTCCACGGCGAGAAGACCCCGAGCTTCGTCGTCACCCCCGCCCGGGACACGTGGCACTGCTTCGGCTGCGGCAAGCACGGCGACATCTTCACGTTCCTGATGGAGCGCGACGGCCTGTCGTTCCCCGAGGCGCTGCGGACGCTGGCCGCCCGCGCCGGCGTCGAGATCGACGAGCGCACCAAGCGCGAGGACGCCCGCAAGGCTCGCCTGCGCGAGGTGCTCGACGCGGCGATCGCCTTCTACCACGCGGTCCTGACTGCACTCGAAGGCTGGTGCGCCGGCCCTCGAGTACCTGCGCGGCCGCGGCTTCACCGACGAGACGATCGAGCGCGCAGCAGCTCGGCTGGGCGCCCGGCGGCTGGGACACGATGACGCGGCAGCTCGCCGCCAAGCGCCAGATCAACGCGGGGGAGCTGGTCGAGGTCGGCCTGGCCAGCCCGCGTCAGCGCGGTGGCGGTGTCTACGACCGGTTCCGCGAGCGCGTCATCTTCCCGATCCGCGACGCAGAACGGTCATGCCGTTGGCCTCGGCGGGCGGATCCTGGGCAAGGAGGGCGAGGGCGGCGTGGATCGCGGCCCGAAGTACCTCAACTCCCCGGCGACGCCGCTGTTCGACAAGAGCCGGACGCTGTACCTCATCGACCGCGCCAAGTGCGGCGATCCGCAAGACCGGCCAGGCGGTGATCGTCGAGGGCTACACGGACGCGCTGATGGCGCACCAGGCGGGGTTCGACAACGTGGTCGCCAGCCTGGGCACCGCGCTCACGCCGGGGCAGGTCGCGCTGCTCACCCGCTACGCGAAGCGGATCGCGCTCGCCTACGACGTCGATGCCGCCGGCGAGAAGGCCGGCACCTTCGGCGCCACGGCCCTCGAGGAGCTGATCCGCCAGCTGGCACGGGACGATGCCGGGGTCCAGCTCGATGATGTCCGGGTCGTCCGCCTGCCGGACGGGCAGGGACCCCGACGAGGTGCTGCGCGACGAGCCGGACCGCTGGCGCGAGGAGGTCCGCACCGCGTCGCCGATCGTCGACCACCTGATCGACGTCCACGCGCGCGCCCACGACCTCAAGACGCCCGGCGGCAAGGCGCGCTTCGTGGACGCGGTGATGCCCGTCGCTCCGGAACCTGCCGACCCGCTCATGCGCGAGCCTACCTCGCAGCGCATCCAGACGCTGTCGGGGCTCGACGCAGGGGACGCTGTCGGCGATGGCGCTTCGGCAGCGGCGGGAGCGCCGGCACGCGGCGACGGTCGGTTCACGCGCCGACGCGGTGACGCGCGCGGCCGACGCGCTGCCGGTCAACGACATCCTGCGCGGCGTCTCGCGCACCGAGCAGGAGCTGCTTCGCCTCGTGCTGCTGGTCCCCGAGTGCCACGACACGGTGCTCGACGGGCTGGGGCCGGACCGGCTGCCGTCGCCAGGTTGCCCGGGAGCTGTATCGAGCCATCGTGATCGCGCGCGAGCGGGACGAGCATGGCGTTCGCCCGCCATTTGCGCTGGCCGCGATCCTCGACGGCCTCGACGACGAGAGCCGGGCCCTCGGCCAGGCGCTCGTGTCTCGAGCGGGCCCGGATCCCCGCGAGCTCAACGACCGGGCGCTTGCCTACGAGATGGAGCGCCTGACGCTCGAGCTCGACGATGCCGACTGGCACGACCGCAGCAGCTTCAACCGCGACGCGATGGCCGAGGCCGAGCGCGACGACGACCACGACGCCATCGAGCAGCCTGACCCTCGAGCGACGCCTGCTCAACGAGCAGCGCCGGTCGCTCGATCGGCGCCGCGACCAGACCAGACTTCTCGCCCGGGCGGCCGTCGCCACGGGCTGACACGCATCGCACCGACCAGGAACGCTCACCAGCAACCACCGACATCCCGCGAACACCCGCACAGGCTCCCACCGAACGGAGGACCGAGACCATGGCTGATCCCCTCGACAAGCAGCTCGTCGAAGCCGTGCTCGCGTCACGCCCGCGCCGCACCAGGCCGGAGTGGAGGAGGCCAAGCTCGCCACGCATGCGGCCGCGCCGGTCGGCGACCGCGACCAAGCCGCCGCGTCGGACGGACGACGACGAGGGGTCCGAGGAGGACCAGGAGGATGACGACGACGTCGAGATGGACCTCGACGACGAGGACTTCGAGCTCGACGAGGAGGACGAGGGGCCGACGAGGACGCCGACGCGAGCGCAAGCGGTGGCGAGGCTGAGCGTGCCGGCGACGCTCGTGGAGGCCGCGGCAAGCGCAGCCTGAGCGTGAAGGGGGTCGAGGCGGCGGCGGTCCGTGGTGTTCGCGTGCCCGCGGGCGTCGAAGCCCCGCCCAAGATGGACGCCAAGTCGGTCGAGGAGCCGTCGGCCGAGGAGCTCGAGGCGCTGTCGCGCGGACATGATCGGGATCGACGACCCGGTCCGGATGTACCTCAAGGAGATCGGCAAGGTCGCGCTGCTCACCGCCGAGGAAGAGGTGGTCCTCGCCAAGGCGATCGAGCTCGGGGAGCAGATCATCGTCGAGCCCTGGAAGGCGGTCGTCTCGCTCCACGAGTGGACGCTCCACGACACCGAGCACAAGACCCGGACCACCAAGCCGCAGCACGCGCTGCCGTTCGGACCCGAGACGCACCGGATGGTCGCGGACGCGCTCGCCTGGGAGGGCAACGCCGAGCTGTATCGTCGCGTCGCCCGACTTCCACCTCGTCAAGGCGGGCAAGGACGCCGCAGTCGGACGGGCACGCTCGCCCTGCTCAAGGAGGCGCGCGCCCTCGTCTCCGCCTACAACTCGGCGCCCAACGCCGAGACGTTCCAGACGCCTGCTCGACTGGTCCTACCTGTCGGTCCACAACGGCGATCTCGACTCGCGCGACAACCCGGGCCTGCGCGCCATCTACGACTGGACTCGGGACGACGTCGCGTTCCCGGCCGTCCAGGCGCTGGATCGAGGCCGAGCACGACACCGACCTGCTGCGCAAGATGGGCTACGACCCGGAGATCCCGCCCGAGACCAAGATGCGCGACCGGCGGGGCGAGGTGGTGCGCATCGGGCGTGACGCGCGGGAGCAGCTCACCTCGGCCAACCTGCGGCTCGTGGTCTCGATCGCGAAGAAGTACATCGGGCGCGGGATGTCGTTCCTGGACCTGATCCAGGAGGGCGAACATCGGGCTCATCCGGGCGGTCGAGAAGTTCGACTTCGAGAAGGGGTTCAAGTTCTCGACCTACGCCACGTGGTGGATCCGCCAGGCCATCACGCGCGCGATCGCCGATCAGGCCCGGACGATCCGGATCCCGGTCCACATGGTGGAGACGATCAACCGCCTGATCCGCGTCTCCCGCCAGCTCCTCCAGGAGCTGGGTCGCGAGCCGACCGTCGAGGAGATCGCGGAGGCGATGTCCAAGGGCCAGGAGGTCGCCGTCACGCCCGAGAAGGTGCGCGAGATCATCAAGGTCTCGCAGGAGCCCGTGTCGCTCGAGACGCCGATCGGCGAGGAGGAGGACTCCCACCTGGGCGACTTCATCGAGGATCGCGGCGCGCTGGCGCCGGCCGAGGCCGCATCGCACCAGCTGCTCAAGGAGCAGGTCGAGGCCGTGCTGGACTCGCTGACCGGTCGCGAGCGGCGGGTGCTGCAGCTCCGGTTTGGCCTCGAGGACGGGAGGGCGCGTACCCTCGAGGAGGTAGGCAAGGAGTTCAACGTCACCCGCGAGCGAATTCGCCAGATCGAGGCAAAGGCATTGCGCAAGCTCCGTCATCCGTCCCGCTCGCGCAAGCTCAAGGATTACCTGGAGTAGGTCCGGCACGTTCCGCCGGAGGGTCGAAGGGAGACAGGTGCAATGAAATTCGCATTCGGGTTCCTGACCGGCATCGTGGTCGGCTTCGCGGCCGCCATCGCGTACTCGGTCCAGACGGATCGGGACCTGCGCGAGGAGTACGCGGGTGCCCGCTCGGACATCTCGAAGGGCGACTTCGACGCGTTCGGCGCGCGGCTCGAGGCACGCTTCTCCGAGATGCAGACCATGATCGAGGCCCGCGTGAACCAGATGCGTGGTACCGATGGCGCGGCGTCGATCGAGCAGGGCGTCGACGAGGCGCTCGAGGCCGCCGAGGAAGCTGCCGAGCAGGCGGCGGAGGAGGCCACCTCCTGATCCGCGTCCGGGCGGCGTCTCTGTGCGCTGGCCGCGCGGCCGGTGGCCGCCCCCGCTGGGTCGACGGCCGCGCCTCGCCGGCCCGTCGTCCATCGCCGCCCACAACGTGATCATCGAGATGGTTCCAACGATGCGGAACGATTTCCTGCGTGATCCAGGTCGGCATCGAGACCAATCTCGGTGCCGGCCAGCCAGGCGGTGATCCGTCCGTGGGCTCTGCGGTCCAGGGAGTAGAGGCGTCCTCGACCGTCGACCCACGATCGGACGACGACCAGGAGCCCTGCCTCGAGCAGCAACCCGAGCTGTCGACTGGTGGCGGGCCTGCTCAGGCCGATCGCCGTCGCGATGGCCGATGACCGTCGCGGTCGAACGGCGATGAGCGCCACGATGTGGCGACGGGTCGGATCGGCGAGCAGGGCAATCCCCGGGTCATGTCGCGTTGGCATGACCTCATCGTGCCGCGCGTCGCTTCGCTGGCGCTCAATCGCCGGTTCCGCGGCATCACGGACCTGCGGACCTGCGTAGTTGTTCCGTTTGGCTGGAAGCATCTCGAACGGCGCCCTTGTGGGCGATGTCCCGCTCCGCGGCGCGCACCGGCAGGCACTGTTCGGTGCCGGGTGGCCGCTACGGCTCGAGCCGCGCCCGAAGGCGTCTTGCCAGGTCGGCGATCGCTTCCCCATCGACACGGGGTGCTGCGTCGTCGCTTGCGTGCCACGGGACGCTGTCGTCGGTGCCGGGAAAGCGACAGATGAGGTGCTCGTGGAAGTGGGGGACGCGCTGGCCGATCACCGCGGCGAAGACGAACGCCGGTTGGAGCTCGGCACGGAGAGCTCGTGCAGTGGCCGCCCGAAGCCGCCCCAGTGACGCCGCCTCCTCCTCGCTGAGGTCGTCGAGGTACGGGACATGCCGGCCACTCTCGATGATCAGGTGACCGAGGCCAACCCGGCCGTCCCGGTCGGCGGCCGCGTGCCACACCCAGAAGCCACTGCTGCGCGCCACCAGCTCCCCGCCCAGGGGACCCTCGCCGCGGTGCCTGGCGCAGATCGGGCAGTCGTCGACCATTGGCGTCCCTTCCGGCAGATTCGAGCTGACGAACGGCATCGACTCTAGCGCGACGGCACCCGAGGTCGATCGCCGGTATCGTCAAAGCATGCCGCCGCAGGCGTACGCCCTCGTCACCCTGTTCACCATCTGCTCGATCGCGCTCGGCACCGTGGCCGTATGGCTCGTGGGCCGCACCGGTGGGCCGCGCCGCCGCCTTGCCTTCGTCCTCCCGATCGTCGCGGCATTCGGCGCCTTCTACCTGATCGGCCACCGGCTGGGGATATCCATCGGCCCCGAGATCCAGCTGTTCGGCTTCCAGGTGGCGCTCATCGGCGACCTGGCGATCGGGTTCCTCGCAGCGCTCGCCGTGGCGCTGCTCCAACTGGCCCTCGCGAGGGCGGGAAACCGGCCGTCGACCAGTGCGGGGCGCTCGACCTAGCGCGCCACGTCGGTCGCGGATCCCGGCTCGTCCCCCGTGGCGACTGGCATCCCGGCGCGCGACCAGTCGCTGTAGGAGCCCGGATAGAGGATCGGGTCGGGGAGTCCCGCCACGCGCATCGCGAGCGCGTGATGGCATGCGGTCACGCCGCTGCCGCACGAGGTGACAACCTCCGGGCCCAGTCCCATGAAGCGATCCCGCAGGATCGACGGCGGCAGCATTCGACCATCCGGCCCGAGGTTGCTTTCGCTCGGCAGGCTGCGGGCAGTCGGGATGTGGCCCGCGACAGGATCGATCGGCTCCTGCTCGCCCCGATATCGCTCTGTCGCGCGGGCGTCGAGCAGGGCCACGTAGCCGAGGCGCTTGGAAAGCGTGTCCCGATCGATCGTGCGCGACCAGGTGTCGCGCAGGGTCAGCGTCGCAGGCGGGAGCTCCGGCACCGCGGCGGTCAGTGGCCCGCCGATCGACGTCCACGCCTGGATCCCGCCATCGAGCACCGAGACGTCCGGATGCCCCAGGACGTCGAGCATCCACCACAGCCTGGCCGCGATGGTCCCGCCGACATCGTCATACGCGACGATCGCGTGCTCATCGCCGAGACCGAGGCTCGCCATGCGCGCCGTGAACGTCGCCGGCGAGGGCAGTGGATGGCGCCCCGGCCCCGACTCGCCGACCAGGTCCGCATCGACGTCGATGAACACCGCACCGGGCAGGTGTGCGGCCGCGTAGTCGCGCCGACCCCGGCCGGGGTCCGACAGCCACCAGCGGACATCGGCCAGCCGCAGCCGCGGGTCATCGATGCGCTTGCAGGAGCGCCTCGGGGGAGATCAGGCTCATGACCCGGCAGTCTACGGGAGGAGCGCCCTGACCGCCGATGGGTTCCACGACGGTTGCCGTGACCCCCGTCGCGTGGGCTCAGGCATGCCTGCTATGCTCTGCGCCGGCGCCGCGACGGCGCCCCGCGCGCGGGCTGTGCAACAGGCCCGAAGCGCCCTCGCTCCGGCGTAGCTCAGTGGTAGAGCGGGCGGCTGTTAACCGCTTGGTCGTAGGTTCGAATCCTACCGCCGGAGCCACTTTCCCAACGGATGCTGTCGGCTCGCGCTGGGTGGGATTACGGCTGATCGACCATCGGACGGCTGCCGATAGCCACCATGCCGCTCAGCGACGACGTGCGATTGCTTCGGCGATGTTCCTGAGCGGTCTGGGACAGCAGCGCATGTGCCGGACCGCGCAGAATGCGATCGTCGGCAACCCAGCCAGGCAGCTTTCGGAAGGGGATTGCGCTCGTGACGCAACCTGGTAGCACCCAGCACTCGGACGAGACCCAACCGGTGGATGCTGTTGCGACGAACGCACCCTCGCCGCCACCGCCGACGGGCATCGTCACGACACCTCCGCCTCTGGTGGCGAATCAGAACGTGATTGTCACCCAGCCCGACGCCGGACCGGGCCTGCTTGCTCGCGCCATCTGGTTCCTGTTCATCGGGACCTGGCTGAGCGCGCTGTCCATCGGGGTCGCCTACTTCCTGTGCCTGTCCATCATCGGCCTGCCGCTGGGCTTCATGATCTTCAATCGCCTTCCCCTCATCCTGACCCTCCGACCCCGTACCGACCTCCAGAGCGTCGAGGTTCGTGATGGCGTCACCTACGTGTCCGGAGGCACGGTCCCGCAGCGCCCGCTGTGGGTGCGCGCTCTCTGGTTCGTGTTCATCGGCTGGTGGTTTGGGGCCCTGTACCTCAGCTTCGCCTGGTTCCTGTGCGTGATCCTGATCACGCTGCCGCTGGGGCTGTACCTGTTCAATCGCGTCGGCGCGGTGATGACGCTGCTCCGCTACTAGCCGCAGACTCCGTCCGCCGCATGCAGAAGCGGCCGCGCCGATCCGGCGCTCCGAGACGGTGCGCCACCGCCTTGCGCAAGATGGCTGGGCGGATCGAGCCGCATCACCCACCACAGCCTGCCGACTGCATCGCTGCGTTGATGTAGGCGATCAGCTCGGAGTTGTCATGCCCGGTGCGCGCCGCGGTCGCGTCGTTGGTCTTGACCGCTGCATTGAGCACACGCTTGAGGTCCGAACAGTCGCGGAGGCCAACCATCGCATCGATCCGCGCTTTCGTGTCCGATGCGTAGTCCTGCCACGGGACACCGGACTCCAGCACGGACGGGACCGCGGAGCTCTGAGCGCCGGGGATCAGCGAGCTGGCAGGCCCAAGTCCGACGTTGGCAAAGAGCAGCACCCCGAGGATGACGATCCCGCCGACGATGAGGAACGGCCGCGACATCAACGCCCGCGCAGGTGATACCGGCGGAGACGAGGTCGCCGCCGAACGAGCCGGTCGCCCGGACGGTTCTGCCCAGCAAATCCGCTGCTTCCGCCGATGGCTCGGGCGGGTCAGCTGACCGGGGCGGGGGAACGTCCATGCTCCCAAGGGTATGCGGGCGACCGGATTTGACGCCTGCCTGCGGGCACGAAGGTGCCCGGGTCGAGGGGGGAGTCGACCCGGGCAACACCAGCCTATCTGACCCCATCAAATGGGCTGTTGGGATCCCATCGTGTGGACCGCGAACGGCCTCCGACGGGACATCATCTCCCGCCCTGCGCCCCGTTCACGGGCGCTGCAGACGCGCGACGCCATCGAGGATCAGGTCCAGCCCGAACTCGAACTCGGTCCCGTAGTCGTACCCGCTATCGAGGAGCTCGCGGCCGACGGCGACGAGGCTGGGGTACGCGTCCGGTGACATTTGCGCGAGGATGGCGTCCGCCGACGCCGACGCCGACTCGGGCGAGGCGACCGGCATGCTCCGTTCCTGCAGGGTGAAGCCGTAGACGTAGCTGTCCACCAGGCTATAGACGTGGGTCGCGGCCTGGCTCGAGAAGCCCGCATCGAGCAGCGATCGCAGCACGCGGTCGTGGTGGAGCAGGTTGGCCGGTCCGGGCCGAGCCTGCGCGTCGAGCAGGCCGATCGCCCAGGGATGCCGCGCGAGCACCGCACGCGTATTGACCGCTCGCGCGCGCATGAACGTCCGCCAGTCCGTCTCGTGGTCCGGGAGCTCGATCGCCGCGAACACGAGATCGACGATGCCGCTCAGCAGGTCCTCCTTGTCCTGCACGTGCCGATAGAGCGACATCGCCTCGACCCCGACGGCGCGACCGACCGCACGCATGGTGACGGTCTCCAGGCCCCCTCGGTCTGCCAGCTCGAGGGCCGCACGGAGCACCTGCTCGCGGCTCACCCTCGACGGGCGGCCGGCCCGTCGAGTCCTTGGGTTCGGCATTCGGTCTGACCTCCACGCCAGGTGTTGACAGCACTTTAGCGTACGGGGTATGCTTACGCCATAAGCTTACAACATAAGCAGTGAGGGAGCCAGGGGATGCTGTCGACGAACACGATCAAGGGCAAGGCGCGTGCAGCCGGGCTGCTGTACCTGGGGATGGCGGTGGCCGCGGGCGTGGCGGGCTATGCGCGCACGACGATCGCCGTCCCCGGCGACGCCGCAGCGACGGCGGCCAACATTCGCGCCTCGGAGTCGCTGTTCCGCGTGGGCGTGGTCACGGACCTCGTGCAGGCGACGCTGTTCCTGCTGACGGCGATGGCGCTGTTCGCCCTCCTGCGCAACGTGAACAGGCTCGCGGCCGGGGCGATGGTGACCCTGGTTGCCGTCAGCGCGGTGATCCAGGTCGTGAGCCTGATCGGCGAGCTCGCGGCGCTGTCGATCGCGACCGGTGGCGACGTCGCCGCCACGATGGGGCAGGCGAGCGCCGACTCGCTGGTCCTGCTGGCCGTCGAGCTCCAGCACGACGCGTTCGTCCTGTCGCAGATGTTCTTCGGGCTGTGGCTGGTGCCGCTCGGCTATCTCGTGATCGCGTCCGGCTGGTTCCCGCGCGTGCTGGGTTACCTCCTGGTGATCGCCTGCGCCTTCTACCTCGTCGACCTGTTCGTCTACTTCCTCGCACCGGAGCTCGAGCCGATGGTGCTGCCACTGTCTGCGCTGTCCGGCATGGTGGGCGAGCTGTTGTTCATGGGCTGGCTGCTGGTCAAGGGCGTTCGATCATCGGCAGTGGACGCACCGGATGCCGGTGTGGTCGGGGTGCAGGGCTTGCCGGCGAGTGCCTGAGGCAACCACATCCCAGGTCGATCGTCGCCGGCGGCAGTCACCGTCCGCGTCACCCATCGCCGACCGATCGTCGGCAGCTCCCCAGGGCCGACCCGTTCGCGGGTCGGCCCGTTCGCATCTGACCACGCCGCGAGCGACCGTGACCAACGGCCCTTGCGCCGGAGCGAGTGAGTTGCATGCTACTGGCATATGAATGCCACTGATCACAACCATCATCATGCGGACCCGCATCACCATCCCGATGGATACCGGGGATGGGTCCGTCCGAACGGCCGCCGTGGTCGATGGCTGGAGCCATTCGTGCTCCGGATGGTGGCCGAGGGCGAGGCTCATGGAAGCGCGCTGATCGATCGTCTCGACGAGCTGTGCCTGGCGCCCGATGGCGTCGACGTGGGCATGGCGTACCGAACGCTGCGCGAGTTCGAGGCCGAGGGGCTGCTGCGCTCGACGTGGATCACGGGCGACGGCCCGCCACGCCGCTCGTACCAGCTGACGACTGACGGCTGGGCAGCGCTCGACGAATGGGTGGCGGTCATGCGCGAGCGTTCGCGCCTGATCCAGGCGTTCCTCGAGGGCACGGAGCAGCTCGACCGGCCGCACGGTGTCAAGGACAAAGGAGGTTGACGTGAGCTGTCGACACGGTTGGTACGGCCATGGGCCGTGGCACGGGCCGGGCGGGTGCGACGATTGGTACGGGCCGCCAGGCGCGTATGGTCCGCCACCGTGGTCCGGGCCCTGGGCCTGGTACGAGGCGGAAGACGAGCCCTCGCCGACCTGGCGCGGCGGGCGGCGGGCCAGGCGCCGAGGTCACGAGGATGCAGCCGGCGACCTGGAGGCGACGCTCGAGGAGCTGCGATCCGAGATGCGGCGCGTGGAGGCCGAGCTGTCGAACCTGCGAGCCACCGACGAGGAGGCCACGCGGACGTAGGCGGGAACCGGGACACGGAGGCCGAGGCATGCACGACCACGTGCCGCGGCCGCCCCGCGGCGTGAGCTCAGCCTGCTGTGACCGCGGCGTCAGGTGGCACGCGCTCGGGATCCCGGACGTGCGGCGCGAACAGCAGGATGCCCATCAGCAGGGCTCCGATCAGTCCGGCCGCGACCATCGTGGTGCTGGGCCCGAGCAGCTCCGCGGCGGGCGCCGTGAGCGCGAACGACACCGGCACGAGGCCGCTCGAGAGCAGCCAGTCGAGGCTGGCGACCCGGCCCAGGAGCTGTCGCGGCACGAGCTGCTGAAGCAGCGTGATCCAGATGATCTGGCCGACCTGGAACAGCGCGGCCGTGGCGAACGCGATGACCAGCGCCTGCCACAGCGCGCCCATGATCCCGTAGCCCGCCATGAACCCGACGCCGGCCGTCCACGAGAGGTACATGACGGTGATCCGGCGGCGCGGCAGCCCGCGCTGGCCCATGACGATCGCGGACACGATGGACCCGATCCCGCTGACCGCGAAGATGAACCCGAGCGCCTCCGGCCCCAGCTCGAGCTGGTTCTTGACGAGATACGGCAGCAGCACCTGGACCGGGCCGACGAACGCCAGGAGGCTGAACATCGCCGACACGAGCGTGGCCCATAGCCAGGCGTTGGCGCGCACGAACCGCAGGCCCTCGGCCATCTCACCCAGCGTCTGCCGCCAGCCGTGCGTCACCGCGCCAACCCTTGGCCGCGCGACGATTCCGGCCAGCGCAACCGCCGAGAGGAGGAACGAGGCGCCGTCGGCGATGAAGGCCCAGCCCGGCCCCACGCCCGCGACGACGAACCCCGCGATCGCCGGGCCGGCGAGCCGAACCATGAGCGGCCGGACCAGGCCCTGGAGCGCGTTGGCCTGGGGCAGCTGATGCTCGGGCACGAGATCGGGGACGATCGCGGTCGAGGCCGGGTTGAAGAACGCATCCCCCAGGCCGACGAAGGCGATCAGGACGATGATGTGCCACAGCTCCAGGACCCCGGTCACCGACAGCAGCCCGATCAGGCCTACGGCCGCTGCGCGCACGAGATCCGCACCGATCATCAGCCAGCGCCGGTCGTAGCGGTCGGTGAACACGCCGCCCAGCAGGAGCATCGCCACCAGGGGCACGCTCCACGCGATGCTGACCACGGACAGCGCCGTCGGCACGTTGCTGATCGCATAGACCTGCCACGCGAGGGCGACGGTGAAGAAGCCATCGCCCAGCAACGAGACCACGGCCGCCGTCATCAGCAACGCGTAGTTGCGATTGGCAAGCGGCTCGAGCATGCGGATGTCGCGCAGCCGTTCCAGGATCAGCACCCTGGCTCGATTGTGACTGGTTGGACCGCCCCGGCGCTCAGGTCGCGCCGCCCACGCCCCGCAGCACCCGCGGGTACCAGGCGCCCAGCGTCACGGCGCGCGCCACCATGAGGACCATCAGCGCGAGCCACAGCCCGTTGTTGCCCCAGGACGGTACGAGCAGGGCCGCGGCAAGCACGTACGCGGCCAGCGCGATGATCATGCCGTTGCGCATCTCGACGGCGCGCGTGGCACCGACATAGATGCCGTCGAGCACGTAGCTCCAGACCGAGACCAGCGGCGAGAGGACCATCCACGGCAGGTACGTGGCGGCCGCCGCCCTGACCTCGGGCAGGTTGGTGAACAGCGCCACGAGCGAGGTGCCGAAGATGGCGTAGGCCACTGCGACGGCGGCCGCGACGACGAAGCTCCACAGCGCGGCCGCGCGGGTGACGGCCAGGAACGCGGCCCGGTCCCGGGCCCCGACCGCGGCTCCGATCATCGCCTCCGCCGCGAACGCGAGCCCGTCGAGACCGTAGGCCATGATCGATTGCAGGTTGAGGAGCACCGCGTTGGCGGCCAGCGTGACCTCGCCCAGCCTGGCGCCCTGCACGGTGAACGAGGCGAACGCGAGGATGAGGCACATGGTGCGAATGAAGATGTCGCGGTTGACGCGGACCATGGCCAGCAGGCGGTCGCGCTCCAACAGGCGCGCACGCTCCCAGCCGGCGCGGCCGGGCAGCGTGCGCAGGATCAGGACGAGGCCCAGCGCGGACCCCGCGTAGTCGGCGATCACCGACGCAGCCGCCACGCCCGGGACGCCCCAGCCGAGGCCGACGACGAACCACAGGTCGAGCACGATGTTGAGGCCGTTGGTGAACACCTGGAGCACCAGGGCCGTCTTGGGTCGCTGCATGCCGAACAGCCAGCCCAGCAGGGCGAAGTTCGCGAGCGTCGCTGGTGCGCTCCAGATCCGGACGCCGACGTAGTCGGCGGCGCTCTGCTCGACGTCCGGGCCGGCGCCGACCACGCGCAGGGCAGCGGTCGTGATCGGTACCTGGAGCACGATCATCGTCAACCCGATCGCGGCGGCGATCAGCAACGCGCGGCCCAGGACGGCACGGATCTCGGCGGCGTCCCGTGCGCCGCGAGCCTGCGCGACGAAGCCGGTGGTGCCCATGCGCAGGAACCCGAAGCCCCAGTACAGGAAGTCGAAGATCGTGACCCCGATGGCAACCCCGCCGAGGTACGCCGGGTCCGGCAGATGGCCGACGACCGCGGTGTCGACCGCGCCGAGCAGCGGCACCGTGATGTTGGACACGATGATCGGTGCCGCGAGCCGGAGAAGACGTGCATGAACGCCGGGCGCGGGCATCCCCGGAGCGGGGGAGGGATGGGCGTCCCTGGACATGTCCCGATTGTCGCCGTCCGACGGTGGGCGTTGCGCGCGATCGATGTGTCTGCAGGCCGGTGCTGCCTCTCTGCGATGGGGTGCGGACGGCCACCGGCTGATCGCGTACGACCAGCCGGGGCAGCAGCGGGAGACGCCGCTCACGGCGAACCCCGCCGCCCACGGTGGGTGGCGGGGTTCGGGTCCGGCCCAGGAGCCGGTGCTCGGGTTCTGCGAAACCCGACGGTCAGGCGATGGTCAGGCGGTCTGGCCGCCATCACCGCGCGGAGCCGGTGGCGGGGTCGACCCGGATCCGGCGCCCGGGGCGGGGATGTTCGCCGAGCGGGTGGCCTCGTACGCCGCGCGGGTGATGTCGGCGGCAACCTCGCGACCGCCGAGCCCGAAGGAGAGCCCGAGGGCGAGGGCGGTCGCGGCGACGATCCCCAGGAACAGGGTGTTGATCAGGTCGGACGCGATCCCGACCTGGTACAGGGCAGCCATGACGCCGAACACGATCACGCCGATCTGCACCAGCCGGCCGAGGATGGCGGCGCTGCCGCTGCCGAGGCCCTGGGACGAAGCCTCGATGGTCGTCCGCAGGATCTGGCCCAGCACCGGGGCGGCGATGACGATCACCACCGCGGCCACCAGGTTCGGCAGCCAGGCGATGAAGTCGTTGAGCAGCATCGACACCTGCGGCCAGCCGAGGTAGTTCGCCGCCGCGATGAAGAACACCAGGTAGATGAACCAGCGCGCCAGGCCGCTGATCAGGCGCGTCGGCGCCATGGCATCGGTGCTCGAGCCATAGACGCGTCCCGCGTAGCGTGAGAAATGCTGATCGGCGTTCGCGCGCGCCAGCAGCGCCGCCACGATCCCGCCCACGAACCGGCCGATCGCCCAGCCGACGAGCAGGATGACCAGGGCGCCGATCAGCGTCGGGATCGCTTCGACGAGCGAGCCCATCGCATCGTTGAAGCTCTGGGTGAGAGTATCGACCAGGTTCATGCGCTTCCCTCCTGAATTGCCCGATGGACGCCGGCGAGCAACGGATGACCGAGCGCACTGTCTGTGACGCACCGATCCCGCGATGGATGGGGACGAGCCTGGCCCATCCGTACGAGGCCCCACGACGCCGATCGCGGCTCTCGTCAACCGCGACGGGGCTGGACTCGAGATCGCCCTCGGGCGGATCGCATGCAGCGCGCGCCCGGTAACAGGATCTCCGCCGGTAACAACAATGTACCAAGGCGAGTCCACGCCTCGTCTGTGGCACCGCAACATACCTATGTGTGTGGGACCAATGGGGAGACAAACCTATGGATTAGTGAGAATATCCATCGGTATGGGAAGCCACGAGGGAGCGACGCGCCGAGGCGTCGCCGGTCCCCTTCGGGTGGGTCAGGCGGCCGAGATGCTGCAGGTGTCGGTGGACACCCTTCGGCGATGGGAGGCGGAGGGACGGCTGAGGATGGCCCGTTCGGCCGGCGGTCAGCGCCGGGTGCCGATCAGCGAGGTCACGCGCCTGCTCGCCGAGCGGCGGGCGATGATGCCCGACCGGCCCACCAGCGGCGCCTCGGCCCGCAACCGGATGGCGGGCATCGTGACCCGGGTGGAGCGCGATCGCGTGGCGGCGGTGGTCGAGGTCATCGCCGGACCGCATCGGCTGGTCAGCCTGATGACGGCCGAGGCCGTGGAGGACCTGGGTCTCGAGGTCGGTGACGAGGTCACGTGCGTGGTGAAGGCCACCAACGTGATCGTCGAGGTCGGGAGCCGCCGGGACGCGCGTCCGTGACGAGCTCCGCAGCGAGCGGCTGGCCGTCGAGGACGCTCGCCACGCTGCTGGCCTCGTTGACCACGGTGCTGCTGGTCGCGGCCGCCTGCTCGCCGGCGTCGTCGTCCGGTGACGCGCCCGATGATTCGTCCGGGTCGCCGGATCCGGGGACCTCACGGTGTTCGGGGCAGCGTCGCTCACCGACGTCCTCGATGCGCTCAGGCACGCGTACGAGGGCGGCCACCCGGGCGTCACGCTCGTGATCTCGACCGATTCCTCGGCGGCGCTTGCCACGCAGATCGAGCAGGGGGCACCTGCCGACGTGCTTCTGTCCGCCGACACCGAGAACGCCGATCGCCTGGTCGCCGACGGTTACGCCGCGGGCAAACCGCTCGTGTTCGCCGGCAACCAGCTGGCGATCGTCGTACCCACCGGCAACCCCGCCCGCCTGGCCATGGCGTCCGACCTGGCACGCCCCGGCCTCAAGATCGTGGCGGCCGGCGACGAGGTGCCGATCACGCGCTACGCGACCCAGCTCGTGGCGAATCTCGCCCGTGAGCCCGGCTACCCGGCCGATTTCGCGATCGCCTACGCGTCGAACATCGTCTCTCGCGAGGACAACGTGAAGGCCGTGGTGGCGAAGATCGAGCTCGGCGAGGGTGACGCGGGGATCGTGTATCGCACCGACGCGGCGGCCTCGGCGAAGGTCGAGACGATCCCGGTGCCGCCGGACGCGAACGTCGCGGCGAGCTACGCGGGCGTGGTGGTCAGGGGCACTCCCCACCAGCCTGCGGCGACCGCGTTCCTCGACTGGCTGCGCGGTCCGGACGGCCAGGCGATCCTCGCCTCGTTCGGCTTCAGCTCGCCGTCATGACGGGCCGGCTGCCCGCCCTGGTCGCCGCTCTGTTCACGCTGTTCCTCGCGCTGCCGGTCGTGGCGCTGATCGTCCACGCGGTGGTCGAGAGCTCGCTGTCCCACGCGCTCACCACGGACGTGGTGCTGACCGCGCTGACGCTGAGCCTCGGGACCACCGCCGTGAGCCTCGTGGTGACGATCGCCATGGGGCTGCCGCTCGCGGTCGTGCTCGCGCGGCGGGCATTTCGGGGCAAGTGGCTGGTCGAGGCGCTGGTCGACCTGCCGATCGTGCTCCCGCCCGCCGTGGCCGGGCTCGCGCTCCTGCTCGCGTTCGGACGGCGCGGACTGCTCGGCGGATCGCTGGAGCTGATCGGACTCTCGATCCCGTTCACGACGCTGGCCGTGATCCTGGCCCAGGTGTTCGTATCGGCCCCGTTCTTCGTCCGGTCCGCGCGAGCCGGCATCGCGGGCGTCGACGCCGACCTCGAGGATGCGGCGCGCGTCGACGGGGCGTCCGAGGCACACCTGTTTCGCCACATCACGGTGCCCCTCGCCGGCTCCGCCCTCGGCGCCGGGCTGGTCATGAGCTGGGCTCGGGCGCTGGGAGAGTTCGGCGCCACCATCATGTTCGCGGGCAACATCGCCGGTCGGACGCAGACGCTGCCACTCGTCGTGTACGGCGAGTTCCAGGCCGGCGATCTCGACGCCGCCATCGCCGCCTCGGTCATCCTGGTCCTGGCCGCCATGGGCGTCCTGGTGGCCGTCCGTGCCTTCCACTGGGGCCGGGCGCTCGACCTTCGCGCTGCCGTGTAGGCCGCCGGCGGGCGCCCCTGCTCTGCGCCGTGCACAACGTGGAGGAGCCCACCGCCGCGGGCACATGGCCGGCGCCCGGGGCGCGCCAGCGACGCACCGGCCGGGTCGAACATTTCAACCGCATGGCCGAAGCGACTACCCTTCGAACATCGGCTGCAGGATGTGGAGGTGGCCATGAGCCAGATCGTCGTCATCGGGTTCGATACCGATACGCAGGCGCGAGACGCGCTCAAGTCCCTGCGCGGCCTCGAGAAGCAGGGCCGGATCTCGTTCGAGGACACCGCGGTCGTGACCCATCAGCCGGATGGCAAGGTGGATGTCAAGAACGAGATGAGCGGGACCACCGAGGGCGGCGCCATCGTGGGCGCGGTCCTTGGGGGCGTGCTGCTGTTCGCGTTTCCGATTGCCGGCATCGCGCTGGGCGCCCTTGCCGGGGGTGGCGTGGGTGCCGCCATCGGCAACGGGATCGATGGCAAGTTCGTGGACGATGTCAAGGCGAGCCTGCCGGCGGGTCGCTCCGCCCTGTTTCTCCAGATCAAGAGCGCTGACAGGAATGCCGCGATCGCCGTCCTTCGCCAGTACCACGGCGAGCTCATCCAGACGTCGCTCGACGAGGAGACCGAGGCCGCCATCCGCGCGGCGCTGAAGTAGCGGTTCGAGCCCGCCGCGTACGTCGCGAGATCGCCCGCCGTCCGGCGCAGGGTCCGCTGCCGCCATCGCCGGCCGCCCCGGCCGCCATCGCCGCCGCGCCCGTCGCCATCGCCGGCCGCCCCGGCCGCCATCGCCGCCGCGCCCGTCGCCATCGCCGGCCGCCCCGGCCTCGGTCGCCGCACCGCCTCATCCCCACGCCGCCTGGGGTAGCGTCAGGGGTGCATGAACCGACGCTGGCTGATCCTGTCCGCCGTCTCGGTCGGAACGTTCATGGCGACGCTCGATGGGAGCATCGTCAACATCTCGCTCCCGAGCATCCAGGCGGCGTTCGGGATCGACCTGTCCGTCGTCGAGTGGGTGTCGATCGCCTACCTCGTGGTCGTCGGGAGCGTGCTCCTGCCGTTCGGGCGCCTGGGCGAGGTCATCACGTTCCGCCGCGTCTATCTGGTCGGATTCGGCGTGTTCACGGTCGCGAGCGCGCTGTGTGGTGCCGCTCCGAGCCCGGGCGCGCTGATCGCGTTCCGGGTCGTCCAGGGGATCGGGGCGGGCATGCTGCAGGCGATGGGGCCGGCCATCGTCGCGCGCACGTTCGGTCCCGGCGAGCGAGGGCGCGCGCTGGGGATCAACGCGATCAGCGTCTCGCTCGGCCTGACGCTCGGTCCCGTGCTGGGTGGCGCGCTGACGGAGTTCGCCACCTGGCGCGGCGTGTTCCTGGTCAACCTCCCGATCGGGATCCTGGCCATCATCTGGGCCGCGCGCGTGCTGCCCGACGAGCGTCGATCGGTCGGGCAGACGTTCGACATCCGGGGAGCGGCGTTGTCCGGGACCGCGCTGCTGACCCTGCTGCTGGCCCTGACCCAGGGGCAATCGCTGGGCTGGACGAGCCCCGAGATCCTCGCGCTGCTCGCGACCGCGGCGGTGTCCCTGGCGCTGTTCCTGTGGGCCGAGACGCGGACGAGCCAACCGATGATCGATCTGCGCCTGTTCACGATCCGTGCGTTCTCGGCGGGCAATGCCAGCGTGGTCATCGCGTTCGCCGGCCTGTTCACGGCCACCTTCCTGCTGCCGTTCCTGCTTGAACGGGGTGCGGGCTACGCGCCGATCGAGGCGGGTCTCCTGCTGACCCCGGTGCCGGTGATCGGCGCGATCGTGGCACCGTTCAGCGGCGCGCTCTCCGACCGCATCGGGTCTCGTGTGCCCGCCAGCATCGGGATCGCGATCATGGCAATCGGGCTGCTCAGCCTGTCACAGCTCGAGCCCGGCTTCGGACCCCTGGACCTGGTGTGGCGGCTGGCGCCTCATCGGGCTCGGGCAGGGGCTGTTCATGAGCCCCAACTCGAGCGCGGTGCTGGGCTCGGTGCCGACTCCGCGGATCGGGACGGCATCGGGCACGCTGGCGCAGATGCGGATCGACGGTCAGGCGCTCGGCATCGCCGCCAGCGGCGCGATCGTGGCCGCCCGGATGTCGGTCCACCTGGCCGAGCTATCGGGTCTCGGTCCGGCCGAGGCATCGGCGCGTGCGATGGCGCTCGGGATCCGGGACGCATTCGTCGTCGCGGGCGTCGTGTGCGCGATCGGGATCGCGACCAGCCTGGTTCGCGGCGGCGCGATCGCCGAGCCGGCGCGGCCGGATGGCAGCGGTCAGTTCTTGGGCGAGAGGTAGTCGGGCCCTGGAGCCTCGATGTCGCGGTCGTCGAGCGTCCAGGTGACATCGGCATCCACCGACACGATCCCGGGCACCATGCGCGCCATCTGCTCAAGGATGGTGGCGGTCGAGCGACGCTCGACCTCGCCGTGGATCGTGGCCGCGCCGTCGACCACGGTGACCTCGAACGCGCCCGGATCGAGCCATAGCGCCTGGAGCAGGACCTCGCGTCGGATGGCCTCGGCCAGGGCCTCGTCGGATCGCGCAAAGGTGCCCACCACGTCCGAGCGCGTCACGATCCCGACGAGCTTGCCGCCGTCGGTGACCGGAAGTCGGTTGATCTTGCGCTGGATCATCAGCGTGGCCGCCGCATCGATCGGCTGCGAGGCCTCGATCGTGATTGCCGGCTTGGTCATCGCCTCGCCGGCGCTGCTCGCCGCCGCCTTCGCCATCAGGCTCCGCGTCTCCGCGGATTCCCCGAACAGGCGGGCGAGCGGTCGATGCCGGACAGAGCCGGGCCGCTGCTCCTTGGCCAGCAGGTCGCCCTCGGAGATGACGCCGATGACCGTGCCGGCATCATCGACCACGGGGAGGCCGCTGATCCGGTGCTCGATCAGCTCACGAGCGACATCCTTGAGCGGCGTGTCCGGCCCAACGGACCGGACGGTCCGGGTCATGACGTCACGAACGGTCTCCATCGGCGACTCCTCCTTGATCGTTCGCAGATCGTACTCGCGCCATCCAACGGGCGGGCGGCCCGTCCGCCAGCCAACGGGCGGCCCGTCCGCCGACCAGCGGAGCGAGCGGCATCCGCCGACGCGTGAGCCCCACGCCTCGAAGCGAGCATGATATGGGTCACGGGCAGGTACCGACATGCGGACTGGAGGGAGATCATGGCTCGGGACGACGAACGGCTGCTGCGCGCGCACGAGGCCCCGATCGTGGGCAGCCTCCCCGACGCGCCGGGGATCGTGGCGGCGATGTCGCTGACACCGGGCCTCGCCCTCCATCTTCGGGGGCTCGCGGACGAGCTGCTCGTCCACGACTATCCGGGCGCGACCATCAATCGCGCCGAGCGCGAGATGCTGGCCACGGCGGTCTCGGCCGCCAACGACTGCTTCTTCTGCATGGATTCGCACGGAGCCCACGCCTACGCGCTGCTGGAGCGGCTGGGTCTCGAGGACCAGGCCCCGATCCTGGAGGAGCTCAAGGTCGGCCGCTCGGACGGCCTCGGACCCAGGATGCGTGCCCTGGTTGCGATCGCCCGCGTCGTCGGTCGGGGTTCGCGCGACCTGACCGAGGTCGAGGTGGCCGCCGCCCTGGACGCAGGAGCCACGGACGCTGACGTCCAGCTCGCGGTGCTGATCGCGGCCGGCTTCTCCATGTACAACCGGATGGTCGATGGCTTCCGGGCCCGCACGGCGCCCAGCGTCGACGCCTATCGCGGGCGAGCGAAGGAGATCGCCGAGAGCGGGTACAGCATGCCGCCGGCCACGGCGCCCTCGGGCTGACGGGTCGCCCCCTCGCGAGGCCGGCCGGGGATCAGCTCACGCGCCGGCTGCAAGGAGGCCCACCAGGAGGTCGGCGATCCAGAGCAGCAACCCCAGGACGACGCCGAGCCAGGTGAGCCCGATCACGGACACGGCGAGGCGTGCCCGTCGTCGAGACGGCGCCAGCCAGGCGCTCGCCCGATCGAGCGTGACCATGCGCCAGGTGAGGGCCGCGGCGAGACCCGAGTAGACCAGCAGACCGAGCGCAACGACGGCGCTGCCGACCGGGATCGTGAGCAGCACGCCCCCGACGAACGCCATCGTCCCCACCACCCAGGGCAGCGCACGGCGGCGTCGCACCTCGCGACGTCCCGGCGTTCGGGGGCCACGCTCGAGCCTGGCCCCGAGCGCGAACATCGCTGCCGCCACGGCACCACCGATCAGCATCGCGGGCCCCATGGAGCCATTGTGCGTTCTCGCCCCGGTGTCCCGTCGGCCGTAAATCGCTACCGCCCAGCTGCGGGCCGTGATCGGGCGAGCCGCAGGTGGAGCAGGGGATGCGGGCCACCCTGCTCGTCGAGCTCGGAGCGTGCCACCACCTCGAACCCTGTCCGGCGGTAGAAATCCAGTGCGCGACCGTTCTCCTCGTTCACGTCCACGGTCGTGACGCCGCGTGCCTCGATCGCATGCCGGACCAGCCTCGTCCCGACGCCGATGCCGAACCAGTCAGGGTGGACGAACAGCGCCTCGAGCTTGCCGTCGGCGACGCCCGAGAAGGCCACCAGCGCGCCCGACGCGTCCCGCACGCCGTACAGCTCCATCGATCCGAACAGCTGATCGCGCACGATCGGCCGGTAGCCGTTGATCTCGTCGTCGGTCAGGAAGTCGTGCGAGGCCCGGACCGACGCTTCCCAGACCTCGACCAGCCGCGGGACGTCGTCGCGCCGGACGATGTCCACGCCGTCGACGATCCGCCGTGGCGCACCACCGAGCGGGGCATCCGTCGGCGCCGGTGTCAGGGGCATGGCTCGATGATGCCTCATCGCACGTTGTCGGTCAGCGTGCGGCGAGGGCCGCGACGCGCGGCCCCGGGACGCAGCGGGCCCGCCGCCATACGGGTCGGTCGGGCATCATCGGGGCATGCGGATCGCGGAGTTCGGCGTCGAGGTCTGGATGAACCGGTGGGAGGGCGAGTGCCGGTACAACCTGGCCGAGACGTGCGTGGACTCGGTGACGGTCGGCGAGCTGCTCGCGCTTGCCGGCCAGGATGTCGCCGAGTTCGCCGCCCAGGTCGCCCCCATCCGGATGACGTACGGCGACATCGAGGGCTCAGACCGGCTGCGGGCGGCGATCGCGGCGCTCTACGCGACCGTCACGCCCGACCAGGTGCTGGTCGCGCACGGAGCGATCGGTGCCAACCACCTCGTCTACGAGGCGATGGTCGAGCCCGGCGACGTCGTGGTCTCCGTGGTCCCGACCTACCAGCAGCACGTCGCGATCCCGGACAGCCTCGGCGCTGAGGTCCGGCAGGTGTGGTTGCGCGAGGACGAGGGCTGGCGGCTCGACCTCGAGGAGCTGGCCGCCGCGGCCGAGGGTGCGAAGCTCGTCGCCCTGACCAATCCGAACAACCCGACCGGCGCCCTGCTCGGCTCCGACGCCGTGGCCCAGGTTGCCGACATCGCCGGCCGCCGCGGTGCCTGGATCCTCGCGGACGAGGTCTATCGCGGGCTCGACCAGACGGGGGACGGGACGAGCGCGTCATTCGTGGACGTGTACCCAAGGACGATCGCCGTCGGCAGCATGTCCAAGGCGTTCTCGCTCGCCGGGCTCCGTCTCGGCTGGGTGATCGCGCCGCCCGAGGTCCGGTCCGCCGTGATGCGCCACCGCGACTACTCCGTCATCAGCGTCGGGGCCGTCGATGATCTGCTCGCGGCGATCGCCCTCGAGCATGCGGACGCCATGCTCGCCCGGAACCGGGCGATCGTTCGCGGGAACCTCGACCTCCTCGATGCGTGGGTCGCCGAGGAGCCGCGAGTGTCCTACGTCCGACCGACATCGGGGACGACGGCACTGCTGCGGATCGATGCCTCGATGCCGGCAGAGGAGCTCTGCCTCCGGCTGCTGGAGGCAGAGGGCGTGCTCGTCGTGCCCGGCAGCGCATTCGGGATCGAAGGTGTGGTGCGCATCGGCTTCGCCAACGAGCCATCCGTCCTGGTTGCCGGTCTGGAGCGAACGAGCGAGTTTCTCGCCTCGCTGTCCGGCTGAGCCGTTGCCCGGGGCGTCGCCGCAGGGCCCGACCAGCCCATCGCTTATCGCACGCCTGGCGCTCGTATGGCCACGCTCAGCCATTCGCCTCCACGCGCAACCCGATGGGGCAGGCGACGCCCGTCGCCGTGTGGCAGTCGTAGCCGTCGGGATTCTTCGCCAGGTATTGCTGGTGGTAATCCTCGGCGAAGTAGAACGCCGGAGCCTCGCGGATCTCTGTCGTGATCGCCCCATGGCCCGCCTTGGCCAGCTCCGGCGCGTACAGGTCCCGTGACGCAAGCGCTGCCGCGAGCTGCGCCTCGCCGTGGGTGAACACCGCCGACCGGTACTGCGTGCCGACATCGTTGCCCTGGCGGTAGCCCTGGGTGGGGTCGTGCGACTCCCAGAACACCTTGAGCAGCTGCTCGTAGCTGACGGTCGCCGGGTCGAACACGACCCGCACGACCTCTGCGTGGCCCGTGTGACCGGTGCATGTCTCGTGGTAGGTGGGGTTGGGCGTCGTGCCGCCCTCGTAGCCGACGGCGGTGACCCAGACGCCCGGGATCGACCAGAACTTCTTCTCGGCGCCCCAGAAGCAGCCCATCGCGAAGTCGGCAACCTCGTACCCGTCGGGGTAGGGGGGGACCAGCGAGCGGCCGCTCACGAAGTGCGAGCCGGGCTGGACGATCGCCTCGGCACGCCCGGCCAGGGTCTCGCCCGGCTTCGGCATCGATGGCTGACGGAACAGGAACTGCATGAAACCTCCGATGGTCAGCAGTCTACGCACGATCGATGACAGCGCCGTGACGCGGCAGCGCGCACCAGGCGCCGCTCGGGCTCAGGCTTCGCGCAGCTCGGCGGCCGGGCGTTCGCGCTCGTCGCCCTCGGCGGCAAAGAACGGCAGCGGCCGCCACCCGAACATGCCCGCCAGCAGGTTCGCCGGTACCTGTGCGATCCGGGTGTTGAAGCGGTACACGGTGTCGTTGTAGAGCTCTCGCCGGTCGGCGATGAGGCCCTCGAGGCGGGCGATCTCGGCCTGGAGGGCCGCGACGTTGCCCGCGGACCTGACCTCGGGGTAGCGCTCCACCACCGCGAACAGCTGCCGAACCGCCGATGAGGTCGCCTCGCTGGTCTCGGCCTGGCGCGGGATGGGATCGCGATCCGAGTACTGGGCGCGCCGCTCGGTCACCTCGGTGAGCACGTCCTGCTCCCAGGCCATCACGTCGCGCACGGCCTCCACCAGGTTGGGCAGCTCGTCGTAACGCTGCTTGAGCGCGACGTCGATGTTCGCCCACGCCTTCGAGGCGCGGTTACGAAGCGCGATGATCTGGTTGTAGGTCGCCACCGCCAGGAAGGCGACGATGACCACGACCAGCAGGACGGCGAATGCGGCGGCGAGCTGCTGGGGCGTCATGACCATGCCATCATCGGCCACCGGCGGGGGCGCCGTCCGGTCATGGCCCGGCGAGGGCCACGGCGGCCACCATCGCGGACCCGATCGCGAGCAACGCTCCGAGGAGTCCGACCAGGAACTGCCCCTGGGCCCGGGCTGTCGCTTCCGACGGCGATCCGGCGGCGATCAGCAGCGGCACATCCGGCGCGGCGGCGAGGACCAGCTCGTCCGGACCGATGTCGAAGGTTGCCCTGGTCCGCTCGGCCTGCTCGCGGGTCGCCAGGTCAGGATGGGTGGCACCGGGATCGAGATCGGGTGCGCTGACCGGCCGGCCGATGCCGAAGCCGGGGATCGCGGCGTTGCCCCATGCCGCATCCGGCGTGAGCAACGTCCCGGCCGCGCGAGCGGCGGCAAGGTCGGCGGCGACGGTGGCGTCTGCCAGACCGGTGAGCGGGTCGTCGTAGCGGTCGAGACGGTCGGCGCCCGACGGATCCTCGAGCCGGGAGAAGGGCCGCGCCGCACCCAGGACGGTGATGAGGTCGCCGGGCTCGAGGCGCGCTTCGCGATAGCGACGACGGCGCTCGGCGGTGGCGGGTCGACCGAACTCGGCCAGGTCATCGTCCGGGTCCGGCCGATGCACGGTGAGCAGCGCCGCGATTGCCGCCTCTCGATCGGGCGGCGGGCCACCAGAGACCGTCGCTTCGCGCCTGGGTGCCAGGCCGGGCGGCGGATTGCCGAACATGTCCGTCTGGTCGTCGAGCTGGTCGGGCGCGTCGACCCGGGCGTCGCTCGGGAACACGCGGATCGTGCCTGTCTCGTCCCTGAGGCGGAACCCGACGCCGCGCTCCTCGTCGAGTCTTCCCGGATCTCCCGCACCAGGATCATCGCGGTCGTTGCTGGTGACCCGGGACCGGTACCAGACGCACTCGTGCGACTGGAGTGGCGAGACCAGCAGGACCTCGGCCGGCTCGATCGTGCCCGTGACGCGGACCTCTCCCGCAGCCAGGGTCGCGATCCGGGACGTGGCCGTGTCGGCGATCCGACCGGCCGCCCGATAACCGCCGAAACCGCGCCACAGGAGGAGCAGCCCGAACCCGACGCCCACGGTGCACATGGCGAGCACCGCCAGCGAGTCGCTGCTCAACGACCGATCCGCAACGGGACGCCCGACCGCCCGATGCTGCCGGACTGCCCGATGCCGGTCAGTCGCCGCCTCCTGCCGGGGTGCGACGGATCGCCGCGATCATGAGCCCCAGCCCCAGCAGCACGAGCGCGACCGGCCAGACGGCGCTCCAGTCGACGTCGACGTAGCGGTCCACCAGGAACCAGATACCGAGCACGACCAGGATGGCGCCGAACACGATCCCGGTGCCGCGGCCGCTGTTGCGCCTCTCCCAGCGGGCGCTCGGCGGAGGCGTGGTCCACCCGCCCCCGGTGGTGTCGGGCGCCGGTGGTGGCGTGCCCCATCCACCGGGCGGTGGCGTGCCCCATCCCCCGGGCGGTGGCGGGCTGCCGGCCGAGGCGGCTTCCGTGCCGCCGGTCGCGCCGGAGCCTCCTGCCGTCCAGCCGCTCCAGTCGCCGGCGGATGCGGCCGGCCGCCGCTGCGGCACCCAGCCGGGCGGCGGGAGCGGGACGATGATCATCATCACGATGTAGACGAGGACGAAGATCCCGCCCGACAGGATCGCGAGCAATACCCACGCGATCCGGATCAACGTCGGGTCGATGTCGAGCCACACGGCCATCCCACCGGCGACGCCGGCGATCACGCGATCGGTCGGTGATCGGTACAGACGATCATTCACAGCCCGCCTCCGGGTTCAGGGTGATCGAGCCCAGGTTCGTGCTCGTGGTCAGCTCGATCCGGCTGCTGCTCAAGCCCGGTACCTGGTTGCTCCAGACATCGCCTTCCCTGGTCAGCCCCTGCGAGCCGAAGTTGTTGACGCCCAGGCTGTTGGAGCTTCGGATCTGAAGCGCGACGCCGTCCGGGATGCACATGTTGATCGAGCCCGCGTTGGCCGACAGGTCGCCGGTCAGGACGCCGTTGGGCGCGGGCAGGGAGAGGGTCAGCGCCCCCGCGTTGACGCTCGCGTTGACCGACATCGATCCGGCGGCGCCGCCGAGGCTGAGATGCGCCTCGCCGGCGTTGACGGACAGGTCGATCCCGCTCACATGGGCATCCGACAGGTCGAGCCGAGCCGTCCCGGCGTTGACGGTCGCGTCAAGCGTCAGGGACGGATCTTGCGGCAGCGTGACCTGCCATGACGCCGCCGCGCCAAGGCCAAAGGCCTGGTGGTTGGGGGACCGGATCGAAAGCCGGGCGGGCGCGGCGCTGATCTGAGGAGGCGTGCCGTTCTCCGATCTGCCGCTTACCTGCCAGTCGCTGCCGGAGCCGGTGGTTGCGGTGACCTCACCACAGCTGAGATCGAGCGAGACATCCGCGGCTCCGCCCAACGTCCCGGTCTGTTCCGGGAATGGGTCACCGCGGGCGATCCCGGCCCCGAAGCCACAGCTGCCGATGCCGGCCACCGGGCCGAACCCGACCGCAAGCACGCTGCCCACCATCAGCCCGAACGTGACCGCGACGACGATGTTGCCGATCACGGCGGCGGCCGTCCTCTCGAGCAGCAGGCCGAGGCCGATCCCGATCAGGATCAGGGGCCACAGGCCCCAGGCGAGCCGAACGGTCAATTCGTCGATCGCGCCGCCTCGCACGGCGATCGGCACGAGGCCCACGACGACAAAGAACACTCCCCAGCCAAGCACACGCCAATTCACGCGCACCGCGCATCCTCCCGACCGCAGCTCGATCACGGTTCGCACCGCCGGATCTTCGGACGCGACCGACGCGCGGCCGCTTGCCGACCGGATCACCCAACCGTCTCGGTCCGGGACATCATCGCCCGTCGCCGCAAGCCCCCACAGGGACATCCGGCACAATCCGGTCAGCCGACCGGCTTGCGCCCCTCGGCCACGCGCGGCGCCGGTCGCCGGAACCCCGCTGGTGCAGCGAGGGCCGCGGTCGCGGGCGGGCTCGCTCACTCTGGCGACGAGCTCCGCTAGCCTGTTCAGCAGCCGAGCAGACGCAGCAGCGAGCGGGAGGGTTGATGCACGCCGCGGATCGGGTGGGGGAGCGAGAGGTCCAGGCCGTCCTGTTCGATCTCGATGGCGTGCTGGTCGACTCCGAGCCGTGGTGGAACGAGGTCCGCCGGGACTTCGCCCGGGCGCACGACCGGCCGTGGACGGACGACGACCAGCGCGCGGTGATGGGTGCCAACTCGCGGCAGTGGTCGGCAACCATGCGGCGCCGCCTCGACCTGCCCCAGCTCAGCGAGCAGGAGATCCAGGATGCGGTGGTGGGTGCGATGGTGGAGCACTATCGCACGCGGCAGGCGCCGGTCTTCGACGGTGCGATCGAAGCGGTGCGTCGGATCGCGGCGCGATGGCCGGTCGCGATCGCGTCGTCGGGTCACCGGGCGGTGATCGATGCGGCGATCGATGCGCTCGGGCTGGGCGGGGTGTTCGGGGCGGTGGTCTCGTCCGACGAGGTGGCGCATGGCAAGCCTGCCCCGGACGTCTATCGGCGTGCGGCGTTGCTGCTGGCCGTGCCCGATTCGGGATGCCTTGTCGTCGAGGACTCGATCAACGGCGTGCGGGCCGGCAAGGCCGCGGGGATGGCGGTCGTGCTGGTTCCCACCCGGAGCGTGCCACCACCGCCTGAGGCCTGGGACCTCGCCGACGCCGTGATCGACCGACTCGCTGCCCTCGATCCGGACAGCGTGCGCCGGACCGGCGGACACGGCGCCTGACCGGGCACGCTGCCGACGGGGTACGCCGCGACGGAGCGAGGTTCGATCCCGCGCATCGGCACGCGCGCCTATGGCATCCTGCATTCCAGCAGCGAGCCGGCGGCGGGTGGCCACCGCCGATCCCGGCCCGACGAGCATGGAGAACCCGTGGGAGCGACCGGCCTCTCGACCGACGCCACCGAGTACCGCGCCCGGCTGCTCGAGCAGCCCGACGCTCAGATCGACGCCTGGGCGTCGGAGCTCATGCGCGACATCTCTGTACGACGCGGGGTCGTCCGCGTGGTGGACGACTTCTGCAAGGCGGCGCGCCTGAGCGAGGTTGAATTCGAACGGGTGTTCGCATCCGGGGGCGGTCCGCCCGCGTCGATCGGACGGGACGCCCAGGGTCGCCTCATGGTGCCTGCGATCGCGCTCTGGGCGTTGGTTCCAGGGATCCGCGCAGTGGTCGACGACAGCCGCGACCGGCTCGTCGACTACCTGGTCGCCAACTTCGACGAGCTCGTCTACGTCTGATCCTCAGCGGCGCGCCAACCCGGGGGTGGGGAGCGGGCTCGGCGCGCGGTTCGCCTCGTTCACCCGTTCCCGTCCATTCTTGATGGCGCCGTCGTGGTGCTCGTGGCGCTCGTTGCCGGCGGGGCGATCGGCACCGCCGTGGTGCTGGGCGTCTCGATGACGCTGCTCCAGTTCGCGATCGGGACCCTGAACGACATCGTCGACGCACCGTCCGACGCAGGCCTCAAGCCCGGCAAGCCGATCCCCGAGCGGATCGTGCCGATGCCGGTGGCATGGCTGGTCGCCGGCGTGAGCGCTGGCCTCGGGCTGGTGCTGTCGCTGGTCGGCGGACCGTGGCTCCTGGTGCTGGCCGTCGTGGGCCTGGGCCTCGGCATCTGGTATGACGTTCAGGCGAAGGGATCGACATCGTCCTGGCTGCCGCTGGCGATCGGGATCCCCCTGCTTCCCGTGTACGCCTGGTATGGCGCGACGGGATCGCTTCCGGCCGTGTTCGTGGTGCTCGTGCCCGCCGCAGCCAACGCCGGCACGGCACTGGCCATCGCTAACTCGATGGTCGATGCCGAGCGCGACGAGCAGGCGAACCGGCTTTCGATCGCGCTGGCGCTCGGTCCCCGACGAGCGGGAACGATGGTGCTGGCACTCCACCTGGTGGTGGTCGCGCTCGCGATCGGCACCACGCTCGTGCTGCACGTCCCGGCGGGCTGGCTGCTGGCGGTCGTGCTGGCCGCCGGCGCCCCGCTCACGGGGGCCGTCGTGGGGGTGGTGGCAGGCCGTCGCGGAACCGTCGGCATGCGCGAGCTTGCGTTCGAGATCCAGGCGGTGGGACTGGGGCTGCTGGCCGTGGCGTGGCTCGCCGCGCTGAGCGCAGCCGAGCGTCAGATCGCGGGCTGACGCCCACTGGTGCACGCAGGCGCCACCGCTGGTAGGGGGCGGCGGGCCGGAAGGTACCCCTAACGCCCGGCGCGGGCGGGTCGTTATCGTTGATGTAACCGCAAACCCCGATCTTCGAGGATGCATGTTGACTGAGCTGATCCGCCGCTTCCGGGGCCTCGGCATCGCGCTTGCTGTGCTGGCCCTCTCCGCCGGTGTCGTGTTCGCGGCCGCCCCACCGTTCGTGCCAGCCTCGTCCCACGCCAACCCCGCTGCCAACTCCAACACCGACGAAGGGGAGCCCTCCGCGTCGCCGAGCGATGAGGCGAGCCAGGAGCCCAGCGAGGAGCCCGGCGAGGACGCAACCGAATCGCCCAGCGCAGAGGTGCCAACGGGCGCTGCGCCGGCCGCCGAGGGCCCC
Organism: uncultured Chloroflexia bacterium; assembly: GCA_963806265.1. GTDB lineage: Bacteria > Chloroflexota > Limnocylindria > Limnocylindrales > CSP1-4 > CAIXZV01. The sequence continues at coordinate 113,379 of CAWDXT010000026.1, forward strand.
ACGACGGAGGACGCCACCGGCGCTCCCGAGGACACCCACGGCGCGCTGGTCTCGTACGCAGCCCAGATGGATCTGCCCGAGGGGTTCGCCAACCGCGGCGCCTTCGTGTCCTGCGTCGCCCACATGAAGGACGTCACGCTGGCCACCATCGTGTGGGCCGACGTCACACCCGAGGCGTGCGCGACGCTCAAGGCGACCCCGCCCGGCCAGGCCAGGTCCGAGGCAGCCAGGACAGGGGCCCAGGACAAGGCCGCGACCGGCAAGGACAAGGCGGCGACCGGCAAGGCCAAGGGTCAGGACAAGGCGGCGACCGGCAAGGCCAAGGGCCAGGCGCAGGCCGCAGCAGCCAGGGCAAAGCACCAGCACTGAGCCAGCGACGCCTTCGGGCCCTGACGCCCGGACGGAATCGTAAGCGACGAAGCCGGCGCCATCGCGCCGGCTTCCGTGCGTCAGATCCCCGCGACCCTCCGCCGTTGGTGAGCTCGCGGTCGGTGGTCAACCGACCCGGACCGACGTGTGCATCGGCGCCCGCCCGTCGATCCCTCGACGGCGATCAGGCGCCCGACCTGGTCAGTCGTCGAGTCGCGAAGCGCGGCCCTCGGGCCGCACCACGGCGATCGCGTTCTCAAGCCGGAGCTTCGCGATCATCAGGTACTTCGCGAGGTTCGCGCGGTCGATCGGTCCGATCGCCTCGATGACCTCCGGGGACCTGAGCACGTGCACCAGCTCTTCGACCGCCTCGTTGAGCTGCTGCTTCGCCGCCACAAGGCTGTCATCGCCGATCTGGGCGCCACTGGACACCCGGCTATCCCAGTCGGCCTCGTCCGCGGTCGGGATGTCGGAGCTGACAGGGGACTCGTCGGCCGCCGGCTCTGGAACGGACACGATGCGCGGTGGACGGCCCTCGATGCGCTCGCGCAGCTTGACCAGCGAGAGCTCGTTGCGAGCCACCTGGTCGGCCAGCCGCTTCCGCTTGCGGGGGTCCTCGACCTTCATCAGCTCGTAGGCATGCGAGAGCGTGTCTTTGCGCACAGACACCAGGGCGCGGATCTCGGGCGGCGCGTCAGCCAGCCGGAGCCGGTTCTCGAGGTAGCCCTTGTCCTTGCCCAGCTTCTCGGCCAGCTTGCGAATGCTGTAGCCGTGGTCGCGCACCATCCGGTCATACATCGCCGCCTCATCGAGGGGCGAGATGTCCTCGCGCTGGAGGTTCTCGATGATCGAGATCTCCATGGCCGTGTCGTCGTCGATGTCCTCCACCAGGGCGGGAATCGTGACCCGGCCGGCGATCTTCGAGGCCCGCCAGCGGCGCTCGCCTGCGATGAGCTGGTAGCGGCCGGCGTCGGTCGGCCGGACGAGGATCGGTTGCAGCACGCCGTGCTCAAGGATCGAGGCCGCAAGCTCCGCGAGCGTCGTCTCGTCGAAGGCAAGCCGTGGCTGCTCCGGGTTCGGATCGATGTGGTCGACCTCGATCACCTTGACGCCGGTGGACCGCCGCCCGACGTCGGGCGACAGCAGGCTGACGATGGCAGGGGAGAGCTCTCGCTCCTCGGACAGCCGACGCGCGGCTGCCGCTCGGAAATCACGCCTGGTCAAGTTCGATCACCTCCCGGGCAAGCTCTCGGTATGCGCGGGCGGCGTCCGACGATCCTGCATAGGACGTGATCGGCCGCCCCGCAAGCGGGGCCTCACCAAGCTTCACGGTGGTGCGGATGATGCTGCCGAACACGTGATGGTCGCCGACCACCCGGAGCTCGTCGAGCATGTCCTTGGCGAGATTCGTGCGCCCGTCGTAGAACGTCGGCAGGAGGCCGAGGATCCGCAGGTCGCGATTGAGCTTGAGTCGGATCGCGTTGATGACCTTCACCAGGTTGTTGAGGCCCTTCATCGCGTAGAACTGCGTCTGGACGGGGATGATGACGCCGTCCGACGCGACGAGCCCGTTGACCGTCAGCAGTCCGAGGTTCGGGGGACAGTCGATGAGCACGTACTCGTAGGGACCGATGGCATCGCGCATCGCCTCGCGCAGGATCGACTCGCGGCCGAGCGCGGTGAACAGCTCGCCTTCCGTGCTCGCGAGATCGATGTGGGCGGGGGCGACGTCGATGCCGGCCGTCTCGGTGGCCAGGATGATCTCGGGCAGCGTGGCGCGCCCGTCGGCAAGCACGTCCGCCATCGAGCGCTCGATGACGTTCAGATTGATGCCCACACCGGCCGTCAGATTCGCCTGCGGATCCATGTCGATCAACAGGACGCGGTACCCGTCCTCGGCCAGCGCACCCGCAAGGTTGATCGCGGTGGTCGTCTTTCCGACGCCTCCCTTCTGGTTGGCAATCGCGATCACGTGGGTCAAGAAATCACCTCGGGCTGGGTCGCCTCGTGGGCGGGAAGTGGGAGAATGCTACCTCGCGACAGGGGTCGGTGGTCACCGAGGTTGTCCACACCAGAGGCGAGTTGTGCACCGTTCTGTGGATATCCTTGCCGCTGCAACTGCTCATCCCGCGCCGCCGGTGTCGGGTCCTGGATATTCGATAACACGGCGTTAGCACGCCGGTAACCATGGCGTCAGCCGGCTGGCGACCACCGCGATTCGCCGGCTGCCGATGCGTGCGCACCAGCACCAACTCCGTCGGCGCCGGTACCAGGTCGGCCTATCATTGCGTCGTGAGGGGGGCGCAGCTCGCCAGGCTGGCGTCTTTGCGCACAGACAGCCGTCACGTCATCCGGTCGCCCACCGCGACCGTCAGGCCCGGAGGGAGTGCCCACGTGTCCACCAACGCGGATCGCATCGCCCGCCTGGAACAGCTCCGCGCTGAGGCGCTCGAGGGCGGGGGACCGGTGCGCGTCGAGCGCCAGCATGCGTGGGGCAAGCTGACGGCACGCGAGCGGCTCGACCTGCTCCTCGACCCGGGGTCGTTCGTCGAGCTCGATGCGTTCGTCACCCACCGCGCGACCGAGTTCGGGCTCGACCGCCAGCGCTTCCTCGGCGACGGCGTCGTGACCGGGCATGGCACGGTGGATGGTCGTCTGGTGTTCGTCTTCAGCCAGGACTTCACGGTATTCGGCGGATCGTTGTCGGAGGCCTACGCCGAGAAGATCTGCAAGGTGATGGACCTCGCGATGAAGGTCGGTGCGCCGGTCATCGGGCTCAACGACTCTGGCGGTGCGCGGATCCAGGAAGGCGTGGTGTCGCTCGGCGGATACGCGGACATCTTCCTTCGCAACGTGCTTGCCTCCGGCGTGGTTCCCCAGATCTCGGTCATCCTCGGGCCATGCGCCGGGGGGGCGGTCTACTCGCCGGCCATGACCGATTTCACGGTCATGGTCGAGGGAACGAGCTACATGTTCGTGACCGGCCCCAACGTCGTGAAGGCAGTGACCCACGAGAGCGTCGATTCCGAGGCGCTGGGTGGTGCCGGGGTCCACACCGGCCGCAGCGGCGTTGCCCACCTTGCGGCAAGCGACGAGGCCGAGGCGATGGACCAGGTGCGACGGCTGCTCACCCACCTGCCCCAGAACAACCTCGCCGATCCGCCGATCGTGTCCACGAGCGACCCGCGCGATCGCATGGACGAGGCGCTCGACGCGCATCGTGCCCGACGAGCCGTCGCGGCCCTACGACATGCATGACGTGCTTCGGCGTGTCGTCGACGACGGTGCGTTCCTGGAGATCCAGCCGAGCTGGGCCGCCAACATCCTGATCGGGTTTGCGAGCCTGGGTGGTCGACCGGTCGGCATCGTGGCCCAGCAGCCAGCCGTCCTTGCCGGCGCGCTGGACATCGACGCATCCGTCAAGGCGGCCCGGTTCGTCCGCACCTGCGATGCCTTCAACGTCCCGCTCGTCACGTTCGTGGACGTGCCCGGCTTCCTGCCCGGCGTCGGCCCAGGAGCACGGGGGGATCATTCGGCACGGCGCGAAGCTGCTGTACGCGTACTGCGAGGCCACCGTGCCCAAGGTGACGGTCATCACGCGCAAGGCGTACGGCGGCGCCTACGACGTCATGAGCAGCAAGCACATCCGCGGCGACATGAACTTCGCCTGGCCGACAGCCGAGATCGCGGTCATGGGAGCCGAGGGCGCGGTCAACATCATCTTCAAGGACGCCATCGCCGCCGCAGAGGATCCGGCCGCCGAGCGCGCACGGCTGGTGGCGGAGTACGAGGCCGAGTTCTCGAACCCGTACATCGCCGCCGCGCGAGGCTACGTCGACGAGGTCATCATGCCGCGTGAGACGCGGCCGAGGCTGATCCGCGCGCTTGACATCCTTGCCGACAAGCGAGACACGAACCCCAGGAAGAAGCATGGCAACATCCCGCTCTGATGACGGTCCGGTCCAGGTGGGATCGGGACGCTCGCGATCGGCGTCGCCGATGACGCTGTCCGTGCGCAAAGACGGAGCCCGCGGTCCCCGGTCGGAGGCGACGTCGTGAGCGGCGCCCCGTTCCGCCGCGTCCTGGTCGCCAACCGCGGCGAGATCGCGGTCCGGATCATCCGCGCGTGCCACGAGCTGGGCATCGAGGCGGTCGCCATCTACAGCGAGGCGGACGCGGACGCCGGGCATGTGCGCATGGCCGACACCGCGCTTCCGATCGGACCGTCCGCTCCGACCGAGAGCTATCTGCGGATCGACGCCGTCGTCCAGGCGGCTCTCGAATCGGGCGCCGAGGCCGTCCATCCGGGCTACGGGTTTCTCGCCGAGCGGGCGGAGTTCGCGCGCGCCGTCGAGGACGCCGGGCTCGACCTTCGTCGGTCCGTCGTCGGCTGCGATCGAGGCACTCGGCGACAAGCTCCACGCGCGGCGGCTCGCGGCCACCGTCGACGTGCCCTCGGTGCCCGGCACGCTCGAGCCGGCGCCGGTCGACCGGCCGGATCAGATCGCCGACATCGTCGCAACGGCCGAGCGCATCGGCTTCCCGCTGCTGGTGAAGGCCGCGGCGGGTGGGGGAGGACGCGGGATGCGCCGGGTCGAGCGGGCCGAACCAGCTGCCGGCCGCGCTGCGTGGCGGGCTCGCGCGAGGCAGCCTCGGCGTTCGGCGATGGCTCGGTGTACCTCGAGCGCGAGATCCTGCCCGCGCGCCACGTCGAGGTGCAGCTGCTCGCCGACGCGCACGGACACGTGGTCGCCCTCGGCGAGCGGGACTGCTCGCTCCAGCGGCGCCATCAGAAGCTCGTCGAGGAGGCCCCGGCGCCCGGGTTGACGGAGGCGGATCGGCGCCGGCTTCATGCGCTCGCGGTGCGCCTCGGTGAGGCGGCCGGCCTGCGCAACGCGGCGACGTGCGAGTTCCTGCTCGATACCGACGGCGCGTTCTGGTTCCTCGAGGTCAACACCAGGCTCCAGGTGGAGCACGGCGTGACCGAGCTGGTCGCGGGGGTCGACATCGTCGCCGAGCAGCTGCGGATCGCCGCGGGCGAGCCGCTGAGCGCCGCCGTGCTGGATGCGGCCGGGCGCGCCGCCACTCCCGGCAGTCATGCGATCGAGGTCCGGATCGCGGCCGAGGACCCCTCACGCGCATTCGCCCCGACCCCAGGCGAGGTGGGGCGCTGGATCATGCCGGCGGGTCCCGGGGTGCGGGTCGACACCGCGATCGAGTCGGGTGATCGCGTGCCACCCGAGTACGACAACCTGATCGCCAAGCTGATGGTGCATGCCACGGACCGGCCGGCCGCCATCGATCGCCTCCGGCGGGCGCTCGACGAGACGGAGATCGGCGGTGTCCAGACCACGCTGCCGTTCCACCGCGCCGTCGCGCGCAGCGTCGCGTTCCGGGACGCCGTGCTGTCGACAGGCTGGGTCGAGGAGCACTGGGACGGCGAGACAGCCCGTCGCACGGCGGCCCATCGCGCGCTGCTGGCGGCGGCGATTGCGGCCATGAGCGAGGCGCCGGCCGGTCCGTCAGCGGGGCCTGCGGCCGTAGTCGGCGGATGGGACGCCTTCCGAGGCATCGGTGGGAGCAGGGCGTCGATGGCGTGCCGGGTCGCGGATGGAGGCGGTGGACCGATGGCCGATGTGACAGCTCGCCGTCCGGCCGCAACGAGCGGCGCCGCGGTGCCCGCGAGCGGCGGTGCAGCGCCCACGAGCGGTGGCGACGACGGCGAGCGGCCTGTCGCGCCGGATCCCCGGGCGATCCGCGCACGGCTCGCGCCGGCGTCCTCGCTCGGCAACGAGTCACCGATCTCGCTGGCGCCCGCCGCCGAGCCGCTTCGAATGGGCAATCCGTCGGTGGGCACCGGTCCGCTGGGCGGCACCGCCATCGATGTCGGGCGGCGACTCGACCCTGTCCTTGCGCAAAGACAGCTCGTGCTCGACGGTCAGCCTGCCGACCTCGAGCTCAGCGGGGACGGAGCCGGTCGCTATCGGCTGCGCCAGGACGGGGCCGTGCACCGGCTGACGCTGGGCCCGGTCCGCCCCGTCGAGGGTGGACGCCGCCGGCGGGAGGTCCTGGTCGACGGCTTCCGGTTCGAGGTCGACGTCGAATCCGAGCGGATCGCGTCGCTGCGCGAGCGGGCCGAGCGTGGTCGGGCAGCGAGCGCGCACAGCGGGCCGCTGGAGGTCCGGGCGATCATCCCGGGCGCGTGGTCTCGCTCGCGGTCGCGGCGGGCGACGCCGTCGAGGGCGGGCGAGCAGCTGCTCGTGGTCGAGGCGATGAAGATGCAGAACGAGCTGCGGGCGCCGCGTGACGGGACGGTCGAGCGGCTGGTCGTGGCACGGCGACACCATCGAGGTTGGCGACCTGCTGGTCGTCATCAGCTGACCGGAGGCCGGAATGGAGGAAGGGGTCGGGTCGGCCGGAAGGGGGAGCCGCCGGCCGCGAGAACGCCGGGGGACGCGGAACGGCCGAGGTCGAGCGCTGGCGGCCGACGACCCGGGCCAGGGCCCTCGATGCGGCCCCGGAGCGGCAGGAGCGGTTCGCCACGACGTCCGGGGATCGATCCGGGACGTGTACACGCCGGCGGATCGGACGGGCAGCGACCCGGACGTAGATCTCGGTCTTCCGGGCGAGTTCCCGTTCACCCGTGGCGTCCAGCCGACGATGTACCGATCGCGCTTCTGGACGATGCGCCAGTACGCGGGCTTCGCCACCGCGGCCGAGACCAACGAGCGCTTCCGATACCTGCTCGCGCAGGGCCAGACCGGGCTCTCGGTCGCCTTCGACCTGCCGACCCAGATGGGCTACGACTCGGACGCGCCGGAGGCGGACGGGCGAGGTGGGGCGGGTCGGCGTCCCGATCGCCTGCCTGGCCGACATGGAGGCCCTGTTCGACCGGCATCCCGCTGGGCGAGGTCAGCACCTCGATGACGATCAACGCCACCGCGCCGATGCTGCTCGCCCTGTACGTGGCCGCGGCCGAGCGCCAGGGCGTGGCGCGATCCGCGGTGTCCGGGCACGACGCAGAACGACATCCTCAAGGAGTACATCGCCCGGGGGACCTGGATCTATCCGCCCCGGGCGTCGATGCGCCTGGTCACCGACATCTTCGAGTTCGCCGCCCGCGAGCTGCCGCGCTGGAACACGATCAGCATCTGCGGCTACCACATGCGCGAGGCCGGCGCGACGGCCGCCCAGGAGCTCGCGTTCACGCTGGCCGACGGGATCGCCTACGTCGAGGCGGCCATCGACCGCGGTCTCGAGGTGGACGACTTCGCGCCCCGGCTGTCGTTCTTCTTCGCGGCCTGGTCGGAGCTGTTCGAGGAGGTGGCCAAGTTCCGGGCCGCTCGTCGGATGTGGGCGCGGATCATGCGCGATCGGTTCGGGGCGCGCAACGCCAAGATCGATGATGTGCCGCTTCCACATGCAGACCGCCGGCTCCTCGCTGACGGCGCAGTCGATCGACAACAACGTCGTCCGGACCACGGTCCAGGCGCTCGCGGCCGTCCTCGGCGGGGCCCAGAGCCTGCACACGAACTCGCGCGACGAGGCCCTGGCCCTGCCGACGGCCGAGGCGGCCCGGCTGGCGCTCCGGACCCAGCAGATCCTGGCGTACGAGGCCGGCGTGACCGAGACGCCCGATCCGCTCGCCGGCTGCTGGTTCGTCGAGAGCCTGACCGACGAGCTGGAGGCGGCGGCTGCCGCGCTACCTCGAGGAGATCGACGCCCTGGGAGGGACCCTGGCCGCGATCGAGAACGGGTTCCAGCAGCGCCAGATCCAGGAGTCCGCGTACCGCGTCCAGCGTGAGATCGAGCGCGGCGACCAGGTCGTCGTCGGGGTCAACCGCTTCGTCGACGAGGACCCGGGAACGGGACCCGCCCTCCAGCGGATCGATCCGGAGGGGGAGCGCCGCCAGGTGGAAGGCGTGCGGCGCGTTCGCCGGCCGAGCGTGACGCGGCCAGCCTGGGAGGCGACGCTGCGCCGGCTCGAGGACGAGGCGAGGGGGGACGGCAACCTGATGCCCGCGATCATCGAGGCCGTCGAGGCGTACGCGACGGTCGGCGAGATCTCCGATCGGCTGCGCGCGGCCTGGGGCGTGCACCGGGAGCTGATCACGGTCTGAACGCGCCGTCGATCCGCTTGGTTGGGCAATTGCCCAACTACGGCCGGGAGACGCCACGCCGGCACGAGCACCGGCGCTGGCGCGGGCATGGGGCGGCACGCTATCGTCGTCGGGCGCCGGCAATGTCCGGGCGCAAGCCGGGAGGTCAGGGTGAGCGTCGATCGGGCACGTACGCTGGTGCATGGACCGTCGCGCGTCCACCATGTCGCGGTCGTCGTGCGCTCCATCGAGGACAGCCTGGAGCTCTATCGGAGCCTGTTGGGCCTCGAGCTCGAGACCGTGATGGACATTCCGTCGGACGCGGTCAGGATCGCGTTCCTGGGGGTGGGGGAGTCCAAGGTGGAGCTGGTCGAGCCGACCGACGCAACGACGGGCGTTGCGCGGTTCCTGGACAGCCGGGGTGAAGGCTTCCATCACCTGTGTCTCGAGGTGGCCAACCTCGCGGAGGAGCTGACCCGGCTCGCGATCGACGGCGTTGAGCTGATCGACTCGGCGCCGCGTCGCGGGGCCGAGGGGCCAGTGGCGTTCCTGCATCCGAGATCGTGCCACGGCGTCCTCGTGGAGCTCATCGAGGCACCCGGAGGGCCCGCCTGGCGATCGCTCGGCTACCCCGCCAGCTGAGCCGGACGCCGGTCGCGGCAAGGTGCGCCGGCGAGCGTGCGGAGGGCTGCGAGCGTGCGGAGGGCTGCGAGCGTGCGTAGGGCGGCGAGCGTGCCCCGATCTGCGCGCGCGGCGGGTCACCGGGGGCAGAGAGGCCCTACGTGCGCGTGGCGGTGAGCAGGAACAGGGGGTAGGCGCGCTCGTCGCGGGTGACCTCGTAGGCGGGGCGGAACGCGATGTCGCGGAAGCCGGCCGCCTCGAGCTCGGCGCGAAGCTGGTCGCGATCGAACCCGTGCAGCACGTCCGCCGATGGATCCGTGTGGAACGAGCCATCCTCGCTCTCGAGATCGACCAGCGCGATCCGGCCACCACGCGTCACCAGCCTCGACAGCGCGTCGACTGCCGCCGTCGTGTCGGGCACGTGGTGCAGGGCCATCAGGCTCACGACCAGGTCGAAGCGCTCGTCGGGCACGGGGTCCTCGCCGACCGCGAGCTGCAGCGTGCGGGCGCCCGGGTATGCGCCCGTCGCGATCTTGGCATCGGCGACCTCGAGCATCCCGCGCGACGGATCGGTCAGCACGACCTCGGCGACGTGGGGCAGCAGCGACAGGCCGAGCAGGCCCGTGCCGGCGCCAAGCTCAAGCACCCGTGTCGAGGGTGCCGGCCGGAGGGTTTCGACGATCAGCGCGGCGATCGCGCTGGATCGCTCGATGTGGTCGGGCGTATCCCAGTCCCGGGCACGCTCGTCGAAGGTGGCCACGCCGGTGTCCTCAGAACTGCCAGGCAAAGACGACGTCGGGTGCCTGCTCCGCGCGTCGGGCAAAGCCGACGATCCGGCCGGCAAGATCCCGGATCCAGGGCTTCTCCTCGCGAGCCAGCAGCCCGAGCTCTTCCTCGAGCAGCCCGATCCAGCGGCCGGCGAGCGCGCCGGTCAGCTCGTCGGGAACCTGCGCGACGGCCCCGATCCAGCCGGGATCGACACGTTCCACGATGCGCTCGGTCGTCGTTCCCGAGCCCTCGAGCTCGATGCGCGCGTCGAGGAAGTCGCTCGGTGCCTCGTTCTCGGTGACCGAGCGGACGGCCTCCGAGAACAGGTCGAGCCAGGTCGGATCCAGGCCGCCGCCCAGCGGCAGATGCGCGACGAACCGATCGGTGTCGTCAAAGGCGGCCAGGTCGTCGATCGAGAGGGCCAGGACGATGTCGCGCGCGTCGCCCGCGACGAGGTCCATCAGACTGCCCATAGGCGCCGGGGCGCCGAACCTCCTTCCTCACCGCGACCGCGTCGGGCCGCGTCGATCAGCCAGTCTACGACCTGCGCGGCCCGACGAGCCGGCCATCTCCTCCGGGAGCAGGGTCACCTCGATCCTGCCCGTGGGATCCGGCCTCGTCAGCCGTGATAGCCGGCGTCACGCAGCAGGGCCGGCAGCTCCGTGGGGGAGCCCGCAACCCGGAAGCCGGCTGCCTCGAGCGCCTCGACCTTGGACGCGGCCGTGCCTCGACCGCCCGAGATGATCGCGCCCGCGTGGCCCATGCGCTTGCCCTCGGGGGCCGTTCGCCCCGCGATGAATGCCACCCTGGGCACGTCGGCCATGTGCTCGGCGGCCCAGGCGGCTGCCTCCTCCTCGGCCGCTCCGCCGATCTCGCCGATCAGCACGATCGCGTCGGTCTCCGGGTCATCGGCAAACAGCTCCAGGACGTCGCGGAACTGGGTGCCGATGACCGGGTCTCCGCCGATGCCGACACAGGTTGACTGGCCGAGCCCGGCATCGGTCATCGCCTGGACCGCCTCGTAGGTCAGCGTGCCCGAGCGCGACACGACACCGACCCGCCCCTCGCGATGGATCGAACCCGGGATGATCCCGACCTTGGCCCGCCCGGGGGACGTGGCACCCGGGCAGTTCGGCCCGATCAGCGTCGCGCCGGCCAGCCGGACCTCCTCGACGACCGGGATCATGTCCAGGGCCGGGATCCCCTCCGTGATGCAGAAGATCGTCCTGATGCCCGCGGCCACGGCCTCGAGCACGGCATCCGGCGCACCGCCCGCGGGGACGAAGATGCACGAGGTGTTGGCGCCGGTCTCACGGACGGCCTCGCTCACCGTGTTGAACACGGGAACCTGGCCGTCAAGGGCGGTCTGCCCACCCTTGCCGGGCGTCATGCCGGCCACGATCGGCGTGCCGTACTCGAGCATCGCCCGGCTGTGGAACTCGCCCTCGCGGCCGGTGATCCCCTGGACCACGAGGCGGGTGTCGTGACCGATCAGGATGCTCATGCCGCCACCGTCCTGGCCGCCGCCACCGCCTTCGCCGCCGCCTCGTCAAGGCTGCTCGCGGTCACGAAGCTGGCCGCCTCGAGCAGCTCCGCCGCCTCGGTTGCGTTGGTGCCCACGATGCGCACCACCATGGGGACCTCCCGCCTCTGTTGGGCGCGGGCCTCGATCAGGCCGCGCGCCACCTCGTCGCCCCGCGTGATGCCGCCGAAGATGTTGACCAGGATCGCCTTCACGTTGGGATCGGCCAGGATCAGCCGCATGGCCGCGGCCACCCGGTCGGACTTGGCGCCGCCGCCGATGTCGAGAAAGTTGGCCGGCTCGCCGCCTGCCCGCTTCACGAGGTCCATGGTGGTCATCGCGAGCCCGGCACCGTTGACCATGCACCCGATGTCGCCCTCGAGCTTGATGAACGTCAGGTCGTAGCGCCGAGCCTCGATGTCGGTCGGGTCCTCGGCATCGAGATCGCGCAGCTCCTCGAGCTGCGCGTGGCGGGCCAGCGCCGAGTCGTCGAGCGTCATCTTCGCGTCCAGGCAGACCAGTCGCTCCGTGGGCGTGCCGTCCGCGCTGTGCTCGCGGATGACGGCGAGCGGGTTGATCTCCACGAGGTCGGCATCGTTGGCGATCATCGTCCGGAGCAGGCCCTTGGCGATCGCCGCGCCAGCCTTCCAGTGGGCGCCGAAGCCGATCTTGAACGCGAGCTCCCGGGCCGCGAAGTCGGGCAGGCCGAGCAGGGGATCGGTGTGCTCGTAGACGATCGCCTCCGGATTCTCGGCCGCGACCTGCTCGATCTCGACGCCGCCCTCGGCCGAGCCGATGAACATCAGCCGACGCGTGGCCCGGTCGAGCACGACCGAGAGGTAGTACTCCTTCACGATCTCTGCGGCGGGCCCGACGAGGAGCCGGCGGACCGGGAGCCCCTTGATCTCGAGCGCGAGGATCTCCGCCGCGACGTCCTCCGCCTCGTCTGCCGAGGCGGCGAGCTTCACGCCGCCGGCCTTGCCACGACCGCCGGTGAGCACCTGGGCCTTGATCACGACCTTGCCGGTCGCGTTGGCGGGGTCGGCCAGGAACCGGACGGCGGCGGTGCGCGCCTGGGTCGGCGTCCGGGCGACCTCCCAGGCCGGGACGGGCAGTCCCTGGGCGACGAGCAGCGACTTTGCGTCGGCTTCGTGGATCTTCACGCGACGGGCGAGACCTCCGGGAGAAGGGACGTGGGCGGGTATCGATCATAGCCCGCTCGGATGTCCCGGCCCGGACGGCGAGGCCCGGACGGCGAGGCCCGGCCCGCTCGGCCGGGATATCGGGCGCAATGGCCCGCAACGACCGGGCCGAGGGTCCGCTCGTCACCCACCGCGCATGGCTAGAATGGCCCCATGCCCCACACAGTCACCCTGATCCCCGGCGACGGCGTTGGCCCGGAGCTGGCGGAGGCAACACGGCGCGTCCTCGACGCCTCTGGCGTCAGCTTCGAATGGGAGGTCCAGGACGCGGGCGAGCACGTGATGGCGGAGCATGGGACGCCGCTGCCCGATCACGTGATCGAGTCCATCCGCCGCAACCGCGTCGCGATCAAGGCACCGATCACGACGCCGGTGGGCGAGGGGTTCCGGAGCGTCAACGTGGCATTGCGCCAGACGCTCGGCCTGTACGCGAACCTGCGCCCGGCGCGCTCGATCGAGGGCCTCCATACCAGGTACGAGAACGTCGACCTGGTGATCGTCCGCGAGAACACCGAGGATCTCTACGCGGGCATCGAGCACATGGTCGGGCCTGATGCCGCGGAGAGCATCAAGATCATCACCCGCAAGGCGTCCGAGCGGATCGCCCGGTTTGCGTTCGACTACGCCGTGGCCAACGGCCGCCGCAAGGTCACGGCCGTGCACAAGGCCAACATCATGAAGTTCTCGGACGGCCTGTTCCTCGAGAGCTGTCGCACGGTCGCCGCCGAGTACGACGGCCGGGTCGAGTTCGAGGACCGGATCGTCGACAACATGTGCATGCAGCTGGTGCAGAAGCCGGAGCTGTACGACGTCCTGGTGCTCCCGAACCTGTACGGCGACATCGTGAGCGACCTGTGTGCCGGTCTGGTCGGCGGCCTCGGCGTCGCGCCCGGCGCGAACATCGGCACCGAGGCGGCGGTGTTCGAGGCGGTCCATGGGTCGGCGCCCAAGTACGCGGGCATGAACAAGGTCAACCCGACGGCGCTCATGCTGTCCGGGGTGCTGATGCTTCGGCACCTGGGCGAGCAGGACGCCGCGGAGCGCGTTGAGAGCGCGATCCGCTCGGTGATCGCCGAAGGCAGGCACGTCACCTACGATCTCGGCGGTTCCGCGGGGACCAGCGATTTCGCCGATGCCATCATCGAGCGCCTCGGCTCATCGGCCGGGGTCGCGTCCTGACGACGCCGCGAGAGCGGATCGCCCAACAGAGCGGAGGCTCCATGTTGCTGCGATATCGAGGTAGCGAGGGGATGCTGGCCTGGGCATTCCATCGGATCTCGGGCATCGCCATCTGGGCGTTCATCCTCCTGCACATCCTCGACATCTGGCTCGTCGGCGCCAACCCCAAGCTGTACCAGGACCTGCTGGCGATCTACGCGAGCCCGATCGGCCGGGTGCTCGAGATGCTGCTCGGCGCCGCGCTGCTGTACCACGCGCTCAACGGGCTGCGGATCATCATCATGGACTTCTGGCCGGCGATGACCCGCTACCACCGGCAGCTGTGGTACGCGAGCTGGGTGCTGTTCGTGGTGGTCGGCGTTCCGGTCGCGGTCCAGATCATGGCGCCGGCCTTCGGGCTGCAGCCGCCCTTCCAGTTCGGGATGTAGCGATGACCAGGATCACTCGTTCAGGCTCGGCACGACCCGGGGGCGGCGGCTGGGAGCTGGCCGTCTGGTACGGCATGCGGCTCACCGGCCTCGGCCTGTTCGTCACCGCGCTCGCGCACTACATGATCACCCACTTCCTGTCGGACCCCTCCAGCCAGGACGCCGCCTGGATCTCGGCACGCTGGGGGGACATCGCCTGGCGGACGGTCGACTGGCTGATGCTGGCCTTCGTCACGTTCCATGCGTTCATGGGCATGCGCACGGTCGTCCAGGACTACACCCACGGCGGGCTGCGCACGCTGCTCACGATGTCGCTCTACGCGGGCATGCTGGTGATCTTCGCGATGGGCACCATCGTCGTGGCCACCCTCCCGTTCCCGACGCCATGATCCACGACCACGACGCGTTGATCGTCGGGGCAGGAGGCGCCGGGCTGTGGGCGGCGCTCGAGCTCGCGCGTGCGGGCATCGATTCGGCGGTCCTGACCAAGCTCTATCCGACCCGCTCCCATACCGGCGCCGCCCAGGGTGGCGTGTGCGCCGCCCTGGGCAACCAGGAGGAGGACCACTGGGAGTGGCACATGTTCGACACCATCAAGGGTGGCGACTACCTGGTCGACCAGGGTGCCGCCGAGGTGCTCGCTCGCGAGGCGATCGAGACCGTGATCGAGCTCGAGCACATGGGCCTGCCGTTCAACCGGACGCCTGACGGCAAGATCGACCAGCGGCGGTTCGGCGGCCATACCCGGAACTACGGCGAGGGACCGGTGATGCGGGCCTGCTTCGCCGCCGATCGCACCGGCCACATGATCCTCCAGACCCTGTACCAGCAGTGCGTCAAGCACGGGGTCAAGTTCTACGACGAGTACCACGTGGTCGACCTCCTGAGCGAGGGCGCCGATCTCGGCGACGGGGGCCGGGCGGCGGGTGTCGTGGCCTATCGGATCGCGGACGGCGACCTCGTGACCCTGCGCTCGAAGGCCCTGCTGCTCGCGACCGGTGGCTTCGGCCGAATGTTCCGCGTGACCTCCAACGCCTGGAGCCTCACGGGCGATGGCGCCGCGCTGGTCTACCGGCACGGCATCCCGCTCGAGGACATGGAGTTCTACCAGTTCCATCCCACGGGCATCGTGGGCCTTGGCATCCTGCTGTCCGAGGCGGCCCGGGGCGAGGGCGCGTACCTCCTCAACAAGGACGGGGCGCGGTTCATGGAGACCTACGCGCCGACGCTGATGGAGCTCGCGCCGCGCGACATGGTCAGCCGGGCCATCTACCAGGAGATCCGGGCCGGGCGGGGGATCGACGGCAAGGACTACGTGTACCTCGACCTGCGGCACCTCGGCCGCAAGAAGATCGACGAGAAGCTGCCCGACATCACCGACTTCGTGCGCGAGTACCAGGGCATCGAGCCATATACCGACCCGATCCCGATCCAGCCCACCGCGCACTACGCGATGGGTGGCATCCCGACCGACATCCACGCGCGGGTAACGCGCGACGTCGAGGGCACGGTCGTGCCCGGCCTGTACGCAGCCGGCGAGGCTGCCTGCGTGTCCGTCCATGGCGCCAACCGGCTGGGGACCAACTCCCTGGTCGACCTGCTCGTGTTCGGGCGGCGGGCCGGGCGGAGCATGGTCGAGGACGTCAAGCGCGCGATCATGCCCGAGGTCAGCCAGGACGCAGCAGAACCCGTGCGCGCCGAGCTCGAGGCGATCCGCGGCCGGGAGGGTGGCGAGCGGGCGCCGGCGATCCGTGCGGAGCTCGCGGACGTGATGATGGACGACGTCGGGGTGTACCGCGACGATGCCGGGCTTCGGCGCGCGCAGAAGGCGGTGGAGCAGCTCCGCGAGCGATACGCGAACGCCGGTGTGCACGATCGCGGCAGGACGTTCAACACCGACCTGCTCGAGACGCGCGAGGTGGGCTATCTGCTCGACTGCGCCGAGACGACCGTCGCGTCCGCGATCGCGCGCAAGGAGAGCCGCGGCGCCCACAGTCGCGAGGACTTCCCCGACCGCGACGATGTCAGCTTCCTGAGCCACACGCTGGCGAGCAAGCGGGACGGGGCGATCAGCCTGGCCTACAAGCCGGTCGAGATCACCCGCTTCCAGCCCAAGCCGCGCGTCTACTGAGCGGAGGGACACCTTGCAGATCGAGCTGCGCATCCTCCGCTTCGATCCCGAGCGGGATGAGCGACCGCACGAGGAGCGCTACAGCCTCGAGGCCGGACCGATGGACCGCGTCCTCGATCTCCTCCACAAGGTCAAGTTCGAGCAGGACGGGACGCTGACCTTCCGCCGCTCGTGCGGCCATGGCGTGTGCGGCTCCGACGCGATGCTGATCAACGGCCGGAACCGGCTGGCGTGCAAGATCCGCGTCGACCAGCTGCGGGCGAAGCGGATCACGGTCGCCCCGCTGCCGGGCCTGCCGGTCGTCAAGGACCTGGTCGTGGACATGGATGGCTTCTTCGCCAAGTTCCGGTCCGTCAGGCCGTACCTGGTCAACGACGGCCCGGTGCCGGAACGCGAGCGGCGCCAGTCGCCGGTTGATCGGGCGCGCTTCGACGACACCACCAAGTGCATCCTGTGTGCGGCCTGCACGACGTCGTGCCCGTCGTTCTGGGCCCAGCCCGACTACGTCGGGCCGGCCGCGATCGTCAACGCCCACCGGTTCGTGTTCGACACGCGGGACGAGGCGGCCGACGAGCGGCTCGAGATCCTCGCCGACAAGGACGGCGTGTGGCGCTGTCGGACGATCTTCAACTGCACCGACGCCTGTCCGCGCGGGATCCACATCACGCAGGCGATCCTCGAGGTGTCGTCGGCGATCGTGGAGCGACACGCCTGAGCGAGCCTGCGCTCCCGGTCCTTCCGCACCTCGTGATCCGCACCGATGGCGCGGCACGGGGCAATCCCGGCCCGGCATCGCTGGGCGCGGCGCTGTTCGACGGCTCCCGGCCGGACGCCCGGGATCCCGCCGCCCCGCCCGATGCCACGATCTCCGAGGCGCTCGGCATCCAGACCAACAACGTGGCCGAATGGACGGGCGTCGTGCGGGCGCTCGAGCTCGCCCGGCGGCTGGGAGCCGAGCGGGTGGACCTGTACCTGGACTCGAAGCTGATCGTGGAGCAGCTTCATGGGCGATGGCGGGTCAAGGACGCCAAGCTGCAACCGCTGTGGGCCGAGGCCACGGCGCAGCTCGGCACCCTCCGTCGCTGGTCGGCCACCCACGTTCCGCGGGCGCAGAACTCGACCGCGGACCGGCTTGCCAACGAGGCCCTGGACCGCGTCGCGGCCGGTGGCCCGGCACGTGTCGCCCGGGCGCGTCGCGCAACGCCCTGAGGCACCTCGCCCGCATGCTCCCGGCGCGCGGCAACACGGATAGAATCCGCGTGCCAGCGAGGCGGCCGGACGGTCGCGCACTCGCCGGGAGACCGGTGGGCGTGAGGAAAGTCCGAGCTCCCCAGCGCAGGGTGGCGGGTAACGCCCGTCCGTCGCGAGACGAGGACCAGTGCCACAGTGACGATGCCGGCCCTTCGGGGTCGGAGTGAAACGCGGCAAACTCCACCCGGAGCAAGGCCAAATAGGAGGGCGAGGCCCCGGTTCGCCGGGGTGAGAGGCGCGCTGCCAAGCCCTCGGGTCGGCTGCATGAGCCGTCGGGCAACCGGCGGCCTCAGATGGATGACCGTCGTCGCGACCCAGGTCGCGGCACAGAACTCGGCTTACAGGCCGCGCTCGCTGGCGCTCCCGCCGATCCCGGCACGATGGTGCGCCGCCAGCTCGGTTCGGGGAGACCGGGTGGCGACGCGCCGCCATCGTGCGCTGCCCGCGGTGGCGAGACCAGCCCATTGCCATCATCGTCGGTGCGATCGCGCACCACTTTCGCGCCGCGCCCGGCTGGCACCACGGTGACCCGAGCCGATGCGCAGCACCGCTGCCGCGAGCCGTCGGCCCGGCCCGGGCGCGGCACGGCTCGGCAGGGTCAGGTCAGCCTCGACCCGCCGGGGCTAGTCCTCGTCCGGACGGAAGATGTGGGCGGCGACGCAGGCGTTGCAGATGGGCATCGCGGTGTCGAGGTCGCCCAGGGGGATCGGCACCTTGCGATCGGGGTACAGGCACTCGACCTCGTAGATCCGCTCGTGGATGCGGTCGAGCGAGATCAGCCGCCGATAGGTGCAGCGCTTGATCCGGTGGGGCGCGAGCCGCGACGAATCGGCCTCGGGAGCCTTGACGTCGTTGGGGTCGGTCAGGGGGAGTGCCATACGGTGCGGAGGTTCCTGTCGGTGATCGGCGCGCTCGGTGCCGCCGAACCGATGATGTCGCCCCCCAAGGCCGATCGCTCATCGATCGGGGCCGCAGCCTACCACCGGCTCTCCGGCCCCCGCAATGTGCAGGAGGTACTAGACTCGCCGCGGTTGGGGGATGGCCCGATGGAGGAGTGCGGGAACTGAGCGACGAGCCGACGACGCCCCACGCCCCCGAGCACACCGCCACCGCGGGCGGCGCCGTGGACGCGGTCGCGCCCGATGCGGCGCTGACCGCCATCGACGACGCACGCTCGCCCGACCCCTCGGTCTGTCCCTTCCTGCGGCTTGCCGACAAGGGGCAGATCGTGGCACCCCTTGGCGAGCCCGATGACGGGCACCGGTGCGTGGCGATCGGGGCTCCGAGCCCGCAGTCGCTTCGCCAGCAGGAGCTCGTCTGCCTTCGCTCGGCGCACGTGGACTGCCCTCGCTATCTCCGCGGCGCGGTCACCGCTCCGGGTGGACCGCGGCGCCGGAGGCCCGTGCCCAGGGCGACCGTTGCGGCGCTGCTGATCCTGGTCCTGAGCGCCGGGATCTCGTTCGGCTTCGTGGTGCAGCGGGGTGGCATCGACCTGCCCGCGGGCGCCGGACCGGGCGCGACGAGCATGGCCGCGATCACCTCCGGCGATCCGACCACGCCACCGTCCGCCCCCGCGTCGCCGGTCGCATCGGCTCCGGCATCCGACGCCGCGCCGACCGCGGAGCCCACGCCGAGCCCCACCGTGGCTCCGACACCCAGCCCGACCCCGACCCCGGATCCCACGCCCAGCCCGACGCCGGAGGCGACGCCGACGCCCACCCCGGCTCCGACGACGGCTCCGACCGCGGCGCCGACGAGCGACCGCTACCAGGTCCTCGTGGCCTGCCCCAACCGCAAGAGCTGCTACATCTACACCGTTCGTGCGGGTGACAACCTGTACAGCATCGCCCACTGGTTCGGGATCCCGCTGAGCACGATCTACGACTGGAACCCGACCTACGCGAACGGTGGCCGGCTCCGGGCGGGCGACCAGATCAAGATGCCGCCACCCACCCGGTAGGCGACCCTGGCATGGATCTCGTCCGTCACCATGACGCGCGGGCGATGCTGGCCGCCTGCGGCGACTACCTGGTCGCGCGCGAGGCAGAGCACAACCTGCCGCTCGGGATCCTCGGCGTGCTTCGCGACCATCCGGAGACGTACCCGGATCCTCCCTACCTGGCGGTCGTGAGCGACCACGCGGGGGTCGCCCTGGTCGCGGTGCGCACCCCGCCCCACGGGCTGGTCCTCTCGGAGCCGAGCGTCGATTCCGCGATCGATCCCGCGGTCGAGGCACTGGTCGGCGACCTCGCCGCGGAGACACCCGACCTCCCGTCGGTGAGCGGTCCCAGGCGGACCGTCGCGCGGTTCGCAGAGCGCTGGGTGGCCACCACCGGGCGGACCGCGCGGCTCGACATGGAGGAGCGGATCTACCGGCTGTCCCGTGTGGTGCCTCCGCCGTCGCCGCCCGGCTCGTGGCGAATCGCCGCGGAGGGGGATCGCGCGCTGCTCGCTGCCTGGTTGCTCGCGTTCCGACGGGAGCTGTTCCCGCCGGACGACCCGCCCTTGCCACCCTCGGTGCTCGACCGCCTCGTTCGTCGCGACGGGCGGCTTGCCTACCTGTGGGAGGTGGATGGGCGCCCGGTGTCGCTCGTCGTCGCGAACGCCTTCACCCCCAGCGGCCGCCGGATCGGACCCGTGTACACGCCGCCGGGTGATCGCCGCCGTGGCTACGCCGCCTCGCTCACGGCCGCGGCCAGCCAGGACCAGCTCGACGGCGGCATGCGCTTCTGCTTCCTGTTCACCGACCTCGCCAACCCGACGTCGAACGCGATCTATCAGCGGATCGGCTACGAGCCCGTGTCCGACGTCGACATGTACCGGTTCGAGGCTCCCGCCGCCACTTAGCCAAGGTTCCCGCCGCCACTCAGCCCAGGGCCTGCGCCCCCCATTGCCGGGGGCCCCGCCGGGGCCCCCGGTCCCGGCCTGACGCTGCCGCCGCCGCGGCGGCTGACCTTCCATCCCGGCCCATCGTCCCGCTTATCCGCCACAACGTGCGGAATCGCCATTGACGCGACCGATTCGGGCGCTAGAATGCCCAGAAGTGGCGCAAAGTGGTGGAAAGTGGGGAGCATCACGATCGGGCGCAGCGGGTCGGGACGAGTCCGGATCCACGACGAGCCGGTCGGGAGGGCAAACCCCGGGTTGATCGCTCCACCGGTGCCACCGACGTCAGGGAGCGGCGCCAAGGGTGTTCACCGGTGAGTACCGCCACGCGGTCGACGGCAAGGGACGGATCGCCGTCCCATCGCGGTTCCGCGCCCAGCTCGCCGGCGAGATCGTCGTCGCGCAGTGGCTCGACAGCTGCCTCGCGATCTTCCCGGGTCAGGCCTGGGAGGCGCTCTCGGGCCGTGTCGGCGGGCTGCCGATGACCGACCCCAACGCTCGCCTGCTCCAGCGCCGCCTGTTTGCCGGAGCGTTTGAGACCGAGCTCGATCGCCAGGGACGGGTCCTCGTCCCGCAGGGCCTTCGCTCGTGGGCCGGGCTCGAAGCCGAGGCGATGGTGCTCGGGCTCCAGGACCACGCGGAGATCTGGGCGCCCGATCGCTGGGACGGGTACCGGCACGCGCTCGATGACCCGGACGAGTTCGCTCGCGCGATCGCCGGGTTGGGGATCTGACGTCGCACCACATGCGCTTCCAGGGTCCGCTCGGGATCCGCTACCGACTCGTGGAGGAGTGATGGAGCCAGGGCACCTGCCGGTCATGCCGGCCGAGGTTCTCAAGACCCTCGCACCGGCGTCCGGCAGTCTCCAGATCGACGCGACGATCGGCGGCGGTGGGCACACCGAGCGGATCCTGGAGGCCGCCAGCCCCGATGGCCGGGTGCTGGGCCTCGATGCCGACCAGGCAGCGATCGACCGGGTCGCCATGCGTCTTGCCCAATTCGGCGACCGCCTCGTGCTGCGCCGGGCGAACTTCCGTGACCTTGCGGCGGTGGCGCCGGCAGCCGGGTTCGCCGTCATCGACGGCGTGCTGTTCGACCTCGGCCTGTCCTCGTATCAGCTCGCCGACCGCGGCCGCGGCTTCGGGTTCCGGGCGGGCGGTCCGCTCGACATGCGCTTCGATCCGACGATCGGCGTGCCGGCCGCCGAGCTGCTCGCCACCCTTGACGCCGACGAGCTGGCTGCCCTGTTTCGACGCTACGGCGAGGAGCCGGCGGCGTGGCGCATCGCACGGGCGATCGTCGACTCCCGTCGGACCGCACCGGTCGGAGACGGCCGAGGACCTCGCGGCGCTGGTCGAGCGCGTCGTTCCTCCCAACCCACGCCGGCCACGGCGGACCCATCCCGCCACCCGCGTGTTCCAGGCGCTGCGGATCGCCGTCAACGAGGAGCTCGACGCGCTGCAGGCCGGGCTGGCCGCGGCGGTCGATCTGCTGCGACCCGGCGGCCGGCTGGTCGTTCTCTCCTACCACTCGCTCGAGGACCGCATCGTCAAGCGCTTCCTCGCGGGTGAGCGGCGCGGCTGCGTCTGCCCGCCGGAGGCCCCGGTCTGCATCTGTGGGCGCTCGCCCCGTCTCCGGCTCGTGACACGACCGTCGATGACGCCGACCAGCGACGAGATCAACGCCAACCCGCGTGCCCGGAGCGCTCGCCTCCGGGCCGCCGAGCGGCTTGCCGCCTGACGCTCGAGCCCATCGACCACCACAGATCACAGGAGGGAGCCGCCACCGCAGATCCGCCGCCGACCCCGTATCCGACGTCCACCGGTAACTGCCTGCGGGCGGTCACCCCCCGCTCCCGGAGGAGGAGTCCCGTGAGCAAGCGCCACCACGCCAATCGCCGCAAGAGCTACGGCCGCCGCCAGCACGAGCTGCAGGAGCGGTCTCAGCGTGCCCGGCAGCCGCAGCCGGACGGGCGGGACCTCGACGATTTCGCCCCCGGCAGCATGGTCGACCGGTTCGCGCTCCTGGATCCCCGCACGCCGCGCCTCCGCTACGTCCTGGGCGATTGATCGATGGCTGTCTATCAGGGTGCGCG
Organism: uncultured Chloroflexia bacterium; assembly: GCA_963806265.1. GTDB lineage: Bacteria > Chloroflexota > Limnocylindria > Limnocylindrales > CSP1-4 > CAIXZV01. Next base: position 135,930 of record CAWDXT010000026.1, read on the forward strand.
CCAGCGCACCGTCACCCTGCCGCGCCGGCCGCGCGTCGAGGTCCCGGCTGTCGTCCTCCCTCGCCGCCGCGTCCGCGCTGCGGTTCGCGTTCGCCGTGGGCCGTCGCGTCTCGCGCTCCTGCTGGCCGCGATCGTGCTGGCCTTCGCCGGTGCCTTCTTCTCGCTGTCACAGGACGTCCGCGTGTCCGCGACGGGCTATGAGCTCGATCGGCTCGCGACCTCCCAGCAGCGCCTCGAGGCCCAGGCCGAGGACCTGCGCAACGACCTGAACCGGCTGGGCAAGGCACCGGCGATCCGGAAGCTCGCCATCCAGAACGGCCTGGGACCGCTGCCCGAGCCCGAAGTCATCGCCGCCCGGTAGCGGGAGCCCAGCACCATGCTCGGTCGGACCGACTCGCGACTCCGCGCGCTCGTCATCCTTGTCGCGTTCGTGCTGACGACGGGCAGCCTCGGGATGCGCCTGGCCTACTGGCAGGTGGTCCGACACGATGACCTGGCGGCGATGGCCGTCAAGCAGTCCTCGACCGTCTACAGGATCCCGGCTACGCGCGGCTCGATCTATGACCGGACGGGGACGGTGGTGCTCGCGACCAGCGTGAGTCGCGACACGCTCGCGGCCAACCCCAAGCTGCTGACACCCGAGCGGCGCATCGAGGTCGCCGCGCAGCTGGTTCGGATCCTCGGCCTCCAGGGTGATGCCGCCACGGAGCTGACCGCGAAGATGACCTCGGGCGCCGAGTACAAGGTGCTCGCCCGGGATCTGACGCCGGCCCAGTCCACCGAGATTCGCCGGCTGAGCGCCGGCGACCATCCCGTGCTCAGCGCGCTGATCCTCGATCCGCAGCCGGTTCGCGTGTACCCGCAGCCCGGCGGCGGTCCGGACACCTCGCTCGCGGCGCAGCTGCTGGGCTTCGTGAACCGCGACGGGCAGGGCCAGTACGGAGTGGAGCAGTACTACCAGGACCAGCTGGCCGGCATGCCGCGCGTGGTCGCGGCCCATACGGACGCCGCCGGCAACCCGGTGCCCGACTCATCGTCGGTGCTCGATCCCGGCTACTCGGGCCAGGACGTCACGCTGACCATCGATGCGTCGCTCCAGGTGGCGATGGAGCAGGAGCTGCTGGCAGCCTGGATCGCGGACCGTGCCAAGTCGGTGTCGGCGGTGATCATGGACCCGTACACGGGCGAGGTCTACGCGTACGGCAGCTATCCCTCGTATGACGCCAACAGCTTCGCGACGACCGATCCGTCGCGGTTCCTCGATCCGGTCGCCTCCTCGGTCTATGAGCCGGGCTCCGTGTTCAAGATGATGACCTCGACGGCGGCGCTCGGAAGCGGCACCGTCACGATGAACAGCATCGTGCGCGACACGGGCACGCTCAAACTCGACGGCGGCAGGACGCATGTCGATGACGCCGATCACCACGCGATGGGCCGGCTCAAGTACAAGGACGCCATCGCCTACTCGCGCAACGTCGTGGCCGCCAAGGTCGCGCTCAAGCTGGGCAAGACGACCGCGCAGTCGGCGCAGATCCTGTACAACACGTGGCGCCGCCTGGGCTTCGGATCGCCGACCGGCATCGACGTCGCCAACGAGGTCTCGGGGCTCCTGCACGATCCCTCGCAGCGCAGGTGGGCACAGGTCGACGTGGCCAACGGAGCCTTCGGGCAGGGCGTCGCGGTGACCCCGATCCAGCTGGCGCAGGCGTACGCCGCGATGCTCAACGGCGGGATCCTCGTCCAGCCGCGGGTGGTCAAGGCCGTGGGCGGCTCCGAGACGGCATCGATCTACAGGGGGCGGGTCATGTCCGAGGAGCTGTCGACGACGCTGCGCAAGCTCATGAAGCACGTCGTGTCCAGCGTTGACTTCTATCGCACGCGAACGCTCATCCCGGGCTTCGTGGTCGGCGGCAAGACCGGCACGGCCCAGATCTGGGACGAGCAGAAGAACCGCTGGAAGATCAACGACTTCAACTACTCGTTCATCGGCTTCATCGGTCGCCAGGTGGGGCATCCGGACCTGGTCGTCGCGGTCAGGATCGAGGAGGGGACACCGACCGTGGTCCGGCTGGGGATGCTCGAGATGCCGGTCATGTCGTTCGAGCTGTTCCGGCGGATCGCCCATGACGCGATCAACACGCCTGACCTGCTCGTCGACAGCCACGCCATCCCCGCCGCGGCGCTCGCCGGCGAGAGCACGTCCGCCTCGGCGGCATCCGGGGACGCAGGTGACGCCTCGCCTCCGGCCGGGGAGACCGAGCAGCCGGCGACGGACCCGTGACGCGTCGCCATGCGACACTCCCGGACGTGACGAACCAGGGCTCGTCGGACGCCGGCTCGTCCGTGCCCCAGCTGAGCGCCGACGACCTCGTCGCCGCAACCGGGGGCACGCTCGTCCACCGCGGCCGCCGGCCCATTCGCGGTGCAGCCGTCGACTCGCGCGAGGTCGAGCCCGGGAACCTGTTCGTCGCGCTGCGCGGCGAGCGTACCGATGGACACCGCTTCGTGGGTCAGGCCGTCGCCGCGGGCGCGTCGGCGCTCCTGGTCGCGCACGACCTCGAGCCCGCCCGTGGAGAGCCCGCCGCGGACCAGCTGCACGACACGACCGTCGTCCGGGTCGACGACCCGCTCCAGGGGCTCCAGGCGGTCGCGGCCGCGTGGCGTCGTCGGTTCGATCCGCTCGTCGTCGGCGTGACCGGGAGCATCGCCAAGACCTCGACCAAGGAGGCGATCGCCGCGGTGCTCGAGCGACGGTTTGCCACGCTGCGCTCGGAGGGCAACCGCAACAACGAGGTCGGGCTGCCGCTGACCGTCCTGCGGCTGGGCCCGGAGCACGACGCCGCGGTGCTCGAGATGGGCATGTATGTCGGGGGCGAGATCCGCGACCTGGCGGCCATCGGCCGGCCGTCGGTCGGCGTCGTGACGGCGGTCCAGCCGGTCCACCTGTCGCGGATCGGATCCCTCGATGCGATCGAGGATGCGAAGGCCGAGCTGGTGGAGGCGCTGCCGGCGGCGGACGCAGGCGGGGTCGCGGTCCTCAACGCGGACGACGAGCGGGTCCGTCGGATGGCGAGCCGGACCCGCGCCCGGGTGGTGACCTACGGCTTCGCCCCGGACGCCGACGTCCGGGCCGGCGACATCGAGAGCCTCGGCTTCGATGGCATGCGCTTCCGGGTGGTCACGCCCGACGGCGAGCAAGTTGCCGAGACACGGGGATTGGGCCGGCTCGCCGTCCACAACGCGCTGGCTGCGGCCGCGGTCGGCCTCGCCGCCGGCATGTCGCTCGCCGAGATCGTGCCGGGCCTGCGCTCTGCCCCGTCGGCGCCGCACCGCTCGAGGCTGATCCGGGCCGGCGGGGTGGCCATCGTCGACGACGCCTACAACGCCTCGCCGGGGTCGATGCGCGCGGCGCTGGAGCTCCTGGCGGGGCTGCCGGGGCGGCATGTCGCGATCCTGGGCGAGATGCGCGAGCTCGGCGACCGGACACGATGCGGGTCATCGCGAGGTCGGTGAGGCGGCCGGCCGGGTGCTCGAGCAGCTGGTCGTCGTGGGCGGTCACATCGGCGGGCCGGCCGAGCGACTGGTTGACGGCGCCCGAGCCGCCGGGATGGCGTTCGGGGCCGTGCTGCCCGTGCCCGATCAGGCCGCGGCCGTCGGCCGCGATGCGGGGTCGGCTGGGTGCCGGGGACGTCGTCCTGGTCAAGGCGTCCAACGGCGTCGAGCTGTGGCACGTGGTGGACGACCTGGTGACGATGCTCGGTGGTGAGGACGCCGGGACGGCGGTCACCGGGGCCGTTGACGGCGATCCGCAACCATGACCCTCGAGCTGATCCAGGGCCTGCTGCTCGCGTTCGCGCTGGTGGTGATCCTGATGCCGCCCTACATCCGCCTGCTGCGCCATTCGGGCTACGGCAAGCAGATCCGGGAGGAAGGCCCGCAGTCGCACATGGTCAAGTGGGGGACGCCGACCATGGGCGGGCTGCTGATCATCGTGGTCGTCCTGGCGATCTTCCTCGTCCTGCGCTGGCCGCCGCAGGGCGGCATCATCGCGCCGCTCGCGACGCTCGCCTTCGTCGGTCTCCTGGGGGCGGCGGACGACTACCTGAACGCCCGCACCGGCGAGGGGATCCGGGCCCGCCAGAAGCTGCTGTGGCAGACGGTCGTGGCCCTGGTCGTCGCGTGGCAGATCCAGAGCACCTACCAGATCACCGGCATCCGGGTGCCGTTCGTGGGCGACGTTGCGGTCGAGCCGTGGGTCTACGTCCCGTTCGCCGCGTTCGCGATCGTCGCCTCGTCCAACGGCGTCAACATCACCGACGGCCTCGACGGGCTGGCCGGCGGGACGCTCGTGTTCGCCTTCGTGTCGTTCCTGATCATCGCCCTGCTCAACGAGCCCACCCAGCCGAACACCGCGCTGCTGTGCGCGCTGATCATCGGCGCGCTGCTCGGGTTCCTGTGGTTCAACGCCCACCCGGCCCAGGTGATCATGGGCGACTCGGGCTCGCTGTCGCTGGGCGCGACCCTCGCGGTGATCGCGCTCATCACCGGCCAGATCCTGGTGCTGCCGCTGGTCGGGCTGATCTTCGTGATCGAGGTCCTGTCCGACATCATCCAGATCGGCTACTTCAAGCTCTCGGGCGGCAGGCGGGTCTTCCGGATGGCGCCCCTCCACCACCATTTCGAGCTCGGCGGCTGGGACGAGGAGAAGATCACCATCCGGTTCTGGATCGTGGGCATCCTCGCCGGCCTGCTGGGCGTCACGCTGTTCCTGGCCTCGATCCATGCGCTGGTCTGAGATGACCATGACTCGACCGATCGACCTCGATGCCCTGACGCTGCGACGATGTGCGCGCCGGTGCGCTCGCGGAGCGGCCGGTCACCGTGCTCGGGCTTGCCCGCAGCGGGATCGCGCTCACGCGGTTCCTGGCCGATGCCGGTGCACGGGTGACCGTCTACGACGGGCGACCGGCGGACGCGCTCTCCGGGGCCATCGGACAGCTCGAGGGCCGCGATGTGACGCTGGCGCTCGGGCCCGGGGTCGATCCCGAGACGACCTGGGCGGGGGCCGCGCTGGTTGCCACATCGCCCTCGATCACCCCCGACTATCCGACCACCGAGCCGCGGCTCCGCGGTGCGCTGCAGCGGCTGGTCGCGGCCCGAACGGCGGGCGATCCGGCGGCGCCGGCGCTGGTGAGCGAGGCGGACCTGTTCCTGCGCCTGTGCCCGGCGCCCACGATCGGCGTCACCGGGACCAAGGGCAAGACCACCACCGCCTCGCTGAGCCACGCGGTGCTCGCTGCCGACCCGGTGCATCCGGCCGTCCTGGGCGGCAACATCGGCGTGCCGCTGGTCGAGCGCCTGCTCGAGCTCACGCCCGGGCACCGCGTCGTCATCGAGCTGTCCGAGCTGCAGCTGCCGTCGCTCTCGCGCGGCACGACGGTGGCCGTGTACACCAACGTCACCGCCGACCACCTCGATCGGCACGGCACGCGTCGAGGCGTACCGGCGGGTCAAGCGGCGGCTTGCCGAGCTCGTCGATCCGGATGGTGCGCTCGTGCTCAACATCGAGGATCCCGTGGTCGGCGGCTACGCGGGCCTGGGCGGCGCGCCGGCCGTCCTGTATCGGCTCGACCGCCCCGTTCCCGGCGGGCTGGGCGTGATCGACGGCTGGGTCGTGGGCGCCGGAGTCGAGCGGCTGCCACTGGCCGGTGGCGGCACGGCGCCGACCGGTCCGGGCGGCGCGATCATGCCGCTCGAGGAGATCCGTCTGCCCGGCCGCCACAACGGCAGCAACGCCCTCGCGGCGATCGCCGTCGGGATGCTGTTCGGCATCGCGCCGGACGCCATCCGCGGTGCGGTCGCCGCGTTCGCCGGCGTGGTGCACCGGCTGCAGCCGGTCGCGCTCCACGATGGCATCCGGTACGTCAACGACTCCCAGGGGACGCAGCCGGACGCGGTCGTCGCAGCCCTCCGCGCCTTCCGGCCGCCGATCGTGCTGATCGCGGGTGGCCGGGACAAGGGCGTGGATCTGACCGAGCTCGTTCGGGTGGCCGGCGAGACGCTCCACGCGGCGGTGCTGATCGGGGAGAGCGGACCGGGCCTGGAGGAGCGTCTTCGGGCCGCGGGCGTGCCCCGAACCGCGCGCGCCGGGAGCATGGACGAGGCGGTGGCAACGGCCGCGGAGCTTGCGCGGGCTGCCCGCGCAACGAGCGAGACCCACGCCGTCGCCACCGTGCTCCTGAGCCCGGCCGCGGCATCGTTCGACATGTTCGAGGACTACGCCGCCCGCGGACGGGCGTTCATCGCCGCGGTGGAGCGGCTGACCGGGCAACCCGTGCCCACGGATCGGAGGATCGAATGAGCATCACCCCGCTGTCGATCGTCCGGCCGCTCACCGGGACGCGCGCGCGGACGCGGTCCGGCGGCCCGCGGGCGACCACCAACACCCTCCAGCGCGAGCAGCACGAGCCGGAGTTCGGGATCCTGGTCGCCATCGTCGCCCTCGCCGCCATCGGGATCCTGATGGTCTATTCGTCGTCCGCGATGAAGGCGTATCTCCAGCAGGACGACACGTTCGCCATCGTCGGGCCGCAGATCCAGTGGGCGGCGCTCGGGCTGGTCGCGATGCTGGTCATGATGCGCGTCGACTACCGCGTGCTGCGGGTGCTGTCCGTCCCGCTGTTCCTGATCGGCATCGGCAGCCTCATCCTGGTCTTCGTGCCGTCGATCAACGTGGTGGTCGGCGGTTCGTCGCGCTGGCTCAAGATCGGGCCGCTGCCTGCCGTCCACCCGGCCGAGTTCATGAAGCTCGCCCTGGTCATCTACCTCGCGCACTGGTTCGCGAAGCACGGGACGGCGGTCCGCGAGCTTCCGGTCGGGCACGCTGCCGTTCCTGGTGATCACGGTGCCCGTGGTCATGCTCGTGCTGCGCGAGCCCGACCTCGGGACGGCCACGGTGCTGGCGACCACCGCGTTCACGATGTTCTATCTCGCGGGCGCCCGCCTGTTCCACCTGGTCGCGCTCGCCGCGGCTGCGGTCCCGGCCGTGCTGGTGGTGTTCCTCAAGGGCTACCAGATGGACCGCATCAACGCCTGGCTCGACCCGTTCAGCCAGAAGGCCGGTGATCGGCTACCACGCCGTCCAGGGGTTCCTCGCGCTCGGCCTCGGGGGGCTCCTCGGCGCCGGCCTGGGCGAGAGCCGGCTGGCCGGCGGCCTGTTCCTGCCCAACGCGTCGAACGACTACATCTTCGCGATCATCGGCGAGGAGTTCGGCCTGCTGGGCGGGCTGCTGGTGATCGGGCTGTTCCTTGTGTTCGGGTATCTTGGCATCCGCACCTCGCTGGGTGCGCCCGACACGTTCGGTGCCCTGCTGGCGGCCGGGATCACGTCCTGGATCTGCATCCAGGCGTTCATCAACGTCGCCGTGGTGGTGGGCCTGATCCCGGTGACCGGGATCCCGCTGCCGTTCGTCTCGGCCGGCGGCTCGTCGCTGATCATCTCCTTCGCCGCTGTCGGGATCCTGCTGTCGATATCGCGCGAGACGGTCGAGAAAGGAAGCTGGAACGATGCGCCTGCTGATCGCGGGCGGGGGAACGGGCGGGCACATCTATCCGGCCCTCGCCGTCGCCCGGTCGCTTCGCGCACGACCCGACGCGCCTGACCCGCTCGAGATGTCGTGGCTGGGCGGCCACCGCGGGCTCGAGGGCTCGTGGTGCCGCGTGCCGGGCATCCCGCTCCGCCGGCTCTGGCTGCGCTCGCTCCGCTCGACCGGGCGGGACATCCACCTCGTGCTCGACCCGCTCCGGCTGGCGCTGTCCGTGCCGCAGGCGATCGCGCTGCTCGCCGTGCGGCGCCCGGCGGCGGTCTTCACGACCGGCGGCTACGTGGCCATCCCGTGCTCCTGGCGGCCCGCGTGCTGCGGATCCCGAGCGTGCTGTGGGAGGGCAACGCGGTGCCCGGTCGCAGCGTCCGGCTGGCGGCGCGCTGGCGCATCGGTGCTCGCGGTGACCCATGCCGAGACCCTCGAGGTGCTGCCGCACCCTCGAGGCTACGTGACCGGAACGCCGATCCGGTCCCTCGCGGACGTCGACCCGGACGCGGCCCGAGCGTCGTTCGGCGCCGGCCGGGCGAGCGGATCCTGCTCGTGTTCGGCGGGTCGCAGGCGGTGCGGCGGATCAACGGGGCGGTGCTGGGCGCGCTGCCCAGGCTGGTCGAGCGGGCGCGCGTGATCCATGTCACCGGCGACGACGGCTATGCGACGGCCGTCGAGGCCCGGGAGCGCTCCCCGAGCCGGTCCGGGACCGATATCAGCCGCGCGCGTTCCTGCACGAGGAGATGACCGCGGCACTCGCGGCGGCCGACCTGGCGGTCGGTCGGGCCGGGCGCGTCGACGCTGGCCGAGGCGGCGGCGTTCGCGCTGCCGATGGCCATCGTTCCCTACCCGCATGCGGCCGGTCACCAGCGGCCGGAACGCCGAGCTGCAGGTGGAATCCGGCGCGGCGATCCTGATCGAGGACGAGGCGCTCGACGCCCGACGCCGCTGGTCGATGCGGCCGGCCTGCTCGCCGACCCGGCGCGCCACGCGGCGATGTCGGCGGCGGCCCGCGAGCTCGCGCGGCCCGGCGCCGCCGCCGCGGTGGCCGAGCTGGTCCTCGGCGGCTCGCCGAGCCGCCACGGCGCTGCGCCGACGCCTGCGGTCGCCGCATCGAGCGCGCGGTCGCCACGGCGGATCGGCCGCGAATGCCCGGCGGCCGAGCCGGGCGCGACGGCCCGCGCGACGGAGGCGGGCGCGACCCGCCGCGGCCGGCGGCGCGTTCGATGCGCTTGCCGCGGCGACCGACATCCAGCGCCGGATCGGCGTCAAGACCGTCCGCGACGAGCCGCTGGCGCGGTTCACGACCATGCGCGTCGGGGGCCGGCCGACCTGTTCGTCGTCGCCCACAACACGTTCGAGCTGCGCGCGCTCATCAGGTACGCGCGCGCGCGATCGATCCCGCACCTCGTGATCGGCCGCGGCAGCAACCTCGTGATCTCCGACCGTGGGGTGCGGGGTCTCGTCATCCAGGCCCGGGCCGAGGCGTCCGAGATCGACGGCGACCGGCTACCGCGCGGACGCCGGCGTGCCGATGGCCCGCGCCGCGACCGAGACGCAGCGAGCCGGACTGTCCGGGTCTCGAGTACGGGCTGGCCATCCCGGGCACGGTCGGCGGTGCGGTGTGGGCGAACGCCGGCGCGCACGACGAGCGACACGGCCGGCGGTGCTCGAGTCGGCGACCGTGCTGCTCGCCGACGGGTCGGAGCGCGAGCTGCCGGCCGACGAGCTCGGGCTTCGGCTACCGGGACAGCCGGTTCAAGCAGTTCAGGCCGGGCGCGCTCCCGGGGCGCCCGGCCGAGATCGTGCTGTCGGCCGACTTCCGGCTGACGCCGGCCGATCCGGCCGACGATCGCGACACGGCTGGACGAGATCCGGCGCTGGCGGCGGGCCCATCAGCCGCTGGGGATCCCGTCGGCCGGCAGCGTGTTCCGCAACCCGCCCGGCGACTCCGCCGGCCGCTCTGATCGATGCCGCCGGCCTCAAGGGGCACCGGATCGGCGGCGCCGTCGTGTCCGAGCGGCACGCCAACTTCATCGTCAACGACCAGCGGGGCACGGCGGCCGACGTCCGCCTGCTCGCCGAGCACGTGCGCGAGACGGTCCTCGCCGGCCGACGGGGATCGAGCTCGCGCTCGAGATCGAGCTCGTCGGCGACTGGGCGGGCTGGGTGCCCGGCTCGGGCTGGGCCGAGGAGGCGCAGTCCGTCGACGAGGGAGGCGGCTGATGCCGGTCCCGCCGCTGCGCCACGACCCTGCGGCGACCCCGGTCGCCGTCGTGTTCGGTGGGCCGTCCGCGGAGCATGACGTGAGCGTCGTGTCCGGACGTGCGGTCGCCGACGCGCTGCGCGCCTCCGGCTATCCGGTCGAGCAGTGGCTGATCGAGCTCGACGGGCCGTGGTGGCGGCTGCCGGACGACCATCGCCGCGAGGGTCGCCCGGGCGCCGCGTACGACGACCCGGGCTCGCTCGGCGCGCGCGGACCCGTGTCGGCCGCGGCTGCCCTCGACGAGCTGGCAGCGCGGCAGCCGCGGCCGGTGGTGTTCCCGGCCCTGCACGGCCCGTTCGGTGAGGACGGCACGTTCCAGGCGCTGTGCGAGGCCGCCGGCCTCGTCTACACGGGATCGGGCGTGACCGCCAGCGCCGTCGGCATGGACAAGGCGCTGTTCAAGCGGCTCGCGCGGGGGCTCGGCCTGCCCGTCGTCGACTGGCGCGAGGTTCGCGTCGCCCGCTGGCGATCGGATCCCGACGGCGTGCTCGCCGAGCTCGAGGCGTTCGCAGCCGGGCTCGGGGACGCGCGGCTGATGGTCAAGCCGGCGCGCCTCGGGCAGCTCGGTGGGGATGACCGTGGCCCACGGCCCGGAGGAGCGCGGGCCGGCGCTCGACGAGGCGTTCCGCTACGACGACCTCGCGCTCGTCGAGCGCTATCTCGCGGGCGCGCGCGACCTCGAGATCTCGGTCCTGGGCAACGAGCCCGAGGCGCTCGAGCTGTACGGGCCGGGCGAGATCCTGTCCGGGCGCGAGTTCTACGACTACGTGGCCAAGTACACGCCGGGCACATCGGAGACGATGCTCACCGCCGAGCTGACCCCGACGCGAGCGAGCGGCGGTCCACAAGCTGGCCCGGGACGTGTACCGCGCGGTGGGCTGCGAGGGCTTCGCGCGGGTCGACTTCCTGCTCGCCGGCGACGAGCTGGTGATCTCGGAGATCAACACCATCCCCGGGTTCACGCCGATCAGCCTGTTCCCGACCCTGCCGTCGGGCGGCGGCTATGACTTCGCCGCCGTCTGCCGGCGCGTGATCGACCTCGCCCTCGAGCGCGTGCCGAGATGCGGGTCCGCCACCGGCCGTCCGTCGCCGGACCTGCCGCGGTGACGATGGCACGCCGACCGTCTGCTCGCGAGGTGCGCCCGGGCACCGGGACGCGGGCCCCGTCCGCGCTGCGACCGCGTGCGCGACCCGGGGGCGGCGTTCGCCGGACGCGGCCCGTCCGGCGGGCCTCGGCCGGGCTCACGCCGACGCGGGCCGGGAGCGCTGCTGGCGTTGCTGCTGGGCCTCGCGGGCCTGTACGGCATCGTGGCCTCGGGGGCGTTTGCGGTCCGCCACACCGAGATCACCGGACTCACCTGGACCAGCCGTGACGACGTGCTCGCGGCGCTCGCCATCCCCGCGGACCAGAACCTGTTCACCCTTCGCGCGGGTGACGCTCGAGCACCGGCTGGACGGTCTGCCGGCGATCACCGGGGCAACGGTCAGCATCGCCCTGCCGGACACGATCCGGGTCGCCGTGACCGAGCGCGTCGCGCTCCTCCGCTGGCAGGTGGGCGACCACCAGTTCCTGGTCGACGGCGACGGTCAGCTGTTCGATGAGCTGGACGATGCCACGACCCCGGAGGCGACGGCGCTGCCGGTCGTCGACGACCGTCGCGAGCTCTCGGCCGGGCTGACCGTCGGCTCGACCCTCGACCCCGTGATCCTCGATGCGGCGCTTCGGCTCGGTTCGCTGCGGCCGGTGGACGTGGGCAGCGCGGCGCCGAAGCTCGCGCTGCGGCTCGATGATGCTTCGGGGTTCGTCGTCCGGGCACCGGCCATCGGCTGGACCGCCGTGTTCGGGTTCTACACGCCCACGCTGCGGACGACCGACCTCATCCCCGGCCAGGTGCGGCTGCTCCGCAGCCTGCTCGCCGGCCAAGGAGGACAAGGTCGCAGCGCGTGATCCTCGCCGACGATCGGAGCGGGACGTACATCCCGCGGGCGACGCCCGAGCCCAGCGCGACGTCCAGGCCGTGATCAGCGAGCGTCCCGGCCGCGCCCACCGGGCCCGATCCTCGATCGGCCGTCACCCGGCCGCTCGCCTCGACGCGTGGCTCGACGCCCGCCGGCGGTCCGGTGGTCTGGTAGCGTATTCGCCACGGTCAACCGGAGGGAGGCTGCCCGCTCGTGCTCCTGCCGCTCGTGGGTCTGCTCGTCGGCGTGCTGGCGGGATTCCTCCTCAACGTCAATGTCAGCTTCGAGCTCTCGCGCTACTCGGCGGTGGCCATCCTGGCCGCCCTCGATTCGGTGCTGGGAGCCATCCGCGCGGAGCTCGACGGCGTCTACGACAATCGAATCTTCATCAGCGGCTTCCTGACCAACGCGATCGTGGCAGTGCTGCTGACCTTCATCGGCGACCGGCTGAGCCTCGACCTCTACCTGGTCGCCCTGATCAACTTCGGGTTCCGGATCTTCAACAACGTGGCTCTCATCCGGCGACACTTCATCTGAGCACCGGGTAGGGTGGCGGTCGAGCGCCACGCGCAGCAGCGAGGGACGACAGGCAGGTGGAACGGGAAGCGGTCCTGGTCGGCATCGATGTCGGCACGTCCAAGGTCTGCGCGCTGATCGGCGAGGTCAGCCGCGACGGCCGGCTGACGATCATGGGCCACGGCACGGTGCCGGCGTCAGGGCTCAAGAAGGGCGTCGTGGTCAACATCGACCAGACCGTGCGCTCGATCGCCGACGCCGTGGAGCGCGCCGAGCGCCTGTCGGGCTGGAAGATCGACCGGGCATTCGTGGGCGTCGGTGGCCAGCACGTCGAGAGCCTCAACTCCACCGGTCAGGTCGCCGTCACCGCCCACCATCGCGAGGTCACCCGGGAGGACATCAACCGGGCGATCGAGGTGGCACGCGCGGTGTCGATCCCGTCCAACCGCGATGTGCTCCACGTCGAGCGCCGCGGGTTCACGGTTGATGGCCAGGAAGGGGTCAAGGACCCGCTCGGGCATGAGCGCGCTCCGGCTGGAGGTCGAGGCGCACATCGTGTCCGCGTCGGCGACCGCCGTCCAGAACCTGACCAAGTGCGTCCAGCTGGCCGGCGTCAAGATCGACGAGCTGGTGGCCGACGGTCTGGCGGCGGCCGAATCGGTGCTGACCGAGACGGAGAAGGAGCTCGGGGTCGCGGTGGCCGACATCGGCGCGGGCACGATCGACCTGGTGCTGTTCGCCGATGGCTCGCCGCTGCACACCGCGGTCCTGCCGGTGGGCGGCAACAACGTCACCAACGACGTCGCGATCGGGGTCAAGACGACGCTCCAGGTGGCCGAGGAGCTCAAGGTCCGTCACGGCACGTGCGACCTGCGCAACCTCGAGGAGGAGGAGATCGCGGTCGCGGTCATGGGCGACGACGCCGGGCGCACGATCAGCCGCGCCGAGCTGTGCCAGATCATCGAGGCCCGGATGCGCGAGACGTTCGAGCTGCTGCGCAGCGAGATGAGCCGCAGCGGCCACGGGATGCTGCCCGCGGGGATCATCCTGACCGGCGGCGCGGCGCAGCTGGCCGGAACGGCCGAGCTCGGCCGCGAGGTGCTCCAGATGCCGGTCCGCGTTGCCGGGCCGTCGGGCATCGGCGGACTCGTCGACACGATCCAGGACCCGTCGTACTCGACCGCGGTCGGGCTGCTCCACTGGGGCGCGATCCAGGTGACGCTGGACGAGCCGATGCGCTTCGAGTCCGCGCCGGGCGGCGGCGGGCTGGGTCGCATCCGGGACGCGATCCGCAGCATCTTCCCGTAGCGGGCCGGCCCGACGGCAGCATGCGCTCGATCGAGCTCGAGATCCGCACGGGGGACGCCCGCGGCCTCGCCGACCTGACACCCGCGTGCGTCCGGTTCGTGGCCGAGGCTGCCGGCGAGCGGGGACGGCCTGCTGTCGGTGTTCGTTCCCCACGCCACCGCGGGGGTCGTGGTGCTCGAGCTCGGGGCGGGCTCGGACGACGATGCCATGCGCACGCTGGATCGCCTGCTGCCACGCGACGATCGCTGGACGCATCGCCACGGATCGCCGGGGCATGGCGCGGACCACGTGCTGCCGCTGCTCGCAGCGCCGTCGCTCACCGTGCCCGTCGTCGGCGGACGGCTTGAGCTCGGTACCTGGCAGTCGATCGCGCTCCTCGATCCGAACCCGGACAACGGCCTGCGTCGGGTGCGGCTGAGCTTCCTCGCGGGGTAGCACCAGAGCGCCCGGCCGGACCAGCGCACGGCGTCACCGGCAACCCGCCGGTACGGCACGCGGGCCTGCGAATGGAATCACGCATCGTCCGACCAACGGGCGGACGGCGACGGGTATACTCCGCGCTACCCGACGGCCGTCCGTCGACCGGTGCAACCCCGACCGGTCGCGAGGGCTGCGGGGGGATGACGCCCCGACGTCAGCCTGTCACAGTTGAGACGCCATACCCGCGCCACCCGAGGAGAGCGCTGATGCCGCTGCGGTCCGATTCCGAGAACTTCGCCCTGATCCGCGTCATCGGCGTCGGTGGCGGCGGCAGCAATGCCGTCAACCGGATGATCCGGGCCGAGATGATGGGCGTCGAGTTCATCGCGTGCAACACCGACGCCCAGGCGCTGCTCCAGTCGGACGCACCGCACAAGATCCGCATCGGCGACAAGGTGACCCGCGGCCTGGGCGCCGGCGGGGACGCGTCGATCGGGCAGCGGTCGGCAGAGGAGGATCGGGACAAGATCGCCGATGCCCTCGTCGACTCCGACATGGTGTTCATCACGGCCGGCCTGGGTGGCGGGACCGGATCCGGGGCCGCGCCGGTGGTGGCCGAGGTGGCGAAGGAGCAGGGCGCGCTCACGATCGGGGTCGTGACCAAGCCGTTCAGCTTCGAGGGCGCCCGGCGCAAGCTGATCGCCGAGAAGTCCGCCGAGGAGCTCAAGGCCAAGGTCGACACGCTGATCACGATCCCCAACGATCGCCTGCGCGACGTCGTCCAGAAGAACACCTCGATCGTCGACGCCTTCAGGGTGGTCGACGACGTCCTGCGCCAGGGCGTGGCAGGGCATCAGCGACATCATCACCGTGCCGGGCCTGATCAACCTCGACTTCGCGGACGTCCGAACGATCATGAAGGATGCCGGCTCGGCGCTGATGGGCATCGGCCGGGCCAGCGGTGAGAACCGCGCCCTCGAGGCAGCCCGCGAGGCGGTCGCCAGCCCGCTGCTCGAGATCAACATCGCCGGCGCCCAGGGCATCCTGTTCAACATCACGGGATCCTCGAACCTCACCCTGTGGGAGGTGACCGAGGCGGCCGAGGAGATCCGCGCGGCTGCCGATCCCGAGGCCAACATCATCTTCGGGACGAGCTTCAACGAGCGCCTGGGCGAGGAGGTCATGATCACCGTGATCGCGACCGGCTTCGACGGCCGCCGCCGGCCCGAAATCGGCTCGGGCCGCGAGCGGCGAGCAGGTGGCGGCAGCCGCCGGCGTCCGATCCGCGACCGCGGGCGGCACGATCCCGGCCCGGGACTTCCTCGAGGAGCTCGAGCGGCAGCGCGGACGAGGATGCCCCCGGCGGCTCCTCCGCGACCGAGCCCGTCGCGGTGCCCGTCAAGCCGGAGCGGTCGGTTGGCGAGCCGGCCTCGTCGGTGCGGCGCCCCACCTACGACGCCGACGACCTCGAGATCCCGAGCTTCCTGCGCCGCCGCTAGCACGCCGGTGCCCGCCGTGGCGGGCGGCTCTCGATCATGAGCAGCGGGACCGTCGACCCGGACGAGGTCGAGCACCTGCGTCGCGCTCGCGAGCGGGTGCTCCGGCGGGTGGCTACGGCGTGCGAGCGCGCCGGGCGCGACCCCGCCGGCGTGACGCTGGTCGCGGTGTCCAAGACCGTGCCGGCCGACCGCGTGCGAGCCGGCGTGCTGGCCGGGCTTCACGTCCTGGGCGAGAACCGGGTGCAGGAGGCGGCCGCGAAGATCCCGCTGGTGGACGGCGCCGCATGGCACCTGGTCGGACCGCTGCAGGCGAACAAGGCACGTCGCGCGCTCGAGCTGTTCGACATGCTGGAGTCCGTCCACTCGCTGGACCTCGCCCGGCGGCTCGACCGGGTCGCGGAGCAGCAGGCAAGCGCCCCGGTGCGGGTGCTGCTCCAGGTCAACGTCGATCGCGACCCGGCCAAGGCCGGCTTCGATCCGGACCGCCTCGAGGCGGCGATCGACGAGCTCGACCGGCTCTCGACGCTGGACATCCGGGGCCTGATGACGATCGGCCGGCTGACATCTGACCCGGAAGCGGCCCGGCCCACGTTCCGCGCGCTCCGCGTGCTGTCCCAGCAGCTTCGCGAGCGCTGGCCAAGTCTCGGTGACGAGCTGTCGATGGGCATGAGCGATGACTACGAGGTCGCGGTCGAGGAGGGAGCGACGATCGTCCGGGTCGGGCGAGCGCTGTTCGGAGACCGCCCTGACCCCACTGCGGCCGTCTCACCATTGCCACCGCGCTGACCCGGCGGGACATCCCACCGGCTCCCTTGGCGGCTCCTGCCGCCCTGTCAGGCGGCCGACAGGTCCCGTCCTGCCGCCGCGGTGAAGGCGAACCCGTCCATCGCGTGGCCGTCGCGGCGCCGGCGGTAGGTCTCGAGCGCGTCGGCCTCCGACACGCTCCCGCCCAGCCACGTGTCGATCGCCTCGGCGAGATAACCGGCGTGAACAGCCGCGTTGTCCATGCCCAGGCCGGTCCACGGATCCTGATGGAGAGCCGCGTCGCCAACCAGCGCCCAGCCCGGTCCCGACGCCGCCCGGACGATGGCGTCCTTCGGGCCGGACGCAAGGATCCGGCTCGCCGCTGTCGCCTGCTCGAACCGGGGTGCGATGCCCGGGTGGGCCAGCACGCGTTCGGTGAAGGCAGGCTCCGGACCTGACCGGAACCGCTCGAACGAGGTCAGGTTGACCGAGATTGCGATGCAGGTGATGCCGGCATCGCTGGGGAAGGCATAGACCAGCTCATCGCCCTGAAACGAGAACTCGGGGCCGGGGCCGTTGGCGCCGGCGCCCGCGTAGCCGCGCATGTATCTGAAGTACATGGCGCGGGTTGCCGGCTCGGTCCGGACCGGCATCGCGTCGACCCGGCGTGCGACGAGGGAGCCACGTCCGTCAGCGCCCACGACCAGCCTGGCGCCGATCTCGAACCGGTCGCCGTGCTGCTCGGTGACGATGCCGGTGACCCGGTCATCGGAGTCACGGGCCACATCTCGAACGGTCGTCGACAGGCGAACCTCGACGCCCGGCGTCCGCCGCGCTCGCTCGACCAGGATCCGATCGAGCGCCAGTCGGCGCACGCTCAGCCCGTACCCGACCTCGCCGGGCTGCTGGGGGTCCTCTACGGCCGGCGTGGCATCGGCCCCCGAGAACACGTACTGACATCGGAGCGGGGGTGCGCCCAGCGTCAGCACCTCGTCGAGCAGGGCGAGGTCGCGGAGTGCGGATACCAGCCCGGCGCCACGGAAGAAGTGGGTGGAGATCGTGTCGCTCGGGAACGTGGCCGCGTCGACCAGCAACACACGGTAGCCCATGTCACCCAGGCGAGACGCCAAGATCGACCCGGCAATTCGGGCGCCCACGATCGCGACGTCGAAACGGTCCACCATCGATCGATACTAGACGATCGTGGTGCCCCACGAGCCGCCCTGTAGACTCGTCGCCGTGGCCCAAATCCGCGTTCGACTGACGCCCCGTGGCGGTCTGGATCGCGTGGAAGGCGTGGTTGATGGGATTCTCCGGGTGCGGGTGGCCGCGCCACCCGTCGAGGGGGCGGCCAACGAGGCGCTGACGCGACTGCTGGCGCGCGAGCTCGATGTGCCACGACGGGCGATCGACGTCGTGGGCGGGGCGAGCTCGCGGGTGAAGATGCTCGCGATCGATGGCGTGGACGCCGGGAGCCTGGAAGCGCGCTGGCCCGGGCTTGATGTCCGCTGAGCGGACCCGACCGCGACGCTGCGACAACCCGCGCTAGAATGCGAGTCCCGTCGGGCCGGCAGCGCCCCGGGTCCGGGCGATTAGCTCAGTTGGTTAGAGCGCACGGTTCACATCCGTGAGGTCACTGGTTCGAGTCCAGTATCGCCCACCACGACCTCTCCAGGGCCGGAGGCACGCCGCCGGCGGACGCGCCTGTCGCGGCCGCGGGAACCGGCGTCGAATTCCTCACGATCTCCGTCACACGGCATCGGACCGGTGCGTCGCACCACTGAAGGTCCGTCCCGTGTTGGCGGTTTCTCCTCCCCGCGCCGAGGCGGAGCCTGCGTTCGCGAAGCCCCCTTGCCAAGGGGGCTTCGTGTTGTGAGCCCCTCGAACGGCCCGGCCCGCTCGGCCGGCCGCCGCCGCTCAGGAGGCGGCCAGGCGTCGCAGCACGGCCGGCAGGATCCCGCCCTGGCGCAGGTACTCGACGTCGATCGGGCCATCGAGCCGCGCGATCGCGCGGAACGTTCCGTCGGCCTCGCCGGCCGCCGCCCGGTAGCGAACGGTCACCTCCTGGTGTGGCTCGAGCTCACGCAGGCCCGTGACCGTGAACGCCTCGCGTCCGGTCAGGCCCAGCGACGCGGCGGACTCGCCGGGCAGGAACTGGAGCGGCAGGATGCCCATGCCGACGAGGTTCGAGCGGTGGATCCGCTCGTAGCTCTCGGCGATCACGGCACGGACCCCGAGCAGGGCAGGGCCCTTGGCGGCCCAGTCGCGCGACGACCCTGACCCGTATTCGCGCCCGGCGATGATCAGCAGCGGGACGCCCTCGTCCCGGTAGCGCATGGCGGCGTCGAAGATGAACATCTCCTCGCCGTCCGGCTGATGCCGCGTGTACGGACCCTCCTTGCCCTCCGCAAGCGTGTTCCGCAGCCGGATGTTGCCGAACGTGCCGCGCATCATCACCTCGTGATGACCGCGCCGCGAGCCGAACGAGTTGAAGTCGGTCACCGCGACCCCGTGCGCCTGGAGCCAGGTGCCCGCCGGTGACCAGGCGGGGATCGACCCGGCCGGGCTGATGTGGTCGGTCGTCACCGAGTCGCCGAGCAGCGCGAGCACGCGCGCGTCGACGATGTCGGTCGAGCGGCGCGGGAGCCGCGGTGATGCCGGTGAAGAACGGAGGGTCGGCCACATAGGTCGAGTCGTCGTCCCAGGCGTAGCGATCGCCCGAGGGCACGGGCAGCGCGCGCCACTGATCGTCGCCCTCGAACACCGAGGCGTAGGTCTCGCGGAACAGCTCCGGATCGATCGCGGCCCCGATCACCTCGCGCACCTGGTCGGGCGAGGGCCAGATGTCCGAGAGCATGACCGGGCCGCCGTCGCTGCCGGTGCCCAGCGGCTCGGTGGTGAGATCGACGTCCACGCGACCGGCCAGCGCGAACGCCACGACCAGGGGCGGCGAGGCCAGGTACGCCGCGCGCACGAGCGGATGGATCCGCCCCTCGAAGTTGCGGTTTCCCGACAGGACCGCGGCCACGACCAGCTCGTCGTGCTCGATCGCCTGCGCGACCGGCGCATCGAGCGGACCCGAGTTGCCGATGCAGGTCGTGCACCCGTAGCCGGCCAGCGCAAAGCCGAGATCGGCGAGCGGTGCCATGAGGCCCGCGCGCTCGAGGTAGCCGGTGACGGCCTTGGAGCCCGGCGCAAGCGAGGTCTTGACCGTGGGGGCGACCGCCAGTCCCTTCTCGACCGCGTTGCGGGCGAGCAGGCCGGCCGCGACCATGACGGTCGGGTTCGAGGTGTTGGTGCAGGACGTGATCGCGGCGATGGCCACCGATCCGTGGCCGACCGTCGTCGATTCGCCCCCGGCCTCGATGGTCGTCGGCGGGACGCCCACGGTCGCCGGGAACGCGCTGCGGAAGTTGTCGCCCAGGCCCGCCAGGGCGACGCGATCCTGGGGCCGTCGAGGTCCGGCCAGGGACGGCTCCACGGTGCCCAGGTCCAGCTCGAGCCGGGCGTTGAACTCGGGTCCGTCCCCGGGCTCGCGCCACAGCCCCTGCGTCTTCGCATACCGCTCCACGAGATCGACGCGCATCTGCGACCGGCCGGTGAGGCGGAGGTACCTCAGCGTCTCGTCGTCGATGGGGAACAGCGTGGCGGTGGCGCCGAACTCGGGGCTCATGTTCGAGATCGTGGCCCGGTCAGCCAGCGCGAGCCCTGCCAGGCCGTCGCCCGCAAACTCCACGAACGAGCCGACCACCCCGAACCTGCGCAGCATCTCGGTGATCGCGAGCACGAGGTCGGTGGCAGTCGCGGCGCTCGGGAGCTCGCCCGACAGCCGGACGCCCACGACCCGCGGCATCGGCAGGTACAGCGGCTGGCCGAGCAGCACGGCCTCGGCCTCGATGCCACCCACGCCGAAGCCGAGCACGCCCAGGCCATCGACCATCGTGGTGTGCGAGTCGGTGCCGACGACCGTGTCCGGGAAGGCCACCCGCCCGCCATCGTCGGCCCGGTCGGCGACGACCGTCGCCAGGTACTCGAGGTTGACCTGATGGATGATCCCTGTCCCGGGCGGCACGACGCGCAGGTCCTGGAAGGCCGTCTGCGCCCAGCGCAGGAGCTGGTAGCGCTCGCCGTTGCGCTCGTACTCACGCTCGACGTTGAAGGCGAACGCCCCCTGACCGCCCCAGGCGTCGATCTGGACCGAGTGGTCGATCACGAGATCGGCTGGAACGAGGGGGTTCACGCGCGCCGGATCCCCGCCCAGCACCGCCATCGCATCGCGCATGGCGGCCAGGTCGACGACGGCCGGGACGCCGGTGAAGTCCTGGAGCACGACCCGGCTGGGCATGAACGGAACGTCGGCCTTGGTCGCGCCGTCGGATCGCCATGCGGCCAGGGTCGTGACGTCCTGCTCGGTCACCGTCCCGCCACCGGCGTGGCGCAGCGCGTTCTCGAGCAGGATCTTGAGCGTCACGGGCGCGCGCCCGAGATCGGTGCCCAGCCGGACGCCGGCGGGCTCGAGGGCTGACAGCCGGTAGAGGTCGGGAAGTCCGGCTCCCAGGGAGGCGCGGGCGCCGAAGGCGTTGGGTGTTGTCACGCTGGACGGTCCTCTGATGGTCGGCAGCGCGGAGGCGGGTCGGCCCTGGCTGCTGGGTACACTCGTTGCATGGAAGCGTACCGCGCGAGCGCCCGTCCGGGACCGGACGGCAACCCATGAGGGCCTGGGACGATGCCGACGAGCTGATCCGGCGCCGGGGCGAGCGGCGCGCCGAGGAGGACGAGGAGCGGCTGCAGGAGCTCGAGGAGCAGGGCGTCGACCTTGACCCGGTGCCGGCCGGCCGACACAGGCACGGCGACCTGGAGCACGACAGCGATCACACGCATCCCCACGCCCACAGCGGCCCGGGCGAGCGGCCCGTCGTGGGCATCGTCGGTGCCGGGTCGGTCGGCAGCGTGCTCGGGGTGGCGCTCGACCGTGCCGGGTGGCCGGTGGGCGCCGTCGCGTCACGGGATCCCGGGCGACGGGCTCGGTTCAGGGAGCGGGTGCCGGGCGTGCGCGCGTTTGCCGAGATCACGGCGCTGGTGGATGACGTCGAGCTCGTGATCCTGGCCGTGCCCGATGACGTGATCGCGGACGTGGCGGCATCGATCCGGCTGTATGCCGGACAGGCGATGATCCACACCAGCGGGCTCCTCGGCGCCGAGGTGCTCCAGCCGGCGATGGCGGCCGGGACCCAGGCGGGAGGGTTCCATCCGCTGGTCTCGTTCGCGGACTTCGAAACGGCGCTGGCCGCGCTCAGTGGCGCGACGATCGCGATCGAGGGCGACGACGAGCTGGCGGCACACCTGGCCGACATGGCCGAGGCGATCGGTGGCGTCCCGGTCAGGCTCGAGCCCGGGTCGAAGGCCGCCTATCATGCGGCCGCCGTGCTGGCCGCCGGCGGCATGGTCGCGCTGCTGGACACCATCTGCGAGGTCGCGGCCGGCATGGGTCTCGACGAGTCGGGTGCCCTGGACATCTACCTGCCGCTGCTCGAGCAGGCCGTGGCCAACACGCGGTCGATGGGTGCGACCGGCGCGCTGACCGGACCGGCCACCAGGGGCGACTCGGGGACCGTCGTCGCGCACCTCCACGCGCTGCGTGACGGGGCGCCCAGGGCGCTTCCCGTATACCGGGCTCTCCTCGCCCGGGACGTGGACATCGCGGTCGCAGGTGGGAGCCTGACGCCCGACGGCGCAGCGCGGATCCGCAGGGCACTTGCAGGGGACCCGTGACGCGGTAGGATGCGGACATGCAGCACAGCATCGCCGCCCGTTTCGCGGCCTGGCCGGCGCGCTTCGTCCACCCGTCAGCCAGGGCCCGCGAGCGTCGACTCGGCCTGCACCCGGCGACCGCCTTCGTGGCTGCTCCCGCACAGCGCACGACGCTGTCACGTCCCGACGTTGGTCCCCTGACGGCGCTCCGCGCACCCTGGCGAGCGATGATCATCCCGGCGGCGCCCGAGTCGGGCTCCGGCCGCGTCCGGCGAACGGCCGGCATGCAGTGGACGAGCTCGGCCCGCGGCGGTGGGCACCACCGCTCGTCCGTGGCCCCCGCGTGGCCCGCCTGAGGCAGGCCACCGCCACGTCCGCCGGCGGCATCGTCATCCGGTTCGTCGACGGCGCACCCCAGCTTGTCGTCGGCCGCCGCAGGCGGGATCGCGACTTCTCGACCTGGACGCTGCCCAAGGGCACGCCCATCGCGGGCGAGACCACCGAGCAGACGGCGTTGCGAGAGGTGGCCGAGGAATCCGGCCTCGAGGTCCAGGTGGTGCGACCGTTCGACTCGATCCAGTACCGATTCAGCCAGGGCGGAACGCGGATCCACAAGACCGTGCACTACTTCCTGATGACCCCGGTGGGCGGTGACATCGGGCGCCACGACCATGAGTTCGACGAGGTGCGCTGGATTCCGTTCGACGAGGCATCCGCGCTGCTCACGTTCGAGACCGAGCGCGACCTGGTCGCCCGGGCCGGAGCGGCCGTGCTCGACGATCCGTTCCCATCCCAGACGGAGGCAGCATCGTGAGCGACGACACCCCGCTGGCGACACCGCTGCTCGATCGGCACGAGGCGCTCGGCGCCAGGATGGTCGAGTACGCGGGCTGGTTGATGCCCGTCCAGTACCGCGGCATCCTCGAGGAGCACCGTGCTGTGCGGGGCGCGGCAGGTCTGTTCGACCTGTCGCACATGGGAGAGCTGGTGGTGGAGGGGCCCGAGGCCGGCGCGGCGCTGGCAGCGGCGCTCGTCTCGAACCCACCGGCGCTCAAGGTCGGCCGAGCCCACTACTCGATGATCTGCGCCCCCGACGGCGGGATCCTCGACGACCTGATCGTCTATCGCCTGGCAGAGGACCGGTTCATGGTGGTCGCCAACGCGGCCAACGCCGAGGTGGTGTCCGATGCCCTCGCGACGCGTCTCGAGAAGCGCCGGGCGGTGCTGGACGACCAGTCGCTGGCAACGGGGCTGGTCGCCATCCAGGGCCCGCGCTCGGCCGAGATCCTCGCGCCGCTCACGACCGTCGACCTGGGAGCGCTGGGCTACTACGGGATCGTGGAGGGCGAGGTTGCCGGCGTACCGGTCCAGATCGCGCGAACCGGGTACACGGGTGAGGACGGGTTCGAGCTGTTCGTCGAGTCGGAGCATGCCGGCGACGTATGGGACGCAGTCCTCGCAGGCGGTGCCCCGCTGGGTCTGATCCCGGTTGGGCTTGGAGCGCGTGACACGTTGCGGCTGGAGGCCGGCATGCCGCTCTACGGCAATGAGCTCGACCGGTCGACCAACCCCTTCGAGGCCGGGCTGGGCCGGGTCGTCAAGCTCGACAAGGAGGGTGACTTCGTGGGGCGCGCGGCCCTCGAGCGGGTGGCCGAGGCAGGCGTAGATCGCCGGCTGGTCGGCCTCAGGCTCAAGGAGCGCGGGATCGCCCGCCACGGCTATCCGGTCGCCGACGCCAGCGGACCAACGGGCACCGTCACCTCGGGCACCATGTCGCCTACGCTCGGTGAGCCGATCGCGATGGCCTACGTCGCCACCGCCAATGCCGAACCCGGTACGATGCTGACAATCGAGATCCGGGGAGCCCCGGTGGCCGCACAGGTCGTGCCGCTGCCGTTCTACAAGCGCCCGGGCTGACGCCCGGACGCAGCGCCACGGACGCACCATTTCGGGACGATCGCTCGCGCCCCACGTATTGCCGGCGCGGCCTTCGGCCGTGACGGCACCAGGGAGGAACGCTGATGGTTCCCGCCGAACTGCGCTACACCAAGGAGCACGAGTGGGTCGCGATCGACGGCGAGCTGGCCACCGTCGGCATCACCCAGTACGCAGCCGACCAGCTGGGTGACGTGGTGTTCGTCGAGCTGCCGGCCGTCGGGCGCACCCTCGAGCAGTTCGCGACGTTCGGGGTGGTCGAGTCGGTCAAGGCGGTGAGCGACCTGTTCGCGCCGGTCGCGGGCGAGGTCGTCGAGGTCAACGAGGCCCTGTCCGGCAACCCGGAGCTCGTCAACGGCGAGCCGTTCACGGGTGGCTGGATGGTCAAGCTGCGTCTGGCCGAACCGGCACAGGTGGACACCCTGCTTGCCGCCGACGCCTACGAGCAGCTGATCGCCGAAGGCTGACCGATGCCGTACGGCCCGCACGCGGCCGACGATCGAGCCCGCATGCTCGAGACGATCGGCGCCTCCTCGGTTGACGAGCTGTTCGAGGACATCCCGCAGGCGCTGCGGGCAACGCCGCTCCGGCTCGATCCGCCGGAGCCCGAGCTCGAGCTGAGCGCTCGCATGGCCAGCCTGGCCGCTCGTAACCGTGTCGACCTCGACAGCTTTCTGGGCGCCGGAGCGTACCGCCACTGGACGCCGGCGGCCGTGGACCAGCTGTTGCTGCGTGGGGAGTGGTACACGGCGTACACGCCCTACCAGCCAGAGGTCAGCCAGGGGACCCTGCAGAGCATCTACGAGTACCAGTCGCTGCTGGGCGAGCTGACCGGTCTCGACGTGGTCTCTGCCTCGCACTACGACGGCGGCGCCGCGACGGCCGAGGCCGCCCTGATGACCTGCCGCGCGACGCATCGAGAGCGCCTGCTGGTGTCGCGCGCCATCCATCCCCACTATCGCCAGACGCTCGAGACCTACGCGGTTGGCGCGGGCCTCGTCGTCGACGAGCTGCCGATCGTGGCCAACGGGCCGGCCGCCGGCACGACCGATCTGGCTGCCCTCGAGCGACTCCTGGGTGATGCGGAACGGCCGGTTGCGGGTGTGCTCGCCGCCCAGCCCAACGTGCTGGGGCTGCTCGAGCCGATGGCCGAGATCGGCCGGCTCGCACATGCCGCGGGGGCCCTGTTCGTGAGCGTGATCGAGCCGGTCTCGCTCGCGGTGCATCGCCCCGCCCGGCGAGCACGGCGCGGACATCGCCGCCGGCGAGGGCCAGCCGCTGGGCATCCCGCTCGGCTACGGCGGCCCGTACCTCGGGATCGTCGCCTGTACCGAGGCGCTGATCCGCCAGATCCCGGGTCGCCTGGTGGGCATGACCACCGACCTCGACGGCCGGCGGGCGTTCGTGATGACGATGCGCGCGCGCGAGCAGGACATCCGGCGCGAGCGGGCGGCGAGCAACATCTGCACCAACCAGGCGCTGCTCGCGCTGGCGGCATCGATCTATCTCGCGTCGATCGGGCCCCACGGGCTGCGGGACGTGGCCGCCATGGGTGCCGCCCGGGCCGCCGAGCTCGAGGCCGCCCTGGCGGCGGCAGGCGCTCCCCGGATGCATCCGGGGCCGTACCTCAACGAGCTCGTGGTCCGCGTGCCCGACGCCGTCGGCGTTCATGCACGGCTGCTCGAACGCGGGCGTGCTGGCCGGCATCCCGACCGAGCGCCTGCTGCCCGACGAGCCGGGCGCTGCACGACGGCCTGCTGGTGTGCGCCACCGAGGTGACGACGAGCGCCGAGATCGAACGCTTCGCGGCCGCGCTGCGCGAGGAGCTGTCGGCCGCCGGCGCGCCGGCGGCCGCCGGAGGTGCGCGCATGAGCGTCGTCGGGCGAGCGCCTCCAGCCCACCCTGTTCGAGCGCAGCCGGCCGGGTCGCGGCGGCGGCAAGATCCCGCATCCACCCGCGGATGCCCTCGACCGGATCCCGGCCGCCGCGCGCCGGGCGACGCCCGCCGGCGCTGCCCGAGCTGGCCGAGCCCGAGGTCGTCCGCCACTACGTCAACCTGAGCCAGCTCAACTACGCGGTCGACACGGGCTTCTATCCGCTCGGCTCGTGCACCATGAAGTACAACCCCAAGCTCAACGAGTGGGCGGCGCGGCTGCCGGGGTTCGCGGCCCTCCACCCACTGGCGCCCGACGCGGCCGCGCAGGGCACCCTGCAGCTGCTGTTCGAGCTCGAGGAGCAGCTGGCCGAGATCAGCGGCATGGACGCGGTCACCCTCCAGCCCGCGGCCGGCGCCCACGGCGAGCTGACCGGGATCCTGATGATCCGCGCCTACCATCGGTCCCGCGGCGACACTCGAGCGGACCGAGGTGCTGGTCCCGGACTCGTCGCCACGGCACCAACCCGGCGACGGCGTCGATGGCCGGGCTTCCGCACCATCACGATCCC
The DNA here is from genome assembly GCA_963806265.1 of uncultured Chloroflexia bacterium. Taxonomy (GTDB): domain Bacteria; phylum Chloroflexota; class Limnocylindria; order Limnocylindrales; family CSP1-4; genus CAIXZV01. The sequence goes on from CAWDXT010000026.1 coordinate 162,365, forward strand.
GTCGGCTGCCGACGGCGGGGTCGACGTCGACGCGTTCCGGGCGGCGCTCGGGCCCGCGGACGGCGGCGATCATGATCACCAACCCGTCCACGCTCGGGCTGTTCGAGCGCCGGATCGGCGAGCTGCTCGAGCGCGACCCACGCGGCGGGAGCGCTGGCCTACATGGACGGCGCCAACCTGAACGCGATCCTGGGCCGCTTCAAGCCCGGCGAGGCCGGCTTCGACGTGATGCACTTCAACACCCACAAGACGTTCAGCACGCCGCACGGCGGCGGCGGGCCCGGGCGCGGGCCCGGTGGGCGTTCGCAGCCAGCCTGGTGCCGTTCCTGCCGACGCCACGCGTCGTCGCGGGGACGACGCCGGCGGCTACCGGCTCGAGGACTGGGGCGAGCGGCCGGGCTCGATCGGGCGGATGCGCAGCTTTGTCGGGCAGCACCGGCGTCCTCGTGCGCGCGTACGCCTACCTCCGCGCCCACGGCGCGGCCGGCCTGCGCGAGGTGTCGCGACGATGCCGTGCTGGCGGCCAACTATCTGCGGGTGCGCGTCGGCGAGGCGTTCGACGTGCCGTTCGACCGTGCCGTGCAAGCACGAGTTCGTGGCCTCGTCGGCCGGGCTCAAGCATCGGACCGGCGTGCGCACGCTCGACGTCGCCAAGCGGCTGATCGACAAGGGCTTCCACCCGCCCACGATCTACTTCCCGCTCACGGTCGAGGAGGCGATGCTGATCGAGCCGACCGAGACCGAGTCGATGGAGACGCTCGACGCGTTCGCCGAGGCGCTGATCGAGATCGCCCACGAGGCCGAGACCGAGCCCGAGCTCGTCACCGGCGCGCCCCACGATGCGCCGGTGCGGCGGCTCGACGAGGCGACCGCGGCGCGCCAGCCGAACCTGCGCTGGCGGGGGATGACGGGCGCACAGACGCCCTGTCCAGATTGAGCCCGCGGGTGCGAAGTCCCGGCCCGACGTGACGCCGGGGCCGTTCCTGTTATTCTCGCCGCCGCATGAGTAGGACGAAGCCTTCGTCAGATCGTGTGGGCGCGCCTGCGCCGGGATCGGGTGGCCATGGTCTGCCTGATCATCCTGATCATCTTCTACCTGGTCGCGATCTTCGGTCCGATCCTGGCCGGCATGGTCGGTCTCGATCCCTACAAGTTTGACCCGGGCGCGATCAGCGATCTGGGCGGCAAGCCAACCTGCCCAACGGCGGCATCAGCCCCGAACACCCCCTGGGCGTGGAGTGGGGGACAGGCCGTGACATCTTCGCCCAGCTGCTGTACGGGATCCGGATCTCGCTCGTGATCTCGACGACGGCCACGTTCCTGACCGTCGGGATCGGCGTGATCGTCGGCATCATCGCCGGCTACACCGGCGGCTGGACCGACATGGTCATCGGGCGCGCTGATGGACCTGGTGCTCGCCTTCCCGTTCCTGCTGATCGTGATCGCCCTGTCGGGCGTGCTCACCCAGCGTCTGACCGAGCTCGGCGTGCCGCGGGCAACCCGTCCCGGATCCTGTATCTGATCCTGGTGATGAGCGTGTTCGGCTGGCCCTATCTCGCCCGGATCGTGCGTGGCCAGGTGCTCAGCCTGCGCGAGCGCGAGTTCGTCGAGGCGGCCGTGGCGATGGGCGCCGAACCGTCGGCGGATCCTGTTCACCGAGATCCTGCCCAACCTCTGGGCGCCGATCATCGTGTACGCGACGCTGCTGCTGCCGACCTACATCGGCTTCGAGGCGGCCCTGTCGTTCCTCGGCGTCGGCGTGATCCCGCCCGACACCACGTTCGGCACGATGCTCGCCAACTCGGTCGCCTACTTCAACGTCGTGCCCACCTACCTGTTCATCCCCGGGACGCTCCTGGTGGTCCTGGTCGTCACCTTCAACCTGCTGGGTGATCGCATTGCGCGACGCCCTCGATCCAAAGACCGTCTCGTAGCGCCCTGCTACCCTGCGCGTGGCGCTCCATCGCGTGCAGCCGCGTGACCGCACATCCAGTGTCGGCACACGCTGTACCATCAACCAAAGCCGGGGTGGCCCGGCACCGCATGGAGGAGAACACATGGTCAGAACCGAGACGCGCCTGCGCGTCTTGACCCTCGGCATGACGGTCATGCTGGTGGTCGCGGCGTGCGGCGGCTCGTCGAGCACGCCGTCGCCTGCGCGCAACCGAGGGTGGTGCCTCCCAGGCACCCGAGTCCCAGGCCCCGGAGAGCAGGCACCGTCCGAGGGCCCCACGGCCGGCGGGACGATCTACATCCTGACCCAGGCCGAGCAGTGGGACCAGGTTGACCCGCAGCGGGTCTACACCGGTGAGGATCTCGCGTTCTTCGGCGCGACGATCTACCGGTCGCTCGTCAACTACCAGTTCTCAGAGCGATCCGGCCGTTGCCGACACGCTCGAGCCGGACATGGCGACCGACACGGGCACGGCCAATGCTGATGCCACGGAGTGGAGCTTCACGCTCCGCGACGGTCTGACCTTCCAGGATGGCTCGCCGATCACCTGCGCGGATATCGCCTACGGCATCTCGCGGACGTTCGCGACCGACGTCATCAACCAGGGTCCGACCTACCAGATCCAGTACCTCGACATCCCGACCAAGGACGACGGGACGTCGCAGTACCCGGGTCCGTACAAGGCCACCGCCGATCAGCAGGCGCTGTTCGACAAGGCGGTCACGTGCGACGGCAACACGATCACCTTCCACCTGAACCAGTCGGTCGCGGACTTCAACTACACCACGACCCTCGGGTTCAACCCGGTTCCGAACCCCAAGGATCACCCGGGCGTGGACACCGGCGAGACCTACGGCGACAACCCGGTCTCCTCGGGCCCCTACCAGATCGACAGCTACACCACCGGCAACGGCGGCAAGATGGTCCTGGTCCGCAACCCGAACTGGGATCCGGCCAGCGACCCGGTGCGCGGCGCCTATCCCGACAAGTGGGAGATCGACTTCGGCATCGACCCGAAGGTCATGGACCAGCGGTTGATGGCGAGCGAGGGCGACGACGCCTACGCCGTCCAGTACGGCAACATCCAGCCCGAGAACCTGGCGACCGTGTTCGCCGATGAGAAGACCGTGAACCCGGACTACGTCGGGCGCGCGTTCAGCGACTACGACCCGTACGCTCGCTACTACTTCATCGACGTCAACAAGGTGCCGAACGTCAAGATCCGCCAGGCCATGGCGGTCGCGCTTGACCGGGCCGCGATCCGCACCAACTCCGGCGGCGCGTTCGCCGGCGACCTCGGCGATGGCGTCATCAAGCCGAACCTGGGCGACCAGTACGCTCCGACCGGGATGTGGACCGACCTGTTCGGCCAGGCCATCCCGGACAACGGTGATCCCGAGCTTCGCCAAGCAGCTCATCGCCGAGTCCGGCGAGGCGTGCCCGAGCCTGACCTGGGACTACCCGCAGACCCCGACCCGCGACAAGGAGGCGGCGATCGTCATCGACTCGCTTGGCAAGGCCGGCTTCAAGGTCACGGCCAACCCGATCGAGCCCGGCCAGTACTACAGCATCGTCTTCGACGACAAGAAGGCCTCCGAGTTCGGCTGGGCCGGCTGGGGTCCCGACTGGCCGAACGCCTCGACCATCATCCCGCCGCTGTTCACCAACAAGGGCGGCTGGAACCTGTCGCGCGTGGACCAGGGCAACGCCGGAACCAACGATCCGCAGTGGAACGACAAGGTCTCGGCCGCGCTCGTCCGAGCTCGACCACGCGACCCAGGCGACGATGTGGCAGGACCTCAACAAGGAGGCCATGCAGAACGTCTACGTCATCCCGACCACGTTCGGTCTGACCCAGGCCATCGGCGGGACCAAGGTCGGCCGCGGCTCGACTACCAGTGGGCGCCGTACGGCTCCTGGCCGTACGCGGAGATGTACGTCATGCCGTAAGGCATCGACCTAGCGTCCAGTCCCCGGGAGAGCGGCGACGCCGCCTCCCGGGGACAACTACCAGTCAGAGGGAAAGGGCAAGCTCGCGTTGCTCGGATACACCGTTCGCCGCGTCCTGATGATGCTCTGCTGCTGTTCCTGCTCAGCCTCGCGGTGTTCTTCCTGTTCACGCCTCCTGCCCGGCGACCCCGCGCGGCTCACGTGCGGCAAGGCGTGCACCCCCCAGATCATCGAGGCCAACCGGCATCGCCTCGGCCTGGACGAGCCGATCCTGATCCAGTACTGGAAGTTCTTCAGCGGCCTGTTCGTGGGCCGCACCTTCTGACCCGAATTCGCCGCAGCCGATCATCTGCAACGCCCCATGCCTCGGCTACTCGTTCAACCACCGCGAGCAGGTGCTGACGCTCATCACGCGCGCGCCTGCCGGTGACCTTCTGGCTGGCCGTCGGCGGGTTCCTCCTGTGGATGTCGTCGGAGTCTCGGCGGGCATCTTCGCCGCGCTTCGGCGGGGCCGCTGGCAGGACCGGACGTGATGGGCGTCGCCCTGGTCGGCTACTCGCTGCCGTCGTTCTTCATCGGGCTGGTCCTGATCTTCTTCGTCATCCTCAAATGGCACTGGCTGCCATTCCCCGCAGTGGATCTCGCCCTTCGAGGATCCAGTGCGTTCGTGCAGACGATGCTGCTGCCGTGGATCGTCATCGCGATCCTGTACGCCGCCTTCTACATGCGGCTGACGCGCAACCAGGTGCTCGAGGTGTTCGGCGACGACTACATCCGCACGGCGCGGGCCAAGGGCCTGCCGGAACGAACCGTCGTCACCAAGCACGCGCTGCGCGCCGGGCTGACACCGATCGTCACCGGCGGCCGGGCTCGACCTCGCCGGGCTGCTCGGTGGCGCGATCATCACCGAGAGCATCTTCAGCCTGCCCGGGGTGGGCTCGCTCGCCATCGGCTCGGTCGTCAAGGCTGACCTGCCGCTGATCACCGGGATCACGCTGATGACGGGGATGTTCATCCTCTTCGCCAACCTGATCGTCGACCTGCTGTACGGGGTGCTGGATCCCGGGTCAGGGTGGGCGTGAGC